>JALOBC010000054.1 GCA_023228465.1 Dokdonella sp. | reverse complement strand
ACCACGACGCCCGCCTCGCGCATGCCGCCCTGGCCGAACTCGCCTTCGGCGGCCTGTCCGGCACCGCGCTGGGCCGGGATGTCAGCGCACCGCTCGCCCTGCTGCCGGTCGATGCACTGGAACTCGATCTCGATGACCCGCTGCAGCGCCAGTTCGGCAGCTACGAGCTGCTCGAGCGCATCGGCGAGGGCGGCATGGGCGTGGTGTACCGCGCACGCCAGGCCGGGCTCGAGCGCGAGGTGGCCATCAAGCTGCTGGCCGCCGGTCCCTGGGCCTCGCGCGCATTCATCGCACGCTTCCTGGACGAGGCGCGCCACGCAGCGCGCATGCAGCATCCCAACATCGTCACCGTGCACGAGATCGGTACCGCCGAGGACCTGCACTACTTCAGCATGCGCCTGGTGCGCGGGCGCAGCCTGGCCGAGGCGCTGCGCACCGACGGGGCCTTCGCACCGCGCCGCGCGGCCGCCTTGATGCGCATCGTCGCCGAGGCGGTGGCCTATGCGCACAGCCTCAATGTGCTGCACCTGGACCTCAAGCCCGGCAACATCCTGCTCGATGAAGCCGGCACGCCGCATGTCAGCGACTTCGGCCTGGCGCGGCAGTTCGACCCGCTGCGGGCACTGGATGCGACCGAGATCGCCGGCACACCGAGCTACATGGCGCCCGAGCAGGCCGCCGTCGGCGCCGCGCCGCTGACGCCGGCCACCGACATCTGGGGTCTGGGCGCGATCCTCTACGACCTGGTCACCGGTACGCCGCCGTTCCGCGGCGACAGCGCCCAGTCGACGCTGGCCCTGCTGCGCGCCGGCCAGGTGCGCCGGCCGCGCGGGCGCTGCCCGCGCCTGCCGCTCGACCTCGAAGCCATCATCCTGCGCTGCCTCGAACGCGATCCGGCCCGGCGCTATGCGGACGCCCGCACGCTCGCCGACGATCTGGCTCGCTTCGGCGAGGGTCGGCCGGTGCAGGCGCGCCCGCTCGGCCCACTCGCGCGGGCCGGCCGCTGGGCGCTGCGCGAGCCGCGCCTGGCCGGATCGATCGCACTGGCCGTGCTTGCGCTGGTCGCCGGCCTGCTCGCCACCACCCAGCAATGGCGCCGCGCCGAGGACAATGCCCGGCGTGCGGCCAGCAACGCGCAGCTTGCCAGCGTCAGCGCGGCGCAGGCACGCGAACGCCTGCAGGCCGGGCGGCGGAGTGCCGCCCTGCGCCTGATGCAGGATGGGCGCGGCTTCGAGGCGCTGTCGCCGCTGCTCGACAACGTGGCCGAACTCGAGCAAGCCGGTCACGTCGGCCGCACGGATCTGGAGCGGCGCGAAATCGGCATGATCCTGAGCCAGGGCGTGGCCCTGATCGATCGCATGGTGGTGGCTGACGCCACGCCGCTGGCGACTGCGCTCAGCGCCGATGGGCGCCTGCTTGCGCTGGGACTGAGCGACTTCAGCGTGCGCTGGTATGACACGGCGACCCTGACCGAACGCGGCCGCGTGGATGTTGCCGCCATGCCCACTTCGGACGGCACGGCACGCCTGCCCCGGCACCTTGCGTTCGTCGACGCAACGCGACTGCGCGTCAGCCTCGACTGGTTCGACTATCTCGCCAGTCCGTCCTGGAATGACAGCCTGCTGGTCGACCTCGAGCGCGCCTCGCTGGTGCCGCTGCCGGACGCGTTTGCCGACCCGGTGGAAGCCCTCTACAGCGCCGACGCCCGTCACGCCCTGTTGCGCAACGCACGCGACCAGGTGCAGTTGTGGCAGGCTCAACCCTGGCAGCCGATCGGACCCTTGCTCGACCGGCCGCGCTCCAACGTATGGTCGGGCCTGCTCGGCACGGGCGGCAGCTATCTTGCCGAGAAGGAAGAGGCGACGCGCGGCTTCCTGACCCTGCGCGATCCCCGCACCACGGCGCCCGCGCGCGCCATCGACGGCATCCTCGCCGCCCCGACCGCCTGGGTCGAAAGCCGCGACGGCAGGTGGCTGGCCATCGGCGACGCGCGTGGCCGCGTGTACCTCGTGGATCCCGCCACGCGTGCGGTGCGCCAGCTGCCGACGCCCGCCGGGCGCGAGGTGACCTGGCTGGCCTTCAGTGAAGACGATGCCTGGCTTGCGGCGGTGCGCTGGGACGGCGCCGCATTCGCCTTCGACGTCGCCAGTGGCGACCCGCTGCACGCCGGGCAGATGCACAATGATTTCGAGCCGCACGAAGTTTCCATCAGCCGCCGCGAACGCCTGCTGAGCGTCGCCGGCCTTGGCCACAGCGCGCTATGGCGCCTGCCCGAGCCCGGACCGAACCCGCTGGAAGCGAACCGGCTGGTCGCCGCGCCGGGCTATGGCGCGCCCGGCGGCACCAACGCCCTGGGCAGCGCCCTGGGCGCGCGCCTTCTCGCCAGCGCCGACACGCGCGGCGAGGTGCGCCTGTGGCGCGTGGCTGCGCCGCCGTTCCTTGCCGCCGCGGCGAACCCCGACGGGCAACTGGCGGGCAACCTGCATTTCGACGGCCAGCACCTGCCGGACGTGCAGTGGGACCATGTAAGGGTGGTCGATACCCGCGGCGCGCCGCTGACGCCGTGGCGGCGGCTGCCGCAGCCCCCGATGTTCGCCGAGCTGACCGACGCGGGCCGCACCCTGGTGGCCAGCGCGGGGCCGACGTTGTTCGTCCTCGATACGCAAGGGCTGCATGAGCGCATCGCGCCGCTGCCGCTGCGCGCCAACCCCATGCACCTCAGCCTGGATGGCGGCGGCGAACGGGTGTACCTGGGCTTCGGCCGCAACGCGGCAGACGGCTTCCGCATCGACATTGAAGCGATCGACCTGCGCTCCGGCCGCCGCCTGGGCGAGGCGAGCGTGCGCGGGCCCTTGCGCCAGTTCACGCTCGATGCCGCGGGCCAGCGCCTGCTCACCACCGGTCCGGCCGATGGCGCAATCGACGTGTTCGATGCGCGGCTCGCGCCCATCGGCCGCCTGGTCAACGACCGCGACCGCCCGGTCGCCTGGGCCGCGTTCGTGCCGCAAGCGGAATCCGTCTGGCTGATGATGCGCGATGCCGACGACCAGGTCGCCGATGCGGCCGACCTGATCGCATGGAATCCACGCTCCGGCGCCATCGGCGAGCGCCGCCACGTGGCCGGCGTCTTTCCCGTCGGCCTGGCGGCGGTCGGCGCGCGCCCGCTGCTTGCCACGCGTGAGCACGATCTGCTGGATGCCGGGGCGACCGGCGAGGTGGCATCGGCAGCGCTGCAGCACACGGAGAACACGGCGGTATTCGCCACCAGCCACGACGGTCGCCTGGTCGCCCACGGCCGCGGCCGCGACGTACAGCTCTACGACGCGGCGACCCTGACACCCGTCGGCCCCGCCCTGCAATCGAGCGGCGGTCCCTACCTGCTGCCCATGCAGCTCGCCTTTTCGCCGGACGATGGCCTGCTCATCGGCGGAGCGCGCCCCTGGCTGGTCTGGCCGGTCGCGGCCGATGCGCGCGCGCTCGGCGAACTGCGCGAGCAGGCGCGCCTGCTCGCTGGCGATGCGCGCAAGGTGCTCGCACTGCCCGCGCCCGCCGAGCGCACGGCGCTGCGCCGGCGCGATCCGGGACCACCCCCGCCGATCTCACCGCCGCCCGCCTTCAGCCCGGCCCGCCAGGTCCAGGGGGTGCCGATCCCACCGCGCGACCCGGCGGCCACGCCGCTGCAGATCGACCTCACCGCGTTCTACAACCGGCCCTCGGACTTCGGCGCAGACATCGTCTCCGGCGCGTTGCCAGGTCATGTCGGGCTGCGTTTCGGACTCGCCCGCATCGACGGCGTCGACTACGACCTGCGCGGGGCCATCGAACTGCGCCGCCACGGCGCGCCGGGTTTCGACCGCATCGCCGGCATTGCCGTGCCGGATCGGCCGATCGCTGCCTTGCATGTGCTGCTGATCGCGCCGCTCGCAACGCCCGCCAATGAGGTTCGCGACTACGCCTGGCTGCGCCTGCATTACGCCGACGGCAGTCGCGCACGGGTACCGATCCGGACACGCGTGGAGGTGCCCGGCCTGGGGCGTCGCGAACCGCCCACGCCGATCGGCTGGATACGCGCCGATTTCCAGCGCCAGATCGGCATGATGCGCCTGCAGGAAATCAGCAATCCGCGTCTTGTCAACCCCCACCCCGAGCGGCGTATCATGTCGCTCGATCTGGAAACACCGCCCGACGCCTGGTCGAATCCGGTGTTCTTTGCGATCACGGCGGAACCTGTAATCAGCAGTGACGAATGAGGAAGCAGGGGGCGCCGGCCCGGCAAGCATGCTCGCGGTGGCGACCACGGTCGGTTCACATGAGGGAAGGGAACGATGGGGCACGTTGCCGCAATACGCCGCCGGGCGAGCCCTCGCAGCGCGAGGATCATGCTCGCCATGTCCACCATGCTGGCCTGCGCAGCGGCCGCGGCGCAGGCCGGGCCGGGTCCGCAAACCGCCGAGCAGGCGCTGCATCCGTCGCGCAAGGGCCACGGTTCGTTCTCGATCGGCTACCAGCAGACCTATGTCAACGGCCTGCGCACCAATGACAGCACGGTGCTGGACGTCGGCGAGGGCACCATGCGCAGCCTGCATCTGGATTTCATCTACTTCCTGAGCGACGCCTGGTCGGTTTCCGCCGGCATTCCCTACGTCTCCAACGTGTTTCACGGCTCACCGCACTGCCCGACCACCACGCCCCCGCAATGCCGCAACGTACCGCCGCTCGATCCACCGCACCCCGAATCGAACTTCCAGGACGACGGCCACTATCACGGCACCTGGCAGGACTGGAACCTCGGGCTGGCCTGGCATACGACGGTGCATGGCAATTACCTGCTGACGCCTTCGCTGACGCTGTGGTATCCGAGCCACGATTACGTGTTCTTTTCCAATGCCGCGGCCGGCCAGCGGATCTGGAAACTGGAGCCCTCGCTCGAGCTTGCGCACCAGTTCGACTTCAGCAACCTCTATTACCGGGCGCGTTACAGCTACTTCTACACCGAAAAGGTGCTCGACACGCGTCTCAATCATCACCGGCTCGAGCTGGAACTCGGCTACTTCGTCAACGAACACCTGACGCTGCGCGGCTTCACCATGGGCAAGAAGGGCCAGGGCTATGCGCTGGCCGAACTCGGTCCGCTGACGGCAGGACGCACCAACGCCTACTGGTACCACCACGACCAGCTCGCCAAGCACAACTTCGCCGAGGCGGGGCTTGGCCTGGACTACCACTTCAACGCGCCCTACACGCTGTCGGCGGCATGGCACCAGATGGTCTGGGGCGAATCGGTCATCAACTTCCGTCATGCCTTCGAGATGCGCCTGGTGCGCGAGTTCTGATGCCGCGGCAGCCGCGCTGCCACGGTGGTTCCACGGGCTTCGGGCCGCCCGGCGCCGGAGCATCATCCACGCGGAGGTCCCCATGAATACCCTGTCCAATGCACTCCTCGCCACGCTCCTGGCCGGCACCTGCGCAGCGTGGTCCAGCCCGGCGGGCGCCTGTGGCGAAGTCATGTATCGCATGGGCAGCGCCTTGCGCTACCAGGCCTGGATCACGCGCCATCCGGCGCGGATCCTGCTGTTCGGCACGGCCGCCAGCGCCGAAGCGAAGGGACTGGACCGGGCAGGCCTGCAGCGCAGCCTGGAGAAGGCCGGCCATCAGGTCAGCGTGGCCGCCGACGGCGCAGCGCTGGATGCCAGCCTCGCCGCGCAGGCGTTCGACATCGTCATCACCGACGCCGACCACCTGGCGGTGGTGCAACGGGCGCTGGCGGCCGCCGCCGGCGGCCCGTCGCTGATCCCGGTCGTCACGCGTGGCGACCTGGAGGCCACGCGCCGCCAGTATCCCGAAGCGGTCGCGGCCAGCGGCGGAATCAACCGCTTCCTCAAGACCATCGAACGCACCATGGAAGCGCGCGGAAGCTGATCGCAGGGCGCCACTCCACGCCTCGTGCAGCAGCAGTGCATGCGTGCGTGTCCGGGCCGGCCGCTGACCCGGCCTTGCCCGCAGCGGCCGACTGAAGGCCGGCGCGCCGCAGATGGGGATATCCACGGCGTGGAAGGCAATCGGGGAGCTTGACGAACCCGCCTTGGTGCTAGGATGCGCGCCGCCCCTTCCGCCCGTGTCTTCACGTGAATCCTGCCGTTGTTCCAGGCGCGGCAGCGCCCTTGGCGCTGCCCCTGCGCGCCGTGCTGATGATGGTCGCCAGCGCCTGCCTGTTCGGGCTGATGGCGATCCTCATCCGCCATGCATCACACGAGATGCATCCGTTCCAGATCGCCTTCTTCCGCAGCCTGTTCGGGGCGCTGGCGGCGGCACCCCTGTTGCTGCGTGGCGGCACCGCGCTGTTGCATACGCACCGGCTCGGCTTCTATGTCCTGCGCTGCGGCATCGGTACGCTGTCGATGCTGGCGGCCTTCTGGTCGATCGCGCACCTGCCGCTGGCGCAGGCAATTGCCCTGTCCTACTCCTCGCCGCTGTTCGTCACCATCGGCGCCGTGCTGTTCCTCGGCGAGGTCGTGCGCATGCGCCGCTGGAGCGCGGTGATTGCCGGCTTCATCGGCGTCCTGGTGATCGTGCGCCCGGGCAGCGACGCCTTCGCGGCGGCCAGCCTGATCGCCCTGCTCGGTGCGGCCTTTGCCGGCGCGGTGACGATCAGCATCAAGTTCCTGTCGCGTAGCGATCCGGTCGATACCATCGTGCTGCTGACGACCTGGCTGTGGGTGCCGCTGTCGCTGCCCGCGGCGTTGCTGGTGTGGGAGTGGCCGCTCGCCCATCTGTGGCCGTGGCTGGTGGTCATCGGGGTGCTCGGCACTGCCGGCCAGTACACCTGGACGCACGCCCTGCGCCTGGCCGAAGCCTCGTCGCTGGCGCCATTCAGCTACCTGCAGCTGGTGATCGTGGCGGTGCTGGCGTGGCTCGCCTTCGGCGAGGTGCCCGATGCCTACACTGCGCTCGGCGCCGCCATCGTCATCGGCGCCAGCCTCTACATCGCGCGCCGCGAGGCCACCCTGGCGCGGGCCCTGCGCAAGGAAGCATTGGCCGCGCGCGGCCCGCCGGTGGTGTAGCGGCAACGGAGCCCGTACCGCCCACGCGCCCTGCGCGCAGCGGCGCACAGGCGCGCGGCCCCGCCAGGGCCGGCGATCGTCACGCCGGCCCTGCACCTCAATCGGCCACGTCCGGTTCGAAGAAGGACCAGCGCACTTCCGGAAAGGTCGCCTTGAGTTCGCGCTCCACCGCGTTGATGCCATCCACCACGCCGCGCGTGGACAGGTCGCGGCTCATCTCGGCCTTCACCGCCACCATCACGTCGTTGCCGAGTTGCAAGGTAAGCAGGTTGAACACGCGGGCGATCTCCGGGCGCGCTTCCAGGAAGGCGAGCATCGCCGCCTTGCGCGTGGGTTCCACGCCCTGGCCGATCAGCAGCGCCTTCACCTCGATGGCGATGAACACGGCGATCAGCACCAGCAGCGCACCGATCGCAAGCGTGCCCAGCGCATCGAATACCGGGTTGCCGGTAAGCATGGTCAGTAGCACCGCCAGCAGCGCCAGCACCAGGCCCAGCAGGGCGGCCAGATCCTCGCCGAAGATCACGATCAGTTCGCTCTGGCGGCTCTCGCGGAACCAGCGCCAAAGGCTGCGTCCATGACGCACCTTGTTCACTTCGCGCAGACAGCCCCACATCGAGAAGCTCTCGGCGAGGATGCCAAAGCCAAGCACGGCGACGGCGATCCATGCCCACCGCAGCGGTTCGGGCGCGGACAGCTTGCGGATGCCTTCGTAGATCGAGAAGGCGCCGCCGACCGAGAACAGGATCACGGCGACCAGGAACGACCAGAAATAGATCGCCTTGCCATGCCCGAGCGGATAGTCCGGCGAGGGTGGCGCCTTGGCATCCCGGATGCCGAGCAGCAGCAGACCCTGGTTGCCGCAGTCGGCAAGGGAATGCACCGCCTCGGCGAGCATCGCGCCGGAACCGGTGGCCAGGGCCGCGGCGCCCTTGGCGAGGAAGATCGCAAAGTTGGCACCCAGCGCATAGAAGATGGTGCGGATCGAGTTGGCCTGGCCTGCCATGCGTGGATTTCCGTGTGCAAGGAAAGGGATGCGAATGCGCCGGTCGCTGACAGGCCCGGCGCGCAGTTCGCATGGTGCCCAAAGGCGCGCCGACGGTCGATGCCCGCGACGCGCGCGGAACGCGGGATCAATCGGCCAGTTCCGCCTGCAGTCTGGGTGACAGGCTGGCCCGCACGATCTCGTAGGATCGGCGCACATGTGCGGCCAATTCCTCGGTCGTGAAGCGCTCGGGCTCGACCACCCGCAGCCAGAACGGGCTGGCCGCGAACGGTGCCGGCGCCAGGCCGGGCATGCCGCTGAGCTCGCCGTAGTGCCGCGGATCGGCACGGAAGGACAGGCGGCCACGGTCCGGGCCGAGCGTGCTGAAGATGACGAAGTTCCGGTTGGCGACCGAAAAGACCAGCTCCACCTCCCATTTCAAGGCATGCGTGACCCCGGGCCAGCGCGCGCACATCCGTGCGAGCTCGTCTTCGCGTATGCCGGTGGCTTGCTTGCTCATCACCTTCCCCCCTTGCCAGCGCGGGTGCGCAGGATTGCGACGCCCGCTGCCGCCGCACGCTGCGACCCATTGCCGCAGCGCACACAGCCCCAGAAACCGGGCCTGCGACAATTTGTCCTGACCCGCATCAACACGACCGACGCATTTTCGCGTCAAAATAGGCGGTCTTCCGCGGGGGCCGTCATGCCAACCACCGAAACCTACAACGACCACGTCGTCCGCCTGTTCCTGCTCGCTGCAGCCGTCTGGGGCATCGTCGGCATGACCATCGGCGTCTACGTCGCGGCCGAACTGGCCTGGCCCGCGCTCAATTTCGACATTCCCTGGCTGACCTTCAGCCGGCTGCGCCCCAATCATACCTTCGGCGTCATCTTCGCCTTCGGTGGCAGCGCCCTCATCGGCACCTGCTACTACGTGGTGCAGCGTACCGGGCACACCCGCCTGGCCCACCCGCGCCTGGCCAACTTCACCTTCTGGGGCTGGCAGCTCGCCTGCGTGCTGGCCATGGCGACGATGCCATTCGGCATCACCCAAAGCAAGGAGTACGCCGAACCCGAGTGGTTCATCGACATCCTCATCGCGGTGGTGTGGGTTTCGATCGGTGTCGTGTTCTTCAGCACGCTGGCACGCCGGCGCATCCGGCACATCTATGTCGCCAACTGGTACTACGGCGCCTTCATCATCGCCGTGGGCCTGCTGCACATCATCAACAACATCGCCATACCGGTCAGCCTGACCAAGTCCTACCCCGTGTACTCGGGCGCGGTCGATGCCATGGTGCAGTGGTGGTACGGCCACAATGCCGTGGCCTTCTTCCTCACCGCCGGCTTCCTCGGCATGATGTACTACTTCGTGCCGCGCCAGGCCAAGCAGCCGCTCTGGAGCTACCGCTTCTCGATCGTCAACTTCTGGGCCCTGATCTCGATCTACATGTGGGCGGGCTCGCACCACCTCATGTACACGGCGCTGCCGGACTGGGTGCAGTCGGTCGGCATGGCCTTCTCGCTGGTGCTGCTGATGCCCAGCTGGGGGTCGGCTGCGAACGGCCTGCTCACCTTCAATGGCTCCTGGCACCGCCTCAAGTCCGATCCGGCGGCCAAGTTCATGGTCATCTCGCTGGTGTTCTACGCCGCCTCGACCTTCGAAGGCTCACTGATGGCCGTCAAGACGGTCAACGCGCTTTCCCACTACACCGACTGGACCGTGGCGCACGTGCATTCGGGCTCGATCGGCTGGGTCGCCATGATCACGATCGGTTCGCTCTATGCCATGGCGCCGCGCGCGCTGGGCCGGCCGATGCATTCGCACAAGGGCATGGAGCTGCACTTCTGGATGCACACGATCGGGCTGCTGCTCTATGTGCTCGCCATGTGGATCGCGGGGGTCATGCAGGGCCTCATGTGGCGCGCCACCAACCCGGACGGATCGCTCACCTACGCCTTCATCGATGGCCTGATCGCGACCCACCCCTGGTATGTGATCCGTCTCCTCGGCGGCTTGCTGGTGGTCGGCGGCATGGCGGTGATGGCCTGGAACCTTTGGCACACCGCCGCGGATGCGCGCAAGCACCTGATTTCGCCGATCCCGGTGCCGATCCCCGAACCCACAGCGCACCAGAGCCCGGCTCCGCGACCGGCGATGGCTTGAGGAGACTGGCATGGCACGCGGTTACAGAGGCTACAAGTACTTCGAGGCGATCGAGAAGAATGCCGGCCTGCTCGGCATCCTGACCCTGATCATGGTGTCCATCGGCGGCCTGGCCGAAATCACGCCGATCTTCATGGAGGCCCATGCGGTGAAACCCGCCCTGGGCGTGCAGCCGTACTCGCCACTGCGCCTGGCAGGCAAGGACATCTATGTGCGCGAAGGCTGCTACCTGTGCCACACGCAGATGATCCGCGCCCTGCGCGCCGAGTCGGAACGCTATGGGCCCTACTCCACGGCCAGCGAATCGGTCTACGACCGCCCGCACCAATGGGGCTCCAAGCGCACCGGGCCGGATCTTGCCCGCGTCGGCGGCAAGTACAGCGACGAGTGGCAGCGCGTGCACCTCAAGGACCCCCGCGCCGTGGTGCCCGAATCGAACATGCCCGGCTATCCATGGCTCAGCAAGGCGCTGGTGGATCCGGACGAGGTGCAGACGAAAATGCGCGTGCTGCGCATGCTCGGCGACCCCTACACCGACGAGGACATCGCCGGCGCGCGCAAGGCGGTGGCCGGGCACACCGAGATGGAAGCCATCATCGCCTACCTGCAGGGCCTGGGCATCGACAACGTGCCCCAGGCCGAAGCGCCCGCAGGCGCCAAGGGGGCACCATGAACCTGCAGCCATTCTGGGGACAGCTCGCGGGGGTCATTACCGTGATCCTGATGCTGGGCTTCCTCGGCATCTGGGCATGGCTGTGGCTGCCCCAGCACAAGCGCAAGTTCGATCAAATGGCCAGACTGCCGATGCAGGACGAGGATAGCGAGCAATGAACGGTTTCTGGTCCGCGTGGATCATGTTCCTGGTGGTGTTCAACCTCGGCCTCACCTTCTTCCTGTACATCTGGGGCCAGCGGGTGCGCATCGCGACCCTGCCCGATGGCACCACCGGACACGTGTGGGCGCATGGCGTGTTGCGCGAGGGCCTGCGCAAGCTGCCGCTGTGGTGGGTGCTGCTGTCCGCGGCGATGTTCATCGCGGCCTTCATCTACCTGGTGCTGTACCCGGGATTTGGTGCTTCCGAAGGTGCACTGGGCTGGACGTCGCACAAGGAAGTCCAGGCGGACCTGGAAGCCAACCGCGCGCGCCTGGCCGGATTGCTGCAGCAGCTCGACACCGGCAGCGTCGAGCAGCTCGCCGGCAACGCCGAGGCGACCGCCTACGGCCAGCGCCTGTTCATCGACAATTGCGCCGCCTGCCACGGCCGTGCCGGGCACGGCAACCAGGTCATCGGCGCGCCCGACCTGACCGACGGCAAATGGCTCTACGGCGGTGACGGCGCGACGCTGATGGCCAGCATCCAGGATGGGCGCCAGGGCACCATGCCGCCGTTCGGTTCGACCTTCGATGCCGATGGCGTGGCCAACCTCGCCAACTATGTCCTCAGCCTCTCGGGCGCCGCACATTCGCCGACCCGCGCCGCCGCGGGCAAGGACAACTTCACCGTCTGCTCCGCCTGCCATGGTGTGGACGGCAAGGGCAACCAGACGCTGGGTGCGCCCGACCTGAGCGATTCGGTCTGGCTCTATGGCGGCGACCTCGCCAGCATCGAGACGACCATCCGCGAGGGCCGCTCCGGGGTCATGCCGGCCTGGCGCGCACGCCTGCCGGAGCACGACATCCGCGCCATCGCCGCCTGGGTGTATGCGCAGTCTGCGCATGAGGCCGGCGCCAGCAGTGCGGGTGGCGGTGCGCCGTGACCAACCCCGGCACCGGCGTGCGTGACCCGGCTGGCGCGTGGTATCGCCAGCCCGTGGTCTGGCTCGGTGCCGTCCTGCTGGCCGCCTCGCTCGCCGGCTGCGTGTGGATGATCGTGCTGGCAACCCGCTACGCCGACGAACCCCTGCCCACCGCGGGCGGCCAGGTGTTCAAGGTGCCGCGTGCCCACCCGCAACCCGCCGCCGCGAACCCAGTGACCCCCACGCCACCGGCATCCCGGGAGGTGCCGCAGCCGTGAACGCTGTTCACGGCGGCGGCTGCTGGCACTGCGGCGAGGACCTGCCCGCCGCCGCGCCGCTGGCCCGCGTCGGCGGCATGGATCACCCGGTCTGCTGCCAGGGCTGCCGCAGTGCGGCCGAATGGATCGATCAACTGGGCCTGGGTGACTACTACCGCCTGCGCAGCGAACCCGCGCAGCGCGCACCGGACAGCGCCGACGCCCTGCGCACGGCAGCCGCCTGGCAGCGGCCGGAACTTGCGCGGCACGTGGTGCGCGAGCTGGACAGCGGCCTGCGCGAGTCCATGCTGCTGGTGGAAGGGGTGCGCTGCACCGGTTGCGTATGGCTGATCGAGCGCGCCCTGGGCGCCTTGCCGGGGGTCAGCAGCGTGCAGGTCAACGCCGGCGCGCGGCGCGCGCGCATCGTCTGGGACGCCACGCGCTGCAGCCTGCCGGTCATTCTCGACGCCTTCACCCGCGCCGGCTACACCGCCTCGCCCCTGGATGCGGCCGCGCTCGACGATGCACGTCGGCATGAATCGCGTGCCGCACTGAAGCGCCTCATCGTCGCCGCCTTCGGCGCCATGCAGGCCATGATGTACGCCAGCGCGCTCTACCTCGGCGCCTTCGATGGCACCGACACGGCCACGCGTGACCTGTTCCGCTGGTTCGGGCTGCTGGTCGCCACGCCGGTGGTCTTCTACTCGGCACGGCCCTTCTTTGCCGGCGCCCTGCGCAGCTTGCAGGCGCGGCGCCTGGGCATGGATGTACCGGTGGCGCTGGCCATCGCGCTGATCTACGGCGCCAGCGTCATCGAGGCCCTGGTCGGCGGCGCCGAGGTCTATTTCGATTCGGTCAGCATGTTCGTGTTCTTCCTGCTGATCGGCCGCTACCTGGAAATGCGCGCGCGCCATCGCGCCGGTGATCTCAGTGATGCGCTTGCGCGCCTGACGCCCGCCGTCGCCGATCGCTACGGCAGCGATGGCCGGCTGGAGCGCGTGGGCGCGGTGGAACTCATTGCCGGCGATCGCGTGCACGTGGCCGAGGGCAGCGCGGTCCCGGCCGACGGCCTGCTTGCCAGCGAACGCTGCCGGGTGGACGAGGCGCTGCTCTCGGGCGAATCCAGGCCGCTGGACAAGCGCCGTGGCGAGGCGCTCATCGCCGGCAGCATCCTCGTCGAGGGTCCGGCCGAGCTGCTGGTGCAGCGCGTCGGCGCCGATACCGTGCTGGCTGGCATCGTGGCGCTGGTCACCCGTGCACAAACCGAACGACCACGCCTGGCCGAGGCCGGCGAGCGCGCCGCGGCCCACTTCGTCGCCCGCATCCTGGCCCTGGCCACGCTCACGGCCATCGGCTGGAGCCTGGTCGATCCGGCACGCGCCTTCACGGCCACGCTGGCCGTGCTGGTGGTGTCCTGTCCGTGCGCCTTCGCGCTCGCGGTGCCCGCGGCGCTGACCCGTGCGCTGGCCGTGCTGGCGCGCAACGGCGTGCTGGTGGTGCGTTCCGATGCGATCGAACGCCTCGCCCAGGCCAGCCACGTGGTGTTCGACAAGACCGGCACGCTCACTGATCCGCAGCTTGCGCTGGAGCGCGTGACGATGCTGGCGGAGCGTGCGACGGCAGACGGCGACACCGACCAGGCCCTGACGCTGGCCGCCGCCCTGGCGCGCGGCAGCCGTCACCCGGTCGCGCGCGCCATCGCCCAGGCCGCGACCAGCCGGCCCACGCCGCCCGTCGAAGCCCTGCGCGCGCAGGCCGGCGGCGGGCTCGAGGGCAGCATCGGCGGCCGGCGCCTGCGCCTCGGCCACGCGCGCTTCGCACTGCCCGATGCCGTGTTCGACCCGGCGCTGGACGCAAGCGTGGTGCTGGCCGATGCGGGTGGGCCGATCGCCGCGTTCCACCTGGCCGAGCGGTTGCGCACGGACGCGGCCGAGGCGGTTGCCGCGCTGCGCGAGGACGGCCTCGAGCTCGAGATCGCCAGCGGCGATGCCGCCAGCAAGGTTGCGGCGATTGCTGCGCGCCTGGGCATTGCCAAGTGGCATGCGCGCCAGAGTCCGGCCGACAAGCTGGCACGGCTGACGGCCCTGCGCGCGCAGGGCGCCCACGTCATCGCGGTCGGCGACGGCATCAACGATGCACCGGTGCTGGCCGGCGCCGACGTGGCGGTCGCGCTGGCCAGCGGCGCGGAGCTCGCGCAGGCCTCGAGTGACGTGGTGCTGTCCGGCCAGCGCCTCGCCGCCCTGCCCGAAGCGCGCCGCATCGCCCGCCAGACCCTCGCCATCCTGCGCCAGAACCAGCGCTGGGCGCTGGGCTACAACCTGTCGGTGGTGCCCCTCGGTGCACTCGGCGTCATCCCGCCCTGGCTCGCCGCCATCGGCATGTCGATGAGCTCGCTGGTGGTGGTGCTCAACGCGCTGCGCGTCGGTCGCGAGCGCGCGGCAACGCCCGTCGCGGCAGCGGCGCCGCCGCTGGAGACGCCCGCATGAACATCCTGGTGGTGATGATCCCGCTGTCGATCCTGCTGCTGCTGGGCGCCGGACTTGCGTTCTTCTGGGCGGTGGACAATGACCAGTTCGACGACATGGACACGCCGGCGCTGACGCCCCTGCTGGATGATCCGGATGCGGACCCCGAACCACCCGCGGAGCCGCGCGACCCGGTGCCATGAACGCCCTCACCCTCGGCGCCGCCCTGCTGCTCGGCCTGGCCGCGAGCGGGCACTGCGTGGTCATGTGCGGCGGCATTTCCGCGGCCCTCGGCCTGGCTACCGCGAAGGGTCCGGATGGGCGCCCGCGGCCGTGGCTGCTGGTCGGCTACCAGTTGGGCCGCATCAGTTCCTACGCCCTGGCCGGCCTGCTGTTCGGCGGCCTGCTCGGCGGTCTCATCGGGCTGCTCGACATCGAGGCGATACGCAAGGCCCTGCGTGCGCTCAGCGCCGCGGCACTGCTGCTCGGTGCCCTGGTCGCCTTCGGCCGCCTGCGCGATCCGGGCTTCGGCATCGGCCGCCACCTGTGGCCGCGCCTGGCCCCGCTGGGCCGCCGACTGCTGCCGGTGCGCCACCTGCCTGGCGCGTTCACCTTCGGCATGGTCTGGGGCTGGATGCCCTGCGGCTTCGTCTACACGGTGCTGCTGATCGCCACCCTGCAACTGGACGCCTTCGATGCGGCCGCCACCATGGCGGCATTTGGCCTGGGCACGGCTCCGGCCATGCTGGCCACGGCATTTGGCGCGCAACGCTTCGTCGGCCTGGCCGCACGGCCGGCTGGCAAGCGCATCGCCGGCGGTCTCCTGCTGGCGAGCGCCGCGCTGACCCTGGCCGGCCCGTGGCTGGTCGGCAGTGCACCCTGGCTGCATGCCTGGCTGCCCTTCGAATGCGCCGTGCCGTAGCGGCCATCGAGCGGGCGACGCCTGTGCCAGACTGCACGGACCTGCCTGCCGGCAACCCCGGACCATGCGTGTCGATGCGACCTCCATCGGTAACCGCGACCGCTCCGGCCAGCGCGCGAAACGCTTCCCGCCTGGCATGGAGCCGGTTGCCTCCTGCGTGCCGACGGTGAAGCCCGGTGCATGATCCAGCGCCGCCTCCGCCGCCCGACCCGGCTGATGTCTTCACGACCGACGACGGCCGTACGTTCCGGTTGCGCCCCATCCAGGCCAGCGACGCCGACGCCCTCGTGCGCGCCTTCACACGGCTGACGCCGGAACAGATTCGCCTGCGCGTGTTCCACCGCCTGGGCGCGCTTTCGCCCCGCGTGGCGGCCTGGCTGTGCAGCCCCGATCCGGCCACGGCGAACGCCTTCGTGGTCACCGACGCGCAAGGCGAAATCCGCGGCGACGGACGCTTCTACATCGATGCGGATCGCGCCGGCGCCGAATTTGGCGTCATCGTCGATCCGGCGGTCATCGGCATCGGCATCGGGCGCGTGCTGACGCAGCGGCTGATCGAGGCAGCGCGTGCGCGTGGCCTGCCGGAGCTGTGGGGCCTGGTGCTGGCGGAGAACGTGAGCATGCTGGAGCTGGCACGGCAGCTTGGCGCGCGCGTCGAAGCGGCGCCCGGCGAACCCGGCGTGTTGCGGGTCGCGTTCAGGCTCGCGGCGCAGTGCGCACGCGGACCACATAGCGGCCGGCCACGCGCGGATGGACGCTCGACCGCACCCGATCCGGTCACCCATTCACGCTCGAGCGCGCGTCAATCCGGGTCGGAATCGGCCTCGTCCAGCAGCCGCAGCGGCAGCTCCTTCTTCGTCGTCGCCCCCATGTCGGCCAGGCTTTGCACCTGCAGCAGCACGCTGCCCTTGCCACCCTGGGTGAGACGGCGCAGGGCGCTGCGCTGGGCGCCGACCGCCTTGTCGAGCTGTCTGCCGACACTCTCCAGCTCATCCACCAGCAGGGCGAAATTGTCGTGCAGCTGTCCGGCGCGGCGGGCGATCTCCATGGCGTTGAGGTTGCGCCGCTCCATCAACCACAGGTGGGCGACGGTGCGCAGGGTCGCCAGCAGGGTGCTCGGGCTGGTCAGCGAGACGTTCTTCGACAGGGCCAGGGTGTAGAGCTTGTCGTCGGCCCGCACGGCCTCGATGAAGGCGGCCTCGATCGGCACGAACATGAGCACGAAGTCCAGCGTGCGCAGGCCCTCGATAGCATCGTAGCGGCGCGCCGACAGGCCCTCGATGTGCCGGCGCAGCGAACCGACATGCTCGGCCAGCGCCGCGCCGCGGTCGGCATCCGTGCTGGCGGCGACATAGCGCTCCCAGGCGAGCAGCGAGACCTTGGAATCGACGATCACGTCCTTGTCGTCCGGCAGGTGGACGATGACATCCGGACGCTGGCGGCTGCCGTCGGGGCCGGAGAAGCTCGCCTGCGCGGTGTACTCGCGCCCCGATTCGAGACCGCAGGCCTGCAGCACGCGCTCCAGCACCAGCTCGCCCCAGGCGCCCTGCGCGCGCGTATCGCCCTTGAGCGCGCGGGTCAGGTTGATGGCATCCTCGCTGATGCGCTGATTGAGCTGCCTGAGCGACTGGATTTCCTGCTTGAGCATGCCGCGCTCGTGCTGGTCGCTGGCGTGGGTCTGGGTGACGGCGCTGCGAAAATCGCGCAGCTGTTCCTTGAGCGGATCGAGCAGGGCGCCAAGCTGGCGCGAATTCTGCTCGCGCAGCTGCACGGCCTTCTCCTCGGCGATGCGACCGGCAAGGTTCTCGAAGGTTTCGCGCAGGCGTTGTTCGGCGCTGCCGATCAGGGCGAGCTTCTCCGCGGCTGCCTCGGCCTGCGCCTGCATGGCGGCCTGCTGCGCCGCGTGCTGGCCGGTCAGCACCACCAGCCGCGCCTGCGCGGTGTCCCGCGCCTGGCGCACCTCGGCCAGTTCCTGGGTGAGCTGCGCACCCTGGGCCTGGCGCGCCGCGAGCTGGGCACCGAGCTGGCGCAGGCCCGCCTCGGCGGTGCTCGCCGCGTGCTCGTGCCCGGCCAGGCGCGCGGCCAGGTCCTCCGCGCGTGCCACGGCCGCATCGCGCTGGCCGGCCAGCGTGGCGAACTCCGCATCGCGACTGGCGCGGCCGGCCGCATGCGCGGCACGCGCCCGCCGCGTCGCGACGATGGCCGCCACCAGGACGGCGAAAGTCGCGCCGGCGAGCGCGGCCAGCAACAGCGGCAACCACGACGCCTGATCAGCCACGCCTGGGCTCCAGATCCACGGGGCAGCCAGTGTGCCCGGCAGCCGTCGCGCAGCCTGAGACGCGCGGCACCGGCGGCTCGCACCGTACGACGGCGGCGAGCCAGGCGCGGATCCCGATCAGGTCTTCAGGTTGTGACTGGCGCACCAGCCCTTGGAATGCACGGCCTTGCCCGGGAACAGCATGCACGGACCCCACTCCTCGCCCGGCTTGCCCTGATAGAAGGTGCAGTTGGCGCAATCGTCACCGGGCTTGAACGCAGGATTGTCCTTGGCGGTCGTCGCATCGTTGGTGTAGTGCAGTGCCTTGGCGGTCGGATCGTCCGGGTCGAGATGCGGCAGGTCCGCAGCCAGCGCGAGGCGTGGCAGAACCGTGGCAGCGATGGGTCCGGCCACCGCACCGGCGGCAGCGAGCTGAAGGAAACGACGTCTGGCCTGGCTTTCGGCTGGGTTCGACATGGTGCACTCCTCGTTGAAGGATGGAAACTGCCTGCCCGGTCGCCCTGCACATACAGGGCAAGACCGCGCGCGCCATGCCGGATCGCCGCCGTGGCGGGAAGCAGCGCCGCACGGCAACGACAGCCGGCGAAGGCACACCGGGCGGCGCTATAGTACGCCCATCCTCGACAATTGCCCGTCAAGCATGCTCAGCGACCCCTCCGCCATCGACCGCGATCGCCTTTCCCGGTGCGCGCAACAGCTCGCCGACGCCGGCCGCGAACTCGGCGCCCGCGGCTGGACGCCGGCGACCAGCAGCAATTTCTCGATGCGCCTGGACAC
>JALOBC010000094.1 GCA_023228465.1 Dokdonella sp. | reverse complement strand
TGTTGATGTTGAAGTTCAACTCTTTTCCAGCCAGTGGATGGTTGAAGTCGATAAGTACTTCGTCATCTAAGATATCTTTTACCACAACTTGGATCGGGTTGCCATCAGGTCCTTGACCCTGAAGAGGAAGACCGATTGAGAGTTCTATGCCTTCAAACTGCTCTTTTGGTATCTTTTGCATCGCCTCTTCGTTATACTCTCCGTATGCTTCGCTTGCAGGAACTACGATAGAAGCCGATTCGCCTTCGCTCAAACTTGCGATTCTTGACTCTAAGCCCGGGATGATCTGTCCTGAGCCAAATGTAAACTCTAACGGTTCTTGGTTAACATTGCTATCAACAACATTTCCTTCCACTTTTACTTCATATTCCATAGAAACTACTTGATTGTTACTAATAGCCATCTGTTCTCCTTTTTTTGTAAGGGGGTACTATAACTAAATAGATTTACATAAAAGTTAAAGCTAGAGTTTAACTATCTCTTTGATGGCGCCCAGTTGTCTCTGATTAAGATTTGGAGATATGCTTTGAACTAAGCCTACAAGGGAGTCATAGGAGTTCAGATCGCACTCTTTGTTAAAAAGCGCATATTGTGCAAATGCTTTTATTATTTTGCCTCTTTGAAGTCCAAGGTCTGGATTTTTGCAAAGATGTGAAAGTTTTAGGTTGATGTTTTGAGAGTTTTTAAAGAGTGTGTGAGACTTTTTTACAGCAATACTTTTTTCTAAACCTTTGGAGATCAAAAGATCTTGAATATCTTTATGGGTAATAGATATCTCTTGCTGACGTTCAGAAGCTGAGTATATATATACTGTTGACGCAAATAGCGGGTTTGCCGCACTGGAGGCTAAAAATATTAAAAAGACAGAACGCTTTGTTAAGATGGAGATTTTTTCCATGATCTGCTTCCCCTTTATCTGCTTGCTTATTTAGCTTTTTATAATTGTAGGTAAGGTTAGTAAACTGTAGGTGAATTGAAAATATATAACTTTAATAAGCAAATATTTAAGAACAAATTATAATAAAAGTTGAAATTATTATTAAATTTTGGTACTATTTTGTTTATTTAATAGTAAGTAACAGAATTTATTATTTAAAATTTTTAATTATAAAGGAAAAGAGATGAAAAAAATTATATTTATCGGTTTAGTAGCTTTAATAAGCTTTTCAGGATGCAGCAGAGTGACATATACTGTAGAGCCAACGCCTCTGAAGAAAGAGTCTTCCAAGTATTATCTTAAAGATCTGCAACTTACCCTTAATCATGGAGTGTTTAGAAATAGTGAAAACAATACTTTTTGTGAGGAAAAATGTCTACAGGAAGAGTTTAAAAATTATATTCAGGAATATTTACGCGAAAAACAGATCTATGATGTAGGTGGGTATGGATTGGTTGTAAAAATGGACTATACTAGACATTATCATTTAGGAGGAAATAGTCTTAATAAACCAGCGTTTTTTTATTCTGTTGAGGTCTATGCAAAAGATAATAAAACTTTACTGGCTCATTATAAAATACCAAACAGTACAACTAAATATGCTTATTTAGAAGAACTTTTGGTAGATACGAAAGTTCTTCTTTTTCAATGGGATGCAGAAGACGAACCAAAAGATATTGCACTTATTTCTGAAGTAATTGTTAGAGAAATTTCAAAACTTGGAGACTGATGGTTCGTTATTTTAAATAAAAGAGAGTGATTCCTGGGCATGTGTGGGGAGAGAAACAGATAGAGAATGCACAAAGAAAAGAGTAGAGCATAAATGGAAATGTGAGGAAAAATAAAGTAACGCTTGATATGATGCAAACTGTAAAGACAGCTTAAGATAATTAATATAAAGGAGAAAAAGTGAAAAAAATAATAATAGGCGCTTTAATAGCTTTAGTAGGTTTATCTGGATGTTCGGGATGGAAAAATTCAAGTGCATTGTTGGGTGTTAAAATAGCAAATGAGCAATTAGAAAAGGACAATTCTCCTGTAAGATACACAGGTGTTGAATCAGAGTACGGTGTGAGCTCCAAGCCTTACCTGCTTGGTAAGATCACACCATCAGTAGCTGATCCGCTATTGAAAAAAGATGTGTTAAAGCTAATCATGAAAAAAGAAGAAGTACAAAGTGTAGAGCTTATGCAAACAAGATTTTTAAGTCGTAGTCTTGATCCACTGACATACTATGAAATTTGGGTTATAAAAAGGGTAGACGATAATGTTTTACATGCACATACGGTTCAATTAAGAAACTCGCCACAAGGTGGAGTAGATATAGTTTTACTTGGAGCAGCAAGAGTTTTTGAAGAAATGTTAAAAGAAGAAAAAGTTTAATAAAGCTTCAAATACAAGAGCAAATCTGTACTGAATAGATATAAGGGAAGCAGCCCTTTAGCGGGTAATGCTTCTCATTCGTGAAATAATATGGTCGGCATCGTTGCCAAGGTGCTGCTGAATCATCGTGTACAACATCTGCTCCTCTTTCATATTGTGCTGTTGCATCAATATCATAAGTGTCTCAGATAGACCAAAAAATCTCTCATTGTCATTTAGCTCTATTGCCTTTTGCATCTTTGAGAGCAGTTCTCTCATCTGTTCATGTTCCATTACCATGACCTGTGTCGGACCTTGAGTCATTCCCGTCTCTTGTTCAAACATGGGAAACAGAACCATCTCTTCCATCTTAAAATGGTTTGTCAAAGAGTCCCCAAATGCTTCAAACTTTGATAAAGCATCTTCGCTTTTAGAGGCAACGGCATCTTCCATCTGCGTAAAAATCTCATCACACTCTTTGTGATCCTGAGTCATAAATTCTTTAATATTTGACATTTTTAGCCTTAATTTTTTTAGCGGCATAATAACTTTTTTGGGAGAAGAACTTATTGATAGTTGTCAATATAGATATGATGATAGATTGTTGAAAATATTTGTCAGTTTAAAAAATAAGGAGATTGTGTAAAAACGTGGTGGACCCTCAGAGATTCGAACTCTATTTAAAAGAATTTCTTAAGTTTCTTAAAGTTCTCTATTGTCTTTTAAAGTCCTTTAATATAGGGCTTTATCTATTGTTTTTATTATATCAAGTTTGCTATACTTTTGCATATATTTTTAAATTTTGGGTAGCAATAGGGTAACAATTTGGCAAGGGTAAAAAGTAAAAAATATGCAGGTGTCTATCTCAACAAATTAACAGATGGAGATATAACATACTCCATCAATTACAAAGATGCAGA
>JALOBC010000013.1 GCA_023228465.1 Dokdonella sp. | reverse complement strand
GAGCATGGCGTCCTGCGCGCGGCTGTCCAGTGTGCGCAGGAACAGCGCCGGCAGGGTGCCCACGGCCGTCGCGCCCGCTGCGATGCAGCCGCCCACGAGCGCGGCCCAGACCGGCGACATCCCGCTCAGACCCATGCGCGTGGCACCTTCCCCACGCAGCGCGCGCGCGGGCAGCTCCGGAACGGGCGGGGCAGTGGTTTCATGGCACTCGATGGAACGCAACGGGCGCCAGTGTGGCAGCTTTTTCCTGAAGGCAGGGCAAGCCGGCACAGGCTCCGCAGGCCTGATCCATGGCCGTGTGCCGCTACTGCGCCGGCCCGTGGTCGCCACCGTGGCGGTTCATCACGCCGCCTCCCGGTAGCTGCGCCTGCGCGGATGTACCTGCGCGTCTGCACCGGCGCAAGCGGCAGGCGCACTTTCCGAGCTGCTCGACGCGCGCTGAGCGCGCCAGGCGCCGGACATGGCAAAATGCGCGGTCAGGCGGCCCATCAGGGCCGCGCGACGTGTAATCGAGTTCCATGCCCGCCCAGCCCTCGCCGGTCGCGCGCCTGTCCGTCGCCCCGATGATGGACTGGACCGACCGCCATTGCCGCTACTTTCATCGCCTGCTGGCACCGACGGCGCTGCTCTACACCGAAATGGTGACGGCGGCGGCGGTGGTGCATGGCGCGCGCGAGCGCCTGCTTGGCTTCGATCCGGCCGAGCATCCGCTGGCCCTGCAACTGGGCGGCGCCGAGCCGGCCGAACTGGCGCACGCCGCGCGCATCGGAGCGGACCTTGGCTACGACGAGATCAACCTCAATGTCGGTTGTCCCTCCGATCGCGTCCAGTCCGGTCGCTTCGGTGCCTGCCTGATGCGCGAGCCGGCGCTGGTGGCCAGCTGCTTTGCCGCCATGCAGGCCGCGGTATCGGTGCCGGTGACCGTGAAGTGCCGGATCGGCGTGGACGAGCAGGACGAGTACGCGGCGCTGGCGGAGTTCGTCGATGCCGTGCACGCGGCCGGTTGCACGACCTTCATCGTGCACGCGCGCAAGGCCTGGCTGCAGGGCCTGTCGCCGAAGGAGAACCGCGAGGTGCCGCCCCTCAACTACGAGCGCGTGTACCGCCTCAAGCGCGAGCTGCCGGCGCTGAACGTCATCATCAATGGCGGCATTGCCAGCCTCGCGGACGTGGCAGAGCATCTCCGCCGGGTGGATGGGGTGATGCTTGGCCGGGTCGCCTACCACGAACCGTTTCGCCTGGCCGAGGTGGCGCATGCGCTGGATGGCACGCCGCTGCCGGAGCGCGATGCGCTGCTGGCGCGACTGCGGCCCTATGTGGAAGCCCATCTTGCGCGTGGTGATCGTCTGCAGCATGTCACCCGCCATATCCTCGGTCTTTACCAGGGCCTGCCCGGCGCGCGCGCGTTCCGGCGCGTGCTCAGCGAGCAGGCCCATCGTCCGGGGGCGGACTGGGGCGTGGTTGAACGGGCCATGGCGGCACGCCGCGGCGAACTGCGCCAGGCGGCCTGACGTGCACGATTTTCCCGTCCCGGTTCCGGTCCGCTGATGGCGCTCGTCAACCTCGTCAACGTCCATTACTCGGTCGGCGGGCCGCTGCTGCTGGAGCGGATCGAACTGGCCATCGAAGCGCGCGAACGCATCGCGGTCGTGGGTCGCAACGGCGCCGGCAAGTCCACCCTGCTGAAGCTGATCGCCGGGGAGCTGCGCCCGGATGACGGGGAGGTGCGGATGCAGGGTGGGGTGCGCATTGCGCGCCTTGCCCAGGAAGTGCCGCGGGAGGTGAGCGGATCGGTGTTCGATGTCGTTGCCGCGGCACTCGGCGAGCTGGGCGCCCTGGTGACCGAGTTCCATCACCTGAGCCAGCACCTGGATGTGCCGGCCAATGCACACGCCCTGGCGGCCGTGCAGGCGCGCATCGAATCGGCTCGCGGCTGGGAACTGGATCGTCGCGTGGCCAGCGTGCTGACGCGGCTCGACCTGCCGGCGGATGCGCAGTTCGCCGCCCTGTCCGGTGGCCTGAAGCGGCGCGTGCTGCTGGCCCGCGCACTGGTGCTGGAGCCGGACGTGCTGCTGCTCGATGAGCCGACCAATCACCTCGACATCGAGGCGATCGAATGGCTGGAGCAGCTCCTGCTCGGCTTCGATGGCAGCGTGGTGTTCATCACCCATGACCGGCGCTTCCTGCGCGCGCTGGCCACGCGCATCATCGAGATCGACCGCGGCGCCCTCACCAGCTGGCCTGGGGACTATGGCAACTATCTGCGTCGGCGTGAGGAACGCCTGCATGCCCAAGCCCAGGCCAACGCCCTGTTCGACCGCAAGCTGGCGCAGGAAGAAGTGTGGATTCGCCAGGGCATCAAGGCGCGGCGCACGCGCAACGAGGGCCGCGTGCGGGCCTTGGAGGCCATGCGGCGCGAACGCGCCGGGCGCCGCGAGTTGGGCGGTCGCGCCAGGCTGGCGACCGGGGCTGCGGTGCCTTCCGGGAAGCGGGTGATCGAGGTGGAGGCCCTCCGTTTCGGCTTCCCCGGACACACCATCGTCAAGGATTTTTCCACGACCATCCAGCGCGGCGACCGCATCGGCCTGATCGGGCCCAATGGCTCGGGCAAGACCACCCTGCTCAAGCTGCTGCTCGGAGAACTCGTGCCGCAGGCGGGTACGGTGACGCCAGGCACGAACCTCGAGATCGCCTACTTCGACCAGCACCGTGCGCAACTGCGCGAAGATCTTTCGGCCCTGGACAATGTGTCCGAGGGGCGCGAATACATCGAGGTGGCGGGCATGCGCAAGCATGCGCTCGGCTACCTGCAGGATTTCCTGTTCTCGCCCGATCGCGCACGGGCGCCGATCACCGCCCTGTCCGGCGGCGAACGCAATCGCCTGCTGCTGGCCAAGCTGTTCGCCAAACCCTCGAACCTGCTGGTCATGGACGAGCCGACCAACGACCTGGACGTCGAGACGCTGGAGCTGCTCGAAGAACTGCTCGCCGACTACGCCGGCACGCTGCTGCTGGTTTCCCATGACCGTGAGTTCCTGGACAACGTGGTGACGGGCGTGCTGGCGCTGGAAGGCCAGGGCCGGGTGGGCGAGTATGTCGGCGGCTACACCGACTGGCTGCGCCAGCGCCCGCCGCAGGAGGCGACCGCTCCGCGCGCTGCGCCGACCGTGCCGGCCAGCTCGGACCCGGACCCGGCGGCGCAGGCGACACCGGCGCCGGGGCGGCGCAAGCTTGGCTACAAGGAGCGGCGCGAGCTCGAAGGCCTGCCGGCACGGATCGAGGCGCTGGAGGCGCGTGTCGGCGAGCTCGGTACAGCGATGCAGGATGCGGCCTTCTATGCCCAGGATGGCGCGGCCATCGCCGCCGCCAACCAGGCGCTGGCCGCCCTCCAGGCGGAACTCGAGGCCGCCTACGCGCGCTGGGAAGCACTGGAAGCCTCGCCGTAGCGCGTGCAGCACGCGCGCGGCGCCCCGACCGGGGCTACCTCGGTCTGTACAGGGTTGGCCGGCTGCGCTGACTCCGCCGCATGGCGACTTTTCTGTCCGGGTAGAACGCCGGATCCAACGTGATCCGCAAGCCGGCCGCGCGCGGCCGGCAATCGCGGTTGCCGGCGCCGCAAGCACGAGCGTCCGCTGCCTGTCCGCCGCCGGCGCGGACACTGTCCACCGCCATCCTGTTGACGATAAATGCATGCATTTCAATGAGCTGCGATTTGGCACGCTCATTGCTAAATCGACTGCGTCACTCCATCGGGCTGTCTTGCATGATTCGTGATACTTCCGCCCAGGACCGGGTCGTCAACGCGCCGCGCAGCCGCAGCAAGCTCATCGTCTGGGGCGGCATCGCTGCGGCCGTGGTCGTGCTCGCGGCGCTGCTGGTGCCTGGCGTGGCGCGGCTGATGTCGGTCGATTCGTCGGCGAGCAGCGCGCGCCTGCGCATCGCCGAGGTCAGGCGCGGGAACCTGGTGCGCGATGTCTCGGTGCAGGGGCGGGTGGTCGCGGCATTCAGCCCGACCCTGTATGCGCGCAGTGGCGGCACCGTTTCGCTCGATGTGCAGGCCGGCGACAAGGTGAAGAAGGGCGACGTGCTGGCGGTGATCGACTCGCCCGAACTCGCCAATCGGCTGCAGCAGGAACAGGCGACGCTCGATGGGCTCGCGCTCGAGGTCGAGCGTACGACGATCCTCAACCGCAAGGCCCAGGCGGCCTCGCAGACGGCCTACGAGCAGGCGGTGATCGACCGCGAAACGGCCGAACGCGAAGTCCAGCGCAACCGGCGCGCCTATGAACTGGGTGCGCAGGCGGAAATGCCCGTGTTGCGCGCCGAGGATGCGCTCGCCAAGGCGCGCCTCGCCGAAACGGATGCGCGCCGCAATGTCGGCCTGGACCGCGATACCCTGGCCTTCGAGCTCAAGGCCAGGCGCTTCGCCCACGACCGGCAGAAGCTGCTGGTCGAGGACCTTGCGCGGCAGGTCGACGAGCTCAGGATGCGCTCACCGGTGGACGGGCAGGTCGGCCAGCTGCTGGTGCAGCAGCGCGCCAATGTCGCCGCCGGCGCCGGCGTGCTGACCGTGATCGATCTTGGCGCCTACGAGATCGAGGTGCAGGTGCCGGAGGTGTTCGCCCGCGAACTCGGCCCCGGCATGGCGGCCGAGATCCAGGACGCCAACGGCAAGTATGCCGGCGAGGTCAGCGCCATCTCGCCGGAAGTGGTAGACGGGCAGGTGATCGGCCGCGTGCGCTTCTCCGGCGAAAAGCCCGCGGGTCTGCGCCAGAACCAGCGCCTGACCACGCGCATCCTGATGGACGAGCACCCCAACGTGCTGATGGTCGAACGCGGCTCGTTCGTGGACAGCGGTGCGGGTCGCGTCGCCTACGTGGTCAGGGATGGCGTTGCCGAACGCACCGCCATCCAGATCGGTGCCACCAGCCTCAACGCAGTGGAAATCGTCAGCGGCCTCAAGGAAGGCGACCGCATCGTCATCTCCGGCACCGACCAGTTCGACGGCAAGCAGCGGGTGGCGTTGAACTAGCCGGGATTGGGGATTCGCGATTCGCAATCGCCCGCCTTTCGCGCCTTCCCATCCCAACCAGCCGCAACACTCCAGTGACAACGTTTGCCCTCGAACGCCCGCCTATCCAATCCCCACTCCCAACCCCCGCACAAGAGAACGCCGATGCTCACCATGTCCCACCTGCAGAAGGTCTACCGCACGCACCTGATCGAAACCTCGGCGCTGCGCGATTTTTCCATCCATGTGCGCGAGGGCGAGTTCGTGGCGGTGACCGGGCCTTCGGGCTCGGGCAAGACCACGTTCCTCAACATCGCCGGACTCCTGGAGGAGTTCACCGGCGGCGAGTACCAGCTCGACGGCATCGACGTGCACGGGCTCGATGACAACGCGCGCTCGCGCCTGCGCAACGAGAAGATCGGCTTCATCTTCCAGGGCTTCAACCTGATCCCGGATCTCAACCTCTTCGACAACGTGGACGTGCCGCTGCGCTATCGCGGCTACAACGCCGCCGAGCGCAAGCGGCGCATCGAAGAAGTCCTCGGGCGCGTCGGCCTGGCTTCGCGCATGAAGCACTATCCCTCCGAGCTTTCCGGCGGCCAGCAGCAGCGCGTCGCCATCGCGCGGGCGCTGGCCGGCACGCCGCGCCTGCTGCTCGCCGACGAGCCCACCGGCAACCTGGATTCGCTGATGGCGCGCGGGGTCCTGGAACTCCTCGAGGAGATCAACACGCAGGGCACCACCATCGTCATGGTCACCCACGATCCGGAACTCGCCGCCCGCGCGCATCGCAACGTGCACGTGATCGACGGCCAGGTCACGGATTTCGATGGCGAGCCGTCGCTGCGCGAGAGCCCGCGGGAAGCGGGAATCGGGGAACGGGAATCGCCGAGGGCCGAAGCCGCCCCCCTCCATTCCTGATCTTCCCGCAGCTGCCGCAACGATTCCCCATCCTCCATTCCCGAGTCCCGGTCATGTTCTCCTACTACCTCCAGCTCGGCCTGCGCAGCCTGAGGCGCAACCCCATCCTCACCGCGCTGATGGTGGCCGGCATCGCGCTCGGCATCGCCGCCAGCATGACCACGCTGACGGTCATGCACCTCATGGGCGCCGACCCCATCCCGTGGAAGAGCGACAAGCTGCATTACGTGCAGCTGGACAGCTGGAGTGCGGACACGCCCTACCGCGACGATGGCCGTCCACCCGACCAGGTGACCTACCGCGATGCCACCGCGCTGATGGCCGCCGCGCGCGCCGATCGCCAGGTGGCGATGTTCAAGGTGGTGCAGCCGGTGCAGCCGGAGAACCCGCAGGTCAAGCCCTTCCAGAGCCTCGGGCGGGCCACCTTCGCCGACTTCTTCCCGATGTTCGAGCCGCCGTTCCGCTATGGGCATGGCTGGAGCAAGGCCGAAGACGATGCACATTCGCGCGTGGTCGTGCTCGGCCCGGACATGAACGAGAAGCTGTTCGGCGGCGCGGACAGTACCGGGCGCACGGTGCGCCTCAACGGCAACGACTACACGGTGGTCGGCGTGCTCGATGCGTGGAAGCTGCGTGCCCGCTACTACGACCTCACCAACGGCGCGTTTGCGGATCGGGAGGAGTTCTTCATGCCCTTCACCACGGCGATCGACCTCAAGCAGCGTTCGGTCGGCAACAACAGCTGCTGGAAGGCGCCCGGCACCGGCTGGGACGCCTACCTCGATTCCGAATGCGTGTGGATCCAGATGTGGGTGGAGCTGGACTCTCCCGCGCGCCTGGCCGACTACCGGACGTTCCTCGACAACTACGTGTCGGAGCAGAAGAAGCTCGGCCGCTTCCAGCGCCCGCCCAACAACCGCCTGCCCGACGTCAACGAATGGATGGCCGACCAGCGCGTGGTGTCGCGCGACGTGCAGGTGCAGACCGGGCTGGGTTTTGCCTTCCTCATCGTCTGCCTGGTCAACACCATCGGCCTGCTGCTGGCCAAGTTCTCGCGCAAGGCCGGCGAGATCGGCCTGCGCCGGGCGCTCGGCGCCAGCCGCCGCGACGTGTTCCAGCAGTACCTGGTCGAGTCGGGCGTGATCGGCCTGAGTGGCGGCGTGCTTGGCCTGGCACTGACCGGCCTCGGGCTGCTCGCGGTGCGCGCGCTCTATGCCGACTACAAGGCGGTGGCGGCGCTCGATTGGACGATGGTGCTGGCCACCGTCGTGCTGGCGGTGGCTTCGGCCATCATCGCCGGCCTGTATCCCACCTGGCGGGCCTGCCGCGTGCAGCCCGCCGCGCAGCTCAAGATCTGACTCCGACCCGAACGCCTTCCGGACCGACGCCATGGAAATCCGCCCCATCCTCTCCGCCCTGATGCGCAGCAAGGTCTCGATGATCCTGATCGGGCTGCAGGTCGCCCTGACGCTCGCCATCGTCTGCAATGCCCTGTTCATCATCAGCGAACGACTCGAGCGCATGCATCGGCCGAGCGGCATGAACGAGACCGATACCTTCTGGTTCGTCTCCACCGGCTTCGGCCAGGGCTTCGACGTGCGCGGCACCATGCAGGCGGACCTCGCCCTGTTGCGCAGCCTGCCCGGGGTGGCCGACGCGACCACGGTGATCTCGGTGCCGATGAGCGAGGGTGGCTGGTCGACGGGCATCAGCCTCCAGCCCAACCAGAACAATTCCACGGCCGAAACCGCCATGTACATGGTCGATGCGCACGGCGTGTCGACCTACGGAGCGAAGCTGGTCGCCGGACGGGATTTCCGCGCCGAAGAAGTCACCTTCAACACGATGGACGACCCGCCCAAGGCCGCGACCGTGATCGTGACCCGCGCGCTCGCCGAGCGCCTGTTCCCGGATGGTGATGCCCTGGGCAAGCAGGTCTACTACAACAACGAAGGCCCGACCAGCACCATCGTCGGCATCGTCGAACGCCTGCAGACGCCCTGGACCAGCGCCGACTTCGTCGACAACTCGACCTTCGTGCCGGCCTACCTGCCCTATGCCACCAGCAGCCGCTACCTGGTGCGCGCCGAACCTGGCCGGCGCGACGAGGTCATGGGCGCGGTCGAGGAGAAGCTGCTCGCCGCCAACCCGAGCCGCATCATCGGCAAGATGAAGACCATTGCTCAGGTGCGTGCCGAGGGCTACGCGGGCGACCGCGCGATGGCCATCATCCTCGGCGCGGTGATCTTCGCGCTACTCGCCATCACCGCGCTCGGCATCGTCGGCATGGCGAGCTTCTGGGTGGCGCAACGCACGCGCCAGATCGGCACGCGGCGTGCGCTTGGCGCGACCCGCGGCGACATCCTGCGCTACTTCCAGACCGAGAACTTCATCATCACGACGCTCGGCCTCGTGGCCGGCGGCATCCTCACCTATGGCCTCAGTCTCTGGTTGATGCGCTCCTACCAGGTGCCGCGGCTGCCCTGGCATTACGTGCCGGTGGGATTCCTCTGCCTGTGGGCGCTGGGTCAGCTGGCGGTGCTGGGGCCTGCACTGCGCGCCTCGCGCGTGCCGCCCGCGGTGGCCACGCGGACCGTGTAGTCGAAGGGCCGGGAATGGGCAATCTGGAATGGGAAATCGCATCAGCCGGCCGCCCCCGAGCAGGTAACATCGTACCGACCGGCCCGCCAGACATCGGACGCTGGCAGACCACGGCTTCCACCCTTTCCGATTCCCCAATCCCGGTTCCCGATTCCCCAATGCGCTCGATCCTCGTCATCGATGACAACCCCGCCGTCGGTACGGCACTCGAATCGTTGTTCGCCCTGCGCGAAATCCGCACCGTGACGGCCACTTCGCCAGCAGAAGGGCTGGAGATCCTGCAGCGCCAGCCGATCGGCGTCGTGGTGCAGGACATGAACTTCAGCGCCGACACCACGTCCGGGATCGAAGGCATGGAGCTCTTCCGCGCGATTCGCGCGCGGCATCCGGATTTGCCGATCGTCCTGCTGACTGCATGGACGCACCTGGAGACGGCCGTGGACCTGGTCAGGGCCGGGGCCGCCGATTACCTGGCCAAGCCCTGGGACGACCACAAGCTGCTTGCCACCGTCGAAAACCTGCTCGAGCTGGCCGAGGCCACCGGCGAAGTGTCGCGACTGCGCGCCGAGCATCGCCGCCGCCGCCAGGCCCTGGAGCAGGCCTACGACCTGCGCGGCCTGGTGTTTGCCGCGCCGGAAACCCTGCGCGTGCTGGAACTGGCCTGTCAGGTGGCGCGCGCCGACGTGCCGGTGCTGATCACCGGTCCCAACGGCGCGGGCAAGGAGCGCATCGCCGAAATCGTGCAGGCCAATTCGGCGGTGAAGGACGGCCCCTTCGTCACCGTGAACTGCGGCGCATTGCCGTCCGAGCTGATCGAGGCCGAGCTGTTCGGTGCCGATGCCGGTGCCTATACGGGCGCGCCCAGCAAGGCGCGCGAGGGCCGCTTCGAGATCGCCGATGGCGGCACGCTGTTCCTCGACGAGATCGGCAACCTGCCGCTGGCCGGGCAGGCCAAGCTGCTGCGCGTACTGGAAAGCGGCCAGTTCGAACGGCTCGGTTCCAGTCGCACGCGCCGCGCGAAGGTGCGCGTCATCAGCGCGACCAATGCCGACCTGGCCGACATGATCCGCGCAGGCCGCTTCCGCCAGGATCTCTACTATCGTCTCAACGTGATCGAACTGGGGCTGCCGCCGCTGGCCGAACGCCGCGAGGACGTGCTGCCTCTGGCCGAACATTTCCTTGCCGGTGCGGCGGCGCTGGACGGGGCTGCGCGCAATGCCCTCCTGGCGCATGCCTGGCCAGGCAACGTGCGCGAACTCAAGAACGTGCTGCAGCGCGCCGTCCTGCTGTGCCGGGACCAGGTCATCAGCGTTGCCGATCTGGGCCTCGAAGCGCCGCGCGCGGCCGCCCCGCAAACGCCGCCGGCGGCCGAACCCGATCGCGCCGCCATTGAAGCTGCGCTCGCCGAGGCCGGCGGCGTGGTCAGCCAGGCGGCGTCGGCGCTGGGCCTGTCGCGCCAGGCCCTGTATCGACGCATGGAAAAAATGGACATCGGCCATCGGGACGCGGGAATGGCCTGAGGCAGCGCGCGGTCACACACGGCGCTGCGCTTACGATTCCCGATTCCCGCATCCCGATGCCCGATCCAATGCGCCTCCTTTCCCTCGAAGGCAAGCTCGCCGCCGCCCTTGGTGCCGCCGTGGTCGCGGCGGGGGCGCTGGCCGCCTGGGCAACGCTGGCGCTGGAATCGGCCCTGCTGGGGGCGGCGCTGGCGCTGAGCGTGCTGCTGCTGCCGGCGCTGGTATTCGCGCATTTCCTCGCGCGGCCGGTGGCCGACCTGATCCGCGCCCTGGCGGGCAGCGTGAGCGCGTTCCGCGACGGCGACTTCAGCTTCTCGATCAGTGCGCGCCGGCGCGACGAGGTGGGCGACCTGGTCGCCGCCCACAATGAGCTCGGGCGCGTGCTGCGCGAGCAGCGCCAGCATCTCTTCCAGCGCGAACTGCTGCTGGACACGGTGGTGCAACATACGCCGACCGCACTGGTGCTGGTGGATGACGGTGAGCGTGTCGTGTACGCGAACATTGCCGCCCGCAGCCTGCTCAACGGAGGGCGCCCGTTCCTCGGTCAGGACTTTGCCAGCATCGCCGCCCGCCTGCCCGAGCCGCTGGCGCAGGCGGTGGCGCAGGCGGCCGACGGCCTGTTCAACGTGGCGCTCGACGGCAACGAGGAAGCCTTCCATCTCTCCCAACGGCGCTTCACCCTGCGTGGCCGCGTGCACCGGCTCTACCAGTTCAAGCGCCTGACGCGGGAACTGGCGCGCCAGGAAGTGGCGACGTGGAAGAAGGTGATCCGTGTGATCAGCCACGAGATCAACAACTCGCTCGGGCCGATCCGCTCGCTGTCGCACTCCGGACGCGAGTGGGCGCGCCTGGGCGATGGTGCGCGCCTGGCCACGGTCTTCGACGCCATCGAGGAACGCAGTCGCCACCTGGAGGGATTCATCCAGGCCTATGCGCGCTTCGCGCGCCTGCCCGCGCCGCGACCCGCGCCGGTGGCGTGGCAAGCGTTCCTCGCTGGGCTGTCGCGCCACTACGCCTTCCGTGTGGTGGAGCCGCTGCCGGCACAGCCGGGCTGGTTCGACCGCACGCAGGTCGAGCAGGTGCTGATCAACCTGCTCAAGAACGCGCACGAGGCAGGCGGCGACGCGCAGGCCATCGAACTGGGCGTCAGGCCCGGCGCGCAAGAATGGCGCATCGAGGTGGCCGATCGCGGCAGCGGCATGAGCGAGATCGTGCTGGCCAGCGCCCTGCTGCCGTTCTATTCCACCAAGCGCAGCGGTTCGGGCCTGGGCCTGGCACTGGCGCGGGAAATCGCCGAAGCGCATGGCGGGCGCCTGCATCTGGCGAACCGCCCCGGTGGCGGTCTGATGGTGACGCTGGGCCTGCCGCGGCCCGGCCCGCCCGAGGCCAAGCGCTGATCCCTGAGCGCCGCTGCCGCCCGGGCTCACCTATACTGCGCGCCTCGTCTGTCGAGGAGCGCAGCCCATGGCGGGTCTTCTGCCAATCATCATCATCGCCGTCGCGGTGGTCATCCTGTACAAGCTCGTGCGCATCGTGCCGCAAGGCTACGAGTGGACCGTCGAGCGCTGGGGCAAGTACACGCACACGCTCGGACCGGGGTTCCACCTGCTGATTCCGGTCATGCAGAACATCGGGCGCAAGATGAACGTGATGGAGCAGGTACTCGATGTGCCTTCCCAGGACGTCATCACCAAGGACAACGCCGTGGTCAAGGTCGACGGCATCGTCTTCTACCAGGTGCTGGATGCGGCGAAGGCGGCCTACGAGGTGGCGAACCTGGAACTCGCCATCATCAACCTGGTGATGACCAACATCCGCACCGTGCTCGGCGGGCTGGATCTCGACGAATCATTGAGCAAACGCGACCAGATCAATGCCGCGCTGCTGCGCGTGGTGGACGAGGCGACCCATCCCTGGGGCCTCAAGGTGACCCGCATCGAACTCAAGGACATCCAGCCACCGCGCGACCTGGTGGACTCGATGGCCCGGCAGATGAAGGCCGAACGCGAGAAGCGCGCCAACATCCTCGAGGCGGAAGGTTTCCGCCAGGCGGCCATCCTCAAGGCCGAGGGTGAAAAGCAGTCGGCCATCCTGGCCGCCGAAGGCGAGAAGGAAGCCGCGTTCCGCGAGGCCGAGGCGCGCGAACGCCTGGCCGTGGCCGAGGCCAAGGCCACGGCGGTCGTATCGCAGGCGATTGCCGCCGGCGACGTCAATGCCCTCAACTACTTCGTCGCCAACAAGTATGTCGAGGCGCTCAAGGCCATGGCTGCCTCGCCGAACCAGAAGATGCTGCTGCTGCCGATCGAGGCCAGCGGCATCATCGGCTCCATGGCGGGCATTGCCGAACTGGCCAGGAGTGCACTTGGCGACCAGGGTTCGCGCGCACCCCAGGCGCCGCCGCGGCCGCCGCGCGTGCCGCCGCCGGCCTGATGATCGGATACGAAGCCCGGCAGCGGATGCCGGGTCCTGCCTGGAGCGCCTTCGATGGATGAACTGCTGACCCATTACGGCTGGTGGCTGCTGTCGCTGGTGCTGATTGCCGCGGAAGTGATGGCGCCGGGTTACTTCATGCTCTGGATCGGGATCGCGGCCGGTTTCATGGGTCTGCTGACCCTGGTCCTGCCCGGCCTTTCGGTGATGGTGCAGGCGATCGTGTTCGCCCTGCTTTCGCTCGCCACCTGCCTCGTGTACTGGAAATACATCCGTCCGCTGGCCGAGCGTCGCGATGACCAGCCCCTGCTCAACCGTCGCGGCCAACGCATGATCGGCCGGCGCGTGCTGGTATGCGAGGCGATCGTCAATGGGCGCGGCAAGGTCAAGGTGGGCGACGGCGAATGGCTGGCCGAGGGGCCCGACCTGCCGCTGGGCGCCGAGGTGGAGATCGTCGCGTTGCAGGGCACGACCTTCACGGTGCGCGAGGTCGGCGGCGCGGATTGATCCGGAGTGCGGTTGTCGCGACCGCCCAGGCAAGCGGACCCTGGCGAGCCGCATCGCCGGGCCTTCTGCCTGCAGCCGGAAAGCCGGAAGGCGCCGGGCTCCCCTTGCACGCGTCGTGTTCACGTTGTTCCCGCGCCCGATGACCACAACGCTGCGCCTGCGATAATGCGCGATCCCTTCATTCGAGACCGGCCATGAGCAGAAAGACCATCCTCAACGAAAGCCATCGCGCACTTGGCGCCAAGATGGTCGACTTCGGCGGTTGGGACATGCCGCTCCACTATGGCTCGCAGATCGAGGAGCATCACGCGGTGCGCCGCGATGCGGGCATGTTCGACGTGTCGCACATGACCGTCGTCGATCTGCACGGGGATCGCTGTCGGGACTTCCTGCGCCACCTGCTCGCCAACGACATCGACAAGCTGAAGCTCACCGGCAGGGCCCTGTACTCGTGCATGCTCAACGACGAGGGCGGCATCATCGATGACCTCATCGTGTACTACCTGGGCGACACGTTCTATCGCGCGGTGGTGAACGCGGCCACGCGCGACAAGGACCTGGCGTGGATCGAACGCCATGCCAGATCGTTTGGCGTCGAGGTGCGCGAGCGGCGCGACTTCGGCATGCTCGCCGTGCAGGGCCCGGCGGCACGCGCCAGGGTGCTCGGCCTGCTGGCGCCGCAGGACGCGGCGCGGGTCGACAAGCTGGCCAGGTTTGCCGCCATCGAGGTCACCGGCCCCGATGGTGCGTCGCTGTTCGTCGCGCGCACCGGCTATACCGGCGAGGATGGCTTCGAGATCATCGTGCCGGAAGAAGCCACGGTCGCCCTGTGGAACCGCCTGCACGAGGCCGGCGTGCACCCGGCCGGCCTCGGCGCGCGTGACACGCTGCGCCTGGAAGCCGGCATGAACCTGTACGGGCAGGACATGGACGAGTCGGTGACGCCTTGGGAGGCGGGCCTGGCCTGGACGGTGGCCCTGGACGCAGGCCGTGACTTCGTCGGTCGCGCCGCGCTGGAACGGCAAAGGGCCGCGGGCGTCACGCGCACCATGATCGGCGTGGTGATGGACGAACGAGGCGTCCTGCGCCACGGGCAGCGCGTGGTCACGCCGAAGGGCGATGGCGAGATCCTGTCCGGCATCTTTGCGCCGACGCTGGGCAAGGCGATCGCGTTCGCGCGCGTGCCGGTCGATGCGGGCAGTGACGTACATGTGGACATCCGCGGCAAGCTGGTGCCGCTGCGTGTCGTCAAATATCCCTTCGTGCGCGACGGCCAGCCGCGCGAGGGCATCTGAATTCCGCGGTCGTCATCCGTCGCTTACCTGCGCCACGGTTGCTAGAATCCGCTTCCCCGGCACCCGCTACAGGATCCGAGCCATGCAAGAAATTCCCGGCGATCTGAAGTTCATGAAATCCCACGAGTGGGCGCGCGTCGAAGACCAGGGTACGGTGACGGTCGGCATTTCCGACCATGCACAGGACCTGCTCGGAGACATCGTCTACGTGGAGCTGCCGAGTGTCGGTGACCATGTCCAGGCCGGCATGGCCTGCGCGGTGGTCGAATCGGTCAAGGCGGCCTCCGATCTCTACGCGCCGGTGTCCGGCGAAGTCCTCGCAGTGAACGAGGCCCTGGGTGACAAGCCGGAAACGATCAACGAGGACCCCTTCGGCGATGGCTGGGTGCTGCAGATCAAGCCTGACAACCTGGCCGAGGAACTCGAGGAACTGCTCGACCCGGACGCCTACGCCGAGTCGATCGAGGAAGACGAGTAGTCTTCCGGCGGCAATCGCCCGCCTTGCGGGCGATGCCGAGCTGCGTCCTGCACGTGCAATCGGCCCTGATCGGCCCGCGTGCGGCGGCCGGATCCCTGCGCCAGCGGCCAGTGTTTCCGGCAACTTCGTTCACCTGCCATTCGTCGCAGGAATCCGTCCTCGTCCGCTGCGGAACCAGCGCCGTGCGCGTCGCGCAAACGCGTGTGCACGTGTGCTTGCATCCGCGCACCGGAACGGCACCTGTCTGCAAGATCGTGTACCTGTTGGCTTTTTTCGGCTCGCGCTGCCCGGCGGAATATTTTGGAAGGCCAGAAGCATGGATGGCCAAACGGGATTTTCCGCCGACTGCGGTTCGCACATCGTCTGACAGCCCGGCGAGGAACTTCTTGTTTCGTCTCAAAAAACCTGTTGACACGCCGAATGGACAGTAATAGTTTCGGCGCCGGCGTGACAAAACAACCAAGGAATCATGACTGCAACCCGCTTCATCGCTCCCTACGTCGATCACGGCAGCAAGTCCGGGTCGGTGAAGAAGATCACGGTCTCGATTCCCCTCCACGTCCTCAGGCTCTTGTCCGATGAACGGACCCGCCGCCAGGTCGGCAACCTGCGCCACGCCACCAACAGCGATCTGCTATGCGAAGCATTCCTTCATGCTTTCACTGGGCAACCATTGCCAACTGACGAGGAGCTGAGACGAGATATGGCTACTAAGAAGGCTGCTGCAAAGAAGGCGCCGGCGAAAAAGGCTGCCGCCAAGAAGGCGGTAACGAAGACGACGGTCAAGAAGGCTGCGGTCAAGAAGACGACTGCAAAGGCGAAGACGGCCTCGGTGGGCAAGACTGCCGCGGCGAAGAAGCCGGCGGCCAAGAAGGCCGTGGTGAAGAAGACAGCGGTGAAGAAGGCCGCAGTGAAGAAGACGACGGCGAAGGCCAAGACGGCCACGGTGGGCAAGACGGCCGTGGCGAAGAAGCCGGCGGCCAAGAAGGCCGCCGTGAAGAAGGCGGCTGTGAAGAAGGCCGCGCCCAAGGTAGCCGCGAAGAAGTAGGCGACTGCCAACCAAGCCCAAGGCGTGCTGTCCCGACGCCGTGACATGACATGTTGCCCTTCCCGCGACGCCCAGCGCGGGAAGGGCATTTCGTTTTTCGGGCCTGTGGTTTCCACGGCCATCGCGAGCGGTGCGCTCGGGTCGCGCGGGGTCTCTCGCCCGGCCTACCCGGCACCGCGCGCCCTGCAGCGCTCGGCGCGCGGCGCCCCACCCGGTGTATCCCACCCGCCTTCGCGGGGGCCGCATTGCCAGTCGGCCGGATGCGCTGGCGCGGTGTCTGCGTGCGCTTGCGGCCGTTGCGACCGTCCGCCTGCCACAGGCTGGCGCGCAAGTTGCATTCCGCATGGTTGCATCCGCGGTGCGACAGGCAATATCTTGCTCATGCGGAATTGGAATGGCGGAAACCCAGGCAGGGCATTTGACCGTGGTCGGCTTCGCACGGCAGCCGGCGGGGCATGCGGACACGCAGGCGTGGCCGGACCACAACCAGATCTCCACCGCAGCGGTCATGGCGGGGAACGACGTACATCGGGGGCTGAAATGATTGATTGGATGGGCGGGAGAATTGGGGCGGCCGGCTGGCGGGAGCGAAGCTTCGGCAGCCATCGCATGCGCGGCCTGGGCATGGTGCCGATGCTGCTGGTCGTGCTGGTCGTGCTCGTCATCGCAGGGGCGGCATGGTGGTTCCTGGGCCGCAAGGCGCCCGTGACGGCACCGGCAACGCCAACGCCGACCGTGGCCACGGCCGAGAACACCGGTACCCTGGAGCCGGTCGAGGTGCGCGAGAACCTCAACGTCAACGATCTCTACAAGCAGGCACGCGCGGCCATGAGCGAGAACCGCATGGTCGCGCCGCCGGGCAACAACGCGCTGGAATACTACCTGCGCATCCTTGCCGTGCAGCCGGATGATGCCACCGCCATGGATGCGCTGCGCGAGATCTTCCCGTTCGCCACCGGCAGTGCGGAAGACCAGATCAACCAGGGCGACTTTGCCGAAGCCAATCGCATCATCGAGTTGCTCGCCAAGGCCGATCCGAGCAACTATGCGCTGACCATCCTGCGCAGCAAGCTCGACGCCAAGCGACGCCTGGTCGAGCGCGAGGAAGCGCAGAAGGAAGTCGCCCTGGCGGCGGCCGCCAAGGCCGAGGCCGAGGCGCGCGCCAAAGCAGCGGCCGCCGCGGCGGCGCCGGAGCCGGTCGCCGAGGAACCGGCCGCAACGGCCGCCAGTCCCGCCAGTGCTCAAGCACCCGCGGCGGTGGCGACCACCACGCCAGCCGCGCCGCCCACCCCGCCACCGGCGCCGGTTGGCGAGACGCGCGATGTGCGTGTGCTGGTGCCGCCAAGCCCGAGCTACCCGGCGGCCGCGGTGCGCAACCGTCAGAACGGCTGGGTGGAAGTCGAGTTCACGGTGGCCGAGGATGGCTCGGTCAAGAACGCCCGGGTCACGGCGTCGCAGCCGCGCGGCGTGTTCGACCAGGCAGCCCTGTCGGCGGTGCAGAAGGCGAAGTTCGAGCCGCGCCTGCTGAACGGCGTGGCGGAGGCGGCCACCTTGCGCCGGCGAATCGAATTCAACCTCAACTGACGGCCACCAGCACCGGTGGCGCCGCAGGTTGCCAGCCGGCAGCCTGTGGCGGATCGGCGGCTGGCGCCTGCCAACCGCAAGCGGCTGTCAGTCCCGCGCACTGAAGGTCAGAATCGTACACCGCGTGTCGCATGGGTCCGCGCGGCCATTGCTCACTCCGCGCCGCCGGCACGGTCGGTCATTTCACCCGGATCAAGCCCGGCCCAGTTCGCGTCCGGCAGGCCAAGATAGCGGTCGAGCAGCATTGGCATCAGCCCCGCCGGCAGCGCCGATTCGGAGTTCCACAGCATGACTGCGCCGAACCGGTACCTGGGCAGGAACGCGATCATGCCGCGGTAACCCTGCACCGCACCCGCGTGGAACAGCAGGGTGGTGCCGGCATAGTCATACACACGCCAGCCCAGGGCATAGCGCGCGTCATTCAGACGGCCACGGCGCCAGGCGGTGGAGCGCAGTTCGCCGGCCGTTTCCACCAGCGGAGTGTGCAGCACCTCCAGGAGTTCGGGCGCGAGTACATCCGGGCGGCCGCCCATCTGCGCGATCAGCCATTGCTCCATGTCGCGCACGCTGGCATTCACGCCGGCGGCCGGGGCGACGCGGTAGTAGTTCTCGTTGGGCAGGAACGGTGTCCAGCCCGAACCGCTGCGCCGGTGCGGCCGCGCCCAGCTGGGTGAACCTTCGAGGGCGTCGCGTCCGTAGGTTGCGCTGTCCATGCCGAGCGGATGGAAGATGCGCTTCTCCACGAGATGGTAGAAGAAGTCGCCGGTGACCGCGTAAGCCACGTCGCCGATCAGGCTGAAGGCGACATTCTGGTAGCCGTAGCAGTCGCCGACCGGACAGGCGAGCGGCACCTGGCCAAGCTGGCCCACGAGCAGCGGGTAGGGCTCGGCCTGTTCGAGCAGATGATCGTAGGTGTTGTGCGGCAGGCCGACGCGATGGCTCAGGATGTCGGCCACGGTGAGGCGGCGGGTGGCGGCGTCGCTGCTCAGGGTGAAGCTGGGCAGCAACTCGGCGACCTTGCTGTCCCACCCGAGCCGGCCGCGTTCGACCAGGATGCCGGCCATGGCTGCGGCAAAGGCCTTCGACAGCGAGGCCAGGCGAAACACGGTGGTCGGCGTGACCGGTTCCCGGGTCGATGCATTGGCGTAGCCGATGCCGCGTTCGTACAGCACGCGGTCGTCCTTGACGATCGCGGCGGCCAGGCCGGCCACGCCGTTGCCGGCCGCGACACCATCCAGCCAGGCATCGAAGTCGCGCAACACGCCGGCCGGATCGGCTGCCACCGCGCCGTCATCGGCAACCGGCACCGGCAGTGGCGCGGGTGGTTTCCTGGCGCGGGTGGATTTGCGCGCCGCGAGCTGTATCGGCGCGCTGGCCGACACGCCTGGTGCGGTGCTTTCGCCGATCGGCTGCAGGGGCGCTGCATGGGCGGTGAAAGCGCTGGCCAGCGCCATCGCGATGGCGGCGCAGAGCGCCAGCATTGCGCCTCGGGTCTTGCTCAAGTTCATCTCCGGGGTCGCTGCCGACCCGCGTGTTATGCTCGCACGGACGTGGTTGCCGCGCATCGATTCTAGTCGGATCGGACGAGGGAAATAAACTCATGATATCGGTCATCGTGCTGGTTCTGCTGGTCGGCGGCGGGCTGTTCGCGGTCGCCCTCTACAACGGTCTGGTCGCTGCGCGCAACGGTTACCGGAACGCATTCGCGCAGATCGACGTGCAACTGACGCGCCGCTACGACCTCATTCCCAACCTGGTGGAAACCGCCAGGGCCTACATGGCGCACGAGCGCAGCACCCTGGAGGCCGTGGTGCAGGCACGCAACCAGGCCCTGTCCGGCCTGTCGCAGGCCAAGGCCAGCCCTGGCGACGCCGCGGCGATGCAGCAGCTCTCCGCGGCGGACAACATGCTCACGCAGACCCTGGGGCGCCTGTTCGCCTTGTCGGAGTCCTATCCGGATCTCAAGGCCAACCAGAACATGATGCAGCTCAGCGAGGAGCTGACTTCGACGGAGAACAAGGTCGCGTTTGCGCGCCAGGCGTACAACGATGCGGTCATGTCCTACAACAATCGTCGCGAGCAGTTCCCGGGTTCGATCATCGCCAAGCAATTTGCCTTCCTGCCCGCCGAACAGCTGGCGATCGAGTCGGACACCAAGCGCGAAGTGCCCAAGGTTGCGTTCAGCTGAGGACGCGCCCCAGGCGCGGCCGGCGGCTTCGTACCAGACCGCCCTGAACGCCGTTTGCCGCTCTGGAAGGCGTGCATGAATTTCTTCGCCCACCAGGAACGCGCCCGCCGGCAGACGCGGCGCATGCTGGCGATGTTCACGCTGGCCGTGCTGGTCATCGTCCTGGTCACCGATTTCGTCGTGCTGTTCGCGTTTGCCGGGGCCGACGCCTTGCGTGTCCAGGCAGGCCCGTTGCTGCTGCTCAGCCTGGGCGTGGCCGGCGTGATCGGACTGGGCTCGCTCTATCGCATCGCCACCCTGCGTGGCGGCGGCGCTGCCGTGGCACGCGGCATGGGCGGCACTGCCGTGGCGTCGGACACCACGAGTTTCGCGTACCGGCGCCTGCGCAACGTGGTGGAGGAAATCGCCATTGCTTCAGGGGTGCCGGTGCCGGAGGTCTTCGTCCTGGAGGAGGAAGCGGGCATCAATGCCTTCGCCTCCGGCTATGCGCCACCCGATGCCGCGATCACGGTCACTCGCGGGGCGCTCGACAAGCTCACCCGCGCCGAACTGCAGGGCGTGATCGGGCATGAGTTCAGCCATCTTCTGAACGGCGACATGCGTCTCAACATCCGCCTGATGGGGGTCGCCTTCGGCATCCTCGTCATGGCCACCATCGGGCGCAGGATCGCCGAAATGTCCGACCGCGGCCGTGGGCGTGGCTCGAGCACGGGCGGGGTCGTGATGTTCGGCCTGGCCCTGTTTGCGGTCGGCTACATCGGGGTGATCCTGGCGCGCGTCATCAAGGCCTCGATCTCGCGCCAGCGTGAGTTCCTGGCCGACGCGTCGGCCGTGCAGTTCACGCGCCAGACCGACGGCATCGGCGGGGCGCTGAAGAAGATCGGCGCCCTGGCGGAAGGCTCGAAGCTGGCGGCCAGCGGGACCGAGGAGGTTTCGCACATGCTGTTTTCCGACGGCCTCGGTCTTGCCGCGTTGTTTGCGACCCACCCGCCCCTGATGGAGCGCATCCGCCGCCTCGACCCGGGCTTCGAGCCGCGGGACTTCAAGCCCATTGCCGCTGCCTGGGCGCAGCCGGTGGCGGCCGCCAAGACTGCCGAGGGGGAATGGCACCGGGACGTTTCCGCAGCCGGTTTCGCGCCGGCGGGCGTCGGGGTGGCGCCGGCCACGGCCGGGCTGCCTGCTGCCGATGCCGATCTGCACCTCACCCCGGATGGGGTGTCGCGACAGGTGGGCAACCCGGGCGACGACGATCACATCCTGGCGCGCGGGCTGCGGGCCGCTCTCCCGACCAGGCTGCGCGAAGCCGCCGGCCAGGGCGAACAGGCGATGGCGCTGGTGTTCGCGCTGCTGCTGAACGACGCGGCCCAGGTGCGCGCGCGTCAGCTGGAGCATGTCGAGCAGCAGTTCGGCGCGAGCCTGCGCGCCGCCGTGCTCGCCCTGCACGGCGAACTGGCCGACCTCCACCCGATGCAGCGCCTGCCCCTGGCCGCGCTGGCCTTCCCGGCCCTGCGGCGCCGCCCGCGTCCCCAGCTGACGAGCTTCATGATCGCGGTGCGGGCGCTGATCGAGGCGGACCGCTGCGTGACGCTGGACGAGTATTGCCTGGCGGCCCTGCTGCGCATCCAGGTGATCGAGGCGCTCGATCCCGCCGCCGCACGCGTGATGGGGCGCACCAGGTTGCCGCGGGTGGCCAGCGAACTCAAGGATCTGCTTGCGGTGGTGGCGCGCCACGGTCATGACGGCGAAGCGGCGGCCCGCAACGCCTACGCGCTGGGCCTGCGCGAGGTCCTGCCAGGGGAATCCGTGGACTATGCGCCGCCCGACGAGTGGATGCTGGCGCTCGATCGTGCCCTGCCCAGGCTCGATCTGTTGGCCCCGGCCGGCAAGGAGCTGGTGGTGCGGGCGCTGACGCGGACGATCGGCGCCGATGGAGCCGTCAATGTCGCCGAAGCCGAGCTGTTGCGCGTCATCTGCGCGGCGCTGCATTGCCCGCTGCCGCCGCTGCTGCACGGACCGGCGTGAATCGGCTCCGGCGCGGGTCAGGCTGCAAACCGCGGGCCGGCGTGGGCCGGGCAGGTTGTCGCGGGTGGCTGCATCCGGCCCTGGCGTTGCGGTGTGCGCTCCAGTCGGGGAGCATACCCGGCCCCGGAGCGCCGCTGGCTGCATGACCAACCCCACCGATCCCGTCCACGCCCGCCTCGAGGAGCTGTTCTCCACCTACGGCGCCCGCGTGCGCAGCATCCTCGCCACCTACGGGCTCGACCGCCACGGCGTCGACCCGGCCGATGTGGAGCAGGAAGTGCGCATCCGGCTGTGGCATGCCATCGAGCGTGACCGGTTTGGTGCCTTCCATGCGTCTTATGTGCAGAGGGTCGTGGCAAGCACGGTCATCGATGCGTTGCGCCGGGCACAGGTCCGCGCCGCCGAGCCGCTGCCGGAGGAGGATGACGGGGTGTTTGAACTCTCCGTCGCCTCGCAGACGCCCGAGCAGAGCGCAGGCGATGTCGAGCGGATGGAAGGACTCGAACGCTGCCTGGCCGAACTGCCCGAGCGCCGGCGCTTGCCGATCGCCCTGCACCTGCAGGGATTTTCCATGCAGGAGATTGCCGACCTGGCCGGGATTCCCTCGGCCGAGGCGGCGCGGAAACTGGTGTCGCGGGGCCTGGAAGAACTGAAAACCCGGCTGCGCGAATTGGGTCACGGTGACTTTGATGACTGAAATCATGAACAAGCACTCGCTGTCCGCCCTGTACCGCCGCCTGTGCGCAGCGCGCCCACAGGCGCAGGTCGATGCCACGGCATCGACCGATGCGAACCTTGCCGCCCTGCTCGCGACGGCGCCGGCAGGCGCGGATGTGGCCGGCCTGCTGCGCGCGCTGGAGCCGGCGTCGGCACGCCTGGCATCGGATGTGAACCAGTTGCAGCGTGCCCATCCGGCGCGTGGCCGGGGCGGCCATCGCGCTGCGGCGGCCGGCGCTCGGCGCCACGCCGTGCGGCGGCGCTGGGCGGGCGGCATCGCCGCCGGTTTCGCACTTGCATTGGGCCTGGCGCTGAGCGTACCCATGGGGCATGCGCCGGTGTCCTGGCAGGGCGTCAACGCCGGAGTGGCGAGCGTGCCGCAGGCGGATGGCGGACTTGCCGCACGCGACGTCATCTTCGCTGCCTCGATCGATGGCACCGGCAAGACGGCGCCCACGCATCCGCAGGAGCGTGGCGATCACCTGTTCAGCGCGAGCTTTGCGCTGGGCGGCTGAGCCGCGTTCGTCGATCGCGGCCAAGCGCGCAAGCGGGTGGCGGCCTGGCAAGGCGGGCGTCGTGCATGGGTCCGCATAGGTTCGCGCCGCCCCGCGGACCCTCGGCTCAGCTCGCCGCCAGCGCGCCCGCGTGCTCGCGCGTGGCGGCAAAGCGCACGTCCGGCCAGCGTTCCATCGTCAGCTGCAGGTTGACGCGCGTGGGTGCGAGGTAGACCAGCTCACCGGCGGCATCGACGGCCAGGTGCAGCGCGTTCTTCTCGCGGAACTCCTCCAGCTTCTTCGCATCATCGCAGTGCACCCAACGCGCGGTGACCACGCCGACGTTCTCGAACAGGGCCTCCACGCCGTATTCGTCCTTGAGACGGTAGGCCGCCACCTCGAACTGCAGCACGCCGATCGCGCCGAGGATGAGGTCATTGGACATCAGCGGGCGGAAGAACTGCGTGGCGCCTTCCTCGGAAAGCTGGCCCAATCCCTTGGACAGCGCCTTCATCTTCAAGGGATCCTTGAGGCGCGCGCGGCGGAACAGCTCGGGTGCGAAGTTCGGGATGCCGGTGAAGGCCAGGGGCTCGCCCGCGGTGAAGGTATCGCCGATGGCGATCGTGCCGTGGTTGTGCAGGCCGATCACGTCGCCCGGGTAGGCGCTGCTTGCCAGTTCGCGGTCCGAGGCCATGAAGGTCAGCGCGTTGGCAATGCGCATCTCCTTGCCGCTGGGTACATGCAACATCTTCATGCCGGCGTCGTAGCGGCCTGAGCACACGCGCAGGAAGGCCACGCGGTCGCGGTGCATCGGGTCCATGTTGGCCTGGATCTTGAAGACGAAGCCGGAGAACCCCTCCTCGCCGGGCGACACCTCGCGCGTGGTGGTCGCGCGCGGCTGCGGCGGCGGCGCGTGTTCGACGAAGAAGTCGAGCAGCAGCTGCACGCCGAAATTGTTGACCGCCGAACCGAAGAACACCGGGGTCTGCTGTCCGGCCAGGTAGGCGGTCTGGTCGAAGGGGTGGGAAGCCCCGCGCACCAGCGCCAGTTCGTCGCGGACTTCGGCCAGCATCGCCGTGCCGATGCGCGCCTCGAGCGCCGGGTCGTCGAGGCCCTTGAAGATGGTCGAATCCTGGCGCGTGAAGTTGCGCCCCGGCTCGTAGAGGTGGACCTCGTCGAGCAGCAGGTGATAGACGCCCTTGAGACGCGAGCCCATGCCAAGCGGCCAGGTGACCGGCGCACAGGCGATGCCGAGCACCGACTCGACCTCGTCGAGCAACTCGATCGGCGCGCGCCCCTCGCGGTCGAGCTTGTTGATGAAGGTCATGATCGGCGTGTCGCGCAGGCGGCACACCTCCATGAGTTTTATGGTGCGTTCCTCCACGCCCTTGGCGCAGTCGATCACCATCAGCGCCGAATCCACCGCGGTCAGCACGCGGTAGGTGTCCTCGCCGAAGTCGGCGTGGCCGGGCGTGTCGAGCAGGTTCACGATGCGCCCGGCATAGGGGAACTGCATGACCGAGCTGGTCACCGAGATGCCGCGTTCCTGCTCCAGCGCCATCCAGTCACTGGTGGCATGGCGCGCGGTCTTGCGCGACTTCACCGAGCCGGCCATCTGGATCGCGCCGCCGAACAGCAACAGCTTTTCGGTCAGCGTGGTCTTGCCGGCGTCGGGGTGGGAAATGATGGCAAAGGTGCGGCGACGCCGGGTTTCGCGAAGGTGGTCGGGCATGGTTGCGCGGGTCGGGGAAAACCAGCCATTTTAGCAAGATGCGACGGCGCGGCGGCGATGGTCCCCGTCTCGGCAGACGCAGGCGGGCGGCGCGCGCGGCGCGGAAATCCTGGAGTGTCATGCCAAATGGCCATATAGACGGCCATTGACGTGGAACTTTGTGGTCGCTAGAGTGCGCGCCACTGCTCATCAAGACCGGCTGAGGGACAGGCCCTTGGACGCCGGGGCAACCAGCGCAGCGCCAGCTGCGCCACGGTGCCAACTCCCGCGGGGACGCGCAGGTGCGCGATCCACCGAGAGATGAGTTGTTGCGCAGGCCGGCGGCACGCCGTGCCTGCGCGGCAATCCGTTTCCGGTTCTCCGTGGCTTGCGAGCATCACCGGAGAATCGCGATGACCTTGCACGCCGAAGCCTGCCCAGTCCCTCCCGACACCCTGCCGGCCTCGCCGGTGGCAGCCAGCGATCTCGCGCGCGTGGGCCGCATCCATGGCGAGCGCCTGGTGCGCCTCGACCCGCGCCACGGCGACGGTTGGCGCCAGGTGCGCGTGCGCTTTGCCCTGTATGGGGCACCTGGCGCACCCGTGATCATCGTCCAGGGCGGCATCTCCGCCGACCGCAACGCCGCGCAGGGCGGCTGCGGCTGGTGGGAGGACATCGTCGGTGCCGGACGCGCCATCGACACCACGCGTTACGCGGTGCTCGGCATCGACTGGCTGGAGCGGGCCGATCTGGGCGCTGTGCAGGCCGTGGACAGCGCCGACCAGGCCGACGCGCTGGCGGCCCTGCTCGCCACCCTCGGCATCCGCCAGGCGCACGCCTTCGTCGGTGCCTCCTACGGTGCGATGGTCGGGCTGGCCTTCGCGGCCCGCCATCCGGCGCATGCGCGTCACCTGGTCGCCATCGCCGGCGCGCATCGCGCCCACCCGCTGAGCACGGCCCTGCGCAACCTCCAGCGCGAGATCGTACGCCTCGCCGAGCGGCTCGGCGATGGCGCGGCCGGCCTGGATCTGGCGCGGCGCCTGGCAATGACCACCTACCGCAGCGAGCGCGAATTCGCCGAACGCTGTGCGGGCGCACCGGTCTTTGCGGATGGGCGCTTCCGTTTCGCCGAGGAAGCCTGGCTGGCGCATGCCGGCGCGCGCTTTGCCGAACGCTTCGATGCCGGGCGCTTCCTTGCCCTGTCCGAATCGATCGACCTGCACGCAGTCAGCCCGGAAGCCATCGGCATTCCCACCACCCTGATCGGCATCGCCTCGGACCGCGTCGTCCCGCTGGCCGACCTGTGCGAGCTGCAGCGCCGCTGCGGTACCGCCGCCACGCTGCACGTCATCGATTCCCCCTATGGCCACGACGCCTTCCTCAAGGAGCCGCTGCGCCTGGGTGCGCTGCTGCAGGACATCCTTGATCGGCCCGGAGACCGCCGGTGAGCGTGGCCCTCGCCACGTGCACGGTACGCGCCGGCCTCGAATCGGACCTTCAGCACGGCGCCGTCGTGCCGCCGCTGCACCTGAGCACCAACTACACCTTCGAAGGGCTGGGCCGCCCGCGCACCCATGACTATTCGCGCAGTGGCAACCCGACCCGCGACCAGCTTGGCAGCGCCCTGGCCGCCGCCGAGCAGGGTGCGGGCGCCGTCGTCACCGCCAGCGGCATGGCCGCTGTCGCGCTGGTCCTCGAACAGGTGCCGCCTGGCGGTCTGGTGCTGGCCGCGCACGACTGCTATGGCGGCACCTGGCGCCTGCTCGACGGCTGGGCCAGGAAGGCCCGCTTCCGTGTCCGGTTTGGCGATCTCACCGACCCGCGCTGCCTGGCCGCGGGCCTGGCCGACGCGCCGGATCTGGTGTGGGTGGAAACGCCATCCAATCCGCTGCTGCGCATCACCGACGTGCGCGCAGTGGCCGCCGGCGCGCAAGCCGTCGGCGCGCTGTGCGTGGTGGACAACACCTTCCTCTCGCCAGCCCTGCAGCGCCCGCTGACGCTCGGCGCCGACCTGGTCGTGCATTCCACCACCAAGTACATCAACGGCCACAGCGACGTGGTCGGCGGCGCCGTGGTGGCCAGGGAAGCCGGTGTGTTCGATCAGCTTGCCTGGTGGGCCAACTGCCTGGGCCTGGCCGGCGCCCCGTTCGACAGTTTCCTTACCCTGCGCGGGCTACGCACCCTGGTGCCGCGCCTGCGCGCGCACGAATCCAATGCGGCGCGGATCGCCGCGCTGCTCGCCGGCCACCCGGCCGTCTGTGCCGTGCACTGGCCGGGCCTGGCAACGCATCCGGGCCACACGCTGGCGCTGGCCCAGCAGGATGGCTTCGGCGCCATGTTGAGCTTCGAGCTGGCCGGCGGCGTGGCCGCGGTGGGCGCCTTTCTCGATGGCCTGCAGCACTTCTCGCTGGCCGAGTCGCTGGGCGGCGTGGAGAGCCTGATCGCGCATCCGGCGAGCATGACGCATGCTGCCATGAACGCCGCGGCGCGCCGTCAGGCCGGCATCGGCGAGGCGCTGCTGCGCGTGTCGGTCGGCATCGAGGATGGCGATGATCTCGTCGCCGACCTCGGCGCCGCGCTGGCACGCGCCGAGCGTTGCAGCCGCGTGCGCAGTTGCGCATGAGCGCGCAACTCCACCAGCACGCCCGCACGGCCGGCGTGGCCCTGGTCCTGCTCGGCACCGGTGGGGTGGGCGGCGCCCTGCTGCGCCTGTTCGGCACGCCGGCGGCGGCCGGCCTGCAACTGGTCGGGGTGGCCAATTCGCAGCGCCAGAGCGTCCAGCCACGGGGCCTGGCGCCGGCGCAGGCGCCGTTGCGCCTGGCCGCCGGCACGGCGCGCGACGATGCCGCGCTGCTGGCGGCGCTGGATGCCAGCGGCGCCAGCCAGCGCGTCGTGGTGGATGCCACCGCCTCGGTCGCGCTGGCGGGCCGCCATGCGCGCTGGCTGCGTGCCGGCTACCACGTGGTCAGCGCTAACAAGGCGGCGATCGGCGAAAGCGAGGCCGACTGGAGCGCGGTGCGCGACGCGGCGCGTGATGGCATCGGCTATGGCGACGCCGCCACGGTCGGTGCCGGCCTGCCGGTGCTGGAAACGCTGCGCCGCCTGCGCGCCTGCGGTGATCGCCTGCTGGCTTTCGAGGGCGTGCTGTCCGGCTCGCTGTCGTGGTTGTTCAACCACTTCGATGGCAGCCGTCCGTTCTCCGCGCTGCTGCGCGAGGCGGTGGCGGCCGGCTACACCGAACCCGATCCGCGCATCGATCTGGGCGGCGCCGACGTGGCGCGCAAGCTCTTGATCCTGGCACGCAGCGCGGGCCAATGCATCGATCCCGCCGCGGTGAGCGTCGAAAGCCTGGTGCCAGTGCATCTGGGAGCCCTGTCGGCCGACGCCTTCCTCGCGCGCGCCAGCGAGCTCGACGCGCGCCTGGAACGCCGCCGTGCCGCGGCTGCGGCAGGTGGGCGGGTGCTGCGCCACGTCGCCGCGCTGGCACCGGATGGGCGCGCCAGCGTCGGCCTGCGCGCACTGTCGGCCGCCCATCCCGCCGCCCGCCTGGCCGACACCGACAACCTGTTCGCGTTGCATACCCTGCGCTACCAGCCCCGGCCGCTGGTGATCCAGGGTCCGGGCGCCGGCCGCGAGCTGACCGCGCAGGCCCTGCTCGGCGACATCCTCGCCCTGCGGCGCCACGCAGCCGTCTGAACCCGCGCGACACGCCGGTTCGCGCCGGCAGCCTGACCTGCCGCGCCATCGCTGGCGTCGGCTAAACTGCAACCTGCCCCATTGACCCCGCCGGTTCGAGCATGGCCCTTTATTCCGGAGAAGCGCGGCCCGTCGCCGATGCCTCCTATGCGATCATCGCCAGCCGCTGGAATCCGCGCATCGTCGATGCGCTGGTCGAGGGCGCGCTGCGCACGCTGCGCGAGCACGGCGTGCCGGAAAACCTCATCGAGATCCTGCGCGTGCCGGGCGCGTGGGAGATTCCGTCCGCCGCTGCGCGCATCGCCGAGCGCGGCGAATGTGCGGCGATCATCGCGCTCGGCTGCGTGGTGCGCGGCGACACCCGTCACTACGAGCACGTGGCCGATGGCTGCGCGCAGGGCCTCATGCGGGTGGCGCTGGACTGGCGTTTGCCGGTGCTCAACGGCGTGCTGGCAGTGGAGCAGCATGCCGACGCGGCGGCGCGCGCGGGCGGCGCGCGCGGCAACAAGGGTGCGGACGTGGCCCTGGCGGCACTCGAGATGGCCGACCTGTGGAGGCAACTGTGAGTGCGCCTGGCATGGCCGGCGCGATCGATCCGGCCGCGCGCTCGCGGGCGCGGCGACGCGCCCTGCAGGCGCTCTATGCCTGGCAGCTTGGCGGCAACCGCATCGAATCGGTGATCGAGCAGTTCTGCAACGAGCAGGACATGCGCGTGGCCGATCAGGAATACTTCGAAATCCTGGTGCGTGGGGTCGCGCGCCAGCGCGATGAACTCGATGCCGCGATCTCGCCGTTCCTCGACCGGGACATCACGCGCGTGGACCCGATCGAGCTCTCCGCGTTGCGCATCGCCGCCTGGGAACTGCGCGAGCGCATCGACGTGCCCTACCGCGTGGTGCTGAACGAAGCGGTCGAATCGACCAAGCGCTTCGGCGCCGAGCATGGCCATGCCTACGTGAACGGGGTACTGGACAAGCTCGCCGCCGAACTGCGCGCCGCCGAGTACGGCGCCGGGCGCCGCTGAATGCGGCCGGATTCCGGCGCCCATTCGTGCTGGTGGCGATGGTGTCGCGTCTTTCCTTCATTGATCCGTGAATCCCTCCCTGCAATGGAATTCGACCTCGTCGAACTGATCCGCGAGCGCTGCGCGCATACCCGCGCCGATGTGCGCCTGGGCATGGGCGACGATTGCGCGATCCTGGTACCGCCGTCCGGTCACGACCTGCTGGTCAGCACCGACGTGCTGGTCGAGGGGGTGCATTTCCTGCCCGGCGTGGATGCGCGCGAGCTGGGCTGGAAGGCGCTGGCGGTCAATCTTTCCGACCTTGCGGCCATGGGCGCGACACCGGCGTGGGCTTTGCTCACGCTGACCCTGCCCGGCGCGGACGCCGGCTTCGTGGCCGCGTTTGCCGATGGTTTTGCCGAGCTCGCGCAGCGCCATGAGGTCGCCCTGGTCGGCGGCGATACCACGCGCGGTCCGCTGGCGATCGGCGTGACGGTGCATGGCTTCGCCCCGAGCGGGACCGCCCTGCGCCGCGATGGCGCCCGCGTCGATGACCGGGTGTTCGTCACCGGCACGCTGGGCGATGGCCTGGCCGGATTGCGCTGCCAGCTTGCGCCCGAGGGATCGCCGCTCGCGCGCGCGCCCGAGTGGGCGCGTGCCGCCGTGCTGACACGCGTCAACCGGCCGCTACCCCAGCTTGCCGCGGGCCTGGCGCTGCGCGGCCTGGCCAGCGCCTGCATCGACACCTCCGACGGTCTCATGGCCGACCTCGGCCACATCGCCCGACGCAGCGCGGTCGGTATCGAACTGGAGGCCGCCCGGCTGCCGCTGTCGCAGGCCGTGCGCACCCTGTTCGCGGGCGAAGAGCGCCTCGCGGTGCAGGTCGCGGGCGGCGACGACTACCAGCTCGCCTTCACCGCGCCGGCCGCGCGCGAGGCGGACGTCCTGCGTGCGCTCGATGGCGTGGGCTGTGACGTGGCCTGCATCGGCCGCGTGGTGGCGGGGCAGGGCGTGCGCCTGCTGGGCGAGGATGGCGCCCGGATCATCCCGTCCCTGCGCGGCTGGGAGCATTTCACGTGAGCCTCGATCGCATGCAGCGGCGCGCCCTGCTCAGCCACCCGGCCGGCTGGATCGCCAGTGGCTTCGGCGCGGGCCTGAGCCCGGTCGCGCCGGGCACGGCGGGATCGCTCGCCGCGCTGCTGCCTTGGCTGGTGCTGCGCGAACTGCCCTGGCCGTGGTACGCACTGGCGCTGCTGGTGGGCTTTGCCGTGGGTGTGTGGGCGGCCGCGGTCAGCGTCGCCCGCCTGCGCCTGGCCGACCCGGGCGCCATCGTCTGGGACGAGTTCGTCGGCCAATGGATCGCGCTTGCACCCTTGCTGTGGTTCACCGGCGGCTGGCCCTGGGTGCTGGTCGGCTTTGCCCTGTTCCGCCTGTTCGATGTGGCCAAGCCCTGGCCGGTATCCTGGGCCGATCGCCGCGTATCGGGCGGCCTGGGCGTCATGCTCGATGACGTCCTTGCCGGACTGTGGGCGGCCCTGGTGCTGGCCGGCGTGCTGGCCTGGTGGTGAGGCGGGCGGTTCGTCCGCAGCGCATCGAGGTGGCGCGGCGGACTGCGGCCTCATTGGCGCTGGCGGTCCAGCCACACGCCCAGGCCCTGCGCGTTGAGCTCGATATCCATGCCCAGCAAGGCCACCAGTTGCGCACGCGTGCCGCGCCAGCCGTGCTCGGCCGCGCGACTGGCGTAGAGTTCGGTCAACCCGGTCACCAGCGTTTCGTGACGATCCACGCCGGCATCGGCCGCCTGCGCCAGTGCCACCATGGCGTCGATCTGCGTGTGCAGGTCGGCTGCCAGGCGCCCCGGTGGCGCGACCGGGCCGAAATGCGTCAGGTACATCGTCCTGGGTGCCAGGGCCAGCAGGCGGTCGATGGATGCATGCAGGGCCTGCGGGTCGAACTCGACCGGTGAAGTGGTGGGCAGGATGAACACGCCGCGGGCAGTGTCGAACTCGCGGTAGGACAGGCCGAAGGTGTCGCCGGTGAAGCACAGGGCTGCGCGCGGATCGTGCAGGGCCATGTGGTGGCGGGCATGGCCTGGCGTGTGGATGCAGGTCAGCGGGCGCCCACCGACATCGACCACGTGGCCGTCTTCGGCGATCACCACACGCTCGGCGGGCACCGGGCGCAGGCGGCCGTAGCTTTGCAGCATCACGGCCTCGCCGTACACGGCGCTGGCGCTGGCCCACAGGCGCGTGGGGTCGATCATGTGGCGCGCGCCGCGCGGATGCACCAGCAGCCGGGCCCTGGGCAGCTCCGCCAGCAGCGCGCCCGCCCCGCCGGCATGGTCCAGGTGCACGTGGGTGAGGATCAGCCAGTCCACCTGCCGGGGTTGCAGATCGGCCTCGGCGAGCGCGGCCAGCAGGCGCGGTACGGAGTGGCCGGTGCCGCAGTCGATGAAGGCGGCATGCGCCTGCCCGACGATGAGGTAGGCCGCGTCGAAGCGCGGCCGCACGAAGCCGGTATCGATGACATGGATGCCCTGCATGCGCCGCACGTCGCTGGCTGGCGGCCGCCATGGCCGCAAGGCCCGAGTATGCCATCGGCCCACGCGCGTGGCCGGACGCGGGGCCGTGCGTCGCATGGCTACAATGGCGCGTCGCCGCATGCCGCAGGCCACCCACCATGCTTCGCCAGTCATTTGCCGAACCGCTGGTCATGCTGGCCACCGTGATCCAGTGGCTGGTGCTGTCGATCTTCACCGGCGCCGTGGTCGGCCTGGGCTGCACGCTGTTCCTGCGCATCCTGTTTGCCAGCGAAGGTCACGTCTATGCCCTGCCCTGGTGGCTGCAGGCCGGCCTGCTCGTCAGCGGCGGCCTGGCCAACGGCCTGATCCTGCATTACGGCTATCGGCTCAGTCGCAGCGGCTACCGGGATTCGCCCATCATCGCCGTCAATGAACAGCGCGGGCGCATGCCGTTTCGCACCCTGTGGGTAAAGCCGGTGGCGGCGTTGGTCACGCTGGCCTGTGGTGGCTCGGCCGGCAAGGAAGGGCCCTGCTCGCACCTGGGCGCCAGCCTGGCCGCCGGCATCGGGCGCAGCCTGCGGCTCAATTCGGAACTGCGCAAGCGCCTGCTCGCCTGTGGTGTCAGTGCCGGTTTTGCCAGCGTGTTCGGGACGCCCATCGCCGGCGCCATCTACGGCGTGGAAATGCTGGCGATCGGCCGCATCCGCCACGACTTCCTGTTTCCCGGCATCGTCTCCGGGGTGACCGCGTTCCAGGTCAGCAAGCACCTGGGCGTGCCCTATCCCGAGTATCACATCGACTTCACCGGCGCCTTCACCGAATGGCTGTTCCTGAAGACGGTGCTGGTCGGCGTCCTGTGCGGGGTGGCGGCGTGGTTGTTCGTGGCACTGCTGGAGCTCAGCCACCGCCTGTTCAGCGGCGTGGAGCGGCGTCTGCGGCTGTGGCCACCGTTGCTGCCGGTGCTCGGCGGCGTGGTGCTGTCCCTGGTGCTGCTGGTCGCACCCAGTGATTTCCTCGGCCTCAGCCTGCCGGTGATGGATCGTGCCCTGCACGGCGAAACCATGAGCTACGCCGGCTTCCTGTGGAAGACGCTGCTGGTGGCCATCACCCTGGGCTCGGGCTTCTACGGCGGCATCGTCACCCCGCAGTTCGTGATCGGCGCGGTATTCGGCGGCGCCGTCGCGCACCTGTTCGGCATCGCCCCCGCGCTGGGCGCCGCGGTCGGCTTCACGGCGGTGGTTGCCGCAGCCTCGAACGCGCCGATGGCGGCGATCCTGATGGGCGTGGAGCTGTTCGGCGCCGATTCGCTGCTCTACGTGGCGGGTGCCTGTGTCAGCGCCTACCTGATCATCGGGCACCGCAGCGTGTACCCGGAGCAGCAGATCGCCTACAGCAAGTCCTCGTGGATCTTCGCCCGTGCCGACCTGCCCGTGGGGCAGGAGAAGGTGCGCCTGTCGCGCGGCCTGCTGCGCTGGTGGAGCCGGCGGCGAGCGCGGAAATAGCCGGCTCGGGTCGTGCGCGGGATGGTGCAGGGCGGGCCGGCGCCGCCGTGCTCGTCCGGGGTCAGCCCTGGATCTTGCGCACGAACTCCGACTTCAGCTTCATCGCGCCAAAGCCCTCGATTTTGCAGTCGATGTCGTGATCCTCGTCGACCAGCCGGATGTTGCGTACCTTGGTGCCCAGCTTGAGCGCGGAGCGCGCGCCCTTCACCTTCAGGTCCTTGATGAGGGTCACCGAGTCGCCGTCGGCCAGGACATTGCCGACCGCGTCCCGGTGCACGCGCCGTTCGGGCGCACGCGCCTCTGCAGGGGCCCATTCGTGGGCGCATTCCGGGCAGACCAGAAGCGCGCCGTCCGCATAGGTGAGGGACGAACCACAGGCAGGGCAGGGCGGGAGGTCGGTCATCGGTCTGTCTCATGCAAGGGCGAAGGATTCGGCTGCGCGCCGGGGCGATGGTCCGGCATTCGGCCCGCACATCGCCTTGCCGCGCGGCGCTGCGGTGTGGGGTGCGGCGGTGCGCCGGGGGGCTTCACCGCTCGATGTAGTCGAACAGCTTCACCACCCGCTCGACGCCGGACACGTTGCGCACGATCTCCACGGCGGCGTCCGCTTCCTCGCTGGTGACCCGGCCCATCAGGTACACGACGCGATGGGCGGTGCTGACATTGATGCGGGTTGGATCGAAGCCGGGCAGGCTGGTGATGTCCAGCAGGGCGGTCTTGGCGTGGGCGGTGATGGTGCCGTCGCGACGGCGTGACCAGAAGCCTTCCGGCTCGCGCACCTCCAGTTCGTTGACGATGCGGCGCGTGCCCTGGAAGCCCGTCACCAGCCGTTCGGCGCGCTGCTTGAGCTCGGCCGTGCGCACTTCCCCGGCCAGCAGCATCACGCCGTCGTAGACGACGATGATCACGTTGTTGTCGAGCGCCAGTTCCTTGTCCTTGTTGATGGCATCGTAGGCCGCCAGGTACAGCCGCTTGTCGTCGATGTAGATGCCCGTGCTGCGCCGGTCATGCATGGCGCTGGCGCCCACCACGGCGCCACCGGCGACCGCGGCAAGGCAGCCGCCGAGCAGGGGCAGCACCAGCAACAGGGAGAGCCAGGCGAAGAACGGGCGGAAATGCATGGTGGATCCTCGAAATTGCAGTCGAAAGGGCGGCGCCCTGCTCAGCACGCCTCGAAGGCGTTGCGGCACCAGGTGAGCGACTCGGCACCGGTCGGTCCGGCGATGGCAACCACGTCGAAGCGGCAGGCGCGGCGCGCCAGGCGTGGCTGGGCGGCAAGGAACAGGCTGGCAGCGCGCACCAGGCGGCTGCGCTTGGCGGCACTGATGGAATCGATGCCGTCGCCGAATCCGTGCGTGTCGCCGCTGCGCCGGTAGCGTACCTCGACGAAGGCGAGCGTGGCGCCGTCCTGCATGATGAGGTCGAGCTCGCCCAGCCGGCAGCTGTAGTTGCGCGCGACCAGGGTCAGGCCGGCGCGCTGCAGGTGGGCCAGCGCGAGATCTTCGTAGTGCGTGCCGGCGCGGCGCGGCGTGCTGCGTGGCGCCGCCGAGCTCATGGACCGACCGGCTGCATGTGCAGCGCACCCTCGATCGGGCGTGCGATGCCGTTCTCGAAGCGCGCCCAGGCCAGAGTGCGATGAATGCGACCAAAGGCATCGGCGCTGAGGTCGCCGGTGGCCCCCTCGAGGTAGGCATCCGGGTGGATGAGCAGCCAGTCCATGTACGGCAGCAGCGCCCAGGCATCCATGCCGAAGGCATACAGGCGCGCGCCGACGCCGTTGGCACTGGTGAGCTGGCTGCTGACGCGCAGGCGATCGGGGCGGCCGGGCAGGGGTCCGAACAGCCACGGCGCATCGCAGAACTCCACGCCGTCGAGATCCCGATCGAGGGTCGCGTTGCTTTCGCCGGAATAGATGTGCGAAGTGGACAGTACCGGCACGCGCAAACCGGCGATGCGCAGTTGCGGCAACAGCAGGCGCCCCTGTTGCGGGCGCATGCTGATGAAGATGCCGGCGTCCGCGCCGCTGCCGAGCCCGGCAGTGGCCACGTTGATGGCGGTGGAGAAATTGACTTCATCGGCGGGCAGGCGCGCTTCGCCGGCGATGCGCCCGCCACCGGCTTCGAACTGGGCACGGAAGGCGCCAGCGGCGCGCTGCGCCCAGTCGGCCTCGGCAATGATCACGGCCGCCTGGCGGATGCCGCGTTCCAGCATGTGGCCGGCGGCCTGCGCGCCTTCTGCCTCGGGCAGCAGGCCGAATTCCAGGCTCCCCGGCGGTGGCGCCTCGCCGGTTTCGGGGTGGTTGAGGGCCAGCACCGGCACGCTCAGCGGCTGGTGGAACAGCGCACCGACCGATTCGCGCTGCAGCGGGCCGACCACGTGGTCGGCGCCCGCCGCCACGGCGCGCTGGTAACCCTCGAGCGCGCTCGCCGGCGTGCTGCCGACGGCGTGGATGCGCAATTCCGGACGCTGCTCGGGTGGGGTGTTGAAATACAGCGTGAGGAAGCCGTCGCGGATCGATTGCGCCACCGCGGCCAGGGACGTGTCCAGCGGCAGCAGCAGGGCGACATGGTGCACGGGCCGGTAGCTTTCGGCGTGCAGGTCACCGCGCGCGTCCGGCTCCAGTGTGCCGACCGGTCGCTCGGGTCGCGCCAGGCTGCGCGCGAGTGGCTGGCCGCGCAGGCGCAACACCTGTTCGATCCAGGGCAGCAGCGGGTCGGTATCCGGCAGGGCCTGTGCGCGCGCCGTCAGGGTGGCGCTATCCACGCCTTCCAGGGTGGTGATCAGCTCGCGCCGGTTGTAGCTGCGGTCCGGGTCGTGCAGGTAGGCGTCCAGCAGGGCGCGCTGGCGCGCCGAGGCGACGGCATCGCCGCTGGCGAGGTCGGCACGTGCGGCCAGTTCCAGCGCGCGCACCTGCAGGTCGGTCGGCAGGTCCGGCGGCAGGTCATGCAGGTAGGCACGGGCGCGCTCGGGATCGCCCTCGTGCAAGGCGACCTCGGCGCCGAGCAGGTCGTAACGGACCACCTCGTCGCCCCGCAGGCGGCGGCGCCGGATATCCTCCAGCACCCGTTCCGCCGCGGGCAGGTTGCCGGCCTGGCGCCAGGCTTCGGCCGCACGCAACTGGTAACCTGCCGCCAGGTTGCCGCGGTTGGCTTCGGCGAGTGCGAGAAAGGCCGCGGCGGCGCGCTCGAACTCGCCCTGGCGGTAGAGCTGGTCCGCCTGCACGGCCGCCGCACGCGTTTCGGGACTGGGCGCGCTCAGCGTCGCGCAGGCGGCCAGCAGCAGGCAGAGCAGGCCGGCCAGCAACATGCGCAGCTGCGTGCCGCGGATGGGGTGGGCATTTCGCAAAGGCTTGCCGGGCATCGCGTGGTCCGTATGCGTCTGGCTGCAAGGCTGCGATGATAGCCGATCGCTGCGCGGCGCCTGACCGCGCCTGGCAGCTGGAGGGCGGTGATGGAAGCGCAACGCGGGACGCTGTGGGTGGTGGCCACGCCGATCGGCAACCTGGATGACATGTCCGCGCGCGCGCGCCAGGTGCTGGCCAGCGTCGCCATCGTCGCTGCCGAGGACACCCGTCACAGCGCACCGCTGCTGGCCCTGGCCGGCAGCCGTGCGCGCATGTTCGCGCTGCACGAGCACAACGAGGCCGAACAGGCTGCCCGCCTGGTGGCGCACCTGCAGGCCGGCGAGGACGTGGCGCTGGTGTCCGATGCCGGCACGCCATTGATCAGTGATCCCGGCTACCGGCTGGTACGCGCGGCGCGCGCTGCCGACTGCCGGGTGTCGCCGGTGCCCGGGCCGTGCGCGGCCATCGCGGCGCTGTCGGTGGCGGGCCTGCCAAGCGACCGTTTCGTGTTCGAGGGCTTCCTGCCGGCCCGCGCCGGCGCGCGGCGTGAACGCCTGCAGGCGCTGGTGGCCGAGACGCGCACGCTGATCTTCTACGAGGCCAGCCACCGCATCGTCGAGTCGCTGGCGGATTTCGTGGCCGTGTTTGGCGCCGAACGCGAGGGCGTGCTGGCGCGCGAGCTCACCAAGCTGTTCGAGACCGTGCTGGCCGGATCGCTTGGCGAGCTGTCCGCGCGGGTGGCCAGCGATGCCGACCAGCGGCGCGGCGAATTCGTGCTGCTGGTGGCCGGCGCCGCCGCCGATGCCGAAGCGGATGCCGCTCGGCTGGCCGAAGGCCGACGCGTGTTTGCCCTGCTGCGTGAGGAATTGCCGCCGGCCCGCGCGGCGCGGCTGGCCGCGGCGATCAGCGGCGCGCCGCGGCGCCTGCTGTATGCCGCAGGGCAGGGCTGAGCGGCGGGCCGCCGGTGCGGGTCGGCTTGAACTCGTGGCCGTTTCCCGCCACGTTAGGCGGCCGTGGGCGCCGCGCCCGGAATTCAGGACCGCAAAGATGGAACGCTATGTCAGGCACCCCGGCCGCCAACGCGGCGGCGGTCACTCGCGACGCGTGGCGGCGGCAGGTACGTTGCTGGTGCTCGTGCTGGTCTTCGCGCTGCTTGCCTGGCTCGCCGGCTGGCTGGCCGCGACGCTGTATCCCACGCCCGACCAGGCAGCGACCTGGGCCCTCATCGGCCGCTTCGTGGCGGGCCTGGTGGCGGTGACGGCCGCGCTGCAGGCCTGGAGCTGGCTGCGTCGCTGACGGCTCCTGCCCCGATGCGGGACGCCCGGGTTCACTGCGGCGGGCGGCTGGCCGGCGGCGCGGCATCCGCGCGTGCCGTGCCCAGTTCGCGTTGCATCCAGGCTTCGACCATGTGCCGCACACGCTGTGCCTTGCGCCGCTGGCGCAGGTACTCGGCATCGAACACGCGGTACAGCGCCCACATCACCAGCAGCATCAGCAGTGCGAACGGCAGGGCGGCAATGATGATCATGCCCTGCAGCGCATCCAGGCCGCCGGCCAGCAGCAGCGCGGCGGCGATCAGCGCCACCGCCACACCCCAGGCCAGCTTGCGCGCCAGCGGCGGATCGCCGGCTTCCTCGGTGGACATGCTCGACAGCACCAGGACCGCCGAATCGGCCGAGGTGACGAAGAAGATGACCAGCAGCAGCACGGCCATGATCGCGAGCACGATCGAGCCAGGCAGGATGTCGAACAGGGCGAACAGGACGGTCTCATGGCCATTGGCGAGCGCCGCGAGCAGATCCGCCTGCCCGGTGATCTGGGCCCACAGGGCGCTGCCGCCGAACACCGCGAACCAGGCGAAGCTGAGCAGTGCCGGAGTCAGCACGACGCCGACGACGAACTCGCGCACGCTGCGTCCGCGCGACACGCGCGCGATGAAGGCGCCCACGAAGGGTGCCCAGGCGATCCACCAGGCCCAGTAGAAGATCGTCCAGTCGGCCACCCAGGTGGCGCCGGTGAAGGGCGACATGCGCAGGCTCATCGTCACCAGCTGGTTGAGGTAGGCGCCGAGCGTGGTGGTGAAGGTGTCGAAGATGAAACCGGTCGGCCCGAGCGCCAGCACGGTGAGGAGCAGGGCCGCGGCCAGGCCGAGGTTGAAGTTGGACAGCCACTTGATGCCGCGTTCCACGCCGCTGCCGCTCGATGACATGTAGAGCACGAAGGCGACCGCGATGATGCCCATGCGCGAGGTCGTGGTGTCCGCGATGCCGAAGACGCGCTCGAGGCCGGCGGCGATCTGCAGGGTGCCGAAGCCGAGCGTGGTGGCCACGCCGATCGCGGTCACCACCACCGCGGTGATGTTCACCGCATGCCCGATCCAGCCGCGATGGTGGCGCCCGATCACCGGGGCCAGCATGTCGCTGATCAGGCCGCGGCCCTTGCGGTTGTACTGGAACCAGGCCATCGCCAGCCCGATCAGGGCGTAGATCGCCCAGGGGTGCAGGCCCCAGTGGAAGAAGGCATAGCGCATGGCCGCGCGCGCCGCCGGCAGGCTCTGCGGGTCGAGGCCCTCGGGTGGCGTAAGGAAGTGCGACAGCGGCTCGGCCGCGCCCCAGAACACCAGGCCAATGCCCATGCCGGCGGCGAACAGCATCGACAGCCAGCTGGTGCGTGTGAACGCGGGCTCGGCGTCCTCACCGCCGATGCGCAGGTTGCCGAAGCGCCCGAATGCCAGGTAGAGCAGGAACACCAGGGTGAGGAACACGATCAGCAGGTACAGCCAGCCCACGCTGCGCACCACCACGTGCAGGATGGCCTGCACCAGGTCGTTGAACGGGCCAGGCGCAATGCCGGCCAGCAGGACCAGGGCAAGGACCAGGGTGATCGAGATGCGAAATACCATGGGCAGGGCTCCCGGACGGTAGGCAGGCCGCGTGCCGCAGGGTGGCGCGATGGATGGGCGACCACGGCGCTGCATCATAACCGCCCGTTCCGGCGCGCGGAGGCGGACGCATCGCGCCGCGCGCCTGCCGCAGGGGCGGCGCGCGCACAGGTGGCAGTCGCACAAGCTGCTAGAATGCGCATGGGAGTCGGCCAGGCAGCCGCGTCACCCGCAAGGGTGCCGAGGAAAGTCCGGGCTCCACAGGGCAAGGTGCCAGGTAACGCCTGGGCGGCGCGAGCCGACGGAAAGTGCAACAGAGAGCAGACCGCCGATGGCCGTCCTGCGCCGCGCAAGCGGATGCGGCGGATCAGGCAAGGGTGAAACGGTGCGGTAAGAGCGCACCGCGAGTCTGGCAACAGACCGGCACGGCAAACCCCACCTGGAGCAAGACCGAATAGGGGAACCATGACGTGGCCCGCGTCGTTCCCGGGTTGGTTGCTCGAATCCTGCGGCGACGCAGGATCTAGAGGAATGGCTGCCCACGACAGAACCCGGCTTATCGGCCGACTCCCACTTTCCCATCGATGTGCGCAATCGCTGCCGTGTGTTTCCGGCATTTCAACGCGTTGCCCGATGTTCCTTTCAAGTCACTCGAAACATGGCCCGCACCGGCCAGCGCGCGGCCGTGGCCGAGACTGACAATTTTCGTCAGGCGGCCCCGGATTTTCCTTGACAGCCCGTGACTTGGGTCATAAGGTGGCATTTAGTGGTTTTTCGTGGGGACGGGTGTCATGTTCCAGGGCGCGTCAACCGTCACGCTGGACGACAAGGGGCGCATCGCGATTCCGTCGGTTCATCGTGAACAGGTCACCAAGGTATGCGCCAACCGCCTGGTCATCGCCTACAACCCGTTCGAGCGCGGCTGCCTGTGGATTTTTCCGGAACGAGAATGGGAACGCCTGCGCGACGAGATCAACGCCCTGCCGCGCGCCAAGGCAGTGCACCGCAACCTGCAGATGAAACTGGTCGGCGCCGCCGCCCTGGTCGAACCGGATGGCAACTGGCGCATCCCGGTACCGGCCAGCCAGCGGGCCGCGGCCGGGCTGGAGAAGCACGCCGTGCTGCTGGGCATGGGCGACAAGTTCGAGCTCTGGAGCGAACAGGCGCACCTCGAGAAGATCAACGAGACGATCACCGAGGACCAGATCACGGAGGACATGCTCGACCTGAAGTTGTAACGGGAGGCGCGTGCGTGAACGCAGTGCGACCAGGGCACCTGCCGGTGATGCTGGCCGAGGTGCTGGACGGACTCAAGGTGCAGCCGGATGGGCGCTACCTCGACGGTACGTTCGGACGCGGCGGGCATGCGCGCGCAGTGCTCGCGAAGCTGGGCACGAGCGGGCGCCTGCTGCTGATGGACCGCGACCCGGAGGCGATCGCGGTGGCGCGCGAGGCGTTCGCAGGCGACCCGCGCGTGGCCATCCGCCACGCCAACTTCGCGGACATGGGCCTGTGGCAGGAGGCCACCGACCTCGACGGCATCCTGCTCGACCTGGGCGTGTCATCGCCCCAGCTCGACGACGCACGCCGGGGCCTGGGCTTCCAGGGTGACGGACCGCTGGACATGCGCATGGATCCGACTTCGGGAACCGGCGCGGCGGAATGGCTGGCCAATGCAGAAGAAACGGAGATCGCCGACGTGCTGTGGCGATATGGCGAGGAACGGATGAGCCGACGCATTGCACGCGCGATCGTGACGCGCCGGCGCGAGCGCCCGCTGGCCACCACGCGCGAACTGGCCGAGCTGGTCGCCGCCACGCTCGGCTACCGCGAGCGCAACAAGCACCCGGCCACGCGCAGCTTCCAGGCCATCCGCATCCACGTCAACGACGAGCTCGGCGCGCTGCGCGCCGGGCTGGAGGCCGCGCTCGGCGCGCTAAAGGTCGGCGGGCGCCTGGTCGTCATCAGCTTCCATTCCCTGGAAGACCGCATCGTCAAGCAGTTCGTGCGCGGCGAACCGGCGTCCCCGGTACGCCGCGGCCTGCCGCCGCCACCACCGGTGGCGCCGCCGCCGCTGCAGGCCATCGGCAAGCCGCGGTTTGCCGGCGCCGATGAGCTGGCCGCCAATCCGCGCGCGCGCAGCGCCGTGCTGCGCATTGCGGAGAAGCGCGCATGATCACGCGCGCCCTCGCGCTCGCCCTGCTGCTGGCGGTCATCGCCAGCGCCCTCGCGGTGGTGTACATGCGCCAGCAGAGCCGCCTCGAGTTCGGCGAGCTCACCCGCGTCGGCATCGAGCGCGACGAGCTCAACATCGAGTTTGGCCGGCTCCAGCTCGAACAGGCGACCTGGGCCGAAAACAACCGCATCGAACAGATCGCCCGCGGCGCCTTCGGCCTGGTCACGCCCACGCCGGCCGACAGCGTGGTGATCCGTCGATGAGCGGCGCGCGCGCCATGGACAACGCCGGCGGCCGGCACCGGCCACGCGGGGGTGCGCCGTGAACCAGCGCCTGCGTCCGTTCAACCCGCGTGCGCGGCTGGCGGTGGTGGCGATCCTGCTGGGCCTGGCCGGCAGTGCGCTGGTGGTGCGCGCGGTGGATCTGCAGGTGGTCAGCAAGGAGTTCTACCAGGAGCAGGGCGATGCACGCTTCCTGCGCGACATTGCCATCCCGGTTTCGCGTGGCACCATCTTCGACCGGAACGGCGAACCGCTCGCCGTATCGACTCCGGTCGAATCGATCTGGGTCAATCCCGGCGAACTCCTCAAGCATGCCGAGCGCATCCCCGAACTGGCCCGGGCCACCGGCCTCGATGCAAACTCGCTGCGCCAGAAGCTCGACGAGCGCGCCGACCGCGAGTTCTATTTCATCAAGCGCCACCTCAACCCGGATGCGGCGCGCGCGGTGCTCGAGCTCGGCATTCCCGGCGTCGCCAGCCAGCGCGAGTTCAAGCGCTACTACCCGAGCGGCGAGGTGATGGCCCATGTGCTCGGCTACACCAATATCGACGACCGCGGTCAGGAAGGGCTGGAACTGGCCTTCGAGGATTGGTTGGCCGGCAAGCGCGGCATCAAGCGCGTGATCCGCGACCGGCGCGGCCACCAGGTCGAGAACGTCGATCTCATCGCCGAGGCGCAGCCCGGTCGCGACCTGACCATTTCGCTCGACCGGCGCATCCAGTACCTCGCCTACCGCGAGCTCAAGGCGGCGCTGGCCGAGCACCACGCCAGCTCCGGCTCCATGGTGATCCTCGACGTGCCCACCGGCGAGATCCTGGCCATGGTCAACCAGCCCTCGTTCAACCCCAACGCGCGCAACGTGATCGACCCGGCCTGGCGCCGCAACCGCGCCGTCACCGACGTGGTGGAACCGGGTTCGACCATGAAGGCGTTCACCATTTCGGCCGCGCTGGAAAGCGGCAAGTGGCAGCCGCACACGCCCATCGACACCAACCCCGGCACCTATTCGCTGTATGGCCACACCATCAGCGACGTGCACAACAAGGGCCTGATCGACGTCACCGGCGTGATTACCTATTCCAGCAACGTCGGTGCCGCCAAGATCGCCGCCACGCTGTCGCGCGAGGACATGTACAACCTGTTCCACCGCTTCGGCTTCGGCGAGCCGACCGCCTCGGGCTTCCCGGGCGAGGCGAGCGGCTATCTGCCGATCGCGCGCGACTGGGGCCCGGTCGAGCAGGCCACCATCGCCTACGGTTATGGCCTGAGCGTCACCCCGCTGCAGCTCGCGCAGGGTTACGCCGTGCTTGCCGACGGCGGCGTGCTGCATGCACCGACCTTCGTCAAGGGCGCGCGCAACCCGCCGCGCCATGTGGTCGATCCGGCCATCGCGGCCACCCTGCGCGGCATGCTGGAAACGGTGATCGTGCCGCCGGGCGGCGGCGTGCGTGCGGGCGTGCGCAACTACCGCGTGGCGGGCAAGACCGGCACCTCGCGCACCGCGATCGGTGGCGGCTACGAGAAGAAGTACATCTCGCTGTTCGCCGGCATGGTGCCGGCCAGCGCGCCGCGCCTGGTCGGCGTGGTGGTGATCCACGATCCGCAGGGCGTGTTCTACGGCGCCCTGGTGGCGGCGCCGGTATTCGGCCGGGTGATGGACGGCGCGTTGCGCCTGCTCGACGTGCCGCCCGACGACGTGCGCAACTGGTACGTGGGCGATCCGGAGGCACAACCGGCCGGCGCCACGCGCTGGACGCGGGCGAGCGCGCCGATCGCGCCGGCCAGCTACGAGGAGGGCGTGCCGGAATGACGCCGCAGCCTTGCATGCGCCTCGCCGAGCTGCTGCGCGGCTTTGCCGACCCCGGCGCGGCCGGCGACTGCCAGATCAGCGGCCTGCAACTGGATTCGCGCCAGATCGTCCCCGGTGTGGCCTTCGTCGCCCTGGCGGGGGCAAGCACGCATGGCCTGAAGCACGCCGGCGAGGCCGTCCGGCGTGGCGCGGTGGCCATCCTGGCCGAGCCGGGCGGGTCGGCCGCGCCGCAGGTCGACGGCGTGCCGCTGATCGAGGTCGCGAACCTGCGGGAGCACCTGGGTGCGCTTGCCGCGCGCTTTCACGGCGATCCCTCCGCGGCGCTGTCGGTCATCGGCGTCACCGGTACCAACGGCAAGACCTCGACCGTGCAACTGCTGGCGCAGGCGCTGGCGCACACCGGTCGGCGCGCGGCGAGCATCGGCACCCTGGGCGCGGGCCTGCATGGCGAACTCGTTGCCGGCGAGCGCACCACGCCCGATGCCCTCAGCCTGCAGCAGCTGCTGGCGGATTTCCGCGCCGCCGGTGCCAGCCACGTGGCGATGGAGGTGTCTTCGCACGCGCTCGTGCAGGGGCGCGTCAACGCCGTCCATTTCAGCCTGGCGGTGTTTACCAACCTCAGCCGCGATCACCTGGATTACCACGGCAGCATGGAAGCCTACGCTGCCGCCAAGCAGCGCCTGTTCGACTGGCCCGGCCTGGCTGCGGCCATCATCAATAGCGACGATGCCTTCGGTCATGGCCTGGCGCGGCAGCTCGCCCAGCGCCAGGCGCCTGCGCTGCTGCGCTATGGCATCGAGCGCACCGATGCCGAGGTGGTGGCCACGGCGGTCGAAGCCGGCGCGGCCGGGCTTGCCTTCCAGCTGCGCACACCGTGGGGCGAGGGTCCGGTCGAGAGCGCCCTGCTCGGTCGCTTCAACGTATCCAACCTGCTGGCGGTGGCGGCCTGCCTCGGCCAGCTCGGGCTCGGCATCGACGCCACGCGCGCCGCGCTGGCGGCGCTGCAGCCCGTGGCCGGGCGCATGAGCCGCCTCGGCGGCACGCCCGGCCAGCCGCTGGTGGTGGTCGATTACGCGCACACCCCCGACGCGCTGGAACAGGCGCTCAAGACCCTGCGCGCGCACTGCACCGGCCAGCTCGTCTGCGTATTCGGCTGTGGCGGCGAACGCGATGCCGGCAAGCGTCCGCAGATGGGGGCGATCGCCGAGGGGTTGGCCGACCGCATCATCGTCACCGACGACAATCCGCGCGGCGAGGATGGCAGTGCCATCGTGGCGCAGGTCGTGGCAGGCCTGGCGCGGCCGGCCGCGGCCCTGATCGAGCGCGACCGTGCCGGCGCCATCGCGCTGGCCATCGCCGCAGCGCAGCCGGGCGACATCGTGCTGATCGCCGGCAAGGGGCACGAGCCCTACCAGGAGATCGCTGGCCGGCGGCAACCCTTCGATGACCTTGCCGTGGCCCGGCGCGTGCTGGAGCTGCGCCGATGAAATCGGCCCTGCACCTGGCCGACATCGCACGCTGGACGGGCGGGCGCCTGCACGGCGCCGACTGCGTCGTCGAGTCGGTGGTCACCGACAGCCGCGCGGCCGGGCCGGGGGCGCTGTTCGTGGCGCTCGAGGGCGAGCGCTTCGACGGCCACGCCTTTGCCGCGGCGGCGCTGGCGCAGGGCAGTGCGGCCCTGCTGGTGGCGCAGGCGCTGCCGCTCGATGCACCGCAAGTGGTCGTGGCCGACACCCGGCGTGCGCTCGGTGAGCTCGCCCGCGGCTGGCGCGGGCAGTGCCGGGCACGCGTCGTCGGCATTACCGGCTCCAACGGCAAGACCACCGTCAAGACCCTGCTCGGGTCGATCCTCGCGCGCCACGGGCGCACCCACGTCAACCCGGGGAATTTCAACAACGAGGTCGGACTGCCGCTGGCCGTCCTGGCCATGCCGGCGGACTGCGAGTTCGCCGTGTTCGAGATGGGCGCCGGCAAGCCGGGCGACATCGCCTACCTGGCGCGCATCGCCGGCCCTGACGCCGGCCTCGTGAACAACGTCGCGGCGGCGCACCTGGAACGCATGGGCTCCTTGCAGGGCGTGGCCGAGACCAAGGGCGCGCTGTACCGCGCCCTGCCGGCGGACGGCGTGGCGGTCATCAATGTGGATGATCCCTTTGCCGGCTACTTCGCGCGCTTGGCCAGTCCGCGCCGCGTGATCGGCTTTGGACTGATGCACCCGGCCGAGGTGAGCGCGAGCTTCGACGCCCGGGCCGGGGCCGACGGCCATTTCCGCCTGCTGACGCCGGCAGGCCACGCCGACATCGCCCTGCCACTGGTCGGGCGCCACAACGTGATGAATGCCCTGGCCGCCAGCGGCCTGGCGCTTGCCCTGGGCGTGCCGCTGGCTGCCATCCACGCCGGCCTGGAAGCCGCGCCGGTCGTGTCCGGTCGCCTCAGCCGCCACGTGCTCGCTTGCGGGGCCGTCGTCATCGACGACAGCTACAACGCCAACCCCGGTTCCTTTGCGGCCGCCATCGCCACGCTGGCCGCCACGCCGGGCGAGGCGCTGCTGGTGATGGGCGACATGAAGGAACTGGGCTGCGAGGGCGAGCGCCTGCATGCGGAAACCGGCGCGCTGGCACGCCGCAGCGGCATTGCGCGCCTCTATGCGGTGGGGGAGCTGAGTGCGGCCGCGGTACGCGCCTTCGGTGCCGGCGCGCGGCATTTCCCCGACCAGGCGGCCCTGGTCGCGGCGCTGCGCGAGGCGCTGTGCGAGGGGCTGACCGTGCTCGTCAAGGGTTCGCGCTCCTCGGCCATGGAGCGCGTCGTGCACGCCCTCACCGGCAATCCGGACCACCCGGGGGATACCCATGCTGCTTGAACTCGCCGAAATCCTGAAGGCCTGGATCAGCGGCTTCCACCTGTTCCAGTACCTGACCTTCCGCGCCATCATGGGCACGCTCACGGCACTGGCGGTATCGCTGCTGGCCGGACCTTCGATCATCCGCAAGCTGGCCGACGTGAAGGCCGGGCAGGTGGTGCGCAATGACGGGCCCCAGTCGCACCTGGCCAAGGCCGGCACGCCGACCATGGGCGGCGTGCTCATCATCGCCTCGATCGTCGTTTCCACCCTGCTCTGGGCGGACCTGCGCAACCGCTACGTGTGGCTGGTGCTCGGCACCCTGGTCGCCTTCGGCACGATCGGTTTCTATGATGACTACAAGAAGCTGGTGCTCAGGGACAGCCGTGGCCTGGCCGCGCGCTGGAAGTTCTTCTGGCAATCGCTGTTCGCCCTGGCGCTGGCGCTGACGCTGTACTTCACGGCCGATACGCCGGCCGCCACGACCTTCTATCTGCCGCTCCTCAAGCAGGCGCAGTTCGCCCTGGCGCCCACCGGATCCTCGCCGTGGCTGGTGGGCCTGGGCGCGGCCTTCTTCATTGCCGTGAGCTGCTTCATCGTGGTGGGCTTCTCCAACGCGGTGAACCTGACCGATGGCCTCGATGGCCTGGCCATCATGCCGAGCGTGCTGGTCGGCGGTGCGCTGGGCGTGTTTGCCTACCTCGCCGGCAATCGCGTGTTCTCCGAGTACCTCGGCATCCCGGCCATTCCCGGTGCCGGCGAACTGGCCGTGTTCTGCAGCTCGCTGGCCGGCGCCGGGCTGGGCTTCCTGTGGTTCAACACCTATCCGGCGCAGGTCTTCATGGGCGACATCGGCGCGCTGGCCATCGGCGCGGCGCTGGGCTGCGTGGCGGTGATCGTGCGCCAGGAAGTCGTGCTGCTGATCATGGGTGGCGTGTTCGTGGTCGAAACCGCCTCGGTGATGCTGCAGGTCGCCAGCTTCAAGCTGACCGGTCGGCGCATCTTCCGCATGGCCCCCATCCACCACCACTTCGAGCTCAAGGGCTGGCCCGAACCGCGCGTCATCGTGCGCTTCTGGATCATCTCCGTGGTGCTCGTGCTGGTGGGCCTGGCAACGCTCAAGGTGCGCTGACGATGCTGCTGTTCGACTACTCCAGCGAGACGCAGACCCAGGGGCGGGGCGGAGCCAGGGGCCACTATGACCTGCAGCTCGTGCTGGCGGCGCTGGCCCTGGCCAGCCTTGGCCTGGTGATGGTGGCGTCCAGCTCCATCGCCATCGCCGAGGGCAAGCACGTCGGCGCCTTCTACTACTTCAACAAGCACCTGGCCTTCGTGGTGACCGGCCTGATTGCCTGCGTGGTCGTTGCGCGCCTGGAACTGGCCTGGCTGGAGCGCCACTCGGGCCTGCTCATGTGGCTGGCGATCCTGCTCCTGTTGCTGGTGTTCGTTCCGGTGATCGGTACGCGCATCAACGGTGCGCGGCGCTGGATCCGCTTCGCCGGCGTCGGCTTCCAGTCGGTCGAGGCGGTCAAGCCCATACTCATCGTGTTCATGGCCAGCTACCTGGTACGCCACGGCCAATCGCTGCAGCGGCGCTTCTTCGACATCCTCAAGCCGCTGGGCGTGGCGCTGCTGCTGATGGGCCTGCTGCTGCTGCAGCCGGACTTCGGCTCGGCCATGCTGCTCATGGCGGTCACCGTGTGCATGGTGTGGCTGGGCGGGGCGCGCCTGCGCAACCTGCTGCTGCTCGGCTCGGCGGCGCTGCCGCTGCTGGCCTGGCTGGCCCTCAGCCAGGACTACCGGGTCAAGCGGCTCACCTCCTTCCTCGATCCCTGGGCGGACCCCTTCAACGACGGCTTCCAGCTCACCCAGGCGCTGATCGCCATCGGCCGTGGCGAATGGTTCGGCGTGGGCCTGGGCGCCTCGGTGCAGAAGCTCTTCTACCTGCCCGAAGCGCATACCGACTTCATCCTTGCCGTCATCGCCGAGGAGCTCGGGCTGGCCGGCATCGTGCTGGTGCTTGGCCTGTTCGCCTGGCTGGTCGGCCGCGGGTTCGTGCTCGGCCTGCGCGCCCTCGACCAGAATCAGCACTTCGTCGGTTTCGTCGCCATTGGCGTGGGGCTGATGCTGGCCCTGCAGGCGCTGGTGTCGGTCGGCGTGAACCTGGGCGTGCTGCCGACCAAGGGCCTGACCCTGCCGCTGATCAGTTCCGGCGGCTCCAGCGTGGTCATGACCGCCGTCATGATCGGCCTGCTGTTGCGGGTCGGCTACGAGGTGTCACGCTGCGAGGAGGCGATCCTGCGCACCATCACCGAACGCCAGCTGGCACAGGTGCAGCCATGATCGCGCCACGTGACGGCCGCAACCCGGTGCTGGTGATGGCGGGCGGTACCGGTGGGCACATCTTCCCGGGCCTGGCGGTGGCCGCCGAACTCGCCCGTCGTCAGGTGCCCGTGCAGTGGCTGGGCGCCAGCGGCGGACTGGAGACGCGGCTGGTGCCACCGCATGGCATCCCGATCGATGCGCTGGACATTGCCGGCCTGCGCGGCCAGGGCCTGGCCACCCTCGTGCGCGCACCCTGGCGCGTTGCCCGCGCCGTCATGGCCGCACGCCGCCTGATGCTGCGCATGGCGCCGCGCAGCGTGCTGTCCATGGGAGGGTATGCCGCCGGCCCCGGGGGCATTGCCGCGCGCATGCTCGGCGTGCCGCTGGTGGTGCATGAGCAGAATGCCGTCGCCGGCGCAACCAACCGCCTGCTGGCGCGCCTGGCACGGCGCGTGCTGGCGGGGTTCGACCAGGCCCTGCCCGGTGCGGAATGGGTAGGCAATCCGGTGCGCGCCGCGATCCACGCCCTGCCTGCGCCGGAGTTGCGCCTGGCCGGGCGCACGGGGCCACTCCGCCTGCTGGTGCTGGGCGGCAGCCAGGGTGCGCGCAGCCTCAACCTCACCGTGCCCGCGCTGCTCGGGCGCAACGCGCCGGGTGCCGGCTTCGAGGTACGCCACCAGTGTGGCGCCAGCGATCATCAGGCGGTCAGCGCAGCCTACCGGGCGGCCGGGATTGACGCGCAGGTCACGCCCTTCATCGACGACATGGCAGGCGCCTATGGCTGGGCGGATCTCGCCCTGTGCCGCGCCGGCGCGCTGACGCTGGCGGAACTGGCGGCAGCCGGCCTGCCGGCCCTGCTGGTGCCCTATCCGCATGCGGTCGACGATCACCAGACGCGCAACGCCGAGGCGCTGGTGGCCGCCGGTGCAGCGCGCCTGGTGGCCGAGGGCGAGGGTTTCGTGGATCGCCTGGGCGCGGCCCTGACGCGCCTGACCGCGCGCGAGGTGCTGGCGCCGATGGCTGTCGCGGCGCGTGCGCTGGCGCGGCCGGATGCGACGCAGCGCATTGCCGATGCCTGCCTGGAGGTGGCGCGATGACCCCGACCCGCCTGAAGCGTCGCCGCGACTACGGTCCGACCGGCCTGTTCCGCCAGTTCCGGCGCGTGCATTTCGTCGGCATCGGCGGCGTGGGCATGAGCGGCATCGCCGAGGTGCTGTGCACGCTGGGCTATGCCGTGTCGGGTTCGGACAAGGTCGAGAATGCCGCCACGCGCCGGCTCACCGCGCTTGGCGCGCATATCGAGCGCGGCCACGACGCGGCGCACGTGGCCGATGCGGACGTGCTGGTCGTGTCCAGTGCCATCCGTGCCGACAACCCCGAACTGCTGGCCGCGCGCGAGCGACGCATCCCGGTGGTGCCGCGCGCGGAGATGCTCGGCGAGCTGATGCGCTTCCGTCGCGGCATCGCCGTGGCCGGCACGCATGGCAAGACCACCACCACCAGCCTCACTGCGAGCGTGCTGGCCGAAGCGGGTCTGGACCCCACCTTCGTCATCGGCGGACAACTGATCGCTGCCGACGCCAATGCCCGCCTGGGGTCGGGCGACTATCTGGTGGCCGAAGCCGACGAGTCGGATGGCTCCTTCCTGCTGCTCTCGCCGGTGGTCGCCATCGTCACCAACATCGACGTCGATCACCTGGAGAACTACGACGGCGATTTCGAACGGGTCAAGAAGGCCTTCCGCGACTTCCTGCACCGCCTGCCCTTCTACGGCGTGGCGGTGCTGTGCGTGGATGATCCGGAGGTGGCCGCGCTGGCCAACGACACCAACCGGCGCGTCCTGACCTACGCCATCGACGCGCCCGCCGATGTGCGTGCCACGGACCTGCGCCGCGACGGCGCTGCCACCGCTTTCACCCTGCACTTGCCCGGCGGCGCTGCGCCCTGCGAAGTGCGCCTGAACCTGCCCGGGCGCCACAACGTCCTCAATGCACTGGCCGCCTGTGCAGTCGGCTGGCAGCTGGGCGTGGAAGCCGACGCGCTGCAGCGCGCGCTGGCGCAGTTCCAGGGCGTCGGCCGGCGCTTCCAGCTGCGTGGCGAGCTCACCCACCCGCACGGGCGCGCCCTGCTGGTGGATGACTATGGTCACCACCCGCGCGAGATTGCCGCGGTGTTCGAGGCCGCCCGCACAGGCTGGCCGCAGCGGCGCCTGGTGGTCGCCTTCCAGCCGCACCGCTACACGCGTACGCGCGACCTGCTCGATGACTTCGCCAACGTGCTGGCCGAAGTGGATGTGCTGGTCCTGACCGAGGTCTATCCGGCCGGCGAGGCGCCGATCGCCAATGCCGACGGGCGTGCCCTGGCCCGCGCGGTGCGTGCGCGCGGCAAGGTCGATCCGGTGCTGGTCGAGCATCCACGCGACCTTGCCGCTGCCCTGGCACCGCTGCTCGAGGATGGCGACCTGCTGCTTCTGCTGGGTGCCGGCGACATCGGCGCCACGGCCGCCGAACTCGCTGTCGAGGGCCGGCTCGGCTGCGGAGGTGGCGCATGATGGTCACGCCCGCATTGGCCACTTCGGCACCCGCGATTGGCGCGCTGCGTGTCGCTGAACCCGCGGCCTTCGGGCGCGTCGCCGTGGTCATGGGCGGGCAGTCCACCGAGCGCGAGGTGTCGCTGGATTCGGGCCGCAACGTGCTCGCCGCATTGCTCGCGCGCGGCGTCGATGCCCACGCCGTGGACGGCATTCCGGCCCTGCTCGATGCGCTGCGCGCCGGCCACTACGCGCGCGTGTTCAACATCCTGCATGGCCAGCGTGGTGGCGGCGAAGACGGCGTGCTGCAGGGCGCCCTGGAATCGCTGCACGTGCCCTACACCGGCTCGGGCGTGCTCGGCTCGGCGCTGTCGATGGACAAGGTGCGCAGCAAGCAGGTGTGGATTGCCGAGGGCCTGCCGACGCCGCGCTTCGCGGCCCTGCGCCGCGCCCGTCGCGCCCTCGACGTGCATGGCGCAGTCGCGCGCCTGGGCCTGCCGGTCATCGTCAAGCCCGCCTGTGAAGGCTCCAGCGTGGGCGTCACGCGCGTGCTGCGCGAGGCGGACCTGGACGCGGCGATTGCGCTCGCCACGCGCTATCCCGGTGACCTGCTCATGGAAGAGCTGATCGAGGGCGACGAGCTCACGGTCGCCGTGCTGGGTGGCGTGGCCCTGCCGTCCATCCGCATCGTGCCACGCGGCGACTTCTACGATTACCACGCCAAGTACCAGGCCGACGACACGCAATACCTGTGTCCCGGCCTGGAAGGACAGGCCGAGGCGGACATCGCCGCGCTCGCCGTGGCCGCGTTCGATGCGCTCGGCTGCGCCGGCTGGGGCCGGGTGGACATCATGCGCGACCGCCAAGGGCGCAACTTCCTGCTCGAGGTCAACACCGCGCCCGGCATGACCAGCCACTCGCTGGTGCCCAAGGCCGCAGCGCAGGCCGGCATCGGCTTCGAGGAGCTGTGCTGGCGCGTGCTTGAAACCAGCCTGCCGCAGACGGCGCAGGTCCACACGTGAACGCTGACGCCTTCATCAAGGTGGCCGCCTGGGTGCTGGCGCTCGGCCTGCTGCTGCTGCCGGTGGTGGCGGTGCTCAACGGCTGGCTGGCCAGCGGTCGCTGGCCGGTGCGCCAGCTGGTCGTGCATGCGGGCTTCGAGCATGTCGATGCGGCGCGCGTGCGGGCCGCCGTGCAGCCGCTGCTGGGCGCCGGCTTCTTCGCGGTACGCCCGGACGCGGTGCGCGCGGCGGTGGCCGCGTTGCCGTGGGTGGCGCGCGCGGAAGTGCGCAAGCGCTGGCCGGACACCATCGAGCTGACCATCCACGAGCAGCAGCCGGTGGCGCACTGGGGCGCCGATCGGCTGGTCAACCGCGCCGGCGAGATCTTTGCCGTGGCCGATGCCTCGATGCTGGAGGGCCTGCCGCAACTGGACGGGCCCGACGCCCGCGTGCATGACGTGCTGCTCTTCCTCGCCCAGTGCCGCCAGCGCTTTGCCGGCACCGGATTGGGCGTGGGCGCCGTCAGCCTCTCCGCGCGCGGTGGCTGGCGCCTGGTGCTGGATACCGGCACGGTGCTGGAAATCGGCCGCGAACACCGCGACGCGCGCCTGGAGCGCTTCCTCGACGTGTGGCCGCGCCTGGCGCCGAGCCACGCCGAGCCGCCGCTGTCCATCGACCTGCGCTACGAGAACGGCTTTGCCGTGCGCTGGGCGCCCAGCGCCGCAGCCGGGGCAGCGCCAATCGGGAACGCCGAGACGCGCGCACGACCCGCCAGCGCCGCCCCGCCCGATGTTGCGTGGCGCGCGCACGAAACGCGCGACCGGCTTGCCGGTGCGCGATTCCCGACGCCCGATTCCCTGCCTGCCGACGCCCGGTTCCCGATGCCCCCTATTCCGCACCTGCCATGAAAACCAAGCCCGACAAGAACCTCATCGTCGGCCTCGACGTCGGCACTTCCAAGATCGTCGCCATCGTCGGCGAGCATGCGCCGGGCGAGGCGCTGGAAATCATCGGTATCGGCTCGCACCCGGCGCATGGGCTCAAGCGCGGCGTGGTGGTGGATATCGAATCCACCGTGCACTCGATCCAGCGCGCGGTGGAAGAAGCCGAGCTGATGGCCGGCTGCCAGATCCGCTCGGTGTATGCCTCGATCGCCGGCAGTCACATCAAGGACGAGAACTCGCACGGTACCGCGCCCATCCGCGACCGCGAGGTGAGCGCCGGCGACCTGGATGCCGTGCTGAACTCCGCCTGCGCCATCGCCATCCCCGCCGACCGCAGCGTGCTCTACCGCGAGCCGCAGGAGTATCTCGTCGATGGCCAGGAAGGCATCCGCCATCCGATCGGCATGTCCGGGGTGCGCCTGGAGGCCAGCGTGCACCTGGTCACCGGCGCCGCCAGTGCCATCCAGAACATCACCAAGTGCATCAACCGCTGCGGCCTGGTGGTCGACGAGCTGCTGCCGGCCGCGGTGGCCTCGGCGCGCGCCGTGCTGACCGCCGATGAACGCGAGCTGGGCGTGTGCCTGGTCGATGTCGGTGCCGGCACCACCGACATCGCCATCTTCACCGGCGGGGCACTGCGCCATACCGCCTCGCTGGCCATCGGTGGCGACCAGGTGACCGCCGACATCGCGCACCTGATGCGCACGCCGACCGCCCACGCCGAAGAACTCAAGGTGCGCTACGCCTGTGCGCTGGCCCAGCTTGCGCATGCCGAGGAAACCATCCAGGTGCCAAGCGTGGGCGATCGGCCGCCGCGACGGCTGGCGCGGCAGAACCTGGCCGAGGCCGTGCAGCCACGCTACGAGGAAATCTTCGAGATGGTCCAGGCCGACCTGCGTCGCAGCGGGCGCGAGGAACTGGTGCGTGCCGGCGTCGTGCTGACTGGCGGCGCGGCGCGCATGGAAGGCGCCCTCGACCTCGCCGAGGAGATGTTCCACATGCCGGTACGCCTGGGCGTGCCGCAGCACGTCAGCGGCCTGGCCGACGTGGTCGCCAATCCGATGCAGGCAACCGGGGTGGGCCTGCTGCTCTATGGCAGCCGTCGCGATGGCCTGCACCGTGCGCCGGTCGGCGCGGGTGCGGTCGGCGGCCTGTGGGGCCGGATTGCCAACTGGTTCAAGGGCGAATTCTGATGTCCAGGAGCTTGCGCGGAAGGTGCCAGGAAGCACGCAGGGTTGCGCGGGATGCGCGGCCGGGCGTCCGCAATGGACGCCAACCATCGGCACGCCAGCCGGTGTACGAGGATCGGGTGCGGAGCACCACGATGCCGGAACGATAAGCAGACGCGCCAATCACATTTGCGGAGGATGGAAAAATGTTCGAACTCGTCGAAAAACTGGCACCCAATGCGGTCATCAAGGTGATCGGCATCGGCGGCGGCGGCGGCAATGCCGTCGGGCACATGCTGCAGGCCGGCGTGGCCGGCGTGGATTTCATCTGCGCCAACACCGATGCGCAGGCACTCAAGAGCAGCGGTGCCAAGACGGCATTGCAGTTGGGGGGCAATGTCACCAAGGGCCTGGGTGCCGGCGCCAACCCCGAAGTGGGCCGCCAGGCGGCACTCGAGGACCGCGAGCGCATCGTCGAACTGCTGCAGGGCGCGGACATGGCCTTCATCACCGCCGGCATGGGCGGTGGCACCGGCACTGGCGCGGCGCCGGTGGTGGCGCAGCTGGCCAAGGAAATGGGCGTGCTCACGGTGGCGGTGGTGACCAAGCCGTTCCCGTTCGAAGGCCGCCGGCGCATGCAGGTGGCGCTCAAGGGCATCGAGGATCTCGGCCAGTATTGCGATTCGCTGATCACCGTGCCCAACGAGAAGCTCCTCACCGTGCTCGGTCGCGACGTGACCTTGCTGAGTGCGTTCAAGTCGGCCAACGACGTGCTGCTGGGCGCGGTACAGGGCATTGCCGACCTCATCACCCGACCGGGGCAGATCAACGTGGACTTTGCCGACGTGCGCACGGTGATGAGTGAAATGGGCATGGCGATGATGGGTTCGGGCTCCGCCAAGGGCGACGATCGTGCGGTGGCGGCGGCCGAGGCGGCGATCAACAATCCGCTGCTCGACGACGTCAACCTGGCCGGTGCCTGCGGCATCCTGGTCAACGTCACGGCCGGCAACAACCTGACCATGCGCGAGTTCGCCGAAATCGGCCAGGTGGTGCACGAATTCGCCAGCGAGGATGCGACCGTGGTGATCGGCACCGCGCTCGATCCCGACCTCAAGGACGAGGTGCGCGTCACCGTGGTGGCGACCGGGCTCAACCGCGCCGCGCCGCGTGGGGTGGTGCGCGAGCGCGAGCAGGAACCGGCCTCCGCTCCCCAGCGTCCGCCCATCCGCATCGTGCGCAATGCCACCACCGGCGAAGCCGACTATCTCGGCATTCCCGGGCAGGGCATGCGCGCCGAGCCGGCCGAGCGTGTCGCTGCGGCGCCGGTGGCCGAAGCCACGGGGGACTACCTGGATATCCCGGCCTTCCTGCGTCGCCAGGCCGACTGATCCGGGTCGCCATCCCCGCAACGGCGTGCCGGCTGCGGCATGCCGTCGCACCCGCCGTCCTGTGGCGTCAGGACGGCGGACGCGATGCAGGTTCCCGGAGCGGAACGGGCTGCGGCACGTCTGCGCAAGGCGGTGCCAGCCCGGATTGTGGCGTCTGCGGCGTGGCGGTCGCGAACCTGGCCCGGCGGCTGCACGATGCCCGAAATCGGCCCCGTGCACGGCTTCGGTCCGCGTTTCCGGGCCCGACGAGTGTTGCATTGACGCAACACGATGTCGGTTCCATACATCGTTTAACTTTTCTCAACAAAACTGCTGTGCTACGCTCGCCGGCGTTTTGTCAGCCCTGCCCCAGGGGAACCGCACAAGAAATGATCAGACAGCGCACGCTCAAGAACGTCATCAGGGCGACGGGCGTGGGTCTCCACACGGGTGACAAGGTGTACATGACCTTGCGGCCGGCCGCGGTCGATACCGGCATCGTGTTCCGCCGTGTCGACCTGCCGAACCCGGTGGATATCCGCTCCTGTTGCGAAAACGTCGGCGATACCCGCCTTTCCACCACGCTGGTCAAGGGCGATGTGCGCATTGCCACGGTCGAGCATCTGCTTTCGGCCATGGCCGGGCTGGGCATCGACAATGCCTATGTGGATCTTTCCGCGCCGGAAGTGCCCATCATGGATGGCAGCGCCGGGCCCTTCGTGTTCCTGCTGCAGTCCGCAGGCATCGAGGAACAGCCCAAGGCCAAGCGCTTCATCCGCATCAGGAAGACGATCACGGTGCGCAATGGCGACAAGTGGGCGCGCTTCGAGCCGTTCGACGGGTTCAAGGTCGGCTTCTCGATCGACTTCAACCACCCGATGTTCACCAAGCGCACCTCGACCGCCGAGATCGACTTCTCGACCACGTCCTTCGTCAAGGAAGTCAGCCGCGCGCGCACCTTCGGCTTCATGCGCGACATCGAGATGCTGCGCGAACGCAATCTTGCCTTCGGCGCCTCGATGGACAACGCCATCGTGCTCGATGACTATCGCGTGCTGAACGAGGACGGCCTGCGCTACGAGGACGAGTTCGTCAAGCACAAGATCCTCGATGCGATCGGCGATCTGTACCTGCTTGGGCACAGCCTGATCGGCGCGTTCTATGGTTACAAGTCCGGGCACGAGCTCAACAACACCCTGTTGCGCACGCTGCTCGCCGATGCCTCGGCCTGGGAAGAAGTCAGCTTCGAGGACGAGCATTCGGCACCGATTTCCTACGTCCATCCGGCGCAGGCGGTGTAGCGGCACCAGAACGATTACAAGAAACAGGCAATGCGCGGCGGGTGGCTGACTGCAGTATCGCCGCCGCGGGGAATCGGGAGCCGCTCCGCTCCCGGATGGAAGTCAACGCTCGGCGATGGACGCCAGATCGAGGAACAGGGCCCTGAGTTCAGGGTCCTTGACGGTAGTTGCTGCTCCGCGCAGATGGCGCGCAGTGGCTTTGGAAAGAGGGTTTGGCTTTGCCGGTTCCGGGGGAACGGTCGGTAGGGGCGCCACTTTCACGGCAAATCGTTCGACGCCACCGCCCAGGGCGGTGCGGGCTTCGGCCAGCAGCGCCGCTTGATAGCGCCGCAGGCTGCCAGCCCAGGTCGGACTGGACGCCAGGAAGACGATCCGTCCGTTGCGGACGTCCGCGAGCCTGGTCTCGCGCGCGACCGCTGCGGGCAAGAGATGGCGCAGTCGGTCATCCAGGATATCCAGCGCGCGTGCCCGCTCGGCGAGCGCGGCGAGCTGGAGACACTCCGCCGCGGGGCGCATGCCGCGGATGGGTTGCTGGAGCGGATTGCGGCTTGGCGGCATGACGAACACGAACCCGGTGTTGTTGAAGCATGAACATCATTATCGTCCCCGACGCACATACATTGCCACGCAGCATCGATCTGGGCAGTGCGCGTGTGCGTCTCGCCATCGCCGGCATCGCCGGCGCTGCGGCACTCTTCTTCGTCGCCATCGGCGTGGCAATGACCCTGCTCGTGGCCAGTCCGCAACAGCGCGAGCTGCGCCAGGTCGCCGAGCTGCGCAGTACGCTGGCCGCCCAGCGGGCCGAACTGGCGTCCTTCGAGCGCGACGCACATCGCAACCTCGATGCGCTTGCCCTGCAGCTGGGTCAGTTGCAGGCGCAGGCAACGCGCCTGAACGCGCTCGGCGAGCGCCTGACCCAGGCCGGCAAGCTCGATGACGGCGAATTCGACTTCGCCTCCCCGCCCGCCGTGGGCGGCCCGGAGGTCGCCGGCACGGAAACGGGCGCGCCGCTGCCGTTCCAGCAGGGTCTGGACGACCTGCGCGCGGAGTTCGACCGCCAGGCGGCGCAGCTGGATGTGCTCGATGGCCTGCTGCGCGATCGCCAGATCGACAAGGCGCTGTTGCCCACCGGCATGCCGGTGGCGCAAGGCTACATTTCCTCCGGCTACGGCGGGCGTACCGATCCCCTCAACGGCCACGCGGGCGTGCACCTGGGCGTTGATTTCGGTGCCCCTGCGGGCAGCCCGATCCTCGCCGTCGCCGACGGCCTGGTGACCTTTGCCGGCAAGCGCACCGGCTATGGCAAGGTGATCGAGATCGATCACGGCAACGGCTACATGACCCGTTACGCGCATGCCTCCGCGTTCGTGGCGCGGCCCGGGCAGCGGGTGCACGCCGGCGAGACCATCGCCAAGGTCGGTTCGACCGGACGTTCCACGGGCCCGCATTGCCACTTCGAAGTCTGGCGCAATGGGCGCCCGGTCAACCCGATGACCTATGTGCGGACGAGTCGCGTTTCCGCGCATGGATGAAGGTTGAGGGCCCACCCGGCGACGCAGGTGCCGCGCGTCCGGCACCGACGGCGCGGCGCCCGGCCGCCAGTCCGCGAAAACCTGCCGGTCCTGCGCAACGAGGCGTCACCGGCCGGCCGAGCGCGCGTTGCTGCCCGCCCGAATCGGGCGCCGGGGCGCTCGATCGACGTCGGCCCTGGGCCGCATCGGCCGCCCCGCGGCCTGCCGGCGCCACCTTGAAACGCGCCTTGCCCAGCACAAACTGGGTTTTTATTGTTCCAGCGCAGCCGTATGATGACGGGTTCCGTCCGCTGTGCCGGACGTGCCGGCGCCCGCCATGGCGACGCGATTCCCTGTTCCCAGATCGAAGACCTTCCCATGCTCAACAACGTCCTGACGCGCATCTTCGGCAGCCGCAACGAACGCGTGCTGCGCCAGCTTGGCAAGAGCGTGACCCAGATCAATGCCCTGGAGCCCAAGTACCAGGCGCTCAGTGACGAGGAACTGCGCGGCAAGACCGCGGAGTTTCGCCAACGCCTTGCCGAAGGGGCCAGCCTGGACAGCCTGCTGGTGGAGGCCTTTGCGACCGTACGCGAGGCGGCGCGCCGCGTGCTTGGCCTGCGCCACTACGACGTGCAGCTGATCGGCGGCATGGTCCTGCACATGGGCAAGATCGCCGAGATGCGCACCGGCGAGGGCAAGACCCTGGTCGCCACCCTGCCGGTCTATCTAAACGCGCTGGAAGGCAAGGGCGTGCACGTGGTCACGGTCAACGACTACCTTGCGCGGCGCGACTCGGCCTGGATGGGCAAGGTGTATGGCTTCCTCGGCATGACCGTGGGCGTCGTGTATCCGGGCATGGACCACGCCGACAAGCACGCTGCCTATGGCGCCGACATCACCTACGGCACCAACAACGAATTCGGCTTCGACTACCTGCGCGACAACATGGCGCAGTCCAAGGAGCAGCGCTACCAGCGCGGCCTGCACTACGCCATCGTCGACGAGGTGGACTCGATCCTGATCGACGAGGCGCGCACGCCGCTGATCATCTCCGGCCCGTCCGACGAATCGCCGCAGCTCTACGTCAAGGTCAACCGCATCGTGCCGCACCTGAAGCGGCAGGCAAGCGAGCCGAAGGCCAACGAGCCGCCGGTGCCCGGCGACTACTGGGTGGACGAAAAGCAGAAGCAGGTGTACCTGTCCGAGGAGGGCATGGAGAGCGCCGAGCGCCTGTTGCGCGCCGACGGCATCATCGGCGAGGACGAGGGGCTCTACGACGCCCAGCACATCACCGTCGTGCATCACCTCAACGCCGCGTTGCGCGCCAACGCCATCTACCAGCGGGACGTGGACTACATCGTGCGCGACGGCGAGGTCATCATCGTCGATGAGTTCACCGGCCGTACCCTGGCCGGACGCCGCTGGTCCGACGGCCTGCACCAGGCGGTCGAGGCCAAGGAGGGGGTGCCGATCCAGCGCGAGAACCAGACGCTGGCCTCGATCACCTTCCAGAACCTCTTCCGCATGTACGACAAGCTCGCCGGCATGACCGGCACGGCCGACACGGAAGCCTACGAGTTCCAGTCGATCTACGGCCTGGAAGTGGTGGTCATTCCCACGCACCGGCCGATGGTGCGCAGGGACGAAGCCGACATGGTGTTCCTGAAGGCCGAGCCCAAATACCGGGCGATCGTCGATGACATCAGGGAAAGCCACGAGCGCGGCCAGCCGGTGCTGGTCGGCACGGCCTCGATCGACATCTCCGAACTGATTGCGGGCCTGCTCGACAAGGCCGGCATCCCGCACGAAGTGCTGAACGCCAAGCAGCACGAGCGCGAGGCGCACATCGTCGCCCAGGCCGGGCGCAAGGGCGCCATCACCATCGCCACCAACATGGCCGGTCGCGGTACCGACATCGTGCTTGGCGGCAGCCTTGAAGCCGAACTGGCGACGCTGCCCGAGGATGCCCCGCAGGCCGAACGTGACCGCATCCGCGCCGAATGGCAGCAGCGCCACGACGAGGTGCTGGCGCTGGGCGGGCTGCGCATCATCGGCACCGAACGCCACGAATCGCGGCGCATCGACAACCAGCTGCGTGGCCGCTCCGGCCGCCAGGGCGATCCGGGTTCCAGCCGCTTCTACCTGTCGCTGGAAGACAACCTCATCCGCATCTTCATGGGCGATGGCGTGGCGCGCCTCATGCGCATGTTCGGCATGAAGGAAGAGGATGCCATCCAGGACCGCATGGTCAGCCGCCAGATCGAGAAGGCGCAGCGCAAGGTCGAGGCGCACAACTTCGACATCCGCAAGCAGTTGCTGGAGTTCGACGACACCGCCAACGACCAGCGCAAGGTCATCTATGAGCAGCGCAACGAGCTGCTCGACAGCGTCGACGTGGCGCAGACCGTCGCCAGCATCCGCCAGGACGTGTTCATCGACATGGTGCGCAGCCACGTGCCGCGCGACACCATCGACGAGCAGTGGAACATCCCTGCGCTGCAGTCCGAGCTCGCCCAGCAGTTCGGGCTCGAACTCGACCTCATCGGCTGGCTCGATTCCCAGGAGGAAGCCGATGCCGACAGCGTGCTCGACTACGTGCAGGAAGCAGCCGACCGCATGTTCCGCGAGAAGGAGGCGATGATCGGCTCGGAGATCATGCGCGGGCTGGAAAAGCACGTGCTGCTGAGCGTGCTCGACAATTGCTGGAAGGAACACCTGGCCAACATGGATTACCTGCGCCAGGGCATCTACCTGCGCGGCTATGCGCAGAAGCAGCCCAAGCAGGAGTTCAAGCGCGAGGCCTTCGAACTGTTCGAGGCCATGCTCGGGCGCATCAAGCACGAGGTGGTCGAATTGCTGGCGCGCGTGCGCATCCGCAGCGAAGACGAGATCCAGGCACTCGAGCAGGAACAGCGCCGCCTGGCCGAGGCCCAGGCGCGGGTGATGCAGTTCCAGCATGCCGAGGCGGCCAGCCTCGCCGCCGCCGCGGTGGGGGCCGGCGAGGGCGTGGGCGAGGCCGGACCCGCGCCGATGCAGATGCCGGTGCATCGTGAAGGACCCAAGATCGGCCGCAACGACCCGTGCCCCTGCGGTTCGGGCAAGAAGTACAAGCAGTGCCACGGCAAGCTGGCCTGAGGCCGCGCGCCGCGCCGCCTTGAGCGCCCCGCCGCTGCAGGTCGTCGCCGGCGTGCTGCGCGACGCGCATGGGCGCGTGTTGCTGGCCGAGCGCCCGCCGGGCCGGCACCTGGCCGGCCTGTGGGAGTTTCCGGGTGGCAAGATCGAGCCGGGTGAGCTGCCGGTGGATGCGCTGGCGCGCGAACTGCGCGAAGAAGTGGGCCTGGTCGTGGAATCGGCGCGGCCGCTGATTTCCGTGCCGCACCGTTACCCGGACCTGCAACTGGTGCTGCATGCCTGGCAGGTGACCGCCTGGTCGGGCAGGCCCCGCGCGCACGAGGGCCAGCGTCTGGCGTGGCTTGATCCCGCGGCCCTCGATCCTGCCCACATGCCGGCCGCCGACCATCCGGTGATCGGCGCGCTGCGCCTGCCGGATCGGTTCCTGATCACGCCCGCGCTGCCACCCGGTGAAGCGGATGTCCTCATGCACGGGATCGAGCGGGCCTGTCGGATGGGCGTGGGGATGCTGGGCTTGCGCCTGCCGGGCTGGCCGCGCGAGCGACAGGCAGACATCGCGCGCGCCGTGCGCGACCTCTGCCGTGTTCACGCCACGGTCGTGCTGCTGGAGTCCGACTGGCAGTTGGCGGCCATTCTCGGGCTCGATGGCGTGTATCTGCCGGCCGCGCCTGCGGCCACGCTCCTGCAGCGGCCCCTGCCGCATGGGAAGCTGGTCGGCGTGGCCTGCGCCGACGCCAGCGCACTCGCGCACGCCGCCGCCATCGGTGCGGATTTCGCCGTTCTTGCCCCGCTGTTCGCAGACCCCGGCGCTGGCCAGTCCGCGGCCCTGGGCTGGGAGGGCTTCGAGGCGCTGGTGGCGCGGGCGAGTCTGCCGGTGTATGCCGGTGGCGGCCTCGAGGCGGATGACATCGACGCCGCGCGCATGGCCGGAGCACAGGGTGTGGCGGCCACGCGCGGGTTGTGGCCTGGCACGCTACCCGCATAAGCCCGGTCTGCAGGGCCGGACGTTCACCGCGACCGCCGCCGCGCCTGCCTGCTAGACTGCGGCGGTTTTCCGCTGCGGGATTGCCATGGCCGATCAAGGTGCACAAGGCTTGCTGTCGCCCTTCCTGCGCCGCCAGCGCATGGCGGCGGCGCGGCCGTGGCTGCAGGGAAGCGTGTTCGATTTCGGCTGCGGTTCCGGCGCACTGGCCGCGGGACTCCCGCCAGGCGCCTACTGTGGCCACGATGCCGATCCGGCCGTGCTGGGCCTGGCGCAGGCGCGCCACCCGCAACACCGGTTCGTTGCCGAGGTGCCGGCGAGCGGCGACTGGGACACGGTGGCCTGCCTTGCCGTGATCGAACACTGCGCCGAGCCGGCCGCGTTCCTGAGCCGCCTGGCGGCCCTGGCGCGAGAGGGCGGGCGCATCGTCCTGACCACGCCGCATCCGGCCTACGAGATCTTCCACGACGCGGGTGCGCGCATCGGCCTGTTCAGCCATGATGCCAGCGAGGAGCATGAGGTACTGCTCGACCGTGGCGCCCTGCAGGCGCTGGCAGATGCGGCGGGGCTGGCCATGACCCATTACCGGCGCTTCCTGTTCGGGGCCAACCAGCTGTGCGTACTGCAAAGGACCTGAGGGGCAGCCTGTGCGCGGCGCCGGCCCATCTCCGGAGTGGAGCAGCGTCATGAAGCTCATCATCCAGATTCCCTGCCTCGATGAGGCGCAATCCCTGCCGCACGCACTGGCCCAGCTGCCGCGCGCGCTGGAGGGCTGCGCCACCGTCGAGTGGCTGGTCATCGACGATGGCTCCAGCGATGGCACGGCGCAGGTGGCGCGTGCCCATGGCGTCGATCACGTGATCAGGCACCCGGTCAACCGCGGTCTTGCCGCCGCCTTCATGACCGGTCTGGAGGCGTCACTCGCGCGCGGTGCGGACATCATCGTCAACACCGACGCGGACAACCAGTACGACGCACGCGACATCGAAGCCCTCGTGCGCCCCATCCTCGAGGGTCGCGCCGAGATGGTGATCGGCGCGCGCCCGATTGCCGCCACCGAACACTTTTCCTGGCTGAAGAAGAAGCTCCAGCACCTCGGCAGCGCGGTCGTGCGCCTGGCCAGCAACACCCGCGTGGACGATGCGCCCAGCGGCTTTCGCGCCTTCCACCGCACGGCCGCGCAGCGGCTCAACGTCTTCAGTTCCTACACCTATACGCTGGAAACCATCATCCAGGCCGGGCACAGCAACATCCACGTGCTCTCCGTGCCGATCCGCACCAATCCGGACCTGCGCCCGTCGCGCCTGGTCAAGAGCATCGGCCGCTATGTGTGGCGCTCGGCCTCGACCATCGTGCGCATCTTCGCCACCTATCGGCCATTGGCCTTCTTTTCGCTGGTGGCCAGCTTCTTCTTCCTGGTCGGTCTGCTGTTCGGTGGCTGGTATCTCGGCCACATGCTGACCGGCGAGGGCAGCGGCCACGTGCAGTCGGCCGTGCTCGCCGCGGCGTCGATCACCATTGGCCTGATCGTCTTCATGCTCGGATTCCTGGCCGACCTGCAGTCGGTCAACCGCCGCCTGCTCGAACGCATCGACTGGCAGCTGCGCCAGCTCGTCGAAACGCGTGAGGAACGCGCGCACGATCTGTCGGGCGACGCGCCGCCGGCGGCCAGGCGACGCGCGTGAGTCACGGCGGCGAGGCGGGCGGGCCCAGGCAAGGCGGGTCAGCATGCGCACATGGCTGACGGCGCCGGGTAGCAGGCGCTTCGTCAAGGTCGCCGGCGTCCTGCTGGTCCTGGTGGCAGGCGCGTTCCTCGTGCGCCGGGCACTGGCGCTGGGTGGCGCACTCGGCACGGGCCTGGCCGATATTCCCCCATGTGCGCTCGCATCTGCCTTCGCGGTGTATGTGCTCGGTGCCCTGCTGCTTGCGCTGGCCTGGTGGCGGCTGGTCGGCCTGGCTGCCGGGCGGGCCTTGCCTGCACGCCCGTTGCTGGTGGGCCACCTGCGCGCCCAGGGCGCCAAGTACCTGCCCGGCAACGTCTTTCATCTGGCCTTCCGGCATGTGTCGGCGCGCCGTCTTGGGGTGGGCCATGCGGCGCTGGCCTTGGCATTGGGCCTGGAGTCGCTGCTGGTCATCACCGCGGCGGCGATGCTCGGGCTGGGCATGGCCACCGATCCGCGTGTCGTTGCATTGGCGCCCTGGGCCAGGCATCTGGCCTGGCTGCTGCCGATATTGCTGGCCCTGGCCTGGTGGGGCAGTGGCGCGGTGGCCAGGCGCACCGGCCAGCCCGCGTTTCGGCCTGGCCGCCGCGCGCGTGGCCTGGCCGTCGCGCTCGGCCTGTACCTGGGCATGTTCGTGCTTTCAGCCCTGTCCCTGCGCCTGCTTGCGGCCGATCCGGATGCGCTGCCGTTGCTCGCCTGGTGTGGCTGGCTGGCGCTGGCCTGGATGATCGGCTATGTCACCCCCGGCGCGCCGGCCGGCCTGGGTCTGCGCGAGGCGGTGCTGGTGCTCGGCCTTGGACCGGTGTTCGGCGAAGCCGGCGCGCTGGTCCTGGCGCTGGCCTACCGGCTGATCAGCGTGGCTGCCGACGCCCTGCTGGCGCTGCTCGGCCTGGCCCTGCGCGGGCCGCGCAGCCCCGCGGACCCGCCTGCGCCGGATCAGGTTGCGGCCAGCGCCAGGTAGCGCCGGTGCAGCGCCCTGACCGCGGCATCGAGCTCGGCCAGGCTGCCGGTATTGTCGATCACGTCGTCGGCGAAGCTCAGGCGTTCCTCGCGCGAGGCCTGGGCATCGAGGATGCGATCGGCCAGTTCCGGCGTGCTCAGGTCGCGCGCGATCAGGCGCGCGCGCTGCACCGCGCGCGGCACGTCCACCACCAAAACCCGATCGACCCACGCGTAGTCGGCGCGGTGCTCGTACAGCAGGGGTACGACCGGCATGGCATAGGGCGCCCGGATGTCCGCCACGCGCTGACGCAGGACGCTGCGCACGCGTGGCAGGATGATGCCTTCGAGGCGGCGACGTTCGTCCGGATCGTCGAACACCCGCGCGCGCAGGGCGCGCCGATCGAGCCGGCCGTGGGCATCGAGCACGCCGGGACCGAAGGCGGCGACGATTTCGGCCAGCGCGGGCTGGCCCGGCGCCACCACCTCGCGTGCGATCAGGTCGGCGTCCACGATGGCCGCGCCAAGCGTGGCGAAACGCTCCGCGAGCGCGGACTTGCCGCTGGCGATGCCGCCGGTGAGGGCGACGCTGAAGGGCCTGGAACTCATCTCGATGCGGATCGGCGGGGCGTTCCAGCATAGGCAGGTGGCACGGGCAGCTCAATGCACGCCGGAGCGAGCGGCCGCGCCTCGCAAAGCGTTACCATTGCAATTTCCATCTCCGGCCCAGGTACTGCCATGTTTCCCCAGGATGCGCGCATCGAAGGTTATGACCCCGAACTTGCCGCGGCCATCGCCGCCGAGCGCCAGCGCCAGGAAGACCACGTCGAACTGATCGCCTCGGAAAACTATGCCAGTCCGCGCGTCATGCAGGCCCAGGGCAGCGTGCTGACCAACAAGTACGCGGAAGGCTACCCGGGCAAGCGCTACTACGGCGGCTGCGAGCATGTCGACGTCGCCGAGCGCCTCGCCATCGAGCGGGTCATGGAACTGTTCGACTGCGACTACGCCAACGTGCAGCCGCATTCGGGCTCGCAAGCCAACCAGGCCGTGTATTTCGCCTTGCTGCAACCGGGCGACACCATTCTCGGCATGAGCCTCGCCCATGGCGGCCACCTCACCCACGGCGCCAAGGTCAACCTGTCCGGCAAGCTGTTCCACGCCGAGCAGTATGGCGTCAATGCCGAGGGCCTGATCGACTACGACGAAGTCGAGCGACTGGCCCGCCAGCACCGGCCGAGGATGCTGGTAGCCGGCTTCAGCGCCTATTCGCAGGTGGTGGACTGGGCGCGCATGCGCCAGATCGCCGATGCGGTCGGCGCGCTGTTCTTCGTGGACATGGCGCATGTCGCGGGCCTGGTTGCCGCCGGTGTCTATCCGAGCCCGATGCCGCATGCGCACGTGGTCACCTCGACCACGCACAAGACCCTGCGCGGTCCGCGCGGCGGCATCGTGCTGGCGAAGAACGCCTCCGAGGACCTGGTCAGGAAGATCCAGTCCATCGTCTTCCCGGGCCTGCAGGGCGGCCCGCTGATGCACGTCATCGCGGCCAAGGCGGTGGCCTTCAAGGAGGCGCTCGAACCGGCCTTCACGACCTACCAGCAGCAGGTGGTGAAGAACGCCCAGGCGATGGCGAAGACGCTGATCGGGCGTGGCTACCGCATCGTCTCCGGCGGCACGGTCAACCACCTGATGCTGATCGACCTGATCGGCAAGCCGCTGACCGGGAAGGATGCGGAGGCGGCGCTCGGCCGGGCCAACATCACCGTCAACAAGAACGCCGTGCCGAACGACCCGCAAAAGCCCTTCGTCACCTCGGGCCTGCGCATCGGTACACCGGCCGTCACCACCCGCGGCTACCTCGAAGCCGATTGCATCGAGCTGGCCGACTGGATCGCCGACGTGCTGGATGCACCCGCGGACGAGGCGGTGCTGGCCCGCGTGCGCGACAAGGTGACCGCCCAGTGCCGGCGCTTCCCGGTGTATGGCTGAGAGGGGCGGAGAATCGGGAAGGGGAAATCGGCAAGCGCATTGGCCGCTTTCCGCGCCGACCGGCCACCCTTCAGGCGCGCTGCCGGTATTGCCCTGCAGCGGGATGGCCAACCCGCTCGATAACCGGTTCGCCGCGCGACCTGCTGCTGAACCATTCCCGAATTCCGAGTCCCGGTTCCCGTCCAAATGCACTGCCCGTTCTGCCAGCATCCCGACACGCGCGTGATCGATTCGCGCGTGTCCGACGATGGCGCCACCATCCGGCGCCGGCGCGAGTGCGAGCAGTGCGGGGAACGCTTCAACACCTTCGAGACGGCCGAGTTGAAGCTCCCGAGCGTGGTCAAGAGCGATGGCCGGCGCGAATCCTTCGATGAAGCCAAGCTGCGCACCGGCTTCCGGCGCGCCCTGCAGAAGCGGCCGATCGGCAGCGAGCAGGTCGATGCCGCGGTGCGCGCGGTGATCAGTGCCTTGCGCCGCGGCGGTGAGCGCGAGGTGCCCAGCCTGCGCGTCGGTGAACTGGTGATGGAGGAACTCAAGCGTCTCGACCATGTTGCCTACGTCCGGTTCGCCTCGGTCTATCGCAGCTTCGAGGATGTGCAGGCCTTCCGCGAGGAGATCGAGCGCCTGGAGCGCGACCTGCCGGGCGAAGGCGTGCAGTTGACGCTGCTCGGCGAAGCCGCGGTGGTGCGCGGCAAGGCCGACAAGCGTTGAGGCCAGGCGGGCGCGTGCACCTCCTGCTTCCCGCACATGCGCTGCCGAAGAGGCCGCCCGCCCCGCCCCGCGGGCCGGCGGCGCCGACGCCGGCAGGCAAGGCCGGCAGCCAGAGCATTCCCCAATGAAGGCAGGCGCGCTCGACTACCTGCACATGGCGCATGCCCTGCGCCTGGCCGAGCGTGGCCTGCACACGACCCAGCCCAATCCACGCGTGGGTTGCGTGATTGCCCAGGGCCGCGACGTGCTGGGCGAAGGCTGGCACCAGCACGCCGGCGGGCCGCATGCCGAAGTGCTCGCCCTGCGCGCGGCCGGCGCGCGTGCCCGCGGCGCGACCGCCTATGTGACGCTGGAACCCTGCGCCCACTTCGGGCGCACGCCGCCGTGTGCCGACGCGCTCGTCGCGGCCGGCATCGCCCGCGTGGTCGTTGCTGCAGCGGATCCTTCCCGGCGCGCGGGCGGCGGCAGCGCCCGCCTGCAGGCAGCCGGCATCGCGGTGCAGACCGGCCTCATGGACGCGGCGGCGCGCGAACTCAACCGCGGCTTCTTCAGCCGCATCGAGCGCGGCCGCCCGTGGTTGCGGGTCAAGCTGGCGATGAGCCTGGACGGGCGCACGGCGCTCGCCAACGGTGAATCGAAGTGGATCACCGGCACCGCCGCGCGTGCCGACGTGCAGCGCTGGCGCGCCCGCAGCTGCGCGATCCTGACCGGCAGCGGCACGGTGCTGGCCGACGACCCGGCGCTGACCGTGCGCCTGCCGCCGACCGCCGCCGAGGGCGTACACCGGCCCCTGCGCGTGGTACTCGACCGCGCCCTGCGCACCCCACCCGGCGCGCAGGTCGTCGATGGCAGCGCGCCGACCCTGATCCTGCACGCGCTGGATGCCGTGCCGGGTGGCCGTTTCGCCCAGGCCGAATGCCGCGCGCTTGAAAGTACGCCGACCGGCCTCGATCTGCAGGGCGTGCTGAGCCTGCTGGCGGCACGGGACATCAACGAGGTGCAGGTCGAAGCCGGGGCCACGCTGTGCGGTGCCTTGCTGGCCGCGCACCTGGTTGATGAATTGCTGTTGTACGTGGCGCCGGTTCTGCTGGGTGACCAGGCGCGCCCGCTGTTGGCGCTGCCGCCGCTCTCGCACATGGCCGACCGCTGGCGTCTGCGCGTGGTCGAGCAGCGTCAGGTCGGCGCGGATCTGCGCCTGTTGCTGCGCGCCGCCTGATCGCCGATCGGCGGCCCGTTCGCTGCCGGTGCCCCGGGGAGAAGAGATGTTCACAGGAATCGTCCAGGCAGTCGGCAAGGTCGTGGCGCATGCGGCGAACGGCGATGCCGCGCGCCTGGTGGTCGACTGCGCCACGCTCGATCTTGCCGATGTCGCCATCGGCGACAGCATCGCGGTCGCCGGCGTGTGCCTGACCGTGGTCGGTCGCGACCAGGCCCGCTTCAGTGCCGATGTGTCGGCCGAAACCCTGCGCCTGACCACACTCGGTGCGCTGGTCGCGGGCGATGCAGTGAACCTGGAGAAGGCCCTGCGCCTGGCCGATCGGCTCGGTGGGCACCTGGTTTCCGGCCACGTGGATGGCACCGGAACGGTCGTGCGCATCGACGATGACGGCGCCGCGCAGCGCTGGACCTTTCGCGCGCCCGCGGCGCTGGCGCGCTACATTGCCGTCAAGGGCTCGATCTGCGTGGACGGCGTCAGCCTGACGGTCAACGCCGTCGCCGACGATACCTTTGGCGTCACCCTCATTCCCCACACCCTGGCCGTGACCACGTTCGGCTCCAGGCGCGTGGGCGATGCCGTCAACCTGGAAGTGGATCTCGTCGCGCGCTATCTCGAGCGCCTGCATGGCGAGCGCCTTGCCGGAGCACCACGATGAGCTTTGCCACCATCCCCGAACTGCTCGCCGACATCCGCGCTGGCCACATGGTGGTCATCGTCGATGACGAGGATCGCGAGAACGAGGGCGACCTGATCATGGCCGCCGAGCAGGTGCGCCCGGCCGACATCAACTTCATGGCCCGCGAGGGACGCGGGCTCATCTGCCTGTCGATGACCCGCGCACGTTGCCGCCAGCTCGGCCTGAAGCCGATGGTGGACATCAACACCTCGCCCCACCACACCAACTTCACCGTCTCCATCGAGGCCGCCGAGGGCGTGACCACCGGCATCTCGGCGCATGATCGCGCGCACACCATCCGTACCGCCGTGCGCGCCGACGCCGGGCCGCAGCACATCGTGCAGCCGGGGCACATCTTTCCCTTGGCATCCACCCCCGGCGGCGTGCTCGCGCGTGCCGGCCACACCGAGGCGGCCAGCGACCTGGCCGGTCTTGCCGGGCTCGAGCCGGCCGGTGTGCTGGTGGAGATCCTCAGCGAAGATGGCACGATGGCGCGGCGCCCCGAACTGGAGGCCTTTGCCGCCCGCCACGGCCTGAAGATCGGCACCATCGCCGACCTCATCCGCTACCGGCTGGAAACCGAGAAGACCGTCGAACGCGTGCACGAGGCGGAGGTCGAGACCGAGTTCGGCGCGTTCCGCCTGGTGGCCTATCGCGACCTGCTCGCGCGCGAACTGCATTTCGCGCTGGTGCGCGGGTGCATCGACGATGGTGCGCCGGTGCTCACGCGTGTGCACATGCGCAACACCCTGTCCGACGTGCTGCATCTCAAGCGCGCGGATCTGGGCCTTACCGCCACCGCGGCGCTGCGACGCATCGCCGGCGAGGGGCGTGGCGTCGTCGTGGTGCTGGCCGGCGACGATGGCAGCGAGGCCCAGCTGCTGCGCCTGCTCGGCGACCCCGGCGAAGCGGAGGCGGATCCGGCGCAGTGGCGCCGCCTCGGGCTTGGCGCGCAGATCCTCGCCGACCTGGGCGTGCATCGCCTGCGCGTCATGGGCACGCCGCGCAAGCTTGTCGGCCTGGCCGGCTTCGGCCTCGAAGTGGTGGATTACGACGAGCCCGATCCGGTCTGATCGGCGGGATCCGCGCCGCCGTGGTACTCATCAATCAGGTACAGCGGCCGCTGCTTGGCTTCCATGTAGAGCCGGCCCAGGTACTCGCCGATGATGCCCAGCGCCATCAGCTGGATGCCGCCGAGGAACAGTACCACCACCATCAGTGACGGATAGCCTGGCACCGGATCGCCGAACCACAGCGCCTTGCCCAGCACCCACAGGCCGAACAGGAAGGCCGCCAGTGCCGCCAGGATGCCGACATAGGTGGCGATGCGCAGCGGCGCGGTGGAAAACGAGGTGATGCCCTCGATGGCGAAGTTCCACAGCCGCCAGTAGTTCCACTTCGACTGTCCGGCGTGGCGTGGATCGCGGTTGTACACCACGGCCTGCTGGCGAAAGCCGACCCAGGTGAACAGTCCCTTCATGAACCGCTGGCGCTCGCGCACCTGGCGCAGCGCCTCCAGCGCGCGCCGCGAGAGCAGGCGGAAGTCGCCCGTATCGCGCGGGATCGGCGTGCTCGAAAGCCGGCCCATCACGCGGTAGAAGACCGCGGCCGTCATCTTCTTGAAGCCGGTTTCACCGGCGCGCGTGGCACGCGTGCCATAGACCACGTCGCAGCCGGCGCGCCAGTGCTCGACGAAGCGCGGAATGAGTTCCGGCGGGTCCTGCAGGTCGGCGTCGATCACCACCGCGGCGTCGGCATCGACGTGATCCAGGCCGGCGGTGAGGGCGAGTTCCTTGCCGAAATTGCGCGACAGCCGCAAGGTTGCCACGCGGCCATCCGCTGCGCGCAGCGCACACATCACCGCCCAGGTGTCGTCGCGGCTGCCATCGTCCACGTAAAGCACCGAACAGGCCAGATCGAGGCTGTCGAGGACCGCGGCCAGGCGCGCGTGGAAGTCACGCAGGCCCACGCCCTCGTTGTAGGCTGGCACGACGACGGCGAGCGAAGTGGGCGGGTCGATGGCAGGCACGCGTGCATGCTAGCCGGTTCGCTGGCGCTGCGGAATTGCGCCGGAACGCGCCTTGCATGCGGCAACCGCCACGGCTACCGTGACCGGTCGTTTCCATGTCCACGGGTCTGGCCCATGCGGCACCGTTCTCGCCTGCGCCGATGCGCGCCATTCGCGCACGTACACTTCGGCCATGTCTGATGCCATGCCGGCCGCGCTGGCCGCGCGCCGGCAGCGCGCGCAGGCATACATCGCTGCGCGCAACCTGCCGGCTGCCATTGCCGAGCTCGAAGCGATGGTGGCCGCCGAACCGCGCCTGCCGGAAGTCTGGCTGACCCTGGCACGCCTGGCCCAGGGCGAGCAGCGCTTCCGCGCGGCGGTCGAATACGCCCGCAATGCCGCAGCGGCGGTGCACGAGTCCGGCGACTTGCGGCTGCTCGCGGACGCGGCCCTGCTGCTGCAGACCCTGGGCGAATCGCTGCTGGCGGTGCGCCTGATCCGGCTTGTCGATCCGGCCCGGCCGGAGATCGTGGCAACCGCCGACCGCGTCGGCCAGTGCCTGGGGCTGGCGGATTTCCACGCCGAAGCCTTGCAGGTGCTCGATACCGCCATGCGCCTGCGCGAGCCCACGCCGGCGCTCTCGTTCATGCGCGCGACCACCCTGCGTCACCTCGGTCGCGGGCCGGAGGCGACGCAGGAATACCAGCGTTGCCTGGCCCTCGCCCCGCACCATGCGGCGACCATGCTGATGCTGGCCCAGCACGACCGCCGCAGCGACGCGGCGGGGCAGCTGGCGCGCATCCGCCAGGCATTGGCCAATGCAGGTGGGCGCGAAGACCTCGACACCGCCACGCTCTGCCATGCGCTGTTCGTGCACCTGGATGCCCTCGGCGAGCACGCCGCCGCCTGGGACGCGCTGATGCGTGGCGCGGCCATCAAGCGGCGCAGCCTCGCCTGGCAGCCGCAGCGCGATGCGGATCGCATCGCGGCGCTCCGCGAGGCCTGCCAGGGCGGTTTCCCCGAGCGGACGAACGGCAGTGCGGACGCGCCACTGCCGATCTTCATCGTCGGCCAGCCGCGCACCGGCACCACGGTGCTGGAGCGCATCCTCGGCAACCACAGCCAGGTGGCCTCGGCCGGCGAGCTCAACGATTTCCACCTGCAACTGTGCTGGCAGGCCGACCTGCTGGTCGAGCACGTCGATCCACTGCTGGCGCGCGCCTGTGCCGATCTCGACTTCGCCGCCATCGGCCGCGGTTACCGCCAGCGCAGCGGCTGGCGCGCGCAGGGCAGGCGCTTCCTCGTGGACAAGCTGCCGGGCAACTTCTGGTACGCCGGCTTCATCCGCAAGGCCCTGCCCGAGGCGCGCATCATCTGCCTGCTGCGCGATCCGCTCGACACCTGCCTGTCCAACCTCAAGGAATTGTTCGCCGGCTCCGTCTATCCCTACAGCTACGAACCACTGGAAGCCGCCGCACACCACGTGCAGTTTCGCCAGATGCTCCAATACTGGGACGAGGTCATGCCGGGCGCGGTGCTGACCGTGCGCTATGAAGACCTGGTGCGTGATCCGGCCACGACCGCGCGCGCCGTGATGACGCATTGCGGTCTGCCCTTCGAGCCGGCCTGCATCGACCTCACGCGCAATGCCGCGCCGTCCGCAACCGCCAGCAGCTCGCAGGTACGCGAAGGCATCCACACCCGGGGCGTCGGTGCCTGGCGGCGCTACGCCGACCAGCTGGCATCCGTGCGCACGTATCTGCAGGCGCACTTGCCCATCGAGGCTTTTGCGGCTGCGATGCCCTGAGCCGGTGTCCAGGCACGGGAAGCCGCCGTTGCCGGGGCAGGTGACCTGCGCCGGAAAGTCGCTGGGCCCCGGCCGGCGCCGGGGCGACGATGCTGGCGCGGGGTGTCGCGCGTCGTGGGCCGCGGCTGACGGGTGCCGCTGACCATTGCGCAAGGCGACGGGCCCGCAGGCCGGCGCTGCGCCGCTGGCGCGCCTTACTGCGGCAGATACGCCGCACCGCCCAGCTGGGCCGCCTGGCGGCGGATCCACGCCGCGCGCCGCAGGACGTAGGGCGAAGGGCGATCGACGTGCAGGCGGGCGGGATTGGGCAGTACCGCCGCCAGCAGCGCCGCCTGCTGCGCATCCAGGTGTGCGGGGGCGCTATGGAAATAGCGTCTGCTGGCGGCCCCGGCGCCGTAGATGCCCGGGCCGAACTCGGCGATGTTGAGATACACCTCCAGGATGCGCCGCTTCGGCCACAGCGCCTCGATCAGCACGGTGAAGTATGCCTCCAGGGCCTTGCGCACGAAGCTGCGACCGTTCCACAGGAACAGGTTCTTCGCCACCTGCTGGCTGATGGTGCTGGCGCCGCGCAGGCGCTCGCCATCACCGGCGGCGGCAAGGGCGTCCTGGATCGACTCGAGATCGAAGCCGTGGTGGAAGGGAAACTTCTGATCCTCCGCGGCGATGAGGGCAACGGGCAGGGTGCTCGCCACCGCGTCCCATGGGGTCCACTCGTAATGCAGTTCGAAATCCCGCTCGCCGGTGAGGCGGGCACTGATCCACGCTTCGAGCATCATCGCCGAGGCGGGCGGCGGCACGAAGCGGAGCAGCGCTACTGCGACGATGCCGAGCGCGACCCACGCGCCGAGTGCCAGCAGCAGCCAGCGGCCCAGGCGGCGGGGCAGGGAGCGGGCTTTGCGTCTGGCCAAGGGCAGATCCTGCGCACGCGGGCCTGCCATTGTACGAAGGCCGGGAAGCGAACCGGCGCGCAATCCCGCGCCGGTTCGCCACGCACTGCGCTGGCGCGCGATGCGTCAATCGTTGACGGTGCAGATGTAGCCGCCGGGACCCGCCGCATCGAAGCCGTTCGCGAAGATGACATCGGTGCTCGGCACGCTGCCGTCGCCGATGCTCACCTCATCGAGCAGGAAGCCGAGGTAGCCACTGGCCGGATCCGTGGACATGCGCCAGCGGATCTGCACGGTCTGGCCGGCATAGCTGGACAGGTCCGCCGCGAACGGCTTGAACACCGCCGTGGCCGTGTCATTGCCGGGGTCGGCGTTCGAACTGGCCGTGCTGACGCCGCTGAATGCGCCATGGCTGGCGGCAAAGCCGCAGGCATTGATCGGCGGATTCATGGTCTGGCCGAAGTCCGATGGATAACCGCCGTCCGGGGCGAGATCCAGCCAGGTGGCGCCGCCATCGGTGGAGATCTCCATCACCACGCCGTCCCACTGGTACTCCAGGTTGTACATCGCCTTGAAGTTCAGGTGGGTGTCCGGCGCCAGCGTCAGGGGTGGGGTGGTGATGCTGGCACAGGTGGCATTCGGGTAGGGCTGGTCGTCGGCGGCATTGCGGTAGCTGAAGGCGCCGTTGCTGGCGTTGCTGTCGGTGATCTGCCAGGGCGCCTGCAGGTTCATGTAGGTGTGCGTGTCCACGTCGTCGAGGAAACGTGCCGGATCCGGGCCGTCGATGCCGCTGGGCGTCACGTTGGCGACGCGCGACACGGGCGAGGCGTTGCCGAAGCTGTCCACCGCCCGCACGCGGTAGTAGTAGGGTGTGCCGTCGGTGACATCGACGTCGATGAAGGCCGGCGCGGCGAGCGCGCTCGCCACGACCACGGGCGCGCCGAAGTAGGGGTCGGAATCGCGCTCCACCTGGTAGCTGATTCCAGTCGAGGTTGGACAATTGGCTTGTGCCGCGTCCCAGGCCAGTTCCACGCTGCACTCGCTGGCGGCGCCATTGGCCATCAGCGAGGAAACCTCCAGGCTGGGCATCAGGGTGCAGACGTCATCGGAGATCACGTCCACGCAGTTCGACACTTCGCCTTCGACGTCTTCGTGCACGCCTCGCACCTTGTAGGCGTACATGAAGCCGCCGATCGTGCTGTCATCGACCAGCGGGCTCGCTGCGCCGTTTGCAACCATGCGGAACGCGCCCGGCGGCGTGAAGGCGCAGCTGCCCCTGGCGCGGTAGAGCTGGAAGGCCTGGGCGCCGGCCGCGGCGCTGAAGCCGACCGCCACGCCCGCCGCGCCGTTGCTGCTGGCACTCACCCCGGTCGGGGCCGGAAACGGCGTCGGGTCAGGCAGCGCGAAGCCGCCGGAAACTGCCAGTGCGTAGCCCTGCGCATCGGAGCCTTCGGTGCCGTTGCCAGGCACGGAAGTCGCCTTCACGCGGAACGTGTAGCTGCCGGCCGCCGGGGTGTCGAAGCGCACCGCTTCGACGGTGTTCTTCGCGTCGGCGCTTCCACCTGGCGTGGAAACTCCGTTGCTGAACACGTTGCCGAAATAGGTCGTGGCGCCGGGGCCGACCACTTCGAGGTCGAGGTTGTTGATCAGTGTGGAGGCCGCGCCGGGGACGGCGTTCGGGTCGAACCACACCAGGGTCGCGCGCAATTCGACGCCCGCCTGCACGTTGTCGATGAAGTATTCGTTGACCTGGCCGGTCTTGAGCCCGGCTGCGTTGGGGCGCTCGAACAGGCGCAGGCGCCGACTGTCGTCGCCGCCCGGCAGGGTGTCGTTGAACCACAGGTTCCCGTCCAGCCAGGCACGGCCCCAGCCGGTGCCGTCGTTGGGCCAGCTGGTGCTGATGGTGTTGGTGCCGTTGAGCAGCACCGCCTTCACGGCCGCACCGGTCGGGTCGTAGGCGTCCGCCGCCACGCGCTCACCGCGCGGGTAGAAGCCGTCGGCGAAGAACTGGCGCGCCAGCACGGCATTGCCGGTGATGGTCGGCGAGGCCATCGAGGTGCCGGACATGCCAGTCGTGGCCGGCGCATTGATGGTGCCGTTGACCGTGCCGCTGTTCCTCGCCGAGATGATCGAACTGCCGGGTGCGGCGATGTCGGGTTTGAAGCGCCCGTCGCGGGTGGGTCCGCGGTTGGAGTAGCTGGCGCGCACAAGACTGCCGCCGTGGCCAAGCGCCGCCACCGCCAGCGAGTTCTTGGCATTCGCCGGGGAGCCGGTCGCCATCGTGCCTGCCACGTCGTTGCCGGCGGCGACCACCACCAGCAGGTCCTCGTTGGCCCAGGTGGTGCGGTCCAGTTCGGAGTCGTTGCCTTCGTAGCGTCCGCCGGTCTTGGCGCCCCAGCTGTTGTTGTGCACGCGCGCGCCGCCATTGAAGGCCTGCTGCAGCGTGCCGCCGAAGTCGTTGATGATGATCGAGCTCGCCGATGCCGGCCCGGCGTCCTGGAACAGGAGCTGGGCGCCTGGCGCCATGCCGTCGGCCAGGTCATGGTTGGGCAGCAGCGGCGAAGCGGGAAGATAGGTGTTGCCGCCAAACGTGCCGGCGGCGTCACCGAGCACGGTGCCGGTGACGTGGGTGCCGTGGCCGGAAGAATAGTCGTAGTCGATCGGTCCACCCGGCTGCAGCCAGTAGGCGATGATCTTGTTGTCTTGGTAGAGCGTGCCGATGTCGGGCAGCACCGGCGGCGGGTTTTCGGAAAAGGTGACCGCGGTATGCGGTCCGGCGCCCTTGTCGAGCTGGGTGAACCAGGCCGCATTCGGGGTGGTGCCGCTGTCGGCCACGGCGGCGATCTGGCCGGTGCCGGTGATGCCGTGATCCCACAGCGGGGCCGGGCCGCAGATGGCGCCGCTGCCTGCGCAGTTGCCAGTGCTGTTGCCCTGAATGGCGCCGACGCTGGCCGAGTTCTGCGTCGTGGTGGGCGTCCAGGGCGATACCGACACCACGCCCTCGATGCCGCTGGCGACCTTCAGCAACGTGTCCAGGCTGGCCGGGCCGGTCGCGGCACGCACGTAGGGCAGGGCTTCCGCCCGCGCACTGCGCACGGTGATTTCCACGCCGGGCACCTTCTTCTCGAGCTCGGCGGCCATGGCCGCCGAAGACACGCCGGCAAAGGCGTCGATGCGGATCTCGTAGCGGCCATCGGCCTGCAGTGCCGTCGATGCCTCGCGCTGGGCGATCCACAGCTGCGGATCGAGCTTCAGGGCCGGCTGCAGGAAGTCGGCCCAGCGCACGGCCGGGTCGCTGCGCAGGGTGCCCAGCCCGCCTTGTCCGAGGCGCACGTACCAGGCGTTGTTCGGCAGATAGTTGAGGAAGGCCACGCCCTGCACCGTCAGCGCACGCCGGGCATGGGCCATCTGGGTCGCGTCCTTGAACTGCACGATGGCGTAGGACGACAGTTTCACCGGCGCGGCCGCACCGACCTGCTGCGCTTCGATCACCTCGGACAGCGGGTCGAACACGCCGGCGCGCAGAATGAGGACGTCGGGATTGCCGCGCGCAGCATCGATTGCCGCCGGCGAGGGCAGGGCGGCGGCAAGCGTGGTGGGGCTGGCGGCGCAGGCGGCACCGCTGGCCAGGGCCAGGGCCAGCGCGGCGGCAAGGGCGGTACGAACGGGCTTGCGGTTCATGTGATTCCAGATGATGGGCGATTCCCCGGGGCCGGTGAGTATGCGGCTCTCTTGCGGGCGCGACAATCAGGCCTTACATGACGGGAACATGACTGCGCCGACGGCGGCGTGCGACAGCGTGCGCGCGTTCGCTGTTAGTTTTCCGTGAGGAGCGCTATCATCAGGCGTGTGGCCCGCTGAACTTTTGGCCATCTGCGCGCTCCCTGATGGGGAGCCTGGTTTTCGTGCCCTGGTCGCCGGATCGATGAAATCGCGTCTTGCCCTCGTCCTGTCGCTGTCGCTGGCCCTCATCCCGTTTGCGGGTGTGGTCGCGGCACCGCCGTCGCTTGCGCCAACCGCGCAGGCCCCGGCGCGACCGCTGGTCGAGCAGTTGCTGGGGCTGGACATGGCGCTGCCGGCGGGTGCCGATGCGATTCCGGTACTGCCGATCTGGTCGGGTACCGATGGCCAGCTGCTGGCGGTGGTCGCCCTGCCGCAGGCCTGGATTGCCCCGGCGGTGGGGTCGACGCCCGGCTACGCCGGACCGTCGGACTGGCAGCTGGCGGGGACCGAAGGATCCGGCGCAGGCCTGCGCTGGCAGTTCGGCAACGGCATGTACGCCGATGCCCTGCTGGGGCGCTACCAGGCCGCTACCGGCTGTGAGGCCACGGCAACCTGTTTCGTCGGCGAGGGTTCCGGCCTGACGCTGACCGGCCTGCTTGGCCTGGGCTGGTCGTCGCCGGAGGCGCGGTTCGACCTTTCCTATGGGCTGTCCTGGCTGCAGGCCAGCGAATCGACCCAGCCATTCGCGTTGCCGCAGCAGGCGACCAACTGGCTGCCTGCGCTGGCCGTACCCGGCACGCAGGGCTATGCGCTCGATGCGGAAACGGCCTTCTACGCCCAGGGGCGCTGGCACATCAGCCACGGGACCGCCATGCATCTTGGCGCCAGCCTCGGCCGCAGTCGGCTCAGCCCGCTGGGCGCCTTCAATGCGGGTGCGCCCGGCCTTGACCTCGACCAGCTGTCGCTCAGCCTGGGGCTGGATGCCGGTTCGCTGCGCGGCGCCATCGTCGGTCACGTCGTACGCAGCGACGACCCGGCGCTGCTTGGCAGGGGCTGGACCGCGCTCGATCTCGGCATCTCCTGGCGCACGCCCTGGAGTGGCGAGCTCAGCGTCGGTGCGCAGAACCTGTGGAGCACGCCGAGCAAGTCGCCGCGCGAAGCCGACCTGCAGGGGCGCACGCCGTACATCCAGTACCGGCAGGATCTCTGAGCGCGTCGCGACTCCCCGTTGGGCGCCGCGTGCGTGGCGTCGGGGCGGGTGCGCGGGCCCGGGCCAGGGGCAGCAACACCCCTCGCACAGGGGGATTTCCCGGAAACTTTACGTCTTGCGCTGCACTGCGACACGACGATTTCGACTTAACATGTTGATTGTTAAGAGAAAAATAAAAATGTTAAGGCGATGCTCGGGGATTCCCAAAGCGTAAGAATCTTGTTAGTATCGCCAACTGCCGAGGGTTTTGGTGGGCCGGTTTGGTCGTTCCCAGGGAGGGGACAGCACATTGTCCCGAGCTGTGACACAACTCTGACGTTGGAGAGTGAAATGAATTTAATCAGCAACGAGCTTTTCAAAGCCGTGCGCTATGCGTTGTATGCCAGCGCCACCGCCGCGGTCGGTCTGACCGCCATGCCGGTGATGGCGCAGGACGAAGGCGGTCAGCAGCTGGAGACGATCACCGTCACCGGTTCGCGCATCCGCAAGGCAGACGTCGAAACGGCCCAGCCGATCGTCGTCCTCGATCGCACCACGATCGAGCACCAGGGTTTCAGCTCGGTGGCCGACATCCTGCAGAACCTGACCGAAGCGGGTACCCCGGCCATCAGCCGCGCCGACGTACTGGCCTCCGGTGAGAACGTCGGTGGCTACTACATCGACCTGCGCAACCTGGGTCCCAACCGCACCCTGGTCCTGGTCAATGGCAAGCGTCTCGGTGTGACCACCGACGGCCTGGCCGACCTCTCGCAGATTCCCATGGCCGCCATCGAGCGCATCGAAGTCCTGAAGGACGGCGCTTCGGCCATCTATGGTTCGGACGCGATCGCGGGCGTGGTCAACATCATCACGCGCAAGAACTTCGACGGCTTCGAGGCCAGCGCCTACGCCGGCCAGTACGACAAGGACGACGGCGCCAAGCAGATCTACTCGATGACCATGGGCGCGCACAGCGACCGTGGCTCGGTCACGATGAGCGCCGAGTACTCGAACGAAGACCCGGTGTGGGCCAAGGATCGCTGGTTCAGCGCCCTGCCGCAGGGTCCCTACCACCCGACCTCGGGCTGGACCGTCGTTTCGCAGATGGGCAACTTCTTCATGCCGCCGGGCTACTGCTCCTCGGGCCTGTGCGCGCTGAATCCGGGTGGCGATCCGGCCAACCCGGCCGACTGGCACAACACCGGCGCCGGCGGCGGCATCAACGACCGCTCGGATGCGAACTACGAGATGATGCTGAACACCGGCATCGAGCGCAAGGCGCTGTTCGTCAACGGTGAATACAGCATCACCGACAACGTCAAGTTCTCGACCGACCTGCTCTACAACAAGCGCTCCACCACCCAGCAGGTGGCGGGCTATCCCTTCCAGCCGGCGTTCTACATGCCCTGGACGCTGCCGGAAGACGTGGTCGCCATCGGCCTGTCGCCGGAGAGCTACTTCAACCCGACCGGTGAGCTGGTGTACTTCTACCGCCGTGGCTGGGAAGTGCCCCGCGTCACCAAGAGCGACCTCGAGACCTACCGCTTCAGCGGCACCCTCGAAGGCAGCTTCGACATCGGCGACCACACCTGGAACTGGGACGTCGGCGGCTTCGTCAACCAGAACGATCTGGTCAAGACGCAGCGTGGCGACTTCAGCCTGGTCGGTCTGACCGGCGCGCTGGGCCCGTCGTGGCTCAACCCGTCCACCGGTCGCGTCGAGTGCGGTACCGGTCCGGACAATGCGCTGCCCTACGGCAGCTCGCCCGGTTCGTGCGTCCCCTGGAACCCGTTCATCCCTGCCACGGTGCCGGGCTCGATCACGACGCAGAACCCGAACGGCATCCCGGGCCCCGGCGGTCCGAACTCGCTGTCCGATCCGACCCTGCAGGCCTACCTGTTCCCGTTCTACCACGACACGGGCCGCACCAAGACGATCGACTACAGCGCCAACATCACCGGTTCGGTGTTCACGCTGCCGGCGGGTGATCTCGGTGTCGCGGCGGGCTATGAGTACCGCAACGAATCCGGCAACTTCGTGCCGGACGCGTTCAGCCAGGCGGGTCTGAGCACCAACCTGTCGGCGGGTCCGACCGGTGGTCGCTACCAGATCGACGAGTACTACCTCGAAATCGACGTGCCGGTCCTCAAGGACCTGCCGCTGGCCCGCGAGCTGTCGTTCAACGTCGCTGCGCGCTACTCGGACTTCTCGACCTTCGGTGACACCACCAACGGCAAGTTCAGCCTGACCTGGAAGCCGATCGACGACCTGATGATCCGCGGCAACTATGCCGAGGGCTTCCGCGCGCCGACCATCGGTGACCTGTTCGGTGGCATCAGCGGCACCTTCGACTTCTACACCGATCCGTGCGATGCCAGCCATGAGGCGAGCACCAACCCGGCGGTCGCGCAGCGCTGCCAGCAGGGCTTCGGTGGTCAGGCTCCGGTGCCGGTCGGCTTCGTCCAGCCGGGCCAGGGCGGTTCGCCTTGCGATTCCTTCCCCTGCCAGACCGGCGTGCAGTTCTTCGCCGGCGCCAACCCCACGCTGCAGCCGGAAACGTCCACCAGCAAGACCCTGGGTGGCGTGTACAGCCCGAGCTGGTTGCAGGGTCTGGATCTGAGCCTCGACTGGTACAAGATCAAGATCAAGAACACCATCGGTGGCGACACGGTCAGCGGCATGCTGCACGACTGCTACGTCCTCGGCGTTGCCAGCCGTTGTTCCCCGTCGCTGTTCACGCGTGATCCGAACACCGGTGCGGTCAACTACGCCCTGCGTGGTGGCAAGAACGCCGGTTGGGACGAGACGGAAGGTTGGGACCTCGGTGTCAACTATCGTCTGCCCGAGTTCTCCTTCGGTCGCTTCATGGTGCGTTGGAACACCACCTACGTCGATCACCTGAACTCCAAGGCCGACGATGATCCGTCGACCCCGCTCAGCCACTCCACGAGCTGGGGCGGCAACTTCCGCATCCGCTCGAACGCCACCCTCGACTGGACGCTGGGTGACTTCGGTGCCACGTGGACCTCGCGCTACTACTCGGCGATGAAGGAATCGTGCTCCTGGGACAACACCCCGCAGGGCGGCCCGGAGTGCAACATGCCGGGTCACTGGGAGGAAGGCGTGCAGTTCAACGCCAATCAGAAGGGTGCCAACACCTTCCACGACCTGCAGGTCCGCTACAACGCGCCGTGGAATGCGACCATCTCGGTCGGTGCCAACAACGTGTTCGACCATCAGGGTCCGCTCATGTACTCCGAGCCCAACTCGCAGTACAAGTACTACGGCGGCTTCGACATCGGTCGGTTCTACTACGTCCGCTACAACCAGAAGTTCTGATCTGACTCTGGTGTAAGACCTTCAACGGCCCCGGCAACGGGGCCGTTTTTTTTATGTGCACGCTGGGCGATGCCGCACCCTGCGGCGTGCTGCAACGCACTCGCCCATGCCGCGGCTTCGGGGCGCCGCGAGCGACCGTGGCACGCCGCCGGCTGCGTTCCCGGTGCGCAGCGGGTTCGCCGGCCCTCGCCGGGCCCTGCCATGCGCTGGCCTGCCGCTGGCGACCGAGCCGGGCGGCGTGTCCATGGTTGCGCCGTCGCTCAAAGTAGGCATAATGGCCGGACGATTCAGTGTGCGTTTATGTTGAGTGGCGACGTGATGTCGCTGCCGTCCAGCTGCCAGGATTCGGGGGGAATCCAGCTTGAATCAATACCTTGAGACACCTTGAATCTTACGTCTTCGGCTCCGGCCGAAGGCGCGCCTTGTCGTGGGTATTCCCGGGCTTCGGCCCAATCGTTGGATCTGGGAGAGTCGGCATGAGAGCGTTCTGCGGGAAATTCTTGGCGGTGATGGCGGCAGCCGGCGGGCTCATGTTGAGCAGCACGGCGTTTGCCGCCTTCCCCGACCCCTATTGCGTACGCGGCTACGGTAGTGGCGTCGAGCCGATCACCAAGGTCGAAATCGACGGCATCAGCAATACGAGCCCCGCGGCGACCGGCGGCATTGCGAACGAAGACTTCACAGCCATCGTCGGCCAGTTGGCTCCCGGCGCCGGCTACCCGATCGGCGTGCAGGGCAACAATGATGGCGGGTTTACCGCCGCCGTGGCCGTCTACTTCGACTGGAACCAGAATGGCACGTTTGATGCCGGTGAAGGCTATTACGTCGGGGCGTTGACTGGTTCGACCGGTACCGATGGCCAGACAGCCTCTACCGTCATCCCGGTGCCCGCGGGTGCCCTGCCTGGCCCGACGCGCATGCGCGTGACCAAGCAATACACGACTACACCGAACCTGGCTGCGGCCCCCGCCTGCGGCACGACCGGCTACGGCCAGGCCGAGGACTACACGGTCAACATCGATCCGAACGCGCCGGTGCCACCGACCCTCGCCATGGCGATTGCGCCGGACACGGCGCTGGTCGGCACGACGGCCACGCTGACGATGACCCTCGGCAACACCTCGGCGAACCCGGCCAACCTGACCGCCGACTTCACCACCGCCTTGCCCGCCGGTCTTGTGCTGGCGACCCCGGCCAATGCGAGCACGACCTGTTCGGGCACGTTCACCGCGGCGGACGGCTCCAGTGCCATCACGCTGGCGACGGGCGGCGCCATCCTCCCCGGTGGCTGCACCATCACGGCCGACATCGTCGCCACCGCTCCGGCACGCTACGACGTCGCCGCCGGCGCACTCAGCACCGACCAGGGCTCGGGCCCGGCCACCAGCGCCGAGTTCCTCGCCTATACGACGGGTCCCGGTGGCGTTGCCTATTCGACCGGCTTCGAATCGCCATTCACGCCGGGCGCGCTGACCGGCCAGCAGGGCTGGTTTGCGCGCGCATGGAACGTGGCAACGGTTACCCCGGCCAATGGCGCGCAGAACATCCGCGCGTCCAGCCTTGCCAGCCCGACCAGCACCACCTACCCGCTGGCGATCTCGCCGGACTTCGCTGCCAGCACCACCCGCTTCGCCACGATCAGCGCGAACCTGCGCCTGTCACGCACCACCAACGGCGCGAACTGGCGCTTCAACCCGCAGGATCCGGATGCGGGCCTGGTCACCACCATCGTGCAGTTCAATCGCGCTGCCACGCGCGACATCCAGGCGATCGTGTTCGATGCCAACGGCGCCGGTACCTTCACCAATACCGGTGCGCAGTGGCCCGTCGACACCTACTTCAACTTCAAGGTGATCGTCGACCGCACCAATGGCGCGCTCAAGATGTGCGTGGACGGCAGCCAGATCTACGAGGATGCCAGCGGCAACGGCACCGCCGGCCACGACATCATGAACCTGGCCATCGCGCAGGTGACTGGCAGCGGCCAGACCGCCAACAACACTTTCGACGTCGACGACGTGCTGGTTGAATACCAGACCACCAACGACTGCGTCGCGCCGATCGTGGTGACCCACACGGTAACGCCAAGCGTGGGCACGCCTTCGGGCACCATCACGCCGGCGACCCCGCAGACGGTCAACGACGGCGACACCACCACGTTCACGCTGGCTG
>JALOBC010000093.1 GCA_023228465.1 Dokdonella sp. | reverse complement strand
GCGTGACAGCTGGAAGCGCCCCCTTTTTGCTGAGAGGGTCCGGGCGTTCTGGCGCAAACACCTGTCTTGAGCGACAACGTCACAACGGCGAGTTCTATGTGGGAGAGGCACCAATGAGCGCCCGTCCCGAACGGGACAGCACGCAAGCACGGTCTACCTGGCTCTCGCGGCGTTTCGAGGAGGATCTTTTGATGTGCCGGGCCGCACCCTATGCGGCAGGCGTGAAGATTGTCCCGGGCGCGCACCCTTGCCAACACTCGGCCATGGTGGTCGGATCGTACCGGCTTGAAGCCGCACCGGCGTTCCCCCCTCCAGAATGCACATGTTCGTTGGGGGTGTGCTGCTGCTGGTGGGAGATCATCTTCAACGATGACCCTGAGCCGGCAGAGTGGAAGACTGCGGTGCGTGTGCATCCGGCGGCAGGACCGCGCATCAACCGGGATCTTCCGCCTTTGACGATGGAGCGCTTGCGAGCCACGGCGGCAGTGCTCGGCGCGGACGAAGCGACCATCCAGGCCGCCGCACGAAACGCGGGGCTGTTGCCAGCACCTACCGTTTCAGGAGACGGGCTCATTCGCCGACTGCGACGAGCCCTGAAGCACATCTTCGGCTGACGGCGTACGCGCCGCGCTCCCTTTTTTTGCGCCTGCCGTGCGGCCAAAGTCTGCGGCATGGCGAAGAAAGACACCTACCAACCGCTGGCCGAGGTCACCTTCCGCTGCGTGGGCTGCCGCTCGAACTGGAAGGCGGCGCCGGCGCGCGTGGAGGACTGGGGCGACGACGAGCTGCACCCGTGGCGCTACTTTGCCGCGTGCCCCACATGCGCGGCCGAATGCGAGCAGGCCGGGTTCGAGCGCGGGCTGCTGCGCGCCTGGCGCAGCGCCACCGGCCCCCGCACGCCCGAAGGCATCGCCGCCACCGCCAAGAATCTCGACGGCCACCCCACCCCCGAAGAGGCCCTGCGCACCCGCTTCAACGGGATGAAGCACGGTCTTAGCGCCAAGGTGGCCACCTATTTCCCGCCCAAGCCGGACGGCTACGCCTTCTGCAAGGCCTGTGACGTCGACCGCGGCTGGTGCCGCGAGCAGCCCGCCTGCGTGAAGCAGACGCAGCACTTCATGCTGCACCACGCGGCCTTCGAGCAGAAGAACCCGAAGCACCTGATGGGCATCTACGCCGACTTCCATGCCGCGCTGATGCTCACGATCCAGCAGATCCTGCAAACGATCATCGCCGACGGCGTCACCATCAACCAGCCCAAGACCTACTACGACCGCGAAGGCAATTGCCTGGTGGTGCAGTACATCGACGAGCAAGGCCGCCCACAGACGGTGCGCGAGATCGAGGCGCACCCGCTGTTCCGCCCGCTGGGCGAGCTGATCAGCCGCACCGGTATCTCGCTGGCCGACCTGGGCATGACCGGCCGCCACATCGAGGACGAATCGCCCCTGCCGGGCCGCCTGAAGGCGGGCGACGGGGCTCAGGCCCTGGAGGACTTCGCCCAGCGCCAGGCGAGCGCGCTGGAGAGCCTGCGCGGGCTGCTGGAGCGCGGCAAGGCGCGCGCGGCAGCAGACCCCGTTTTGATCGAGTACCAACAGCAGATGGGAGAGGAGCAATGACGCAGTTTGCGAAGCTGTACGAGACCGAGCGCGGGCAGATCGTGGTGATCCGCCAGACGAACGACGACGGAGACCCGGAGATCCGGTTCTTCTTCATGCCGAACACGAACGTTTATGGGGTTTGTTCGATGGCTTTGGCGTTTCCCCCGCGGGGCACGGGCGAGGACGAGGAGAACGACGCGCACGAAGCTGCTGATGCTGCGTTTTCGGCCCTGACCGAGGAAGGGGTGAAGCGCGAGATCTTCAAGCAGATGGACCGCCTGGAGGAGGCGCTTGCGGAGTTGGGGGCGTAGGCGATGGGCAAATACGCCCCCGAGCTGCTGCTCGGGATCTTCGTCCTTCTGAAGAACATCATCCTGATCGTCGCCTGCGCGTGGACGGTGGTGTCGCTCTACCGGCTGTCGGGCTCGTGGCACTGCCTGTGGGCGCTGCTGATGCTGTGCTTCATGGGGTCGTACCGCTTCGTGCGGGACTGAGGCCATGACCGCCCGCGTCTCCGCCGCCCAGCGCCTTCGCGTGGCCAGCCGCGCGGAGGTGGAGATCCAGCGCTATGCGCACGACCACGCGCTGTGGCACCAGCACGTGCATGGGGTGACGCTCGACCCGGTGCAGGTGCTGAAGTGCATCGAGATGGACGCGCACCGCAACACGATCGATTACTCGTGCCGGCGGACGGGGAAGACGTTCGTGAAGGAGCTGTACTGCCTGAAGTGGCTGGCGACGCATCCGATGGAGGACGAAGGCATCGTGGCGCCGCGCATGCAGCAGAGCCTGACGAACCTGGGCTACCACCTCGATGCGATCCGCCGCAGCGAGATCCTGCAGGCCTTCATCGCCACCAAGGGGGGCCGCCGCCAGATGAAGGACAGCGGCTACACCTTTGCCAACGGCAGCAGCGCGAGCGCGTACGGGATCATGGGGCAGATCGACGGCGATTCGCTCACCATCGCCAGCCTCGAGGAAACTGACGACATGCCGTATGACCGGCTCACGTCGCGCTTTCTGCCCATGCTCGGTTCGACGCGGCGGCCGGGCATTGACCACGCGCTCAAGCCGCAGGTGCGGGTGACGGGCGTGTTCAAGGGGGCGGACGTGTTGAGCAGCCTGGCCAAGTCGGGCGACTACCACACGGTGCCCACCGTGGATGTGTATCTGGGCATGGAGCTGGGCACGGTGAGCGAGAGCTGGGCGATGGAGATGCGCACCATCAACAGCGAGGGCGAGTGGATCCGGCAGTTCCTGTGCAAGAACATCCAGGCGCAGAACTGGATCTGGGAAAAGTACGTGCGCCGCGCCATGGCGGTGGGGCTGCAGGCCGGGCTGGTGCCGGCCGGGCCGCTGCCGGGCGTGCGCTACAAGCGGCGCGGGTTGATTTCGTTCGGGTACGACCACTCGGGCCACGGCGAGAACCCGGCCGCTTCGAAGAGCGCGCTGGTGGTGTGCGAGCAGGTGGGCAACTTCGTCACCTTCCCCTACGTGCGCACCTGGCCGGCCGGCACCGATGACCGCGTGGTGGAGCGCGACCTGTACGGCGCGTGGGACTACTTCCGCCCCGACTACGCCATGGGCGACGCCTACGGCCTGGGCATGCTGACGACGCTGAACGACCGGCTCTACGCCGACGGACTGACCACCATCGACCGCCGCACCGTGGGCGACGGCCAGAGCACCGCCAGCACCTGGGGGCAGTGG
>JALOBC010000073.1 GCA_023228465.1 Dokdonella sp. | reverse complement strand
GGCCACCGTCAAGGAAGTTCCCGCCGATGCCGAAATCGCCAGCCATCAATTGATGGTACGCAGCGGCATGATCCGCAAGCTGGCGGCCGGCATCTACACCTGGTCGCCGCTCGGCCTGCGCGTACTGGCCAAGGTGGCGAGGGTCGTGCGCGAGGAAATGGACCGGGCCGGTGCCATCGAGCTGCTGATGCCTTCGATCCAGCCGCGTGAGCTTTGGGATGAAACCGGACGTTGGCAGAAGTTCGGCGGGCAGTTGCTCAAGATCCGTGATCGCAAGGAAGCCGAGTACTGCTACGGACCGACCCATGAGGAAGTCATTACCGACTTCGCTCGCCACGAGCTCAAGAGCTACAAGCAGCTGCCGGTCAATTTCTACCAGATCCAGACCAAGTTCCGCGATGAGATCCGCCCGCGCTTTGGCGTGATGCGCGCCCGCGAGTTCCTGATGAAGGATGCCTATTCATTCCACCTCGACGCCGAAGGACTCGCCGCCGAGTACCAGAACATGTACGACACCTACACGCGCATCTTTACGCGCCTGGGCCTGCGCTTCCGCGCCGTGCAGGCGGATACCGGCGCCATCGGCGGCAATGCCAGCCACGAATTCCAGGTGCTGGCCGACTCCGGCGAAGATGCGATTGCCTTCTCCGACGCCTCCGACTACGCCGCCAATGTCGAAAAGGCCGAAGCGCTGGCGCCGACGGGTGCGCGGCCGGCACCCGGCATGGCCCTTGAGCGGGTCGCCACGCCAACGCAAAGGACGATAGACGAGGTGGCGCACTTCCTCGACGTGGCACCCGCCCAATGCATCAAGACCTTGCTGGTGCGCGGCCACACAGGCCTGGTGGCCTTGTGCGTGCGCGGCGACCACGAACTCAACGAGATCAAGGCGGGCAAGCTCGCCGAACTGCCGGGCGAAGTGGCGCTGGCCGAGGAAGCGGCGATCATTGCCGCCACGGGCACGCAACCGGGCTTCATCGGCCCGGTCGGCCTGCCCGATTCGATTCCGGTCATCGTGGACCGTGATGCGGCGCTCGTGGCCGACTTCGTATGTGGCGGCAACCAGGACGGCAGCCATTGGCGGGGCGCCAACTGGCTGCGCGACGCGCGCATCACGCGCATCACCGACATCCGCAAGGTCGTCGAAGGCGATGCCGCACCGGACGGCAAGGGCCGACTTTCGATTGCCCGCGGCATCGAGGTCGGGCATGTCTTCCAACTGGGTTCGAATTACGCCGAGGCCATGGGCGCCACGGTGCTCGACGATGCCGGCAAGGCGCGCGTCATGCAGATGGGTTGTTACGGCATCGGCGTCAGCCGCATCGTGGCTGCCGCAATCGAGCAGAACCATGACCAGGCAGGCATCCTCTGGCCCGAGCCGATGGCGCCCTGGCAGGTCGCCATTTGCCCGATCAACCCCAAGCACAATGCCGACGTGGACGCCGCCGCGGAGAAGCTGGCCGCGGAATTGGGCGCGCGTGGGCTCGACGTGGTGCTCGATGATCGCGGCCTGCGTCCCGGTCCGATGTTTGCCGACATCGAACTGATCGGCATCCCCCATCGGGTCGTGGTCAGCGAACGCGGGCTCGCCGCCGGGCACTTCGAATATCGCCGCCGTGGTGAAGGCGAAAACCGCAGCCTCGATCACGCCGGGCTACTGGACCTTCTGGCCTGATCGCAATGGCCCGGCACGGCGCTGCCCAATGGCCCGTGCAGGCAATGGCGACGGTTGCTCCCGATTCGGCACGTGGCGCGACAGCGCCCTGACTCCGACCGCACCGGCAGTAAATGAATGCTGTCGCATGTGCCGAATGACACACGTGATTATCGTCCTTGTTTATTGTAATATGCGCCCAACTGATTGGGGCCGGGACGCCAGGTCAACGGGAATGGATGCCGATTCGGAATGACAGCCGAATGAAGGCTGATCCGTGGAAGCCCGAATCGTCCTGAACCCCTGCAGCGCCGCTGCGTGGTGCAGAACATGCCGGCGGCAGGAGCGCCGGGATGGTCTTGTGGCCGATCAGGAACACGCCCGCCCCGGAGCGGCATTTGCCTTCACGCTCCGGAACGCAAACTACAGAGGTGACGACAATGGCAATCGACCTGAAATCAATGAATCACAACCAGCTCAGCGACCTGATCGAGCGCGCCCGCGCCCGCCAGAATGAACTGGTCAAGGAAAAGGCGACCAAGCTGCGCGACAAGATCAATGCCATGGTCAAGGCGGAAGGCCTTGGCCTTGACGAAGTACTCGGCCGCAGCAGCACCCGTACCCGCAGCCGCAGCAAGGCCAAGCCGAAGTTCCGCAATCCGGAGAACCCCGAGCAGACCTGGAGCGGTCGTGGCAAGCGGCCGAACTGGTTCCATGCTGCCCTTGCCGCGGGCAAGAAGGAAAGCGATTTGCTGATCGGCTGAGACGCAGGTCCGGCATCAGCCGAACGCCGGCCACATGGCCGGCGTTCGCATTTGTGGGCCCTGGCGAATGGCAAGTCTGGCGACAATCTGCCCCATCGCCGATAATCGACCCTTGGTGCGGCAAGCCGAGTGTGCCGCCGTGCGGCGAGAACGACTGGGGAACCTATGAGCAAGCCGATCTGGGAACCGGGCCACGAGCGCGCGGAGCGGACCAACATGAGCCGCTTCATCCGCTTCGTGCGGGAAAGCACGGGCAATGAGGACATCGGCAGCTACAGCCCCCTGTACGAGTTCTCGATTCGCTATCCTGAGCGCTTCTGGCCCCTGGTATGGGAGTTCTGCGGCATCCGCGCCAACGGCGAACACACCCCGGTGCTGGTCGATGGCGACAGGATGCCTGGCGCCCAGTGGTTCCCGGGCGTGCGCCTGAACTTTGCCCAGAACCTGTTGCGCTACAGGGATGAGCGGCTCGCCATCGTGTTCCGCAATGAATGGGGCCATAAACGCCAGCTCACCTATGCCGAGCTGCACGACGAAGTCGCTCGCCTGGCCCACGCGCTCAAGGAAACCGGGGTAGGCATCGGCGACCGCGTGGCAGGCTTCCTGCCGAACCTGCCGGAAACCGTCATTGCCATGCTAGCGACGACATCGCTCGGCGCCACCTGGTCGTCCTGCTCGCCGGATTTCGGCATCCGCGGCGTGCTCGACCGCTTCGGCCAGATCGCCCCCAAGGTGCTGTTCACCGCCGACAGCTATGGCTATGGCGGCAAGCGCTTCGACTGCCTGCAGAAGATTCGCGGCGTGCTGGACGAACTGCCCAGCATCGAACACCTGGTGGTCATCCCCTACGGCGGCGAACCCCTGCAGCTGGAGCATCTGCGCGGCGCAATCGCCTGGCCGGACTTCGTCGGCACGCACGATCACCCGCTCAGCTTCGAGGCGCTGCCGTTCGACCACCCGCTCTACATCATGTATTCCTCGGGCACCACCGGCGCGCCCAAGTGCATCGTGCACGGCGCTGGCGGCACCCTCATCCAGCACCTCAAGGAACTGGTGCTGCACACCGATCTCAAGCGCGAAGACCGCATCTTCTACTACACCACCTGCGGCTGGATGATGTGGAACTGGCTGGTTTCCAGCCTGGCTGTTGGCGCCACCGTGGTGCTGTACGACGGCTCGCCGTCGTGGCCGGATGGCAATGCACTGTGGGATCTTGCCGACGAGGTCGGCATCAGCATCTTCGGCACCAGCGCGAAGTGGCTGAGCGCCATCGAGAAGGCCGGCGTCAAGCCGCGCACGACGCACAAGCTGCTGCCGCTCAAGGCCATTCTTTCAACCGGCTCGCCCCTGGCGCCGGAGAGCTTCGACTACGTCTACCGCGACGTGAAGGATCGCGTGCAGCTGTCGTCCATTTCCGGCGGCACCGACATCATTTCCTGCTTCGCGCTCGGCAATCCGCTGCTGCCGGTATACCGCGGCGAGCTGCAATGCCGCGGGCTGGGGCTCAAGGTGGAAGTGCTGAACGATGCCGGTGAACCGGTGCGCGGCGAGCAGGGCGAGCTGTCCTGCACCGCACCCTTCCCGTGCATGCCGGTGTTCTTCTGGAACGATCCGGACGGGCAGAAATACCACAATGCCTACTTCTCGCGCGTGCCGGGCGTGTGGTGCCACGGCGACCGCGCCATGCTCACCGAACACGACGGCATCATCATCTACGGCCGTTCCGACGCCACCCTCAATCCCGGCGGCGTGCGCATCGGCACGGCCGAAATCTACCGCCAGGTCGAACAGGTGCCCGAGGTGCTCGAATCGGTGGCCGTTGGCCAGCACTGGAACGATGACGAACGGGTGATCCTGTTCGTGCGCCTGCGTGAAGGGTTGACGCTGGACGACGACCTGCGCGCGCGCATCATCCAGCAGATTCGCGCCAACACCACCCCGCGCCACGTCCCGGCGAAGATCCTGCAGGTGACCGACATCCCGCGCACCATCTCCGGCAAGATCACCGAGATCGCGGTGCGCGACACCATCCACGGCCTGGCCGTGAAGAACACCGACGCGCTGGCCAACCCGGAGGCGCTGGCGGGCTTCCGCGATCTTGCCGAGTTGCGCGACTGATGTGCGCATGCCGCGCAAGGTGGTTCATGGCCTGCCTGACACCGCAAGTCATTTCGCATGGAGTAGTGGCGGCATCTCCATCCATCCCATGGCAGGAGGATCGGCCGGCGTGATGGCGCACATGGATCGATTCGCGGCACGGGGAGACTGACGATGCAGGCGCGTCTTCCGGAAATTGGCCACGTGAAGATCCTGGCGTTCATCATTGCCTGCGTCGTCGCCTGCCTGCTGTCCGGAGCCATCCCCTGGCTGGGCCTGCCGACGCTTGGCCAGGCGCTGTGGGCATCAGGATTCGCACAGTCCTATGCCAACAACGGCTGGTTCGCCATTTACGCAACGGACTTTGGATTGCCCATGCCGGCACCGATTGCCTTCGGTCTTTCCGGCACCTTGGTGCAAGGCTGGTTGATCCGCGCGCTCGGGATCGCCGCGATCGATGCCTATACGCTGATGGTTTCCCTGTATCTCGCGCTCGCCGTCTGGGGCGCGTGCGCACTGGCGCGATTGCTAGGCGCTTCCTACTACCTTTCGTTGCTACTCGGCTTGCTGTGGCTCGCCCTGCCGATCGTCTGGGGCCACGCCGACTATTCGATGGTGGCACTCGGCTTTGCCCTGTTGCCGCTCTACCTCTATTCCAGCTTCCGCATGCTGATGGGGGAGAACTGGCCGCGCGCCGCATGGAACGCAACGACATTCATCGCCGTATGCATCCTCGCTGTCTTCATGGACGGGTACACCTTCATGATGTTCGTTGCCGCCGCAACCATCGCATGGTCGGGCGCCTTGATCAGCGAACCGGTACTGCGTCGACGCAACCTCATCTTCGTGTTGCCCTGCATGGCGACTGGGTTTGGGCTTGCCTATGTGCTCTACACCACGTTCCTGGGCAGCGATCATTTCGATACCTCGCCCCTGGACTTCTTCCGTGGCTGGGGCGTTGATGCGGTCATGCTGCTGTGGCCCAGCAGCGGCGCCCATTGGATCTGGGACGCCATCGGCGTGGGTACGACTCGTCGCGAGTCCATGTTCTGGGGTGATGCATCGGTCTGGATGACGACCTTCATCGCGCCCTTGCTCATCTCCGGAGTTGCGGGCTTTGTCGTGGCATGCAAGCACCCTCGCGCCGGAGCCCTCCTGGCAATGGCTGTACTGGGCCTCTATCTTGCACTGGGGCCGTCGCTCAAGATCCACTCCACCAAGCAGGTCGCCGGAATCAGTAGCGCCGACCGCGGACAGCTCATGCCGGAAAAGTACGCCCTCATGCCCACCGGATCGGCATGGTTGTCGGAAAACTTGCCCGGCTTTCGCAACATGCGTGCCGCGTACCGCTGGACGGGTCTGGGCGCACTCGGCCTCTGGGGCTTGACCACGCTCCTGCTCGCACGTGGACAGGAACGAAGGACGCTACTCCCTCATGGCATCACGATTTGCCTGATCGTGCTCTTCTTGCCGCATTTGGCGAAGACGGTTCACACTTCGCTGGCCCGCCACCGACAGGCCGAAGCAATAGATGCCGCACTCGGCCAGGATTTGCGCAAGGCAGCGGGGAATCATGGGACATTGTTCTTCGCGCCACACGGCAACGACTTCATCGTGAACTACCTGGCCGTGACGGCCGGATTCCGCAGCTACAACATCGGTGGCAACAAGAATGTCGAGAAGGCACAACTTGCCTGGTCCGACCCCATGCTCGCTCTCAATAGTGCGAACCTGGCCACTGCACAGTTTCAACAGAACCTGCATGCGGTTCTGCTATTCGGCCTCGCCGACGCGGTCGTTCTTCCGTATTTCGACATGCTGCACGCAGCCCATCGCTGGCCGCCATCTGCAATATCCATATCCCGCCTGCGTGCGCAGCGCTTGCCGGTGGCTGAAGCAGCAGCCGCCTCGCCCTGCTTCGCGCTGCAGAGGTACGGACTATTTGCGGCAGTTTCCCTGAGCGAAGACGGGAAACACCAACGGAACCTGATGGAGACCTCCGATTACCCGGCGCAGGCAGCTACCAAGGCGTGCGCGCTTGTCGATTGAGTTCAGCGCAACGCCAACGCCAACTCCGCACGCAAGTCGCCCACAGCCTCCACGCCCACCGACAGGCGGATCAGGCCGTCGCTGATGCCCAGGCGCTTGCGCTGGGCGGGCGGCACCGAGGCGTGGGTCATGATGGCCGGATGCTCGATCAGGCTTTCCACGCCGCCCAGCGATTCGGCGAGCGCGAACAGGTGGCAACGTTCGAGCATGCTGCGCGCCTTGCGCAGGCCGCCCTTGACCTCGATGGTGACGATGCCGCCGAAGCCGTCCATCTGCTTCTTCGCCAGCGCGTGCTGGGGATGGGATTTGAGGCCCGGGTAGATCACCCGCTCCACCTTGGGATGGGTTTCCAGCCAGCCCGCCAGTTCCAGCGCGGCCGCGCAATGGGCGCGCATGCGCAGGTGCAGGGTCTTGAGGCCGCGCAGGGCGAGGAAGGCATCGAAGGGGCCGGCCACCGCGCCGACCGAGTTCTGCAGGAAGGCCATGCGTTCGGCCAGGTCCGCATTCTCGCCGACGACGACGATGCCGCCGACCATGTCCGAATGGCCATTGAGGTATTTGGTCGCCGAATGCAGCACCAGGTCGGCGCCGTGTTCCAGCGGGCGCTGCACCATGGGCGAGCAGAAGGTGTTGTCGACGACCAGCATCAACCCGTGCTTCTTCGCGAACGCGGCGACTTTCGCCAGATCCACCAGCTTCAACATCGGATTGGTCGGCGTCTCGGCCCAGATCATCTTCGTGTTGGGCTTGAGCGCCGCCTTCAGCGCCTTGGCGTCGTTGAGGTCGACGAAGCTGAAATCCAGGCCCGCGCTGCGCCGCCTGACCTTTTCGAACAGGCGATAGGTGCCGCCGTAAAGGTCGTCCATGGCAATCACGTGGCTGCCCGAATCGAGCAGGTCCAGTACCGTGGCCGCCGCGGCCAGACCGGAAGCGAAGGCGAATCCCTGCCGCCCGCTCTCGATATCGGCCACGCAGCGCTCGTAGGCGAAGCGCGTGGGATTGTGCGTGCGCGAATACTCGTAACCCTGGTGCACGCCGGGGCTCTGCTGCACATAGGTCGAGGTGGCATAGATCGGCGTCATGATGGCGCCGGTCGAAGGATCGGGACTTTGTCCGGCGTGGATGGCGCGGGTACCGAGGGCGTGCTGGGTCTTGCTGGGCATGGTCAGGCTTCCATTCGGATCGGGTGGGCGGCCGGGCTGCGGCCGGACCGGCGGGCTCAGCCGGCGCGCCGGCGCAGATAGTTGAGGAGGTCGATGCGCGTGATGAGGCCGACGAATTTCGTCCCGTCCATCACGATGGCGACATGGCCGGCGTCGAACACCGGCATCAGCGCCTCGATCGGCGCCTTCACGTCCAGCAGCTTGAGCTTGCGCACCATGGCGACGGACACCGGATCGCGGAACTTCGTCTGGTCGGCGTACACGTGCAGCAGCAGATCCGACTCGTCGAGGATGCCGACGATGCGATCGCCATCCATCACCGGCAGCTGCGACACGTCGTAGAGCTTCATGCGGTTGTAGGCGGTCACCAGCAACTCGTTCGGCCCGATGACGATGGTGTCGCGCTGCGCGTAGGGGCGCAGGATCAGGTCGCGCAGGTCGCCGGTGGGCTGGCGGTCGAGGAAACCGTTGTCCAGCATCCAGTAATCGTTGTACATCTTGGAGAGGTACTTGTTGCCGGTATCGCAGACCAGGGTCACCACGCGCCTGGGCACGGTCTGCTCGCGGCAGTACTTGAGGGCCGCGGCCAGCAGGGTGCCGGTGGACGAACCGCCGAACACGCCCTCGGTCGCCAGCAATTCGCGCGCGGCCAGGAAACTTTCCCGGTCGCTGATGGCGTAGGCCTTCTTCACCCGCGAGAAATCGCTGATCGAGGGCAGGAAGTCCTCGCCGATGCCTTCCACCATCCAGCTCGCGGACTTGGTCGAAAGCGTGCCCTCGTTGATGTACTGGGCGAGGATGGAGCCTATCGGGTCGGCCAGGATGAACTCGGTCTGCGGCGATACGCGCGCGAAATAGCGCGACAGCCCCGTCATGGTGCCGGACGATCCGCAGCCGAACACGATGGCATCCACGCGGCCGTCCATCTGCTCGAAGATCTCCGGGCCGGTGGTTTCCTCGTGCGCGCGCGGGTTGTCGGGGTTGCCGAACTGGTTGATGAAGTATGCGCCCGGCGTTTCCTCGGCGATGCGCGCGGCCAGATCCTGGTAGTACTCGGGATGGCCCTTGGCCACGTCCGAGCGCGTCAGCACCACCTCGGCGCCCATGGCCTTGAGATTGAAGATCTTCTCGCGGCTCATCTTGTCGGGCACGACCAGAATCAGTCGATAGCCCTTGGCCTGGGCGACCAGGGCCAGGCCAAGGCCGGTATTGCCGGCGGTGCCTTCGACCAGGGTGGCGCCGGGCTGGATGCGGCCGGCCTTCTCCGCGCCCTCGATCATCGACAGGCCGATGCGATCCTTGATCGAGCCGCCCGGATTGGCGCTCTCGAGTTTCAGGAACAGTTCGCAGGCACCGGTGTCTAGGCGCTGCGCCTTGACCATCGGCGTGTGCCCGATCAGGTCGAGTACGGATTGCTTGGTGAGCATGCATTCCCCACGCTTGGGCGGCGGTCAGGCCCGGACCGCATGCGCGGCAACGCGAACCGGCAAGCCGGCATGCGCAGCGGATGGCGACCGGAGGAAGTCGTGGCGCGGGTCTTGTCCCGGCTACGACTGGACGGGCAGATGATAACCCGGACCAGGCGCCACGGGCAGGCGCCGCGCACCAGGCGGCGCCTGCAGCGAAGGGTGCACGCGGGTCAGGCCGGTTGGCTGGATTCCCACAACTGGGTGAGTTTGTCCTTGGCGTGCAGCTTTTCCTTCTTCATGTTGAGCAAGGTGACATCGTCCATCGGCAGGACGCCAAGCTCGGCGTCACGAACCTTGCTGTCCAGCTCCTTGTGACGCTGGTACAGGCTGCGGAACTCCGGGTTTTCCTGGATCAGCCTTTCGATCTCTTTCTCGTTCTGTTCAAACATCAGCAAGCCTCCTCTCGATGCTTGGGCCGCAGGCACGCGACGGTTCCGCGCCGGCGAGGCCGGTACGGTTCCAGGTGGGTTGCGGCGTGGATCAGGTTGGCAAGACGGTCGCCGGCACAGCGCGAGGCGGCGAACGGGAGATGCGGGTCGTTCCGCATCATGCGCCGGTCACCCCTGCGGCTTCGGGGCCCGGCTCCGGTGGCCGAATGAACGCGGTCAACGGGCCGGCATGTGCTGTCGCGGTGGTCGCAGTCATGGATCGAACTTGAGCCCAGGCTAGCGGCCAA
>JALOBC010000074.1 GCA_023228465.1 Dokdonella sp. | reverse complement strand
GTCGCCTGGGAATCCGACGCTACTCCTTCCCCCCGGGGAAGGCAACCGCGGCCGGCAGGATCCATTCAGGCACGGCTCCGGGCCGGCGCGTCGTGCCGAATCATGGCTTGCCGCCGTCGAGAATGATCTCGATGCGCGGCTTGTCCGAGGCGCTCCCGGCGGTGCTGATGCGCGCGGCCTTGATTCCCGCGCCGATCAGCGCGTCGCGCAGCGCCGTGGCCCGCTGCGCGGCCAGGCTGCGATCGGCCATGCCCACTTCGACGCGGATGGCCTTGTCCGGTGCAGTCCTGGCAAACGCGACGGCCTTCTGGATCTCGACCGCGGCGCCCGGCGCGAGCGTGGCCTTGCCGGCGACGAAGGTCGCCGGCGCCAACGCCAGCGAGTGCGGCCTGGACCCCGTCGCCGGCGCGCCGCTGCCCTGCTCGCCCAGGGACGCGGCGAGCGCCGCTTCCTTCTTGGCCAGGGCCGCCGCACGTGCCTGGGCGGCTGCCATGCGTTTGGCCTGCGCCGCCTCGGCGCGGGCCGCGCTGGTGGCCTGTTCGCCTTCGAGACGCGCCGCCTCGGCCTCGGCCTGCAGGCGCTCGGCTTCTTCGGCACGAATCTGCGATTGCAGTCGCTGGCGTTCGAGTTCAGCGCGCGCCGCGGCGGCGTCACGCCGCGCCAGTTCGAGCTGCAGGCGGCCCTGGTCCTGCTGCAGGCTGGCCAGGCGATCCTGCACGACCTCGATCTGCGCGGCTACGCGCGCAAGATCGATGCGTTGCTCGGCCATGTAGACCCAGTGCGCGCGCTCGCGCCGGCTCGCTTCCTTGAGCTGAACCAGGGTCGCGCGCGCCAGCTGCATCTGGGCCGGTGCATGCGTACCCAGCACCGGATCGGCCGCCAGCAGGTCCAGGCGTGCGGCCAGGCGCAGGTAATCCTCGTCGCGGGCCTGCGCAGTGCCGGCCAGGCCGAACACCAGCAGGGCCAGCGCACAGCCACGCAGGGATGTTCGCATGCGGTTCATGGCTGCACCTGCGTGGCGTCCGGCGCCTGCTCCAACTGCCGCTCCAGCCGGATGTTCTCGCGCTGCAACTGATCGGCCTGCTCGCGCAGGGACGCCAGACGTGCCTGCGCGGTCGCCAGTTCGCTGGTCACCTGCGATTCCGCGGCCAGCTGGGCGGCGGCGGCGTAATCACCGTCGGCCTCGGCCGCCTGGGCAGCGTCGAAACGCAGGCCCGCCGTCCGATAGGTGGTGCTTGCCAGGCCCGGCGCACCGGCATCACGCGCCACGCCCAGCGCCCGCGATGCCGCGTCGAGCTGATCGACCGGGGGCCTGGTCGGCGTGCAGGCTGCTGCGAGCGCACACACGGAAATGGCAACCAGGGCATGGATTTTTCGTCGGCTTGGTGTCATAACTCGACAGGTATCTGGTGCGCGTGCGGGGAAACCGTATTGTGGTGACCGCCCGGCAGGTTTTGCAACGTCACACGGGCGCCACACGTCACCTTTCGATGAGCACGGGGGAAAGTTCATGGACATTGGCTATTTCCTGAAGTTGATGGCCGAAAAGGGCGCTTCGGACATGTTCCTGACCACCGGTGCTCCGGTGAACATCAAGGTCGAAGGCAAGCTCTACCCGCTGGGCAACGCAGGCATGCCCAGTGGCATGGTGAAGAAGATTGCCTATTCGCTGATGGACGAGGGCCAGGTCCCGCAGTTCGAGAAGAACCTCGAGCTCAACATGGCCATCGCGGTGAAGGATGCCGGGCGCTTCCGCATCAACGTGTTCAAGCAGCGCGGCGAGGTCGGCATGGTCATCCGCGCGATCAAGAGCGAGATCCCGACCATCGAACAGCTGCGCCTGCCCGTGCTGTTCAAGCAGATCATCATGGAGAAGCGCGGCCTGGTGCTGCTGGTCGGCGCGACCGGCTCGGGGAAATCCACCACCCTGGCCTCGATGATCGACTACCGCAACACCAACACCTCCGGCCACATCCTCACCATCGAGGATCCGATCGAGTACCTCTACCGGCACAAGAAATCGGTGGTGAACCAGCGCGAGGTCGGCCTGGATACCCATAGCTATCACGCCGCGCTGAAGAACGCCATGCGCGAGGCGCCCGACGTGATCCTGATCGGCGAAATCCGCGATGCCGACACCATGGAAGCGGCGATCACCTTCTCGGAAACCGGGCACCTGTGCCTGGCCACGCTGCATTCCAACAACGCCGACCAGACCATCGAGCGCATCCTCAACTTCTTCCCCGAGGCGGCGCACAAGAACATCCTCATGAACCTCGCCCTGAACCTCAAGGCCGTCATCAGCCAGCGCCTGGTGATGGGCAAGGACGGCCATCGCCTGCCCGCGGTCGAGGTGTTGATCAACACGCCGCACATCCGCGACCTGCTGCGACGCGGCCAGATCCACGAAATCAAGGAAGCGATGGACCGCAGCCTGCAGGAAGGCATGCAGACCTTCGACCAGTCGCTCTACGCACTCTACAAGGAAGGCAAGATCGAGCTGGAGGAAGCGCTCAACCATGCCGATTCGCGCGACGGCCTGTCGCTGAAGATCCGGCTCGCCGAGGGCGCCGACGTGCCGATGGCCGATCCCTTCGACGCGAACAGCTTCTGATCCGCCACACCCGGGCCGCCACCGCTGGCCCGACGCCCGTCGCGCCGCTGGCCGGCGCCCCACGGCGACGTGACATGGCCTTGCCGCCCCCGCCTGCGGTGCCCGGCGCGGACGCGGGCATCAGCGCCAGCCCGAGGTGATCGGGTAGCGTCGGTCGCGTCCGAACGCGCAGGCCGATACCTTGGGCCCGGGCGCGGCCTGGCGGCGCTTCCATTCGCTGATCCGCACCAGTTGCAGCACCCGCTCGACCAGGGCCGCCTCGAACCCGGCCGCGACGATGTCCGCGCGCGACTCGCGCCGCTCCACATGCCGCGCAAGGATGGCATCGAGCACATCGTAGGGAGGCAGTGAGTCCTGGTCCGTCTGGTTTTCGCGCAACTCCGCCGAGGGCACGCGCGCGATCACGCCCGGCGGGATCGACGCGCCCTGCCCGTCCGCCTGCGCCTGCTGGTTGCGCCAGTTCGCCAGGGCAAAGACCTGGCTCTTCCAGACATCCTTGAGCGGCGCATAGGCACCGCACATGTCCCCGTAAATGGTCGCGTAACCCACCGCGTATTCGCTCTTGTTGCCGGTCGTCAGCACCAGCCCGCCGTGGCGGTTCGCCAGCGCCATCAGCAGCACGCCGCGGCAGCGCGACTGCAGGTTCTCGGCGCTCACGTCGTTCGGCGTGGCAGGTGCGAGGGTCGCCGGCGTGGCCGCGTCCAAGGCCGTCAGGAAGCCCTGGAACGGCGCCTCGATCGGCAGCGTCGCAAGCGTCACGCCCAGGGCGTGCGCCTGCTGTTCGGCCAGGTCGTTGCTCAAGCCGGTCGTGTAGCGTGAAGGCAGGCGCACGGCCGTGACCTTGTCCGCGCCCAGCGCATCGACGGCGATGGCCAGCACGAGGGCCGAGTCGATGCCCCCGGAAAGACCCACCCAGACACGCTGGAAGCCGTTCTTGCGCACGTAGTCACGCGTGCCACGCACCAGCGCGGCCCAGATGAGCGCCCTCTCATCGGCATCACCAGTCGCGGGCCAGGCGTGGCGGCGCCACGTGCGCGTGGCCGGATCGAAGTCGGCCAGCAGCCAGCCGTCGACGAAGGCCGGCGCGGCCGGATGCACGCGGCCATCGCCATCGGCCAGTACCGAGGCGCCATCGAACACCAGGTCGTCCTGCCCACCCACCAGATTGAGGTAGGCGATGGCCATGCCGGTCGCGCCGGCACGCTCGGCCAGCAAGGCATCGCGGCGGGCGTGTTTGCCGGCCTCGAAGGGCGAGGCATTGGGCACCAGCAACAGACTGGCGCCCAGGTCCGCCACTGCGCCAGGCGGCTCGGCGAACCACAGGTCTTCGCAGATCACCAGGCCTGCGCGCGTGCCGCCCAGATCGAACACGCATGCCGCGTCGCGGCGCGCCGGGCGAAAGTGGCGACACTCGTCGAACACTGCGTAGTTCGGCAATTCGTGCTTGCGGCAGGTGGCTTCGATTTCGCCCTCGCGCAGTACGCTGGCCGCGTTGAAGACGACTTCACCGACGACCTGCGGCCAGCCGACCACGGCGATGATGCCGTGAACGCCACGTGCGATGCGTTGCAGCGCAGCTGCGCATTCGACAAGGAAATCCGTGCGCAGCAGCAGATCGTCGGCCGGATAGCCGCACAGGGCGAGCTCCGGGAACACCACCAGATGCGCGCCGTGGCGGTCGCGCGCCTCGGCGATCAGCGCGCCGATGCGCGCCTCGTTGCTGGCCAGCGCACCGACCGGGAAATCGAACTGGGCAAGGGCGATGCGCAGCATCTTTCAAGCGACTGGCGTAGGGGGCGCCATGCTAGCAGGCCGGACGCAGGGCGATCGCCGTCCAGCGGCGCCGGGCCGGTTGTACCATCGCCCGTCCAGGGTGGCTGGGTGGAGATGATGCCGGTCGATCGCGGGTGGCCATGCGGGCCGGTTGGACCTGAGGGCGTGCATGCGCCGGGCGCAACTGAAGCTGCGTCCGGACAGCGCGGCGTGCACCGCGGGCGTGTTTGCCATGACCCGACCTCGATGCCGGCCGCTGGACCACAGGCTTTCGGGACGGCCTGCCAACACGCCATGCGCCGCCACGCTGCGCGCCGCCGACCATGAGCACGGCCATCGTCCTGTTCCGTCGGGATCTGCGCCTGTCGGACCATCCGGCACTGGCTGCCGCATGCGCCCGGCACGCGCGCGTGCTTCCGCTCTACGTGCATGCGCCGGGCGAGGAGCGACCCTGGTCTCCCGGGGCGGCCAGCCGCTGGTGGTTGCATCGCAGCCTGGCGGCGCTGCAGCGCCGCCTGGGTGCGTGTGGGGCCGAGCTGCACATCCGGCGCGGGCGCAGCCTGTGCGCGCTGCGTGCCCTGCTCGCCGCCACGGGTGCCGAGGCGGTTTACTGGTCGCGCCGTCATGAGCCGGCGGCCGTTGCCCATGACACCGAACTCAAAGCCGCGCTCCAGGCCGAGGGCGTGGCGGTGCATAGCCATCCTGGCAACCTGTGGTTCGAACCCTGGCAGATCACGACCGGCGCGGACGGCCCGTTCCGCGTGTTCGGCCCTTTTTGGCGCAAGGCACGGGCGCAACTGGAACCGCTCGAGCCGCTGCCGCAGGCGCGCGCGCAGCGTTGGATCAAGGCGCCCGCCAGCGTGCCGCTGGCAGCACTGGAACTGCAGCCACGCAGCGCCTGGGATGGCGGACTGGAAGCCACCTGGCAGCCGGGCGAAACCGGCGCGCAGGAGTTGCTCGAGGTATTCGCCGACGACGCCCTGGCCCACTACGCGACCGGGCGTGACCTGCCGGCGCGCCAGGGTACCTCGCGCCTGTCTCCGCACCTGCATTTCGGCGAGATCACGCCGCGTCAGATCCACCATGCTCTGGCGGCCGCACGCGCAACCGCGAATGCACACCGGCGAACGGACCTGGAACCCTACCTGCGCGAGTTGGGCTGGCGCGAGTTTGCCCATCACCTTCTCTTTCACTTTCCGCAAACCCCGACTGCCAACTTCAACCCGCGCTTCGACCAGTTCGACTGGGCGGCCGACGATCCGGCGGCGCTGGCACGCTGGCGCGAAGGTCGCACCGGCGTGCCATTGGTCGATGCCGGCATGCGTGAGCTGTGGCACACCGGCTGGATGCACAACCGGGTGCGCATGATCGTGGCGAGTTTCCTCACCAAGAACCTGCGCCAGCATTGGCAGCATGGCGCCCGCTGGTTCTGGGACACCCTGGTGGATGCGGACCTGGCCAACAACACGCTCGGCTGGCAATGGGTGGCCGGCTGCGGCGCCGATGCCGCGCCCTACTTCCGCATCTTCAACCCTTACAGCCAGGCGGCGCGTTTCGACCCGAACGCGACGTACCTCAAACGCTGGCTGCCGGAACTGGCCCCACTCGCGCCGCGGCTCCTGCACGCGCCGTGGCGCGCGCCACAAGCGCTGAGCGCGTGCGGCTATCCCGCGCCCATGGTCGATGTTGCGCAAAGCCGCGCAGCTGCACTTCACGCCTGGCAGGCACTGCGCTCACCTTGAAGCGCGCGAGCGGCGTCCGGGGACGTGCGCTGGATGGGCCGTGACAACCACTGAACGCAAGGCGGCCACGGGTCGCCCTGCAGCCAGGACTGAACGCTGCCCGGACACTCGGCTAGGATGCGGGTCTGGTCGAAATGCTGGCGCAGTCCGGCCGCAAGGCAGCGCCTGGCGCCGGATCTGCATGGGAGAGTAATGGTGAAACACCTCGTGTTCCTGACCGCATTGGCCATGCCGATCATCGCGTGGCTTTCCAGCGCGGGCGTATTCGGCCCGACCAACGCGGTCATTTCCGACCGCTATCCGACCTTGATCATTGCCGCGGGCTACGCATTCGCCATCTGGGGGCCGATCTTTCTCCTCGACGTGGTGTACGGCAGCCTGCAATGGTTCCTGGACGGGCGCGACGCGCGTCTGCAGCGGATCCGGCCCTGGACGGCCTGCGGTTTCGCGCTCACCGCACTATGGATGATCGTCTTCTCGCTGCAATGGTTCTGGCTGGCACTGGCGATCATCTGGGCCAGCCTGGCCTGCCTGCTCCACGCCGCCGCGCAGGTATCCGACACCGCCAACCAGCGGCATGGCCCCTGGTGGCAATGGATGCCGCTATCGCTCCATGCGGGTTGGGTTTCCTTGGCCGTGTTCCTCAACCTGGCGCAGGTGATCGTCGCCTTCGAGCTGCTTTCCACGACCCGCATGCTGCCCTGGACGCTGGTGCTTCTTGGCCTGGCCGGCGCGCTGCTCGTCAGCGTGCTGGTGAAGCTGCGCGGCAACCCCTGGTATGCACTGGCGGCGCTATGGGGCCTGGTTGGCGTGTTCATCAAGCAGCGCGCTGCGCCACTGGATGGCGCAACGGTCGCCGCGTGGGTGGCCATGGCCCTGGCGCTTTGCGTGCTGGGTGTGGCCATCGCCTGCCGCCCAGGTCGGCAGCGCAGCAGGCGCGAAGCCAGCACCTAGACCGGCAGGCAGGACGCAGTCCACGCCCCGGACTGCGCGGCAGGAACATGGGTGCGCGCAACATTGACGCACACCGACAGGCGCCTCGGCGCATGGAGTGAACATGTCTGAAAACGTGTTGCTGGTGGGCGGCGACCTGTGTCAGCGCGTTGCGCTGCGCCTCACCGTGCGCGACTGGAATGTGTGGCGGTTGCGGCGCCGCGCGGTGACCGACCCGCAGGTTCGCTGGATCCAGGCCGATGTCGCCGATCCGGCCTCGCTCGGGCAACTGCCAGGCGCCATCACCCATGTGCTGTATGCGCCAGCGCCGGACCGGCGCGAGCCTGCGAGCTACCAGGCCACCTACCCGCAGGGCCTGGACAATCTCCTGCATGCCCTGGCTACCCATCCGCTGCAGCGCTTCGTGCTGGTCGGCTCAAGCGTCGTGTGGCCGCCGTCGCCTGCGCAACGATCGCTTTCGCTGGTCGATGAATCGACCCCGACGCAAGCCTGGAACTTTCGCGCCGAAGCCTTGCTGCAGGCCGAATCCCTCCTGTCCGGGCGCCTCCCGGAATGCGGCGTCGTGCTGCGCCTTGCCGGGCTCTACGGGCCGGGCAGGACGCGTTTGCTCGATGCGCTGCGCAGCGGGCGCCTGACCGCGCCCGAGGGTCCGGGCCACTGGTCCAACCGCATCCACATCGACGATGCGGCCAGCGCGTGCGTGCATCTGCTCACCTTGCCCCGGCCCGCCCCCTGCTACATCGGCACCGACGGAAATCCGACCGAAACCGCTGCGTTCCATGACGCATTGGCGGTGCGCCTGGACGCACCGCGCCCGCAGCGCAGTCACCAGCCGCCTTCCGGCAAGCGGCTCTCCAATGCGCGCCTGATCGCCAGCGGGTGGCGCCCGCGTTGGCCGGATGCGCTCGCGGCCTATGCTGCGCTGGCGGCCGCAGAGCGCCGATGACGCAAGCCATGCGGCCCCCGCGGACGCGGCCTGCACCCCGCGGGGCACCCGGATCGCGGCAACTACTTCATCAGTGAGGCGAGCGTCGTACCAAGGTCCGCCGGCGACTTCACCGTGGTGACCCCGGCCTTCTCCAACGCGGCGAACTTGGCCGCCGCCGTGCCCTTGCCGCCGGAAATGATGGCGCCGGCATGGCCCATGCGCTTGCCCGCCGGCGCACTGGCGCCGGCGATGAAGGCGACCACCGGCTTGGTCACGTACTCCTCGATGAACTCGGCCGCTTCTTCCTCGGCGCTGCCGCCGATCTCGCCGACCATGATGATGCCCTCGGTCTGCTCGTCGTCCTGGAACAGCTGCAGGCAGTCGATGAAGGAGAGCCCGTTGATCGGATCGCCGCCGATGCCGATGCAGGTGGACTGGCCCAGGCCCGCGTTGGTGGTCTGGAACACGGCTTCATAGGTCAGCGTGCCCGAGCGCGAGACGATGCCGACCCTGCCCGGCTGGTGGATGTGGCCGGGCATGATGCCGATCTTGCATTCGCCCGGGGTGATGATGCCCGGGCAGTTGGGCCCGATCAGCACGGTATCCGGATACTCGCGCAGCACATTCTTGACGCGCAGCATGTCCAGCACCGGGATGCCTTCGGTGATGGCGACGATCACCTTGATGCCGGCATCGGCAGCTTCGAGGATGGCATCGGCCGCGAACGGCGGCGGCACGAAGATCATCGACGCATCCGCGCCGGTGTCGTTGACCGCATCCAGCACGGTGTCATACACCGGCAGGCCCAGGTGTTCGCCGCCGCCCTTGCCCGGCGTCACGCCGCCCACCAGTTTCGTGCCGTAATCGACCGCCTGCTCGGAATGGAAGCTGCCCTGCTGGCCGGTGAAGCCCTGGGTGATGACCTTGGTGTTCTTGTTGACCAAAACGCTCATGGATTGATTTCCTGCTTCGGAGGATGGGGAACGCGGGCGCGTATCGCGCACACATGCGTTCCTGCCCAGGTCACTGGACGGCGGCGACGGCCTTGCGTGCCGCGTCGTCGAGATCGTCCGCCGGGGTGATGGCAAGGCCCGAGTTGGCGAGCAGCTCGCGGCCCTTCTCGACGTTGGTGCCCTGCAGGCGCACCACCACGGGAATGGTCAGGCCGACTTCCTTGACCGCGGCGATGATGCCCTCGGCGATCAGGTCGCAACGCACGATGCCGCCGAAGATGTTGACCAGGATCGCCTGCACCTTACTGGAGGACAGGATCAGCTTGAAGGCTTCGGTGACCCGTTCCTTGGTCGCCCCGCCACCGACATCCAGGAAGTTGGCCGGCTCGCCGCCGGCGAGCTTGATGACGTCCATGGTCGCCATGGCCAGTCCGGCACCATTGACCATGCAGCCGATGTTGCCGTCCATGGTCACGTAATTGAGGTTGCTGCGCAGCGCCTCGGCTTCGGCCGGATCCTCCTGCGATTCGTCGCGCATGGCGACCAGGTCCGGATGGCGGAAATCCGCGTTGTCATCGGAATTGACCTTGCCGTCGAGTGCCATCAGGTCGCCGGAGGCGACGATGGCCAGCGGATTGAGTTCGACCAGCGAGAGGTCCTTCTCGTTGAACAGCCGGTACAGCCCGAGCATGATGCGCGTGAGCTGGTTGGCCTGCTTGGCATTGAGGCCCATGTCGAAGGCCACGCGCCGGCACTGGTAGGGCTGCAGGCCTTCGACGAAGTTGACCTCGATGGTGTGGATGTCTTCCGGGTTCTCGCGGGCCACCTGCTCGATGTCCACACCACCGCGGGCCGAGGCGATGAACGATACGCTGCGACTGGCGCGGT
>JALOBC010000053.1 GCA_023228465.1 Dokdonella sp. | reverse complement strand
GCAGCCCCTGGCGGATGGCATCGAGCTTGATGCCCAGCGAATAGGCCATGGCGGCGGCAAACATGGCGTTCTGCACGTTGTGCAGGGCGCGGCCTTCCAGCGTCGCCGGGATGAGATGCGTCCACAGCAGCGGGATGTGGCTGTTCTTGTCGTAGAGCGTGATCATCGAACCGTTGACCCCGGCTTCCAGCGCACAGGCGCGCCCGCCCGCGCGCACGTGCTCGCGCACCAGCGCATGCGCGGGGTTCATGGTCACGTAGCAGATGACCCTGGCATCGGTGTAGCCGGACATCTTCAGTACGTTCGGGTCATCGGCATTCAGCACCGCGCAGTCCTCGGCCACCTCGACCACGATGCGCTTCACCTCGGCCAGCGCCTCCAGCGTGTCGATGCCCTTCATGCCCAGATGATCGGACTGGATGTTGAGCACCGCGCCCACGTTGACCTTGCGCACGCCCATGCCGGCGCGCAGCAGGCCGCCGCGTGCGGTTTCCAGCACGGCCATGTCGATGTGCGGATCGGCCAGCACCATGCGTGCCGAGACCGGCCCGGTCATGTCGCCTTCCACGGTGCGCTGGCCGTCGATGTAGACGCCGTCGGTGGTGGTCAGGCCCGGCGTGTAGCCGCCCATCTTGGTGATGTGGGCGAGCATGCGCGCGGTGGTGGTCTTGCCGTTGGTACCGGTGACCGCCGCGATGGGCACGCGCACCGGCGCACCGGGCGGGAACAGCATGTCGATGACCGGGCCTGCCGCATCACGCGGCGTCCCTTCGCTGGGGCTGACGTGCATGCGAAAGCCCGGCGCGGCGTTGATCTCGCAGATGCCGCCGCCGATCTTGCGATAGCTCTCGGCGATGTTGGGCGAGAGGAAGTCCACGCCGCCGACATCCAGGCCGAGTGCCAGCACCGCGCGCTCGGCCATGTCACGGTTGTCCGGATGGATGATGTCGGTGACGTCGGTGGCGGTACCGCCGGTGGACAGGTTGGCCGTCGAACGCAGATAGACGGTTTCACCCGCGGGCGGCACGGATTCGGCGCTATAGCCGACCCGCTCCAGCATCATTGCCGCCTCGCGATCCAGGTTGAGCCGGGTCAGCACCTTTTCATGGCCGACACCGCGGCGCGGGTCCTGGTTGACCTCATCGACCAGGGCCGCAATGGTGCGCGTGCCGTCGCCCACGACATGGCCAGGCGTGCGCTTGGTCGCCGCGACCAGCTGGCCATTGACCACCAGCAGACGGTGGTCGGCGCCTTCGAGGAAGGTTTCGACGATCACCGAACGCGAGTGTTCGCGCGCGGCGGCGAAGCCGGCGGCGACTTCGGCATCGCTCGACAGGCGGATCGAGATGCCGCGGCCGTGGTTGCCGTTGTAGGGCTTGGTGACCACCGGGAAGCCGAGCCGGCGCGCGGCGCGGATGGCCGCCTCCTCGCTCTGCGCCAGATACTGCTGCGGCACCGGCAGGCCGAGTGAACCAAGGATCTTGTTGGTTTCTTCCTTGTCGCTGGCCAGTTCCACCGCAATGTGCGAGGTCCGGCCGGTAACCGTCGCCTGGATGCGCTGCTGGTACTTGCCCTGGCCGAGTTGCACCAGCGACTGGTCGTTGAGGCGCAACCAGGGGATGCCACGCTGGTCGGCCGCGCGCACCAGAGCGGCGGTCGAGGGACCGAGCGCGCGGCGCTGCGCATAGCGGATGAACTCGTCGCGCGCCTCGGGCCAGGCCCAGTCCGCCGGCACGCTGTCGCGCGGGCGCAGCGCTTCGGGCAGCAGCGAGCAGAGCAGCCGCAGCGCCAGCTCGCCGGCGGCGATGCCCTCCTCACGCTGGCTGTATTCATACACCACCGTGTACACGCCCGGGCGGTCGTCGCCGACGCTGCGCGTCTTGCCGAAGGTGACATCCTCGCCGGCGACGTTCTGCACCTCGATCGCCACGTGTTCCAGCACGTGTCCGAGCCAGGTGCCTTCGCCCTCGCGCATGCGGCGCAGGAAGCCGCCCGGCTCGCGGTAGGAGCAGCCGTGTTCGGCCAGGCCGGGCAACGCTTCGAGCAGGCCTTCGACGAAGCCCGTACCGAGCTTGGCCGTGGGCCACTGTTCCAGTTCCGCCAGATCGAGTTCCAGCTTGATGACCGGGAAATGCGCGTACGGCGAAGGACCGACAAAGACGGAACGATCAAGGATACGCATCTGGATTCCCCGCAACTGGATGGTGATGTCGTGGCGCGGCAGCCTGCCTGTCGGGTGCGCCAGGCGACCGGCCCGCTCCCGGCCGGCGACCCGTGCGCACTGGCCTCAATGGGTGCCTTTCGACACGGCCAGCGTCCCTGCCGACGCGCGCCGCGTGTGCAGGTTGAAGGTAGCACCGGCGACGAGGATGTGCACCTTGAGACCAAGCAGGCACACCGGTTCGTCCTCGTCGGCGCGGTCCATCGACGAGAACTGCAGGTCGCTGGCATCGACCACGGTGATCGCGCCCGAGCCTTCCACTTCCAGGGTGTTGTCGGGGCGGATGAAGGCGGCGGTGTCCTCGTCCAGGCCGATGCCGACCGCAAACGGGTTGTAGGCCAGCGCGGCGAGCAGGCGGCCGAGCCGGTCCCGCTGGCGGAAGTGCTGGTCGATGATGAAGCGGTTGGTGAGGCCCAGGCCCGGCGCCAGGCGCACGCTCGAAGCGGTGGGCGAACCGCCTTCCTCGCCGAACGCGATCATGTGCTCGGACAGGATCGAGGCGCCGGCACTGGTGCCGCCCACGTGCACGCCGTGCGCATTGCGCACGCGCACCAGCTTGGCGATCGGCGTGCCGCCCAGCATGGTGGACAGGCGCAACTGGTTGCCGCCGGTGAAGAAGATGCCGCTGGCTTCCTCGATGCGCGCCAGGCGGTTGTGTTCGGCGGCATCGCGACGGGTATCGAAATCCAGCGCCGTGACCCGGCCGGCGCCCAGCTCGCCGAAGATGGCCTCATAACGCTTGCCGGTGTCGGCCAGCCGGCTGGCCGTCGGGATGACCACGATGTCGGCGTCGCGGCCACCGCACAAGGACACGAAACGCTCGAGGATGCGTGCGTCGTGCGCCTTCTCCTCCGCGCCACCGATCGGCACGATCCAGCCGCGCTGATCGCCCTCATCGACCCTGCTTGGACACATCGAACCCTGGCTCCCGGTTGTCGTTGGTTTCGAACAGGCCGCGTCGCACGGGCCTGCCTTCGCATACGTGCAGTTCGCCGCCGGCGATCACATGATGCACCGCGCCGGTCGCGTCGAGCGCCACGAGGTCGGCATCCGCACCAGCCTCGATGCGGCCCTTGCGCGCCAGGCGCAGCAGGCGTGCCGGATTGGCGGTGAATGGCGGCAGCGCGTCTTCCAGCGCCAGGCCGCGCGCGAGAAGTTCGCGCAAGGTGGCCATGAGTGCGCCCGAATCACCCACGTCCATGTGCGTCATGTGACCCTCGCCATCAAAGCACGGCAGCGAGCCCCCGGCATCCGAACTGATCGTCACGCGCTCGGCGGGCGCGCCCTGTTCGAGGTAGCGCAGCAGGCCATCGGTAGCCGTCCAGGCATCCTCACCTTCTTCCACCGGAAAGGCGGTGATATCGATGTGGCAGCCGCGACGGGCCAGGTCCAGGGCTTCCTCGAACAGCGCCCGGCGCCGGTTGACATGCGTCGGCTGGAACACGCGCGGCGGCAGTTCGCTGCCGTCCAGCGCCTGACGCACCAGGTCCAGTCCGCGCACACCGTCGCCCAGATGCAGATGAACGATGCCGGCCTTGCCGGTCATCAGACCGGCGACATGCGCCTGGGCGGCCACGCGCAGCAGTTCATCGAGCGTCGGCTGGCTGGATCGATGGTCGCTGATGGCCAGCTCGCCGACACCGATCAGTGCCTCGACGAAGGTGAGATCGTCACGCACGCTGCCGGTCAGGGTGGCCGGCGGCAGGTGGTAGCCGCCCACATAACCGAACGCGGACAAACCTTCCTCGCGCAGCGCATACACGCCGGCGAGCAGTTCGCGCGTGCCGCGCGCCACGTCATCGGTGCCGAGCAGGCCGACGACCGTGGTGATGCCTGCGCGGGTATAGCGCGAGAGTGGCAGCGGCGGCACGCGGCTGCGAAAACCCGCTTCGCCGCCCCCGCCGGTGACGTGCACATGGCCGTCGATCAGGCCCGGGATCAGGCGCAGGCCGTGCAGATCGATGATCGTGGCGCCCAGCGCCGCCGGCAATTCGAATGGCGCATGGCCGATCCAGGCGATGCGTCCGCCGGCCAGCAGCAGGTGGCAAATCCCCAGCGGCGCGGGGGCATACACCCGCGCATTGCGCAGCAGCAACGGCGCACTCATCAGGGGCTGGATTCGAAGCCGTTCTGGAAGATGACATCCGGATCGACTGCGGCGGGCGGCGTGAAGTCGCCCGCCAGGTGGAACTCGATGGCATTGGCGCTGCCGACGATCAGGGCATTGATCTGGTCACCATAGCCACCGCAGTCGGTCGCGGCCACGGGCGGTACGCTGAAGGCCGGATCGGACACCACCATTTCACTGGACGAAGCGGTGCCGACCAGGAACAGGTCGATGGGCTCGAACACGCAGGTGCCGATCGGAATGGGCACGAGGCCGCCCACCAGGGCAGAGAGGATCTGCAGCTTCATCGTCGCCTGGCTGAGCGATGCAATGCCATCCGTGCCGACCTGGCCGGTCGAGGTGTTGGTCTGGCTGAGCCGATAGGTCGCCACGATCTGGCCGACATCCGAATCGAAGCTCACTTCGCCCTGCGGCAGGGTGAACTGGCCGGCCGAGAGGGATCCGGTGTCCGTATCGTAGGTCGAATCGCCGAACGTCCCGCCGGTCGGCAGGTCGAAGGCAATGCCGTTGATGGTGACCTGGCTGGTTACCGGGTAATCGGTTGCCAGCGCCGAACCACCCGCCGTGGCCAGGGCCAGGCCAACGGCCAGGGCCGCCAGGCGCGGCGCATCACCTGCATGGACTCGCGGCATGTCATTCTCCCCAGTGGATGGCGATGGCGATTCTACATGGACTGGACCCGCCGCCGCCCGGACCTGCCATGCAGCCGCAGGTCCGGGCAGCGCCAGCGATGCTTGCCGATCGTGCCGCGCGGGTTCGCGCTACTTCGCAGTCCAGCGCTTCAGCCAGGCATTGACCGTGTCATGCCATTGCACGCTGTTGTGCGGCTTCAGTACCCAGTGGTTTTCGTCGGGGAAATACAGAAACTGGCTGGGCACCTTGCGGCCCTGCGCAGCGGTGAAGGCGGCGATGCCCTGCTCCACCGGAATGCGGAAATCCTGCTGGCCGTGGATCACCAGCAGCGGCACTCGCCAATCCTTCACGTGATTGACCGGGTTGAACTTTTCGTACAACTCCGGCGCCTGCCACTGTGCCTTGCCATCGTGTTCCCAGGTGTCGAACCACTGCTCCTCGGTCGCGTAGGCCATCATGCGGCTGTCGAACACGCCGTCATGCGAGACGATGCACTTCCATGGCTCGTTCCACACGCCGGCCATCCAGTACATCATGTAGCCGCCGTACGATGCACCAAGCGCGCAGGCGCGGTTGCCGTCGAGGAAGGAATACTGCTCCTGCGCCGCGGCCCAGCCGAGCTTGAGATCCTCCAGCGGCTTGCCGCCCCAGTCGCCGGAAATCGAGTCGGTGAACTTCTGGCCGTAGCCGGTCGAGCCATGGAAATTGATGGTGACCACGGCAAAGCCCTGTCCGGCATAGGTCTGCGGATTCCAGCGATAGTGGAAGTCGCTGGTCATGGCGCCCTGCGGGCCACCGTGGACGATGAAGGCCACCGGGTACTTCTTCCCCTTCTGGAAGCCCACCGGCTTGACCACATAGCCCTGCACGGTGTCGCCACCGTAACCCTTGAAGGTGAAGAACTCGGCATCACCGAACTGGATGTCCTTCAGCCGCTCGGCATTGGCGTGGGTGATCTGCGTCAGCGCCTTGCCGGAGGCGTCGACCGTGTAGAGATCGGTCGGGTGCTTGAAGTCCTGGCGCGCAACGACCAGGCCGGCCTTGCCGACATCGAAGCCCGTCACCGTGCCCTCACCGACCAGCCTGGTCGCCGCGCCGCTGGCCACGTCCACCGCGAACAGGGCGTGGCTGCCTTCGTCATCCGTGGTCGTATAGAGCGTCTTGCCGTCGGCCGATTCCTTGAGCGGACCGGCCGAACGATCCCAATCCGGATCGACTTCGCGCTGCGCGCCGGTGGCCAGGTCCAGCGCCATGATGCCGAAGCGGTCCGCCTCGAAGCCCGGCCGCTTCATGGCCAGCCAGTACAACGTCTTGCCATCCGCCGAGGGCAGCGGGTAGCCGTCCCAGGCGAGGTTGCCGGCGGTCAGGTTCTTCGGCGCCGCAGAACCGTCGGCCGGTACCTGGTAGATGTCGAAGTTCGTTGACCACGGCTCGGTCGTGCCGGCAATGCGTACATCGAAGTAGAGCGTCTTGCCGTCCGGCGAGAAGGCGTACTCGCTGGCATCGCCAAACGGCTTGGAGGGCACGTCGCCGTCGATGCCGCGGGTCAGCAGGCGTGGCGCCTCCAACTTGCCCTTGTCACCAAAGCCGGCGATGAACAGTTGCGCGCGGCGCCCGTCCGCCCACTGGTCCCAATGGCGGATGAAGAGCTTGTCGTACAGCATGCCGGTGGCCTTGTCGGCCTTGCGCGCGTCGAGCCTGCCCTTGGTACAGGCCAGCACGTCGGCCTCGCTGGCACACTCTGGAAACACGTCGATCGACAGCGCCACGCGCTTGCCATCCGGCGACAGCCTGTAGGAGCCGACATCGACCGGCAGGGACGACATCGCCCGCGCCTCGCCCCCCGCGGTCGTCACGCGCCAGAGCTGGTTGACGCCATTCACCGGCGCGAGAAAGTACACGTGTGCGCCATCCGCGGACCAGCTGGCGCTGTTGCCTCCAAGGCCAGGCTCGGTGAGCTTGGTCGGCTGCCCGCCGGCAATGCCGACCCGCCACAGGCTGGTGCGGCCGCGGTTGGCCTCGTAATCGGTCTGGCGAAGCTGGTACAGCACCTGCGTGCCGTCTGGCGAGAGCTGCGGATCGGCCACCCGATCCATCATCACCAGGTCATGCACGTTGAAGGGATGCGGCGCGGCCCCGGCCGCAACCGGCAACAGGGCGGCAAACGCAAGGACAAGGGCGGACTTCATCGACGACTCCAGCAATTGGGCGAACTGTCGATGGTAAGCGCCGCGCGCGCGCGCGCCAACCGGGCCGGCAAGCTTGCCGGCCAACACCGACGCGCGAGGGGCGTGTCCAATTACCAAAGGCAAGGCCGGCGACGCCCGCGTTCGGTTCCAGGTTGCAAGCTTATGCGGGCTGCCACTGCGGCTGCCGCGCGTGAAGGCAACCGTCATGCCAGTCATCCACGACGCGTCTGCCAAGGCGGGTGATTGCCGCATAATCGGGCCTTCCACGAAGCTGGCGCCCTGCATGGCCACCACCGTCGCCGACTTGCGCACCGACGAGTTCCTCGGCCATCCGAGGGGGCTGTACGTGTGCTTCTTCACCGAGATGTGGGAGCGCTTCTCGTTCTACGGGATGAAGGCGCTGCTGTTGCTGTACCTGGTGAAATACCACCTGTTCACGGATGCGCACGGCTACAACCTGATCGGGGCCTATGGCGGGCTGGTGTATGCCATGCCGGTCATCGGCGGCCTGCTGGCCGATCGCTGGCTGGGCATGCGCAAGGCGGTGGTGTTCGGCGGCATCCTGCTGGTGCTCGGGCACCTGGGCATGGCGATCGAGGGCACGCCGGCCAATCGGGTGGACGGCACGGTCGTGCGCGATGAAGGCGCGCTGCAGGTGTTCTATTTTTCGCTCGCGCTTATCATCATGGGCGTGGGCTTCCTGAAGCCGAACATCTCGACCATCGTCGGCAGGCTCTACGGCGAGAACGATCCGCGCCGTGATTCGGGCTTCAGCATCTTCTACGCCGGCATCAACCTCGGGGCGACGGTTTCCGGGGTGCTGTGTGGCTGGCTGGGCGAAACCTACGGCTGGGGCTGGGGTTTCGGCGCTGCCGGGATCGGCATGCTGGCGGGCCTGGCGAATTTCATCTACGGCCAGAAGCACCTCATGGGCCATGCCGAGCCGCGCGATCCGGCCAGGCTGCGCGAGAAGCTGCTCGGGCCACTGACCCGCGAATGGCTGATCTATTGCGCCGCCCTGGCGGGCGTGGTGGTGGTGTGGGGCCTGATCCAGTCCCACTCGCTGTTCCTCCGGCTCATTCCCGGGGTGTTCGAACCGAGCCCGGTGTTGCTGGCCATGCACCTGGTCAGCGTGTGCCTGTTTGGCGGCATCCTCTGGTTCATGTTCACCCGCTGCACGAAGGTGGAACGCCAGCAGATGTTCGTGGTGCTGGCGTTCATCGGCTTTTGCCTGGTGTTCTTCACGCTCTACGAGCAGACGTATGGGTCGTGGGTACTGTTCTCCGACCGCGCCATGAACCACCAGGCGCTGGGCATCGAGTGGTCGGCCAGCCAACTGACCTCGCTGGGCGCGTTCTTCATCCTGGTGCTGGCGCCGTTCTTCGCCTGGCTGTGGCCGCGGCTGGAGCGCCTGGGACTGAATCCGAGCAGCCCGGCGAAATCCGCGTATGGACTGGTCCTTGCCGGGCTGTCCTTCCTGGTCCTGGTCTGGAGCGCACGCAACCCGCAGGCCAATGGCCTGACCGGCATCTGGTGGTTCGTGCTGGCGTATTTCGTGCTGGAGATCGGCGAGATGCTGCTTTCGCCGATCGGATTGTCGGTGGTGACCCAGCTCTCGGTACCGCGCGTGGTGGGCTTGATGATGGGCGGCTGGTTTCTCGGCACCTCGTATTCGGAGGTGCTGGCCGCGCAGCTTGGCAAGCTTTCGGCGATCGAGATCCCGGAAGGCGCGACGCTGGACGTGGCCGCAGCCTTGTCGCGCTATGAAGAACTGTTCCTCTTTTCAGCCGCGATCGGCATCGGCGCCGGGGTGGTGATCCTCGCATTGTCCCCATTGATCCGGCGCTGGATGCACGGGGTGCGGTAGCAGCCGGGCTGGGAAACCCGGCCGATACCGGCATCGCTGCGTGACGCCTGCGGCGCGGCTGCCGCCGCGCCTGCGAAGGGCATTGCGGCGGCGGCCGAGGCTGGCAGGAGCGCTACGGGGCGGGCGTGGCGGCTGGCTGCCTGGCGCCGATGCTCTGGTCGAGGAAGTCGAGCATCCGGGTGTAGAGCTCCAGGTTGTTGTCGGTGCGGTAGAAGCCGTGGCCTTCGCTGCTCTTTTCCAGCCACACATAGGGGTAGTCGCGCTTGTCCAGCGCCTTGGTCAACGCCTTGGCCTGGGCAATGGGCACGCGCTCGTCGCGGCCGCCGTGTACCAGCATCAGGTTCGCCTTGATCCTGTCCACGTTCTCGGCCGGCGAATACTGGCGCAGCGTATCGCTGTCGGACCCGAGCACGATCTGCAGGTAGCGCTTGCCGAACAGGCTGCGCGGAATGTCGCCGTCGCGGTACATCATGGGCAGGTCGTAGACGCCGACGTAGCCGATCGCGCAGCGGTACAGATCCGGTTCGCGCACCACGCCTTCCAGTGCCGCGTAGCCGCCGTAGCTGGCGCCGTAGATGCACAGGCGCTTCGGGTCGGCATGGCCCTGCCGGACCGCCCAGTTCGTGGCGTCGGTGAGGTCGTCCTGCATGGCGCGGCCCCACTGGCGGTAACCCGCTTCCATGAAGCCCGCGCCGTAGCCGCCGGAGCCGCGGAAGTTCACCTGCAGCACGGCATAGCCGCGGCTGGCGAGGAGCTGGGCCTCCGGGTTGAAGCCCCAGTAATCGCGCACGCCGAAGGGGCCGCCATGCGGGTTGACGACCAGCGGCAGGTGTTTGCCGTCGCTGCCACGCGGCAGGGTGAGGTAGCCGTGCACTTCCAGGCCGTCGCGCGCCTTGAAGCTGATGGGCGTGACCTTCGCCATGCGCTCGGGATCGATCCACTTGCGCGCACTGCCGATGTACTCGGCGTTCTTGTCGTCGCGATCGAACAGGTAGAAATCGCCCGGGTTGCGATCGCTGAACACGCTGACCAGGGCCGCCTTGCCGTTGTTGGCGAAGCTGGTGAACAGCGCCACCTGGCCGGGGAAGGCCTTCTGCAGCGCCAGCGCAAGCTGGCCATCGGCGGATTCGGCATCGAACACGTGCAGGCCGGTCTTGCCATCGTAGGTGACGACGCCATACGCATCCTGCTTGTCGGCGGTGACCAGCAGGCGGCCGGGATCGGCGCCGCCGCTGTAGAGCAGTTCCTTCTTGCCGTCCTTGAGGTTCAGGCGGTAGAGCGCATCGGGCTTGCCCGCCTGCGACACGGTCACGTAGAGGTGCTGGTTGTCGCGCGCGAACATCAGGGGTTCCATGAACACCTTGCTGCTCGCCGGGTCGTTGTACACGCGCCACGCGCCTTCCTCGGTGTCGCGCAGGTACATGACGGAATCAAGATCGTCGTTCGGCGCCGTGGAAATGCGCACCTTGCCGGCATGGTCGGCGACGAAGGATGCGCCCGCCTTGGGGCCGACGCTCACGCGCGTGGTGTTGCCGGAGTAGACGTCCAGGCGTTCGATGCGCGGCGGCGCGTTCGGCGCCCGCGCAACACCGCCGGAGATTTCCCAGTCGATAGTCTGGATGAGGATGTGCTTGCGGTCGTTCGGCAGCAGCGCGATCACATCGGCGCTGGCATAGCGCGCTTCGGCGCCGCGCTTGACGCGCGAACCCACCTGCTGCGCGCCGCGGTAGCCGAACAGCTGCATCGACTTGCCGCCCTTGGCGTCCAGCGCATACAGCTCGCCGTTGGGCTGCGGCCTGTCCACGCCGCCGAGCTGCTCGGCCACCGAGGCGACCAGGCGGTCGTCGTTGACCCACCAGAAGCGGTCGATGACATTGTTGGCGCCGCCGCGAACGGTCGCGGTGCGCTTGCCGGTCTTGCGCTCGATGACGACCAGCACGGAAGCGCCTTCGTCCAGCGGCATGATCACGGCGAGGTAGGTGCCTTCCGGGGAAATCTTCATTTCCGAGAATTCGGCACGCTTGATGAAATCCTCCAGCGGCACTGGAGCGGCAGCGGGCTGCGCGGCCCGTGCCTCGGTCGGCGCGGCTTCGGCCGCATGCAGGGGCGACGCAAACGTGGCGGCAGCGGCCAGCATGGCGCAGGCCAGCAACGGCGTGGACAGGCGGGCGATCATGAAAGTGTGACGCATGGGGAATCCTCTCCCTGTTTCAGTTGTCGATGTGTGAACGTCGGGGCGCGATCCCGACCGACCCGGTCGATGCCGGGCCTCACGGATCATTCCGCGCAAAGCGGCCTATGCGACCGAGGGGGGCACCGGGGCCGGCGCGCGCCCGTAGCGATCTTCGAGGCGCACGATGTCGTCCTCGCCGAAATAGTCGCCGCACTGCACCTCGATCAGGTGGATGTCGGTGTCGGTCGGGTTCTCCAAGCGGTGCACTGTTTCCATCGGGATGTAGGCCGACTCGTTGCGCTTGAGCAGGAATTCGCGCTCACCGATGCGCACCTTGGCCACGCCATCGACGACGGTCCAGTGCTCGCTGCGGCGGTGATGGAGCTGCAGGGACAACACGTGACCAGGCTTCACGGTCAGGCGCTTCACCTTGCAGTCCTCGGCATCCTCCAGCACGGTGTAGCTGCCCCAGGGCCGGTGCACGGTCGGGTGCACGCTGGCGGCGGCGTGGTTGGCGGCGCGCAGGCGCTCCACCACCTGCTTGACCTCCTGCGCGCGCTCGCGATGGGACACCAGCACGGCGTCGCCCGCATCGACGATGACCAGATCCTTGACGCCCACGGCGGCGATCATGCGCGCCCCGGACTGGATGTAGCAGTTCTCGCTTTCCACCAGCACCGCCTGGCCGTGCACGCGATTGCCCTCGCCATCGGCCTCGGTGTCGATGTCGCTCATCGCCTTCCACGAACCGATATCGCTCCAGTCGAAGCTGGCCGGCACCACGGCGACCTTCGGCGCGCGCTCCATGATGGCGTAGTCGATGGAAATATCCGGCTGGGCGAGGAAGGCCTCGCGCGCGAACTCGACCGGACTGGCGTGGTTCTTCGCCTGCGCGTGGCAGGCTTCAGCGGCCTTGAGCACCTCCGGGCAGACCTGCGCCGCCACCTCGAGCAAGGTGCCTGCATGGAAACAGAACATGCCGGAGTTCCACACGTGGTTGCCGCCGGCAACGTAGCTTTCGGCAGTCTGCATGTCCGGCTTCTCGACGAAGGCCGATACCACCCGCCCGACCCCGCCGCTTACCGGCTCACCCATGCGGATGTAGCCGAAGCCGGTTTCCGGGTGCGTCGGGCGAATGCCGAAGGTGACCAGCCAGCCCTGCTGTGCCAGCGCGGCCGCGCGCTCGACATCTGCCTGGAAGGCGTCCAGGTCACGAATCAGGTGGTCCGCCGGCAGCACCAGCAGCACGGCGTCCTCGCCCACTTCGTCGCGCGCATGCAGGGCCGCCAGCACGACTGCCGGGGCCGTGTTGCGGCCGGCCGGCTCGAGCAGGAACGGCAGCTTGTCCAGATCCGCGCCGCCATGGCGCGCGTACTCGTCACGCGTGAGGAAGTAGTAGTCGCGACCCGTGACGGTCAGCACCGGGCCGCCGCGGGCTGCGCGCAGGGCGCGGACCAGAGTCTTTTCGAGCAGCGATTCACCATCGCCCATGCGCATGAAGGGCTTGGGGTAGGCGCTGCGCGAGACGGGCCACAGGCGGGTACCGGCACCGCCGGAAAGGATCACGGGGATGAGCATGCAATTCTCCTTGCGCAGCCGCCGCGCCGTCAGTTCAGGCTTGGGGTGGCCGCGATTTCGTCCAGGATGGCGGCCAGTTCCGCACGCCAGTGGGGCCATTGTAACCCGAGCATCGTTGCCAGCTTTGTGCAATCGAGCACGGAGTAGGCCGGCCGGCGCGCGCGCGTGGGGTAGTCGGCGGTGCGGATGGCGGTCACGCGTGGCGCGCGGGCGATGAGGCCGCGCGCTGCAGCGCCCGCGACGATGGCGCTGGCAAATTCGTGCCAACTGCACTGGCCACCGGCCGTCACATGCCAGATGCCGCTGTCGGTGTGTGCGCCGCGCCCCAGGGCCGCGGCCGTCACCCCGGCAATCCAGCGTGCCGGCGTGGGCGTGCCGATCTGGTCGGCGACCACGCGCAGTTCATCACGCTCGCCGGCCAGGCGCAGCATGGTGCGCAGGAAGTTGTGGCCGCGCGCGGCGTAGACCCAGGCGGTGCGGAAAATCCAGTGGCGCGCGCCGCTGGCGCGCAGCGCATGTTCACCGGCGAGCTTGGTCGCGCCATACACGCCAAGCGGCGCGGTCGGGTCGTCCTCGCGGTAGGGGCGCGGCGAGGTGCCGTCGAACACGTAGTCGGTCGAGTAATGGATGACCTGGGCGCCGTTTGCCGCCGCCCACGCGCCGATCTCGGCCACGGCGAGATGGTTGACGCGATCGGCCAGTGCGGGCTCGTCTTCGGCGCGATCGACCGCGGTGTAGGCGGCCGCATTGACGATCAGCCGCGGCCGCGCCTGGTCGAGCGCACGCGCCAGCGAGCGCGGCTCGGCGAGGTCGGCGGCGAGGCAGGCGGCGCCAGCGTCCAGCTCGCCGCTGCGCGTGGCGACCATCAGCTCGCCAAGCGGTGCCAGCGTGCGGCGCAGTTCGTGGCCAAGCTGGCCGCCGGCGCCGAGCAGCAGGAGGGTCACGGCCCGGCCGTCGTCAGCGCGGCGCGCGCATGGCCTGCGTGCGGATGGCAACGCCGATGGATCACGGAACGAACACCGGCAAACGGTCGCGCGCCAGCTCGGCCAGGAAGGGTGCACGTTCGTCCTTGGCCGACAGGGCGGGTGCCGCGATCGGCCAGTCCACCGCAATAGCGCCGTCGTTCCAGCGGATGCCGGCATCGGCGGCAGGGTCGTAGAGAGCCGTGCATTGGTACATGAAGGTGGCGTGATCGGACAGCACGGCGAAACCGTGCGCGAAACCTTCGGGCACCCAGAAATGGCGCTTGTTGTCGGCGGAAAGCACGGCCGCCACCCAGCGCGCGTAGGTGGGCGAGCCGACGCGGATGTCCACGGCGACGTCGTACACCTCACCTTCCAGCACGCTCACCAGCTTGCCCTGCGGATGGGGCCATTGGTAATGCAGGCCGCGCAGCACGCCCTTGGCGGAACGCGAGACATTGGTCTGCACGAAGCGCAGGTCCAGTCCGGCTTTGGCATAGCGCCTTGCATTGAAGCTCTCGTAGAAATAGCCGCGCGCGTCGCCATGCACGACCGGTTCGATGACCACGCACCCGGGGATTTCGGTATGGATGATCTTCATCGCACCGGCCCCTGCTCGGCCAGGTTGCGCAGGTATTCCCCGTAGCCGTTCTTGGCCATGGGCGCGGCCAGGCGCAGGAGCTGTTCGGCATCGATCCAGCCCTGCTGGAAGGCGATCTCCTCGGGACAGCACACCTTGAGCCCCTGGCGACGCTCGATGGTTTCCACGTAATTGGAAGCTTCCACCAGCGATTCGTGGGTGCCGGTGTCGAGCCAGGCATAGCCGCGGCCCAGGCGTTCGAGCATCAGGGTGCCCTGCGCCAGGTAGCGCCGGTTGAGGTCGGTGATCTCCAGTTCTCCGCGTGCCGAGGGCTCGAGCTCGGCGGCATGGTCGCAAACCTCCGAATCATAGAAATAGAGACCGGTCACCGCCCAGTTCGAGCGTGGTTTGGCGGGCTTTTCCTCCAGCCCGACCACGCGCCCGGCCGCGTCGAACTCGGCCACGCCATAGCGCTGCGGATCGCGTACCCAGTAGCCGAACACGGTGGCGCCCGTTTCACGTGCGCTGGCGCGGGCCAGATGCTCGGTAAAACCGTGGCCGTAGAAGATGTTGTCGCCAAGCACCAGACAGCTTGGCCGCCCGCCGATGAATTGGCGCCCGATCAGGAAGGCCTGGGCGAGTCCATCGGGCGAGGGCTGCACGGCGTACTGGATGGACAACCCCCATTGCGAACCGTCGCCCAGCAAACGCTGGAACAGGGCCTGCTCGTGCGGCGTGTTGATGATGAGCACCTCGCGCACATCCGCCAGCATCAGGGTGGACAGCGGGTAGTAGATCATCGGCTTGTCATACACCGGCAGCAGCTGCTTGCTGATCGCCTGCGTGACAGGATAAAGCCGCGTGCCGGAACCGCCGGCAAGGATGATGCCGCGTCGTGCGGTCATGGGGTGCTCCAGGTCATGCAATGGGTGCTGGATTGGAAAGGCCGGACCGGCGCGCCAGGGGCATCGCGCGCGTCAGCGAGGTGGTCCGCACGGGCGGGAATCTCCGATCCGTCATCCAGGCGCACGCCGGAATCCAGCGCCCGCCAGGCGTCATCGCGTCGAGCCACTTCGCGCCGCCCTGTGCCGCGGCGACGGACTGTCGCTTCGGGACCCGCTTGCATGAGCGCGCGGCCCTGCAATGCCCTGCTCCCGTTTCCAGTCCTCACGCCGTCGCGCCCAGGCGCTCCATGCGGTAGCTGCCATCGAGCACGCGGCCGACCCAATCCTGGTGGGCGAGATACCAGTCCACGGTGCGCGCCAGGCCACTCTCGAACGATTCGTCCGGCTGCCAACCGAGCTCGGCGTGGATCTTGCTGGCGTCGATCGCATAGCGGCGGTCGTGCCCGGGGCGATCCTTGACGAACGTGATGAGCGACTCGCGCCTGCGTCCATCGGCAAGCGGGCGGCGTTCGTCGAGCAGTGCGCAGATGGTCTTCACGACCTCGATGTTTTCGCGCTCGGCATCGCCGCCGATGTTGTACACCTCGCCCACGCGGCCGGCCTCGAGCACGCGCCGGATCGCCGTGCAGTGGTCGCCGACGTAAAGCCAGTCGCGCACGTTGCGCCCGTCGCCGTACACCGGCAGGGGTTCGCCGGCGAGCGCCTTCTGGATCACCAGCGGGACGAGCTTTTCCGGGAACTGGAAGGGCCCGTAATTGTTCGAGCAGTTGGTGGTGAGCACCGGCAAGCCATAGGTATGGTGAAAGGCGCGCACCAGGTGATCGGACGCCGCCTTGGACGCCGAATAGGGCGAATTGGGCGCATAGGCCGTGGTCTCGGTAAAGCGCCCCTCGGCGCCGAGCGAGCCGTACACCTCGTCGGTCGATACGTGCAGGAAGCGGAACGCAGCGCGGCGCGGCGCCGGCAGGTCGCGCCAGAAGGCGAGCGTGCACTCGAGCAGGTTGAGGGTGCCGACGACGTTGGTCTGCACGAATTCGGCCGGGCCGTCGATGGACCGGTCCACGTGCGATTCGGCAGCGAAGTTGACGATGCCGTCCGGCTGGTGTTCGGCCAGCAGCCGCCGCACACAGGCGGCATCGCCGATGCTGCCGTGCTCGAACACGTGTCCGGCATGCCCCTCCAGGCTGGCCAGCGTGTCCAGGTTGCCGGCGTAGGTCAGCGCATCGAGATTGACGATGCGACAGCCGCCCGCGGCCAGCGTGCCAAGCACGAAGTTGCCGCCGATGAAGCCGGCGCCGCCGGTCACGAGTAGGGTTTTCATCTGCCAGGGGTCCTCAAGCAAAAGGCCGGTTGCCCGGCCCCCCGCCATGATAACCGAGGGACACCCGTCGCGCCTGCCTTCGGGCTTGCGGGGCAATGCACGCCCCGCCTCCGCAGACAGGTGTAGCCTCAGAACGGTTGTGCTTACCTCGCAGATGTAAACCTAACCTCATCTAATTGATATCCCATGACTATTTGTCAGAATTTCACTCATCATATAGGGATTGAGTCAACATCCTTCCTGAATCGCGAGCATCCGCTCGATTAAATGTAAACAATTCCATCAAGGGTTCAGGGCAACCTCGCAGCGCCCTGACGCTGCCGAAGGCTGTCGGCCCAGGCCGCCAAGGCATCAATCTCGGCCGTCAGTGCTTCTGGCCTCGGCAGAGGGCGGTTCAACGCAGCGGCGGCGCTGTGCAGCAGCTCGGAACAGCGACCAAATCCGTCCCGCATGGCCTCGCAGTCGGGAACCGTGATCGCGGTCAGCTTGACCAAGCCAGGCGTCTTCACTTCGTTGGACAGTCGCCGGATGACGTGCCCGACAGCTTCTTCAACCGCGATCTCCCACGTATCGCGCAACGTCGCGGCGATGGATTTGACGGACTTGCGCCACTCGTCGAGATTGCCCTGCTCGAAATGGTAGCGTTCACCCGCAAGCTGATTGCTCAGACTTGTGGTGACGTCACTGACCCGACGCGCTTTGAATGGCGGCTCGCTGCGGCAGAAGCCTGCCTTGTCAGCCCCCCGGCTGATGGAGCTAATCGCCACCGGCGGCTTGGGCTGAGCATCCTCCGCCGCGCGATTCAGCTCGAACAGGAACGCAAGATCATGCGTGAAGACGATGACTTGGCGGTGCGCGGCCTCAGCCACCAGCCGCTTGGCTACGGCCTCCCGGTGCATGTGGTCAAGCGAGGAAACGGGATCGTCAAAGACGATGCCGGACTTGTTTTCGGTGGTGGCGAGTTCGGCCATGAACGCGGCCAAGGCAACGCAGCGATGCTCGCCTTCGCTCAAGACCTGTCCCACCGCAGCCGTGGGCTTCCGTGTAAGTGCGACCTTGAAGCGAGGGATGCCCTGAACGCTGTTTTGCTGGCGAAGCTCCACAGCGAGGCCAGCAATTTCGAAGTTCGCCACCTCGCGAGCAAATTGCGCGCGTAGCGCGTCCGTCACCAAAGCCTGAGCGATCTCGGTGCTCTTAGTGGTGACGCGGTTGGTAGCAGTGTCCCGCTGTGCCGCCTCAAGCCGTGCGATTTTCTTCTGGCGTTCGATTTCGGCGAGAACATCGGCTTTGATGCCACCAAGCCATTGCCGATCTACAAGCTCGGCCTTTTCTCCAAGCAAGGCGGCGCGAGCTGGAGAGCCAGCCTCCGCGGCAAGGGCGTTCGCCCGAGTCTCAATGCCCGCTGCTTGATCGACCAGCGCCTGACGCGAATATTCCGTAACGGGTACGTCAATAGCGGTGCTTGGATTTGCGAGGCGTCGCCTGATCTGGCGATGACGCCACAGGGCGCGCAGGGTCGCGCCCCTGATCTCCATCGCCAAGGCATCCTGGCGCAGTTCGTCGCGGACGGTTGCCACAATGTTCGCCAGCTCGGCCAACGAAACAGCCTCACCCTTGAACATTGCCAGCGCCCGGTCGTATGCGAGGCGCGCGGCCTCGGCACGTCGCTGGCTATCGTCACGCACAAAAGCCTCGAAGCGATTGAGGCGATCAGCAGCGACGGGCGTCAATTCCTGCTGGCAAAGCACGCATACGCTGCCGGGATCTGTGACGGGGAAGCGCTGTTCGGGATAGGCTTCAGCGTCCGAGAAGGCTCGGGCACTGGCCCATAGCGCCTGCCAAACCTCCGATCCGATCTGCGGCAACGGTTCATCACGGAAAAGCGCACTGGAAGCAGCTTCTGCCGCCCGGCGCGTGGCATCGCTATCAACGGCAAGGCGGCGCAGGTTATTGGCGGTATCGTCGCTGATTGAAGCAAATAGCCGATCCAGGCGCGCAATGTGCCCGTCAACCTTGGCCTTCATCGCCGCAAGCTGGCGCGCCGCGCGAGCCGGATCACCTGCCAGGTCCGCCGTGAGCTGCGCCAATCGGTCTTGCTCTGCTTGCGTGAGCGTTGCCAACGCTTCGACTGTCGCCGGCGCAGTGTTGGCGGTGAGCCGGGCCATGAGCTTGCCAACCGCTGTGTCCCTGCTGCATGCCGGCGTCCTGATCGCCTCGGGCGTTTGCGCCTTTATCTGCGCAATCTCGGCCGCCAGCTTGTCCTTGACCGGCTTACAGAGCTGCGCCAGCGCACCCAGCAGTTTGAGCGGAAACGGCGTGTAAGCCACGTCATTCGTTTCGTCAACATGGACGTTCGCGGTGCGGGAATCGAACACGCTGATGCCTGAAAGCGCGGTGTCGGCGGCCTGTCCAAGCTGCCAAGCGCAAGTGCGGTTCTGGCCGCTGATCGCGTATTCGATCGTGGCGCTCGGCGTGCCTGGCGCAGCGTCATAGATGTCGGGCGCGATTTCCTCGGCTCGGCCAGGCATACGGGCGCGACATACCTTCTTGAGAATCCTCGCGTAGCCGGATTTTCCTGATCCGTTGTCGCCATAGATGATCGTCAAACCGACACGGTGGAGCGTCAGCCGTTGGTCGGGAGCCAGGGCGTTGACATGCCGGACTCCATGCACCTGCCGCAGATAGACTTCCCCCTGATCGCGATTCGGGCCGCGAAGATGCCCCGCTTCCAGCGGGACCGCCGGGTTGTCACCCTTGCAGATGGAAGCCAGCTCGTCGATCTCGGCCGGCTCCAGGGCCGCTTGCGCTGCAAGCCGGCGCAGTGCGTCGCGCTGCCAGCCGGGACTATCAGCAGACCACGCAAGGATGTTGGCGAGCGCCTCTGCTTCCGTCGTCATACACCTTCGCCTCTCAGTTCGCACCCGCTACCTGCACCAGCCTTCTCCAGGCGCCTGCTCACGGCCTCGGATAGCGTCTCGCCGGGCTGCCAGCCGAACAGATCGCGGATGCTCGCCGTTCGCGCATGGCCCGGCGGCACGAACTCGTAGCCAGCGGCGGTCAACTCGGCCGCCACGTCCTCGGTGATGAAAAACGGCTCGGTCTGGTCTTCCTGATACGGCTTCGTCATGCTGCTTCCTCCTGGCGTTCATCTGGCAGGCGGCCAGGGCTATTCATGCAGTTGCGCTGCCCTATGCCTTCACCAGCTTCGCAGCCTTGGGATCGTAGATGTACCCGGTGATGCTGCCATCCTTGATGCGCGCGACAGCCTCGTCGATCACGAACAGCGGAACGAGAAACCATTCCTCAGGCTGCACAGGGTGACCGAAGCGGTCGTTGATGGTGATGTTCAACCGCGCGGGCGCGAATAACCTGTGGAACAGGTTCTCCATCCGAGTGC
>JALOBC010000051.1 GCA_023228465.1 Dokdonella sp. | reverse complement strand
AAAGGCTGGCCGGGACGGGAGGTCATGTCAGCTGCGCCGCAGGAAGCCGTGCAGGGTCTTCTGCTCGTCGAACAGGTCGGCATGGCTGCCGACGGTATCGGCCAGTTCGCTCCCGGCCAGTTCGCGGAAGCGTTGCCGCAACCGCTTGAGTGCGACGATCAGGGCCAGCGGGCGCTGCCCGAGCTGCGTGGCGATGCTTGCCAGTTCGTTGCTGGAAGGCTCGCGTACCAGATGTGGCAGCAGCGCCTCGTACATGTCCAGATGGCCGCCCTGCACGGCTTCCTCGCGCAGCCTGGCCTGGGCACGCGCCATCACTTCGGCGGCGAAGCCGCGCTGGAAGGCTTCAGTTGCGGTGATATCCGGCGGATTGTCCAGCCCGTAGCGCCGCTCCAGCCCGGCCAGCTCCGGCGCAGGCCCGTCGAGCTCGGCTTCCGGCAGCCGCCGCCAGTCGGCTGCGAGAAACGCCTCCAGGCGCTGCAGCAGGAAGTCGCGGAAGCGCTTCCCGGGATAATCCACGCGTGGCGCCGCCGCGTGCTGCAGGAGATCGCCAAAGAACGCGCGGGCGATGCCCTGCGCCATGTCCGGGTCGTGGCCGCACTGGCGCAGATAGGCATAGACCGGGTACCAGTAGCGCCGGCCGAGTTCGTCGAGCGCCGCATTGCGCCCTTCCAGCGTGAGATCGGCACGCAGCACCAGGGACCAGCAGGTTTCCGGAAAGCCGGTCGGAGTGAAGGGGCCGGGAGACGGAGTCAATTGGGCAGTTCCGGTAAGGTCTGCGACGGCCGCAATGGGCGCCTCAGACGCTCTCGCCGAGCGTCGAACCGAAGGCCGCGCGCAGGCTGTGCAGTTCCTCGCGCATGTCTTCCCGATCCTGGGTGGTCTGGCTGATTTCGCTGCGCACCAGTTCACGCAGGCGATGGCGCAGCCGGTGCACGGCCACCGCCAGGGTGTTGCGGCGCAGGCCGAGCGCGCTCGCGACCCGCTCGTAGTCCGCATCCGCGGGACGCTCGGTGAGGAATTCCTGCAACTGCTCGAAGAGCGCCAGCTTGCCGGCCGCCGCGGCTTCCGCACGCAGGCGGGTCAGGGCGGCCTGCAGCGCGGCCAGCGCCCAGTCGCGTTCGAAGACCGCCTCCGGGCTGTCGTGGCCGGCAATCTCGGGGGACCGATCCGCATCGAGGGATTCGAGCATGACGGCGCCCCCGCGCTTGAGCCGGTGTTCGTGGGTGTGCTGGTCGATGAGGAAGCGCTTGACCGCCGTCAGCAGGTAGGACCGGAAACGTCCGCGGGCCGGGTCGGCGCGCGCGTGCAGGGCAACCTCGATGAACTCCAGGAAGAAGGCCTGGGTCAGGTCATCGGCCAGTTCCATGGGGTGGGCGTGACGGCGGACATAGGCCAGCACCGGCGCATGGTAGGTCCTGCACAACGTCTCCAGCGCACAGCGGGCATCCACGGAGTCGCCGGCGGCGGCCACCACGAGGCTCCAGCGTGTCGTTTCGAATCGGCTCATCAGCTGCCCCGCGGATGCTTCATGCCGGTGGCGATTATGGCGCGGATCCGGCGGCCAGGTGCATGCAGGGCTGCATGTTCCGGGCCGCCGTCCAGATGCCAGGTGGCGCCGCGTCCGCTCGCGGCTGCGTGTGCCGGCAGCGCTTGCGATCATCGTCGTTCAGCAGACGCGAAACAGGCGTTCGGCGGTGCCGACATAGTGTCCGTCGCGGCTGCGGCGCAGTTGCTGCTCCAGCTTGAGCTCATCCGCCCGCGCCTGCTCCCATTGACTGCGCTCGAGCGGCGCGCCGCCGGTGCGTGCGGCTTCCGCCTGGCGGAAGCGGCAGAACTCGGCGTACTCGTTGAGCTCCGGGCGCAGGACTTCCATGGCGATATCGACCAGCAGGGCGTCGTCGAGGAAACCGAGCACCGGGATGGCGTCGCCGAACAGGTCGTCCGGATCGTCGATGTAGTCGAGCAGGGCGGCGCCGTGCGCCGCCAGGGTGGCATCGAGCGTCCAGTGCGCATCCGCCAGCATCGCGCGCAGCTCCGCGGCGCGGCGCAGGCGCGAAGCGACGAACGGCGACTGGCCGCCGGCAGCCGCGGTGCGCAGCACGCGGCGTGCGACGCCGGCAAGCTGTTCGGCGCTCAGTGCCGGCAGGTCCGGGTCGAACAGCCGCGCGATCGCATTGAAGCGGTCGAGCTGGCCGCCGGTCAGCACGATGGTTTCGATGCCGGGCGTGAAGATGCCCGATTGGGCGGGAGAAAGGTCGAGGCCGACGACGGAACGCTCCGCCGGCGGGTTCCAGGTGGTGGGCATGACGGCGAATCCTCCGGGACGGGCCGCCTCGGCGAGGCGGCTGCATCCTTGTTCCGCGGATTCGTCGCGCGATTACCGCCCGCGCGATCCGGTCGGCATGCGTCAGCGATGCAGTTCGCCGGCCCGCTCGGGCTGGAAGGTGACCTCGACGATGCGCACGCGGGTGGTGCCGCCACCCGGGCGCGGCCATTCGATCTCATCCCCCACGGCGAGCCCGAGCAGGGCGCTGCCCACGGGTGCCAGCACCGAGATCCTGCCGGCGTCGTTGTTCGCATCCTTCGGATAGACCAGCGTGTATTCGAACTCGTGCCCAGACGAATCGGTAACGAAGCGCACCGTCGAGTTCATGGTGACGACATTGGGCGGCACCTTGTCCGGATCGACGATTTCCGCGCGCTCGAGTTCGGCGTGCAGGGCCACGGCGCCCGGCAGGGCGCGCATGGCCGGCGCTTCGAGCAGGCTCTCCAGCCGATCGAGGTCCAATGACGAGACCGTGATCCTGGGCTTCTTGTCCATGTTTGCATTCCTCAAGTTCTTTGCACGTGCGCCGCACCGGCGCAATCGGCGCAATCCAGCGCCCGCCGCCACCTGCGAGGGTGCATCTGGAGTGTATTGTCAGGAAGTTTGCGCCGCCAGCAAACAATTTGCCCGCTCCCCACTGCAGGCCTGCCCCGCGTCCGCCCCGCTCCGCTCACGCGAACCGGCACGACGCAGCGCATTTGGCGGCGCACCACGGGCATCATCACGCGCCGCGCGCGAGCGCGCAAGTCACCCCGCCGGCGGCTTGGCCGCCGATGGTTCGGCGGCGCCCCCGGCCGGAGTGCGTGCCAGCAGCCAGGCAAGCGCGGGCGGCGTGATCACCGAGGTGAGCAGCGACATCGCCACGATAACGGCATAGATCTCGTTCGTGAAGACCCCCGCGGCAAGACCGAGGCTGGCGATCACGATACCGACCTCGCCACGCGGCACCATGCCGACGCCGACGATGAGGGCCGAGCGCTGGCCCAGCGAGAGCGCGCCGAGGTAGCCGCCGATCAGCTTGGACAGGATGGCGATGACCGTCACCACCAGCAGCATGATCAGGGCATGCGAATTGGCGAACACGGCCAATTCCACCTTGGCGCCGGTGACGACGAAGAAGAACGGCGTCAGCAGCGCCAGCAGGGGCTGCATCTGGTGTTCCAGTTCGTGGCGGCGATGGGTTTCCGAGGCGATCATGCCGGCGAGGAAGGCGCCGATGATGGCGGCCAGGCCGAACTTGGTGGACAGGAAGGCCAGGCCCAGGCACAGCGCCAGCGTGATCGACAGCGGCGAGAGCGGATTGATCGGCCGGTCCAGCCAGCGCGCGCCGCGCCGCATTGCCCGCGTGCCGAACCAGCCGATGACGGCGACGAAGCCGACCGCCTGCGCCAGCACCAGGAGGATCTTGCCCAGCTGCAGCTCGCTGCCGCCCTGCAGCGCCACGACGATGCCGAGCAGCAGCATGGCGAGGATGTCGTCGATCACCGCCGCGCCGAGGATCACCCGGCTCTCGATGCGCGAGAGCACGCCCAGTTCCTGCAGCACGCGCGCGGTGATGCCGGCGGAGGTGGCGACGAAGGCGGCCGCCACGAACAGCGACCTGGCCCACTCCAGGCCTTCGCCGTGAGCCCAGAGGGTGGCTGCCCCGAACGGCACGATGACCCCGAGCACGCCGACCATGAAGGCCGCGGCGCCGACCTTCTTCATCTCGTCGAGGCGCGTTTCCAGGCCCACCGCGAACAGCAGCAGCACGACGCCGATCTCGGCCAGCACGTCCAGCGGGGTGCCCGGCAGGATCTGCGCAGGATCGAGCCAGCCGAGCAGCGAGGGGCCGATGATGGCGCCCGCCGCGATCTCACCGACGACCCCCGGCAGCTTCAGCCGCTGGGCGATTTCCGCGCCCACCTGGGCGGCAAGGAATATCACGAACAGGCTGGCGAGAATGTCCGTTGCGTGTTCCATCGAGGCTGGGTCCGGGGGCGAAAAAACGGCTACGCTGACAGGTGCACGGCCCCACCGCAAGCCGAAATGGCCTGGAACCGGTCCAGATATCGCCGCTGCGCCTGCGGCAAACCTGAGAGAATCCGCGCATGACGGACGAGGCAACGGCAAGCGTCGCCGGCCCCGCAGAGGGTACACCGCGGGTGCTCGACGAAGCACTCAAGGAACGCATCCGCGAAGCCTGGCGCAACCTGCAGGCGAACCTGCCCGGGTTTGCCGTGCGCCGCGAACAGAACCGCATGGTGGCCGCCGTGTCGCGCGCGCTGGCGACCCGTGGCGGCATCGGCGTGATCGAAGCCCCAACGGGCGTGGGCAAGAGCCTTGCCTATCTGGTCGCCGGCGTACCCGCCGCGCTCGCCAGCGGCAAGGTGCTGGTCATCAGCACCGGCACCGTTGCCCTGCAGGCGCAACTGGTCGGGCGTGACATCCCGGCCTTTCTGGCCGCGACCGGCATCGAGGCGAGCGTGGCCATCGCCAAGGGGCGTACGCGCTACCTGTGTCCCCGCAACCTGGCCGAACTGGAAGGCGAGGCCGTCCAGGACAGCCTGCTGCCGGATGATGGGCTCGGCCCGCGACCGCTGCCGGCGGTCGAGCTGGAACGCGCGCGGCAGCTGGGCAAGGCGTTCGCCGAGGGTGCCTGGGCGGGCGACCTCGACAGCGCGCCGGTCCCGGTTTCGCCGACCCTGCGCGCACGCATCACCACGCCGGCGTCGGCCTGCCCGGGGCGCCAGTGCGCCTTCGCCGGGCGCTGTCCGGTGCTGGCCGCGCGCACCGAGGTGCGCGAAGCGCAGATCGTCGTCACCAACCACGCCCTCCTGCTGGCCTCGCTTGCACTGGGCGACCTGGAGGGCGGTCAACCGATCATCGCCCCGCCTGGCGACATGCTGCTGGTCGTGGACGAAGCCCACCACCTGGCCGGCGTGGCCATCGACCAGGGCGCGGCGCAGGTGGTCCTGCGCGATGCCGCCGGGCGGCTGGCGCGCAGCCAGTCCCTGGTCGGGGCGACCTATGCCGGCACCGGCAAGGAACGCATCGGCAGCCTGCTGTCGCTGGAAGTGAGCGAACTGTTCGAGCGCATCGGCAGGCAGCTGAAGGCGCTGCACACCGCCATTCGCCAGGACTGGGTGCCCGAGGCCGGCGCGCGCGACCCGGTCTGGCGCGCACCCGGCGGCCAGCTGCCGCTGGCATGGAAGGAAGCCGTCGACACCCTGGGCGAGGACACCGGCCTGCTGCTGCGCTGGCTGGCGGCGGCGCGCCTGCTGGTTGGCCGCGGCGCACAGGATGATCCGGCACGCGAGCGCCTGCAGCGCAGCCTGGGCATGGCGCATGATCTGGTCGCCGCGCAGGCGGCGCTGTGGGAGGGCTGGCGCCGCGAGGATCCGCCGGGGCGCCCGCCCATGGCCCGCTGGGTCAGCCTGCAGGACGATGGAGACTGCAGTTGCCACTGTTCGCCGGTGTCGGCCGCCGATGTGCTGCGCACGCTGCTGTGGAAGGACATCGAGGCGGTGGTGCTGACTTCGGCGACCTTGACCGGTGGCAGCGGCTTCGAGGCACTGGCGATCGCCATCGGCCTGCCCGAACACGCCGAAACGCTGGCGCTCGGGTCGCCCTTCGACCTGCCCAGTCTGGCCGAGCTCGTAGTGCCGCGCTTTCCGGCCACCCCGGACGACCGCGAAGGCCATCCGCGTGCAGTCGCCGACTGGTTGGTCCGGGAGCTGGACTGGCAGCAGGGTTCACTGGTGCTGTTCACGTCCCGCTGGAAGATGGAGGCGGTGTTCACCCTGCTGCCGCCGCGCCTGCGCGTGCGGGCGCTGGTGCAGGGTGAAGGCAACAAGGCCGAGCTGATCGCCGAGCACCTGCGCCGCATCGCCAACGGCGATGGTTCGGTGCTGTTCGGCCTCAACTCGTTCGGCGAGGGCCTGGACCTGCCCGGCGCCGCGTGCACGACGGTGGTCATCACCCAGGTGCCATTCGCCGTGCCGACCGATCCGCAGACGGCAACCCTGAGCGAGTGGATCGAAAGCCGCGGCCACAGCGCCTTCAATCTGGTCGCCATACCGCATGCGCTGCGCATGCTGACCCAGTTTGCCGGGCGCCTGGTGCGCGGGCCGCACGACCGTGGGCGCGTGGTGATCCTCGATTCGCGCCTGCTGACGCGTCGCTACGGCCGGCGCATCCTCGAGGCCCTGCCGCCGTTTCGCCGCGTGCTTGGCTGAAGACGCCGCCCGTGTCTCCCGGCGGTGCGCGTGCGCCGCCTGCGCGCGTGCCGCCGCCGGCCTCAGGTGTCGGTTTCAGCCAGCGCCTTGAGCCGGTAAAGGGCTTCCAGCGCTTCGCGCGGGCTCAGCGCGTCCGGGTCGAGGTCGGCCAGGGCAGCAGCCACGGGCGAGGGCGCGGACGGCGCGAACAGGGCCAGCTGCGGCGAGCTGGGCTCGGCCGGGTGAAGGCCGGTGGCGGCCTTGCGCTCCAGGTTGGCGAGGGCCCGGCGCGCATCGGCGATCACCGCCCTGGGCAGGCCGGCCAGCGCCGCCACCTGCAGTCCGAAGCTGCGGTTGGCCGGGCCTTCCTTCACCGCATGCAGGAAGACGATGCGCTCGCCCTGCTTCTGGTCGTGGTATTCCACCGCGTCCAGGTGCACGTTGGCGATGCCGGCGAACTCGCCGGCCAGCTCGGTCAGTTCGAAATAGTGGGTGGCAAACAGGGTGTAGGCGCGATTGCGCGTGGCCAGGGCGACCGCGCTGGCGCGGGCCAGGGCGAGGCCGTCATAGGTGCTGGTGCCGCGACCGACCTCGTCCATCAGCACCAGGCTGCACGCCGTGGCGTTGTGCAGGATGTTGGCGGTTTCGCTCATCTCGACCATGAAGGTCGACTGTCCGCGCGCCAGGTCGTCGCCCGCGCCGATGCGGGTGAAGATGCGGTCGATCGGGCCGATGCGCGCCGCCGCCGCCGGCACGCAGCTGCCGATGTGGGCCAGCAGCACGATCAGCGCGCACTGGCGCATGTAGGTGGACTTGCCGCCCATGTTCGGGCCGGTAATGACCAGCATGCGCCGGCCCTCGTCCAGGGCGAGGTCGTTGGGCTCGAAGGGCTCCTCACGCACCTGCTCGACCACCGGGTGGCGGCCCCGTTCGATGTGGATCCCCGGCGTGTCCACCAGCTCCGGCCGGCACCAGTCCAGCGCCTCGGCGCGCTCGGCCAGGGCGGCGAGCACGTCCAGCTCGGCGATGGCCGCGGCCGCGGCCTGCAGCGGGCCAAGGCGTCCGGTGAGGAAGTCCAGCAGCGCATCGTAGAGTGCGCGTTCGCGCAGCAGGGCACGTTCGCGCGCGCCCAGGACCTTGTCCTCGAAGGCCTTGAGCTCCTCGGTGATGTAGCGCTCGGCGCTCTTGAGGGTCTGGCGCCGCGTGTAGTGCGCCGGCGCCCTGGCCGACTGCGCCTTGCTGATTTCCAGGTAGTAGCCGTGCACGCTGTTGTAGCCGACCTTGAGGGTCGGGATGCCGGTGCTCGCGCGCTCGCGTTCTTCCAGCGCGATGAGGAACTGGTCGGCGTTGGCGGCCAGCGCCCGCAGTTCGTCCAGTTCGGCATCGAAGCCGCCGCGGATGACGCCGCCATCGCGGGCCATGGCGGGTGGCTGGTCCACCACCGCCGCGACCAGCTCGCCGGCGGTGTCGGCATGGCTGCCCAGGCGCGCCAGCAGCTCGCCGAGCAGCGGGCTGGCGCTGGCAGCCACGCTTTCGGCCAGGCGCGGCGCCAGCTGCAGGCCGTCGCGCAGGGTGGAGAGGTCGCGCGGGCGTGCCGAGCGCAGCGCGACGCGGGCGAGGATGCGTTCCAGGTCGCCGATGCCGCGCAGGATCTCGCGCAACGGTTCGTGCCCCGTCGGATCGCGCAGGCTGGCGATGGCCTGCTGCCGCAGCGCCAGGGTGGCGTGGTCGCGCAGCGGTCGGTGCAGCCAGCGGCGCAGCAGGCGCGCGCCCATCGGCGTGACGCAGCGGTCGAGCACGCCGAGCAGGGTGAAGTCGCGGTTGCCGCTGGCGTGGGTGTCCAGTTCCAGGTTGCGGCGCGTCGCGGCATCCAGGGCGACGGTCTCGGCCGGGTTCTCGCTGGCCAGGCCGGTCAGGTGCGGCAGCGCCGCCTTCTGGGTTTCCTCGACGTAGCCAAGCAGCGCACCGGCGGCGGCAACTGCCAGCGGCAGGCCCTCGACGCCGAAGCCGGACAGGTCGCGCGTGCCGAAGAAGCGCGCGAGTTCGCGCTGGGCGGTCTGGCCATCGAAATGCCAGGGCGCGCGTTTGCGCAGGCCGGGCAGGGCGCTGACGCAGGCTGGCCAGGCGACGTCCTCGCTGACCAGGGTTTCGGCCGGGGTCAGGCGGGCGAGCTCGCTGGCCAGCGCCTCGGCATCGGCGACTTCGGCCAGCAGGAAGCGCCCGCCCGCAAGATCGACCCAGGCCAGGCCATGGCCGGTCTTGCCGGCGGCGATCGCCAGCAGCAGGTTGTCGCGGCGATCCTCCAGCAGGGCCGCGTCGGTGACCGTGCCCGGCGTCACCACGCGCACCACCTTGCGCTCCACCAGGCCCCTGGACGCGGCCGGGTCGCCGATCTGCTCGCAGATCGCCACCGACTCGCCCTGCTTCACCAGCCGCGCCAGATAGCCTTCGGCGGCGTGGTAGGGCACGCCGGCCATGGGGATGGGCGCGCCGGCCGAGCTGCCGCGCTGGGTCAGGGTGATGTCAAGCAGGCGCGCCGCCTTGCGCGCATCGTCATGGAAAAGCTCGTAGAAATCGCCCATGCGGAAGAACACCAGGGTGTCCGGATAGTCCGCCTTGGCCGCGAAATACTGGCGCATCAGCGGCGTGTGCGAAGGGCTGTCGGGTTTGTCCATCAGTCGGCGGGGTGGGAAAAGGCAGGGGCGACGCAGACCCATTATCGCCCTACGCACGCGGGGTCGCCGTTCCGGCCGGCGACCCCGCGTGCGGTCAGAGGGCGTGGGCCGGCGGGGCCTTGGCGTGATTCCACAGGAAGCCGATCGCCAACGCGGCCAGGGTCGCGGCCTGCGCGCCGAGCGTCTGCAGCGTGGGGACGATGCCGAGCAGGGTCAGGCGCGGCATCCAGGCGATCGGCGTGATGCCGATCAGGCCCGCTTCCTGCAGCGCGCCCATGCCCTTGCCGGCCAGGATCACGGCCAGCACCGCCATCAGCAGGGCGCTGTAGCTGAAGAACTTGGAGAGCGGCAGGTGCCGGCTCCAGCGCAACATGGCCCAGGCGATCACCGCCAGCGCCACCACCGCGGTCGCACCACCGGCCAGCAGGGCGCCGCCATTGCCTTCCGACCACAACGCGACGAAGAACAGGATGGTTTCGAACACCTCGCGGTAGACGACGATGAAGGCCAGTGCGAGCAGCAGCCAGCCCGTCCGCCCGCCCAGGGCGTGCGACATCTTTTCGCGGATGTAGCGTTGCCACTGCTCGGCCTGGGCCTTGCCATGCATCCAGATGCCGACCGATATCAGCACCACGGCGGCCAGCACGGATCCGAAGCCTTCGGTCAGCTCGCGACTGGCGCCGCTGATCTGGATCAGCCAGGTGGCCGCAGCCCAGGTCAGGGCGCCGGCGATGAGCGCGCCGATCCAGCCGGCGTGTACGTAGCGCACCACGTCCGGGCGATCGGCCTTGCGCAGGAAGGCCAGCATGGCGACCACGATGAGCAGGGCTTCCAGGCCCTCGCGCAGCAGGATGGTGGCCGCGCCGACGAAGCTCGACAGCTTGCTGGCCGGGCCGGAGGCCAGGGTCGCGGCGGTGGCGTCGAGCAGGTCGTCGACACTGGCGACATGGTCGGCCACGGTTCCCACGTCGGCGCCGCGCTGGATGGCGCCACGCAAGGTGCCCATGGCGGTCTCGACGCGATTGAGCAACCGGGAATTGCGCGCCGCCAGCACCGGTTCGATCGGCTCGAAGCCGTCCAGGTAGGCCGACAGCGCCAGCGAGCCGGCCTTGCGCGCATCGCCGGCCCGATAGGCCGCCAGGCTTTCCGCCAGCCGGCTGCGCGCCAGCGCCAGCGAGGCCGCTGCACCCTGCGGAGCCACGGCTTGCGGGTGACGGCGCAGCCAGGCAAGCAGATCGTCGGCGGTCGTGGCGCCCAGCGCCTGCTCCAGCGCGGCCGGGGTCAGGGTGGCCAGGGCCTTGAGATCGGGCAGGTGCTGGCGCAGCGTGGCGTCCGTCTGCCACAGCCGTTCGCCCTCGGCGGCCGAGGCGGCCGGAAAGGCGAATTGGCCGACCACGAAGGCGAGCGCCCAGCGATCCTCGCTGGACAGCTGCGCGTAGGACGGCATGCCGGTGCCGTCCACGCCCTGGGTGATGGTCTGGTAGAGCGCAAACAGGCTGCGTTCGCGGGCGCGCTCGAGGTCGGTGAAGGCGATCGGCGGCACCTCCAGCGCCCCTGCGGCGGGGCCATGCCCGTCGCCCGTGGTGCCGTGGCAGCTCGCGCACTGGGCCTGGTACAGGCTGACCCCGCGCTCGAGGTCGGGCGGGTGCGCGGGCGCCACCGGCACCGGCCAGGCGGCGAGCAGCTCGGCACCCAGGCCGCGGGCCAGCCTGGCCACGGTTGCCGGATCGGCCTTCGCGTCGATGACCGCCTGCAGTTGCCCGATGCCGGTCTGCAGCGCGGCGCGTTCGGGCTTGTCCGGCAGCTTGCCGATCAGGTCGGCGACCGTGCCGGCAAACTCCACCTGTTCATCGTATTCGGTCTCATTGGTGACCTGACCCTGCGCCACGGCGCCGGCATAGTCCACGGCGATGTAGTCGAGCAGCCGCCAGGCGGTCGCGACGTCGGCATCGGCTGCGCTGGCCGCGCGCGCGCCCAGGCCGGTGAGCAGCAGTACGGCCAGCGCGAGCGCCCAGCCGGGGCGCCGGCGCTGCAGCGGGCGTGGCTTGTCGATGCGGGTCATCGTGCCAACCCGCCGAGCGTGGCGTGGTGGCGCGCCGGTGGGGAGACATCGCGCGGATCGCGGGTTGCCGGGCAGGGACTGCACATGAACATGGGTTTGCGTCTCAGTCGCATTTGGGAGTGTGGCCCGCGAGTGTAGCGCGCGCGACCGGGGCTGGCTGCCACCATCGCGTAAGATGCGGCCACCGCAACACGCGACTGCCCACATGAAGGATCTCCTGCCCGACGCCATCCTGCGCTGGAGTGCCCCGGCCGCCACGGCGGCGCAGATCGTGCTGATCGTGCTGCTGGCGCTGCTGCTGCGCTGGCTGCTGCGCCGCGTGCTGCGCCGCGTGGGCAAGCGCAATGGCCTGCCGGCGGAGATGATGGCGGTCGCCACGCGCATCGTCGCGATCCTGATCGGCATCACCGCCGCGTTGCTGATCATGGACCGGCTGGGCGTGTCGGCATCCGTGTTGTGGACGGCCTTCACCGGCTTCGCGGCGGTCGGCGCAGTCGCCTTCTTCGCCGCCTGGAGCGTGCTCTCCAACATCTTCTGTTCGCTGCTCATCTTCACCACGCGTCCGTTCCGCCTCGCCGACGAGGTCGAACTGCTGGAAAATGGCGAGAATCCGGGCCTGCGCGGGCGCGTGGCCGACATCAACCTGATCTACACCACCTTGCGCGAGCCGGGCGGATCGGTGCTGCAGGTCCCGAACACGCTGTTCTTCCAGCGCATCACGCGCCGCTGGCGTGGGCCGGCACCGGCCGCGCTCATCCGCTCCGGTGCGCATGATGCGCGCGGTGCCGAGCAGCCGCTTCCCGGCCAGCGGGCGCCCTCCGCGGAGGGCTGACACGCACGCGCCGTTCCTTGCGCGCTGCAAGGCGCAGGGTGGAATGCGCAGAGATGTCGGGCCGGCGCCGCGCGAGCCCATCGCCCTGCGGCTGCTTCGCTTCGGGTGACGCTGCAGTGCAGCCTGCGCCGCTCAACCGTGGTCGAGCATGCTCCGCGACAACAGGCCGCGGGCGAGCATGGCGTACTGCTGGCGACGCAGCAGCAGGCGCCACTGGCTGCCGCCGACCTGATGCCAGAGCACCGCGGCGCGGATCGCGGCCAGCAGCAGGCCGCGGATGCGCTCCACCGTCTGCGCATTGCCCAGGTGCTGCGGGTTGCCGTGCACCATGATGCGCGGGCGCAGCGGTGACAGGGCCTGCACGTAGAGCTCGGCCAGTCGCGCCTGCACGGTCGCGTGGGTGACGCCGAAATGATCCACCTGGCGCTGGATGGCCTGGATGCCGCTGCGCAGCGCCGACAGCGCGTGGCGGTCGTGGCGCAGGCGCCGCTCCAGGCGCAGCACGGCAAGCACGAGCCGGGTCAGGGCCAGTTCGCGCCGTGCGTCCTCGAACTGGGACAGCAGCACTTCGAGGCCGCCGCGCACGCCAGCGAGGCCACCGAACACGTCGGCGGCACTGGCCGCATCGATGCGGAACACGCTGGCCAGGCTGGCCTGGACGGCGGTCTCGTCGGCGCGCCCCTGGGTGGCCAGGTCATGCACCAGCTTGCAGGCCTGCAGCACGCCGGCCAGGGCAATGACGCGTGCTTCACGCATGCCGGGTTTCCTGTTCTTGCATTGGAGCATCATGCCAGCCGCCGAAGGGCGCGTCGCTGCGGTCGATCACGCCGCCGCCCAGGCACACCTCGCCTGCGTAGAACACCACCGATTGACCGGCGGCGATGGCGCGCTGCGGCGTGTCGAAATGCACCTCGCACTGATCGCCGTCGATCACCACGTCGCAGGGCTGGGGCGGCTGGCGATAGCGCGTGCTGGCCGTGCAGCGCAGGCTGCGCGCCGGGGCGCTGCCGTCGATCCAGCTGAGCTGGCTGGCAGCCAGGCGCCGCGCCTGCAGCCAGGGGTTGACGTTGCCCTGGGCAACCGTCAGCACGTTGCTTTCGATGTCCTTGCCGACGACGTACCAGGGGGCATCGGCAGCGCCGTGACGCCCGCCGATGCCCAACCCGCCGCGCTGGCCGAGGGTGAAGAAGAACACGCCGGGGTGCTCGCCGAGGGTCACGCCCTCGGGCGTGCGCATCGGGCCGGGCCGGGCCGGCAGATAGCGTCCCAGGAATTCGCGGAAATCGCGCTCGCCGATGAAGCAGATGCCGGTCGAGTCCTTCTTGGCATGGGTCGGCAGCCCGGCCTCGCGCGCCAGCCGGCGCACCTCGTCCTTGTGCAGGTCGCCGAGCGGGAACAGGGTGGCGGCCAGTGCCTCCTGGCCAATGGCGTACAGGAAATAGCTCTGGTCCTTGGCGGTATCGACGCCGCGCAGCAGGCGCCAGCGCCCGTCGTGCAAGGCGGCACGCGCATAGTGGCCGGTGGCGATCTTCTCCGCGCCGAGCGCGCGGGCGTGATCGAGGAAGGTCTTGAACTTGATCTCGCGATTGCACAGCACGTCGGGGTTGGGCGTGCGCCCGCGCGCATGTTCGGCAAGGAAGTGCGCAAACACCTGCTCGCGGTACTCGGCGGCGAAGTTGCGCAGGTGCAGGCGCATGCCCAGCTTCGCCGCCACGGCCACGGCATCGCGGCGGTCGGCGTCGGCGCGGCAGGGGCTGCCGTCGTCTTCCTCCCAGTTCTGCATGAACAGGCCGGCCACCCTGGCGCCCGCACGCTGCAGGAGCAGGGCGGCGACCGAGGAATCCACGCCCCCGGACAGCCCGACGATTACGTTTTCCTTCATGGTATTACGGAACTTTCCTGCGCTGGATTGTCAGGCGCACGCCGCTCATGCGGCAACGCCGAAATCGCGCACTGCATCGAGCGGCAGGCGGCGTCCGCCCAACCAGGCGTCGATGCCGGCCAGCACCAGCGGGCTGCGCAGGCGCGCTGCCTGGGCGGCCACCTGGTCGCGCGAGAGCCACAGCGCACGCACGATGCCCGCGTCCAGCGGTCGTGCCGGTTCATGGCGGAGCGGCTCGGCGCCGAACGTGAAGCGCACGAACTCGCGGCCGCGCGCCGAACGCCACTGCTGCACGCCGAGCAGGCAGGTCAGGGCGACGTGCCAGCCGGTTTCCTCCAGCGTCTCGCGCACCGCCGCGCTCTGCAGGGTTTCGCCGCGTTCGAGGTGGCCGGCCGGCTGGTTCAGCACCAGCGCGCCACGCACGTCCTCCTCGACCAGCAGGAATGCGTCTGCGCGCGGTACCACGGTTGCTACGGTCACGTGCGGGCGCCAGACGCCGGCATCGTCGTCTGCGCTGGGAACTGCGTCATTCATCGACAAAGTTTAACAGGCCTGAACGCGTCGCCGACGTACCGCGTTGCGCGCCCCGGACCGGGGTTTGCGACGTTCCGGCCCGGGGTATACTCGACCCAAAGGACGATTCTCCAGCACCATGCCGCAACCAGCCGACCCCGCTCCGCAACATGGACACGGCCTTGCCGTCGAGGAGGCGCGCCCCCAGGTGGTGCGCCCGCCCCTGTACCAGGTGATCCTGCTGAACGATGACTTCACGCCGATGGATTTCGTCATCACCGTGCTGGAAACCTTCTTCGGGCTGGATCGCGAGCGGGCGACCCAGATCATGCTGCACGTCCATACGCGCGGGCGCGGCGTATGTGGTGTGTTCACGCGCGAGGTGGCCGAGACCAAGGTGACCCAGGTCAACGAGTTTTCGCGCGTCCACCAGCATCCCCTGCTCTGCACCATGGAAAAGGCCTGACGCACCCGCACATAGCAGGTAGAGTAATTCGGAGACGACCCCCGACATGTTCAGCAAGGATCTCGAAAGCACCATTGGCCAGTGCTACAAGGATGCACGCGAGCAGCGCCACGAGTTCATGACCGTGGAACACCTGCTCCTGGCCCTGCTAGAAAACACGGCCGCCACGACGGTGCTGCGTGCCTGTGGCGCCGATACCGCGCGGCTGGCGCGCGACCTGCGCGCGATCATCACCGAAACGGTGCCGGTCTTGCCGCCCAACGACGAGCGCGACACGCAGCCGACGCTCGGTTTCCAGCGCGTCCTGCAGCGCGCCGTCTATCACGTGCAGTCCTCGGGCCGCAAGGAAGTCACCGGCGCCAACGTGCTGGTGGCCATCTTCGGCGAGAAGGATTCGCACGCGGTGTATTTCCTCGGCCAGCAGGACATCTCGCGCCTGGACGTGGTCAACTACATCTCGCACGGCATCGCCAAGATCGGCCACGAATCGGCCGGCGCGCAGCCGACCGCGGGCGAGCCTGGCCGGGAGGCCGAAGCGGGCGAGGAGGCGCGCTCGAACCCGCTGAACGAGTTCGCCAACAACCTCAACGAACTGGCCCGCCAGGGCAAGATCGATCCGCTGATCGGGCGCGCCGAGGAGATCGAGCGCACCATCCAGGTGCTCTGCCGGCGGCGCAAGAACAACCCGCTGTACGTGGGCGATGCCGGTGTCGGCAAGACCGCCCTGGCCGAGGGCCTGGCGCGGCGCATCGTCGAGGGCGACGTGCCCGACGTGCTGGCCGACTGCACCATCTGGGCGCTGGATCTGGGTGCCCTGGTGGCCGGCACGAAGTATCGCGGCGATTTCGAGAAGCGCCTGAAGGCGGTCATCGCCGAGTTGCGCAAGGAAACCGGCGCGATCCTGTTCATCGATGAAATCCACACCATCATCGGTGCCGGTTCGGCCTCTGGCGGAACCATGGACGCCTCAAACCTGATCAAGCCGGTGCTGGCCAGCGGTGAGCTGCGCTGCATCGGTTCGACCACGTTCCAGGAATACCGCGGCGTGTTCGAGAAGGATCGCGCGCTGGCGCGGCGCTTCCAGAAGATCGACATCGTCGAGCCATCCATTTCCGAGAGCGTGGAGATCCTCAAGGGCCTCAAGGGGCGCTTCGAGGAACACCACCACGTCGAATACACCGGCGACGCGCTGCAGGCCGCGGTCGATCTGGCGGTCAAGCACATTCCCGACCGCCTGCTGCCGGACAAGGCCATCGATGTCATCGACGAGGCCGGCGCGCGCCAGCGCCTGCTGCCGGAAAAGGATCGCAGCGGGCGCATCGACGTGCCGGACATCGAGTACATCGTCGCGCGCATGGCCCGCATCCCGCCCAAGCAGGTGTCGGCTTCGGACCGCGACGTGCTGAAGAACCTCGACCGCAACCTCAAGATGGTGGTGTTCGGCCAGGACCCGGCCATCGAGGAGCTGTCGGCGGCGATCAAGATGGCGCGTTCCGGCCTGGGCAATCCGGACAAGCCGATCGGCTGTTTCCTGCTGACCGGGCCGACCGGGGTCGGCAAGACCGAAGTCACGCGCCAGCTGGCGCTGCAGCTCGGCATCGAACTGGTGCGCTTCGACATGTCCGAATACATGGAAGCACATTCGGTGTCGCGCCTGATCGGCGCGCCGCCCGGCTATGTCGGTTTCGACCAGGGCGGCCTGCTCACCGAGCAGATCGTCAAGCACCCGCACTGCGTGCTGCTGCTCGACGAGATCGAGAAGGCGCACCCGGACGTGTACAACATCCTGTTGCAGATCATGGACCACGGTGCGCTCACCGACACCAACGGCCGCGAGGCGAACTTCAAGAACGTGATCGTGGTGATGACCACCAACATCGGTGCGCAGATCGCCGCGCGCCGCACCATGGGCTTCGTCGAGCAGGACCACCACACCGATGCGCTGGAAGCGCTCAAGCGCGCATTTTCGCCGGAGTTCCGCAACCGCCTGGATGCGGTCATCCAGTTCAGCTCGCTGGACTTCGAGCACATCCTGCGCGTGGTGGACAAGTTCCTGATCGAACTGGAAATGCAGCTGCTGGAAAAGCATGTCTCGCTGAACGTCGATGGGGAGGCGCGACGCTGGCTGGCAGAGAATGGCTTCGACCCGCAAATGGGGGCGCGGCCGATGGCGCGCGTCATCCAGGACAACGTCAAGCGCCTGCTCGCCGAGGAACTGCTGTTCGGCAAACTGGCCGAAGGCGGCAAGGTGGCCTTGTCGGTGCGCGACGGCAAGCTCGCCGTGGATTGCGAGGCAGCCGAGAAACTGCCGGCGGTGGTGGACTGAGTTCCTGCGCAGCCGGCGGCCGGCGCATCACCGGCCACCGGCTGCGCGCCGCCCGCCTGCGTGAGGCGCCGCGTTTGGCGCCAGGGTTCGGTGACATGGATCGTCACCGCGCCGCGCGCTCGGCGCGGGTCCGGCCGCGCCATCTGCCTGTGCCCTGAACGATGGATGGGGAACCGGCGGCTGAAGCCGCGCCGCGCGGTTCGCCTGCGCGCACGCGCCCACCGATCAGGCGCGCTGGCGTGCGGGCCGCAGGTGCTGCCCGGGTGGCACTTCCAGACGGGTCGCGAAGTGGGCGCCGACCGCCTCCAGGCTAGTCGAAGCCGTTTGCGAACACGCGATCGACGAGGTACAGGGTGGTGCTGGTCATGGCGATCGGTGCGCCGCGACCGGTGTCTTCCCACAGGCTGTGCAGCAGGGTGCCCCAGTTGTCGGTGACGTTGCCGTCACGCAGCGCCTCGATGTAGTGCCGGGTGAGGGTCTGGTAGTAGAGCGTGGCGATGACGTGCTGGGTGCCGACAGGCAGCGGGTAACGACGCTCGTGCCAGTATTGGCCATCGGCATAGCTGATGCCGACCACCGGCGCGCCGCCCTCGATGTAGGCCGCATTGTCGAAGCCGCGCGGCGGAATGCGCGTGTCCTTCTCGATGGTGTCGGCCAGTGCCATGTGGGTGGTGGTGCCGGCCGGCAGGCCGGTGGCCGCGGCGGCGTCGGCGCTGAGACCCACATGCATTTCGTACACCGTGGTGCTCGCCTCGTCGAGTTCGGCCGTGGCCAGGTCGTAGCCGCCGGTCTGGCCCAGCAGGGCATTGGACGAATCGTAGAAGCGCAGGTTGAGCCAGGCGCGCCGGCCCTCGATGTGGCCCGTGGGCAGCTTGTGTCCGGTATGGTTGATGACCCGCGCGATCAGCTCGCCCGCGTCGTGCGCGAGTTCGATGGTCGCCGCGCGCTGCAGCATCGACAGCGCGCGCTCGCGACCGGCGGCGATATGCGCCGGGTCCACGGCAGGATCGTCCGCGGTGTATGCGGCGATGAGATCGAGCGAGGGCACGGCCGCGCCGGCGAATTCGTGCGAGGCGAGATCCGGGCGGACATCGCAGAAGTTGCAGGGCGGGCCGGCCAGCCCCGGCATGTGGCAGTCCTGGCAGGTCGACACGCGCGGCCCGCGCGTGCCGCCGAAGCGCCCGCCAAGATCGACGCCGCCATCGGCGAAGGCCGACAGCTTCCATTCGGTATAGGTGCGTTCGAGCGGGAACTGCTGCGCCGGGTCGTGGCTGGGCGACTCGGTATCGATCGCGTTGTAGCGGTAGGTGCCGTTCGCCTGCTTGGACACCGCGACGTTGCCGACATCGTGACAGGTGCCACAGAGCGCCGCATCGCGGTGGAAGGGCGAGACGATCAGCTCGTGCATGGGATTGGCATCCTCGCGCGGGCCGCGCCGGCGCCCTTCCGGATCGAGCACGAACATCGCGTTCGAGGCATATCCGGGCACCGCATCCAGCGCGGCGAGGATGGATGCGTCCTCGGGCGGACTGATGCCGGGTTTGTACACCGGATCCACCATGCTGTGGCAGAAATGGCAGGTCACGCCCTGCTTGTCGTGCGCGTCGAGCGTGCTGCCGTCAGCCTGCGCGACGTGCCCGGTGACGACCGCGACCGGCAGGTGGCAGCGGGTGCAGAAGCTGCCGACGTTTTCCACGTCCTGGTTGGCATTGGTGACCTGAGCGAAGTACAGCGGGTCCTTGCCACCCAGCGCCATCAGGCTGCCGGCCCAGGTTGCGTACGGTTCCCTGGCGACATCGGCGGCCTGGTAGTTGCCATGGCAGGCCCTGCACACGTTCGGTTCAAGCAGGTTCGCCAGCGGCATGTCGCCGATCTGGGTGCCGGGTACGTGGAAGTCGCGCGGGGTCATCGGGATCGGCGTCTGCGCCGCCAGCGGCAGCAGCCACGCGCCCAGGATCACCGCCAGCCACCCGATCCGGCCGAGCCATCGCATCGCGCCCATGCATCCTCCCCGTCAACCCCGCGGCAGCGGAGATCATGCCCGCATCGTGCGTGCCCCGTGCCGGGCCGGCCTTGACCTGGGTCAAGTCATGCCTGCGGCGGCAGTCTGCCGTGCGATCCTCTGTCAGGATGGTTGTCCGCTCCACTTCCCCTGCAGCGTGCAGGAAGTCGACACTGACCCGGCCTTGCGGCCTCGTTGCTGATCCAGGGTGCCCGCAGCAGCCTGCAACGCGCCAAGGCGGTGGCGATCGAGAACGCCACGCCCGAGCAGCGCTGGATCCGCACCCTGGACGGTCGGCTCCCCTTCGGCAAGGTGCTGGTCGCCATCGCCAACAAACACGCGCGGCAGATCTGGGTGATGCTCGCGCACGACGTCGACTACGACCCACACGCCTGCCTCGCGCATCCGCTGCACCGGCAGGCCGGCATCTGAGTGCACATCACGCGCCACCGCTTGCGTTCCATCGTCAGCGCAGCACGGTAACAACGGGTCGGACCCACCCGGTGAGAACCTGACTAACAATTCGGACGTCCAAACGGTGCACCGGCTGATCCCCGGACACCGGCGACACCGCTGAATGAGAGAGGTCTCCGGGCGCGGATTGTACCCTGGTCCGAGCCAGCATCGCCGGCTCAACAAGACCGTCTACGGAAAAGCCGTCTGACATCCGTTGCACCCTGCCAGCACTGACACGTACCACGCAGCACCGAAACTGGCGTCATCGGCAGCCGCCCGCAAGCCAAGGGCAACAGCTTCACTCGCCCTGCTTGACGGGGAAGTCTCCTACGGAATTGTTATGCCTTCCGTGCTACGCTAGCGGGCCGCAAACGTTACGGCAATTGCGGCGAGACTCTGCAGCACCGCGCCTCCAACCAGGCAGCGCCGGCAAATAGGCCGGCGCCCGACGAACGCTACAAGCAAATGGCCGATGCCGGCGACAGCAACCACAGCCCAAGCGAGCGTAACTGTGTGTTGGGGCGCGACCCAGGCTGACACTCCGCACGCAGCCAGCACCCCCCAAGCGACCCAAGCATGGGCGGCGGCGGCGATGCCAGCGCTACGGGAGCCAGACCAGAAGAACATCGTGCTTGCGTTGCCGGGCGCGATGAGCACGAGAAAGCCGAACAAGGCGAACGTGATGTAGAGCGCGGAAAGAATCTTGAGTGCCACGCCTGCTCCAAATAGGAAGGCTAACGCCTGAGTTAAGCGGCGCGCGGGCTCTTCGCGCGTCCGCTTGAACGAGTAAAAAGGAGACTTCCCCTCCCTTCGGCCTCGTGGGCCATGATGGTGTTGCAACACAACCGTCAACAGCAGAGGAAGTCTCCATGGGCACTATAACCGCAGGCGTGGATCTGGCGAAGAAC
>JALOBC010000050.1 GCA_023228465.1 Dokdonella sp. | reverse complement strand
CCTCGTCGCTTCGTAACCTGCGAGGAACATACCGCGTCATGCGCGTTTCGAACACCAGAAGTGGCTGCAACCTGTTGATTCAGCGGCTGCATTTGTGGGGAAACCTCAGCCTCCGTCCCCTTTACCCTTTACCAGCGCGCTTGCGGCCGGTGAACATGGCACGCACCAGGTTCTCGCGATGCCGCAGGCTGCTCCAGATGACGCCGAGCACGTGGAGTCCGACCAGGGTCAGGGTGGTGTTGGCCAGCACCTCGTGGATTTCCTCCAGCGCTTCACTGCCCCACCCGGCATCGGTGGTCTGCAGCCAGCCGGTGACGCCGGTGGCGGTGAGCATCAGCAGCAGGGTGATGACCATCAGCGCGCCGGCCGGGTTATGCCCGAGATGGCGGGGTTCCCGCCCCCGCAGCATGTCCTTGAAGTATGCGACTGCGCGTGCCGGCGAGGGCACGAAGGCAGCGAACCGGGCATGCCGGGTGCCGACCACACCCCACACCAGGCGAAAGGCGACCAGTCCCAGCACGGTGTAACCCAACGCCTGGTGCAGCGCGCCGCCGTCGTCGCCGAGCAGGTAGGCGGTGAAAAATGCACCTGCCAGCGACCAGTGGAAGACCCGCACGAGCGGATCCCACACTGGCAGCGTACGCGGCGCGGCCGCGGCGGGTGCCGCAGTCGTGAGCACGGCGGTTTTCATGACTTCCCCGCCTGCCCCACAACGCTGGCATCGACCGGGTTGACGAAGAGCTCCACCTTGTTGCCGTCCGTGTCCCTGGCATATACCTCGTAGCACGAACCGCCGTTCTTGACCTTGCCGACGGCATAACCCTGCGCCTCGAAGCGCGCCTTGATCTCGTCGGTGGACTGCCATTCCGATTTGGGCCGGTCGGTGCACTCTCCGGCATAGGTCGAAGCGGTGGCGCCGAACGGGAGCGCGGCAATGACCAGTGCCAGCGCGAGAGCAATCGTGGAAGAATGGGTACGCATGATCTTCTCCTGTTTCATCGTGAACCGGCTTTGCCGGCATGCCGGGCGGCATGGGATGCACCTTGCGATGCCCGGCTGAAGCCATTCTTAAGAACACGCCGGTGGATCACGGTGGCGCCTTAAGGTTCGGCTAAGGTGGTGCGGCGATACCGGGACCCGGCAGGATCATCGCGCTGCATGGCGCTCCATCCGCAAGCTGCCCACGGAGGTCAACGATGCGCGTGCTGCTGGTCGAGGATGATCCCCTGATCGGGGATGGCGTCGCGGTGGGCCTGCGCGAGGCGGGTTTCACGGTGGACTGGACGCGTGACGGACGCAGTGCGCAACTGGCCCTGGAGACGACCACATACGAGATGCTGGTGCTCGATCTCGGCCTGCCGCGCCTCTCGGGCATGGCGCTCCTGCGTGGGCTGCGGCAGCAGGGCAACGATCTGCCGGTGCTGGTCCTGACCGCCCGTGACACCGTCGATGACCGCGTCGCCGGGCTCGACGCCGGTGCCGATGATTACCTCGTCAAACCCTTCGACCTGGCCGAACTGATCGCGCGCATCCGCGCGCTGCTGCGCCGCGCGCATGGGCGTGGCACCAATGCCATCCGCTATCGCGATCTCGTGCTGAGTCCCGACAGCCTGAGCGTGCAACGCGGCAGTGAGACGATCACCCTCTCCGGGCGCGAATGCGCCATCCTTCTGGACCTGCTCGAACACCAGGGCACGGCCCTGTCGCGGGCCCGCCTGGAGGAGAACCTCTATGGCTGGAACGAGGAGGTCGAAAGCAACGCCGTCGAGGTCCATATCCACAACCTGCGGCGCAAGCTTGGCAGCGAGCTGATCCGCACCATTCGCGGCGTCGGCTACCTGGTTCAGCGGGAGGTGTCATGAGGGCCGCCTCCATCCGGCGCCGCCTGTTGCTGCTGCTGCTCGGCAGCCTGGTGCTGGTCTGGGCGTTGATGCTGGCCGTGGTGTACCGCGAGGCGCGCGAGGAAATCGGCGAACTGGCCGACGCGCGCCTGCAACAGGCTGCCCACACCCTGCTGGTCCTGGATCTCAAGCGCCTGGGCCGGCTCGCCCGCAACGATTCCGACTCGATGACCACCGCCACGGGACATGCCGGCGTCACCGCGCTGGCGTTCCAGGTCTGGTCCGACGACGGCGAGTTGCTGCTTGACACCGCCCATGCGCCGGCCGCGCCACGCCAGTTACTGGACGGCTACGCCACGCGCTCGATCGCTGGCGAGCCGTGGCGGAGTTTCAACATCCACGACGACAAGCACGAATACTGGCTGACCGTGCTCGAACCGATGGTCGCACGCGAGCACCCGGTGCATGAACTGGCCGCGCACATGGCCATGGTGGTACTGCTGGCCCTGCCCCTGCTCGCTGGACTCTCCTGGTGGGGGGTGCGCCACAGCCTGCGGCCGCTGGCGCGGCTTTCCAGGGACATCGCGGCGCGCGAGACGGCCAGTCGCGATCCGATTGCGCTGCGGGACACCCCCGTGGAGGTGCAGCCGCTGATCCTCGCCCTCAATGATCTGCTGCAGCGGCTGGCCCGCTCCCTGGAGACCGAGCGCGCCTTCACCGCCGACGCCGCCCATGAATTGCGCACACCACTGGCCGCGATCAAGGTGCAGGCTGAAGTCGCGCTCGCGACCAGCGACGCGGCGACGCGGCGCCATGCCATCGGCCAGGTGATTGCCGGCGTCAGTCGCACCACGCACCTCGTGCACCAGCTGCTGCAACTGGCGCGGGCCGAGAATGCCGCTGGCAGCGGGGACGAAACGGTAGACCTTGGCGCGCTGGCGGCGGAATGCGTGGCCCACCGTGCGGACGAGGCGATGCAGGCGGGCATCGAGTTGGGGCTCGACGCCGAGCCCGGGTGCCGCATCCGCGGCGATGTCGTCATGCTGGCGGTGCTGGTCGACAACCTGCTCGACAATGCCATCAAGTACGGGGGCGCCGGCGGGCACGCGGACGTCCAGGTGCGCCATGCGGAAGACGCCATCGAACTCGTCGTTGCCGATGACGGCGCGGGCGTGGCCACGGCCGAGCGTGACCGCCTGCGCGACCGCTTCTTCCGCCGCGACGGCGAGGATGCACCCGGCAGCGGATTGGGACTCTCCATCGTGGACAAGATCGCCGCTGCACACGACGCGAGCGTCACCCTGGGGGACGGCCTCGGCGGCCAAGGTCTCGCGGTCAGCGTGCGTTTTCGCGCACACGCCTGAGCCGCAGGCGCATGGGCCGGCGCAGGGGGCTGCGCAGTCGTCCACACACGAAGCCAAGCCGCGGTGCCAGGGGATTGCCGTGGCGATCGCTGCCTGCGAGCCCATTCAATCGTGTCGGACCTGCGTCAGCGCCTGCACCGCGCGCGTGATGACCACTTCCTCGTCCGTCGGAATCACGTGTACTTCCACACGCGAGCCCGCAGCGCTGACAAGTGCTGCGTTTTGCCGGTTGGCGCCTTCGTCGAGCTCGACCCCCAACCAGGCCAGGTGCGCGGCAATGCGCGCGCGCGTGGAGGACGAGTTTTCCCCGATGCCGGCGGTGAACACCAGCGCATCCAGCCCGCCCAGCACGGCGACCAGGCTGCCGAGCTCGCGCGCGGCATACAGCGCGAACAGCGCCAGCGCCTCGCTGGCGCGCGGATCGTCACTGGCTTCCAACTCGCGCACGTCACCCGCGAGGCCCGATATGCCGAGCAGACCCGACTGGTCGTACAGCAGGTCTTCCACGTCGGCCAGGGCGCGGCCCTGACGCAGCAGGTACAGCACCACGCCGACGTCGAGCGTGCCGCAGCGAGTCGACATCATCAATCCGTCCAGGGTGCTGAAACCCATGCTGCTGGCGACGCTGCGCCGCCCGTGCAGGGCGCACAGACTGGCACCGTGGCCCAGGTGCGCCACCACCACGCGTCCCTCGGCACGCGCGCCAAGGTGCTCGGGCAGTACGCTGGCAATGTATTCGTAGGAAAGGCCATGGAAGCCGTAGCGCACCACGCCTTCGTCGGCCAGCGCGCGCGGCAGGGCATACAGCTGGTTGAGGCGCGGCTGGTTGCGGTGGAAGGCCGTGTCGAAGGTGGCCACCTGGGGGAGTCCGGGCCAGTTGGCTGCGACCGCGCGGATCGCTGCCACGTTGGCCGGCTGATGATTGGGCGCCAGCGGTACCAGGGCTTCCAGCCTGGCCAGTGTCGTGGCGTCGACCAGGACCGGCGCGGCAAACTCCGCGCCCCCATGCACCACGCGATGACCCGCGGCGTGCAGGGTCACGTCGGGCAGGTGTTGGCGGATCGCGCCGAGCAGCCAGTGCGTGGCGGCGGCATGGTCGGCTGCCCCGGACCTGCCGGGTGCAGCGAGCAGGGGGGCGGCCAGCGGGCCGTGCGCGGAGAACGTCGCCGCATCGCCCAGGTCGTCGATCTTGCCGCGGCACAGGAGTCCCAGGTTCTCGGCATCACTGAGCGAGAACTTGAGGCTGGACGAGCCGGCGTTGAGAACGAGGATGGCGCGGCTCATACGGCGCCCCGGCTGCGCGCGTTCACGAACAGCTGCGCCAGCGCGCAGGCGGCCAGTCGCGAGAGCACGGGATCGGAGCGGCTGCTGAGCATGATCGGCACGCGCGCACCGAGAACGATGCCGGCCGAATCCGCGCCGCCGAGATAGACCAGCTGCTTGGCCAGCATGTTGCCCGATTCCAGATCCGGGACGACCAGCACGTCGGCATCACCGGCCACCGGTGAAACGATGTGCTTGGCTTCGGCGGCCGCGCGCGAAATGGCGTTGTCGAAGGCCAGCGGACCATCGAGGATGCCGCCGGTGATCTGGCCGCGGTCGGCCATCTTGCATAGCGCCGCCGCCTCGACCGTGGAGGCGATCTTCGAATACACCGTCTCGACCGCGCTGAGGATGGCGACCTTGGGCGCTTCGATGCCAAGGGCATGCGCGAGGTCGATCGCGTTCTGCACGATGTCGCGCTTGGTGTCCAGGTCGGGCTGGATGTTGATCGCCGCGTCGGTGATGAACAGCGGCTTGGGATAGTGCGGGACGTCGAAGGCAAACACGTGGCTCATGCGCCTTTCCGTGCGCAGCCCGGCGCGCGCATCGAGCGTCGCCGCCATCAGTTCGTCGGTATGCAGCGCACCCTTCATCAGTGCCTGCGCCCGGCCCTCGTGCACCAGCGCCACTGCGCGCGCCGCAGCGGCGTGGCTGTGCGGCACATCCAGCAGTTCGAAGCCGGCCAGGTCGCATCCGGCTGCATCTGCGGCGTGCCGTATCTTCTGTTCGGGGCCGACCAGGATCGGTGAGATGAGGCCATTGTGCGCCGCCTCGGTGACGGCGGTAATGGACAGGGCGTCACACGGATGCACGACCGCGGTGACGATGGGCTCGATGTCCTGCGTCGCCTCGATCAGCTGTCGGTAACGGCCGCCCTGCTCGTGCAGGGGTGCGTCATCTGCCAACGCGGGCGGCCGGCGCAGCTTCTCGCGCGGGGCGCGCACGCGCACGCTGCCTGCGAAGACTTCATCGCCCTGCCCGTTGCGGCTTCGGCAGGCCAGCGTGACCACGCCGGTGTCGGGATCCTTGGCCTGCACCGTGACTTCCAACGCCAGCGTCTCACCGGTCGTGACCGCGCGCTGCCAATGCAGGGCCTGCTCGACGCAGACCGTGCCGGGACCCGGCAGTCGATTGGCGATGATGTCGGCGAGCAGGGTCAGGCCACACGCCTCCGCCTCGGCACGGGTCAGTACCTGCCGCAGTTCGACGCGCTCGCCAGGTTGCAGTTCGTCGAAAGTGCGGTTCTCGAAATAGTGCATGACCTCTCCCTTCGGGGCGGATGCCCGGCAGCTGCTGCCGGCGGGTGCCCATGATGACACGCTGGCGGGCGATTTCAGGGCGCCGAGCGCGGCGCATCGCCGCGCCCTCGCCGGGCGCGGAAGAATGCGCTCAGCAGGGCGCCGGCCTCGGCTTCCAGGACACCACCGGTGACATCGATGCGGTGATTGTGGCGATCGCTGAGCAGGGTGTCGAACACGCTGCCCGCCGCACCGGTCTTGGGATCGGCCGCGCCGTAGACGACGCGTGCCAGGCGTGCATGGATCATCGCGCCGGCGCACATGATGCAAGGTTCCAGCGTGACGTAAAGCGTACAACCGGTGAGGCGGTGGTTGCCGAGCACCTGCCCTGCCCGGCGCAGCGCGACGATCTCGGCATGGGCCGACGGGTCGTTCTCGCCGATGTTGCGGTTCCAGCCTGAACCCAGCAGCTTGCCGTCGGCATCGACGACGACGGCACCTACCGGAATTTCGCCTTCCTCGTCGCGCGCGCGCTCGGCCAGGGCAAGCGCCTGGCGCATCCAGTGCTGATCGGGTGTTTCAGGCGCTGTCATGGATCGCCCGCGGTCTTGTCCCGCAGGGGATTCACCGGCATGCGCGCGATATTTTCCTGGTCGAGTTCCACGGACCACGAGCCGCTGGGCTCCTGGCGCAGCCTGAGCAAATCGTAGGTCTTGAGCATCTCGAGCAGCCCGGAATAACCGAAGTTGTCCGGCGAGAATGAGGGGTCGGTCCGGCGCAGATAGTTTCCCAGGGCGCTCAGGGATACCTTGCCTTCGGCCGAATCCGCGGCCATCGCCGCGACCGCACGGACGACGAACAGCGGACGCTGCTTGCCGGGCTTGGCGGCAGGCTCCGGCGGCTTGCTCGCGCTCGGCGTCACGCCTTGCGCTGCTTCGTCGGCGCTGTCGCTCGGCGCTTCCGGCTTCCATTCGGAGAAGTGATCGCTGGCGTTGCGCAGCGCCGATGGCGTCTTGCCTTCGCCGACGACACAGACCAGCGCGCCTCGCTCGCGCAGCTTGCGGCACAGGTGGGCAAAGTCCGAATCGCTGGTGACGAGGCAGAAGGTATCGACCATCTCGTCGAACAGCATCTCCATCGCATCCAGCGCCAGGGCGATGTCGGCGGTGTTCTTTCCGCTGCTGTACTGGTATTGCAGGCATGGAGTGAATGCCAGCTCGACCAGCTTGGCCTGCCAACGCCCACCACTCAGCGTGGCGGCATTGCCATAGCCGCGGCGCACCACGACACGCCCGAACTTCGCCACGAAGCGCAGCGAGTGATCGACGATATCCGGCGCCACGTTGTCGCAATCCACCAATACCGCCACGCGCGCTTCGCGACCTTCCGCCGGGTTTGCCATACGCATGTCCTCCGCTGCTTGCCGTTTGTGCTGCCCCTGGGTTTGCGGTGGGTGGATCCAACGCCGACGTGCACCGCGATCGAAAGGTCCTGCGAAGTCCTCCCGGGGTTGGAAAGCCTAACCCCTTTCCGGGTCGCTGGTTGAGGTTGTCCTCGATGGTCTGGAACTCGGCAACGGCCAACCCCGTCCGTCAGCGACAGTCGTTGGCCTCGGCCGGGGCCGCCGGAATCCCTCCCGATTGCCATCCGTGCCAGACAGCAGCGTGAATCTGCGATACCCGCTCGCGGAGGTCGCGGCCCGGCATGCAGAGCCCGCACCGTGTCGGCGGGCCGTTGACGCCTCCGGCGTTCGTCCTGCCAAGCGCGCCAAGGTGCATGCAATCGGCGCCAGGTTTCGCAAACTGCCAAACGCGACTGGAAATGCGCAGCGCGGATGGGTATTGATTCGCGTCAAGGGGATCCACTGCGCGAGGGAGAAAGTCATGTCAGGCTTCACCAGGCGCGTGCGCCACGCGGCGACCGTGTTGGCTTCGTTGCTGCTCCTTGCGGTGTTTTCGTTGCCCGCAGCGGCCGCGGATGGCGACCCCGATGGCATCGTGTACGTGCGGGTGCCGCGCTCGATCAACACGGTTCCCGTAACCGGCGGCGAGCAGCCCGGGGCGTTGTTCGACACCCTGCCGGAAGTGCATTACATCAAGGAAAACTTCAATGCGCCCGGGCAACTGGTGTGGCGACGCGCCAACGGCGAGGAAGTCATCATCTACGACTGCATGGAGGACAACCCGGTACGCCCCGGGCCGCCGCAACAGGGCCAGGATGTATGTGTCCCGATGGATCCCGCCGTCTCCTTCGACGGCAGATACCTCGCCTTCTCCGTCTATCACGGGCCGTACGACAAGACCCGGCGGTTGACTACCGTGCCGCAGGGCAGCGGTGAAGTCGGCAAGCTGCGAAGCTCGTACGGGGCGAAGCCGAGCTGGGCCGGCATCTACAGCTACGACTTCACCACCCGGCAGGTGCATGCGTGGCCGAACGCGAACCACGTATGGGACACCGCGCCGGTATGGCTGCCGGACAACCGGATCATGTTCAGTTCGACCCGCGCCGGCATCTGGGCCCGGTTCGTCATTGGCCCCACCGAGCCCGCCCAGCAGTTGTGGATCGCCGACGTCAATGGCGACGGCACCAATCCGCGCAACTTCCGCAACGTGGATCCGCACGACCAGGAAAATGCCCTGCACCCGTTCGTGCATTCGGCGGGCCGGGTGTTCTATTCCAGCCATCAGACCAACAGGGTTCGCATCGAAGTCACGCCGGCCGGTGGCGACCACCAGACCAGGAGCAACCTGTGGTGGCTGATGTCGACGGACATCCGCGGCGGCGACCTCAACGCGCACCTGCATGCCCATCGCTTCAAGTGGGCCGGCAATCTGAATCAGATACTTACCCTGACGGCCCTGCACTTTCTCGGTGAGCGCGACAACGGGGACCTGTGCAGCGACATGTACTACCGGCGCAACAATTTCGGCGGCGGCAAGATCGTCTGCTGGCCTGCGCTGGACCCGGACGACCAGACAGAGGATCGTTCGCCCCTCGGGCATGAGGGGGCGTACCCGTTCAAGAAGACACAGGGCTACTACGTGGCGATCGATGGTGATTCGGGGGATACCGGTGGCCTGGTGGACGGAAACTATGTACCGCGTATACACGCACGCGATCCGGCCGGCCTGCCCGGCGGCCAGCTGCTGTTTGCGGCTGGCATCGGCGCGAACTCCAATTGTCATTGGACCACCCAACGCCGCGGCTTCGATTGCGACATGGGCATCTACCGCTCCACCCGCATCCCGGTGCGCCAGGGTTCCGACCACGGCTACGGCACCGAAGATACGGTGGTGGTGGTAAACAGCGACAGGTGGCACGAGTTCATGCCCAAGCCGGTGATGCGCTACAGCGACATCTACGGCATGCCGGAACCAACACCGTTGGTCCCGCCGGACAATACCAACACCGGAATCAGCATCTTTGGCGCGACCAACGCCTTCATCGGCGACCTCAAGGCCTATCCCGGCGACATCACCAATCCGGACGGCACGCCTTCCAATCCGAGCGAGGAGTGGCTGGGGCCTTCGGACCCGACCTGGTGCGCGCAGCAGGGCTGCGCCATGCAGGCGCTGGTGCGCCGACCGGGGCCATACCGGTACGGGAACCTCGATCGGGAAACCATCAAGGCGATACGCTTCTGGAAGGCGCTGCCCAACCGCAGGCAACACGACAACGGCAACAAGTTCTACGGCATCTGGGGGCAAAAGCTCGAGCTGTTGGGCGATGTGCCGGTGGAGAACGATGGCAGCTTCAAGGCCAACCTGCCGCCCGACACCCCGTTCCTGATGGCGGGCGTGGACGGCGAGGGGCGTGCCGTCGCCCGCCACCAGCAACTGATGAGCCTGCGCCCGGGCGAACGGCAGATCTGTGCCGGTTGCCATCTGCACGACACGACCGACGACGAAAACGCCCTGAACCCGTTCAATGAGACGTTGGCGGCGCAGAATTCCGCAGTGGTGCCGAGCGTGCCGCCCGGTCAGGGCGGGGTGATCGAATGGAAGGCGCGCATCTACCCGATGCTGCGCAACCGGTGCGGCACCTGTCACGCGGGTGGGCAAGGTGATCCGACGCCCGACTTCACCGCCTCGGCAACCGAGGTCTATCGCAGCCTGGTGAACAACCTGCTGCCGGTGGACGGGCTGAAGACCATGCCGGATCGCGATGGCGACGGGAACCATCGTGTCGCGTTGCCCTGGATGACGCGCTACGTGAACGTGTTCTTTGCCCGGGAAAGCCTGCTCTACTGGAAGGCCGCCGGCGAGCGTACGGACGGGCGCAGCGATTCGACCCGGCGGGATGATTTCGACTTTGGTCCGGCGCACCCGCGACCGGCCAGCCTCACGGACGCGGAGCTGACGCAGCTTGCCAACTGGATCGAGGCCGGCGCGTACATGGACCCGAACGCCGACGTCGAGGTCATCTTCCGCCATGGTTTCGAACGATGAACCGCATGCCGTGGATGACGGCGCTGGTCCTGGCGTTCGCGGCTGCCTCGTGGCCTGCGGGCGTGGGCGCGACTTCCCCGCCCGGGACGGACGCCACGCGCGCGGAAACGGGTGGCGAGGTGCCGGTCGTGGAGTGGACGCGCCGCCTGCAGGGCCTGCCGTTCAAGGTGTGGGAGACCAGCATCGCCTGGGACCCGGTCGCTGGACTCATGGTGAACCAGGGCGGCCATGTGCTGCGCAGCGCATACCGGACGGCGTATCCGCAAAGCAGCTACACCTATACCTATGACCCCGCCGCGGACGTGCTGCTGCGCTCGAGCGCGCCGTATCGTCCGCAGCGACGTTGCCTGGTCGACCTGACCTGGACCGATTCGATGCAGCGCGTACTGAGCGGCAACGGCCGTTCGGACCATGGCTCCCTGCCGCAGGGCAAACCCGCAAGCGACTACCGGTCGATCATCATGGGCGATCCGACCGGCCCCTGGCTGTACGACGGTGTTGCCGACACCTGGGAGGACTCGCGCACGCGCGACGAGCCTTGGCGCAGCACGCCGCACTCCCAGCTTGCCTACGATCCGGTGCACGATGCCGTCGTGTACCTCGGCGGCGGCAATGTGCACATCTATCATCCCTACCGCAATATCAACCGCAGCTTCGCCGCGCCGACGGGGATGCAGCAGCGCCGCTCCTACGGCATCACCGCGCTGGGACGCTCGGGCAAGATCCTGGTGTTCGGGGGCACCCGATCCCCGGGTTACGACGGTGCGCTCAGCGATTCGTGGATCTACGACCCGGGCAACAACAGTTGGCAGGAGGTCACCGGCAGTGTCCAGCCACCGCGTGGCATGCCGTATGCCGATTTCCTGAAGCTCGATCTGGTATTCGATGCGGACCTCGGGCGTGCGCTGCTCTTGACGGTGCCGTTCGATACCCGGCCGCCCTGCTTCAATCAGTGGCAGCCCCCGAGTTGTGGTCCTTCGATCCGGCGACCCATGCATGGAGCCTGGTGCCGGTGGAAGGGAACGAGCGCCCGCACTATCCGGGAATCATGACCTGGGGCGACGGGCGGCTCGTGCTGGTCGGCGGCGGGCGCGATGGCGATCCGCCGCCCGGCAACGCGTGCGGTACGCCCAATCCGCGCCCTTCGCAAAGCCGGGAACTGTGGATCGGCGAGGTCAGCGTGCCGGCTGCCCTCGAAGCGCCGGCCTTCGATCCGGACCGCATTGACTTGACTACCTCGGCCGATCATGCGGCGAGGCTCACCTGGTCGGCCACGCCGGGTACGAGCTACGGGATCTGGCGCGCACCGATCCATCGCAACTCGGATCAGCCGCTCGTCCAGGACTACTCCCGGGTCGCCATCGTGAGCGGCAACACCTGGACCGACACGGAAACCCCGGTCGACACGCCCTGGGCGTACCGCGTGGTTCGCAGCGATCTGTCACTCGACTACGGCTCGCTGCCGGCCTTCAACCAGCCGCGACGGCCGAGCGGCATGGTCGCCTCGGTCGAATCGCCGAACCGGGTGGTGTTGCGCTGGGCGGCCAACGGCGAGCCGGATGTCACCGGTTACAACGTCTATCGCAAGCACGGCGGCGGCAGCGCTGCGACCAGCAGGATCAATGCCGAACCGGTCACCGGGACGAGCTTCGTCGATGCCGATGCCGGGCTTGGCGACGGGGTCCTCAGCAGCTATTACGTGCGCGCCGTCAACCAGGCGAACATCGAAAGCGGCGCCAGCCCGCTCGCCTACACCGCGCCCGAGGCACCGCTGCAGTTCTCGGTCTGCGTCAATCCCGCCCGTGACCGGGCGACCGTGCGCTGGGAGTGGCCGGAGGATCGCGCCGTTGCCGGGTTCGAGGTCCGCTACATCGACCAGCACAAGAACACCAACGGCTGGTCGCCGGGCGATATTGCGGCCTGGTGGGCCGAGTGGCAACCGGTGGCGGCGGCACCCATCGCCGGGCGCGAAGTCAGCGTCGATCTGCCCGACCCCGGGAGGGACTATTACTTCTACGGTCGGGCCGTGAACGTGCTCGGTCAGGCCGGCTTCTTCACCGACATCGCCTCGGCCACCGACTACCGCTTTCTGTCCGCCGCGCCAGGCGTTTACGAAATCTGCGACACGATCTTCGAAAACGGCTTCGGTCTGTATCCGCGACGATGATCAGGCGGCAATGATCCCGAAACGTCTCTCAGCCCGGTCTGCGCAGATTGCGTACCGTCGACCCGTCGTTGCCGTGAGGGGCTGAAGGGCCGCTTCAGATCCGTCCCTTGCGCGGCTGCGTGGCGCGGAATGCGCCGGGGGTCGTGCCGCTCCAGGCCTTGAACGCGCGGTGGAACGAATTGCTGTCGCGAAAGCCGAGCAACAGGGCGATTTCACCGGGGCAGGCCGACGAGTGCCTGAGGTAGTGCCTGGCCAGGTCCTGACGCGTGCGGTCCAGCACGTCCTGGAAACTGGTGTTCTCGGCCAGCATCCGGCGTTGCAGCGAGCGCTTGCTCATGTGCAGGCGGCTGGCCACCGCCTCGATGCTGCTTTGCCCGCTCGGCAGGAGTTCCAGCAAGACGCCGCGCACGCGCGCCACGTTTCCGGCATCGGCTTCCAGATCGCTCAATCGGCGCTTGAGACCCGATTCGAAGAAGCCCCACATCGCCGCATCCTCGGTCAGGAAGGGCCGGGTGGCGTCACGAGCCGAAAAGGCGATGCGATAGGCCCCGTCCTTCTGCATGGGGTTGCCGAAAAAGGCCCGGTACGGCTCGGGATGCGCGGGCATCTGGGGCACCCGCACCTCGACCGGCCTGATGTGTTCGCGCGTCGCCAGTCGAACCAGTTGGGTGAATATGACCAGTTCGGACATGCCCATCGAATGCGGCACATGCTCGATATGACCATGCCAGTCGAGGGTCGCGAGCGTCTTGTCCGGTCCGATGTCCACGCTCAGCAGCAAGGGCCCGAGCAACTGCTTGAACTGGGAGAGCCGCTGCAGCGCGGTGTTGAGGTCGGGACTGCACAGGGTCGCGAAAATGGATGGATCGAAGGCTTCGGCGGACAGCGCCGCGCCGATCATCAGCGGCAGCTCGCCATCGCCGGCCGCCTGTTCCAGGCCATCCCAGAGGCGGAAGTATTCCTCGGGATCGAGGCTTGCTTCGGCACGTGCAAACAGATCCGCGGGCAAGCCGGCCAGGCGCAGCACCTCGGCCGGGTTGATCCCCATGTCCGACATCAGCACCTTCCAGGTCTTGGAAACGGCAAAACGATCGACGTACTTCACGACATCCCGGCCCGCCTCGTGGTCGACAGCACGAGTCTGTCAAAAAAACGGTCGCCGCCCCACTTGCGAAGGAACATCAGGCTGCGGGCATATCTGCCGGCGACATAACGCGTCCGCGGCTTGTCCGCGCGGACTGCCTGCATGACCAGCTCGACGATCACCCCGGGGTTCGACGCCCGGCCCGCGGCGTAGCTGCGCCTGGTGGCTTCGGCCACGGCGTGGGCCATGTCCCGGTAGGGGCCGGTTCCGGAGCGCGCGAGCAGGGGTTCGACCAGGACATTGCCGAACCCCGTGTCGATGATGCCGGGCTCGATGATTACCACGTCGATGCCGAAGGGGGCCAGTTCCAGGCGCAGGCAATCGGACCAGCCTTCGACGGCGTGCTTGCTGGCGTGATACCAGCTTCCCAGCGGCGTATACATTCTTCCGCCCATCGAGGAGACATTGATGATCGTCCCGCTGCGCTGCTGGCGCATGTGCGGCAGCACCGCCTGGGTAACGCGCGCCATGCCGAACAGATTGACCTCGAACTGGTAGCGCGCATCATCGATGCCGGTGTCCTCCATGGCGCCGTACAAGCCGAACCCCGCATTGTTGATCAATACGTCCACACCGCGTCCTGCGGCCTGGATGCGCCCGGCCGCCGCCCGGACGTCCGCATCGCTGGTGATGTCCATCTTGAGGACGATGGCGCCTTCCTGCGCCAGATCCGCCATCTGCTCCACGCGCCGTGCAGCGGCATAGACGATCAGGCCCTCGGCCAGCAATGCCTTGGCGAAACCCTTGCCCATCCCCGACGAGGCACCGGTGATCAAGGCCACCTTGCGCTGCGATGTTCCTGGACCCATTTCCGGTTCTCCGGCTTGGCTCGCGGGCAGGCTAGCCGTTCGGCACGCGCAGTGCATTGGCAGATCATTCCGCTTGATATGCGGATGACGCCAACCTGCCGATGCCGGTGCCGGCGGGAAATGCGCGCGCTGCGCGAACGCCGCTGCCGCATCAGGCGGTTCGCGGTGACGCGGTTGAGGACCAGGCTGGCTTGTCGCAGCCTGTCGGCGCGCCTTGACCTGCGAACCTGCCGGTTGCGCGTCGGCCGGCAGGATGACGGCGCCTCCCTTCCACGCGAACGACGCCACAGGCCCCTGCCGCGGCCTCGAGGGTGCGCGATCGACATCGCACGCGGCGCCGCCCCGTCAACGGCCGTCGCCGCAGGCCGGGAGCCACGCGGGGCGCCGTTCACGACGCCCCGCATGGACGGTTCCTCAGTAGCGCACCTGCACGTCGTCGATGTAGGTGTTGACGGTATACGTGGTCTGGGCGCGGTAGAGCCAGATGGCATCCAGCGTCACGTTGCTGGCGTTGATGACGCCGTTGCTGTTGCCGGCCCACGCGCGCCACTGCGCGGAATCGGACAGCTTCCACTCGACATAGGTCCACTGGTTGGCGGGCAGCGAGCGCGAGACGGAACGCTCGGTACCGTCGCTGTCGTCGATGCCAACCCCGACCTGCATGCCGGTGCCTGCGGCATAGACCCAGAAGCCGATCCGGCTGTTGCGGGCCAGTTGCGTGTTGCTGCCGGGATTGCCGCTGCCCGAGAGCAGGCGGACCGCCCAATCGGCGTTGCTGGCGGAGTTGTCGATCAACTGCACGTGCAACGAGCAGTTGCCCACCTTGTGCATGCTGCAGTTGCGCGTGGCGCTGGAAGTGCTCGCCACGCCCACCGTGCTCCCCGAATAGGTGGGGCTGGTGACGAAGTGGCCGACGCTCGATTCAAAGGTGTCGAGCACCTTGGTTCCGGTGCCGCCACCACTGCCCGGATTGATCAGTCCGTAGTAGCGCGACCAGTTCCAGTAGATGCCCGGGTCGTTGTGGTCGTTGTCGCTGAGGTGCTGATGTCCCTTGATGTCGACGCTGTCGGGCAGCACCGAATGACCGCTGCTGGGCGGACCCTTGTAGGCGGACGCGCAGGTGATGTTCGCGTAGCGGGCGCAGAACATGCGCACGATGCCCGCCGAGGCGTTGTACATCGCCGTCGTGTACCAGCTGCTGTTGTTCGCGAATCCCTCGTGCTCGATGCCCAGCGAGTAGGGATTGTGCGAGCGCGCGTGCCAGGCCTTGTTGCTTTCGCGCACCAACTGGGTGATCTGGCCATCGGAACTGCGGACCACGTAATGGGCACTGGCCTGGCTCGCCGGATTGCGCAACCACGAAATCGCCCCGGCGTAGCTGCCCTGGGTGGTGTGGATCACCGCCTCGCGAATCGTGCTGCCGCTGCGCGATGAATAGTTGGGCGATGCCAGCCAGATGGCCGGGCCGTAATCGGTACTCTGGATGCCGTTGTCGTCGCCACGCATTGCCCCCGGGGTACGCGCGCCCGCCGCCGGCTTGTGCTGCAGGTGTTCGGTGATCGGATCGATGCGATATTCATCGGTTTCAATGCTGTCTTCCTGCACGTCGAGGCGCAGGAACGGTGCATCCAGCTTGGCCAGCATGTCCGGCTCGAATGCCATCTCCCACTTCACCGCGCGTTCGGGTACCACGATGCCACGGTCATTGACGCCGCGATCGAGTGCGAGCAGCACATCGAAGGCAAAGCTCGCGCGGGCGTAGGACGACACCGATCCCTCGTCGGCAGGAAAGCCGACGTAACGCTCCAGCGCACCGGCAACCAACGCAATCTCGTCGTCGGGCGAACCCTTCAGTTCGCGGTCGAGCAGCGCGGCGGCGGCCAGCACGTTGAGTGCAGGATCCGTCATCACCTCGTGGGGAGAAAGCTCCAACAATTCGGCGGCCTGCGTCACCTGATCGGCAAATCCTTCGCCGTGGTACAGGCCCATCAGGCCCCAGGCGCGCGGCATGCCCTGATGCTGCGTGTCGGCGTCGGGTGTATCGGGTGCGAGGTTCTGCCAGCGGCTCTGCGTCCAGGCGATCGCCTCGAGGGTGCCGCGCGGAATGCGTGGATAGAGCACATACGCATCGGCAAAATACTTGAGGTATTCCGCACGCTCGGCACGCATGCGAACTTCCTCCTCATCCAGTGCCGCTTGCAATACATCGGCGCTGGCACCCGTCGCGAACATTGGCGAGGACTCCAGCGCATCTGCGGCCTGTGCCTCCCTCGCAGCCCCCGCACCCAGCAACCCGCTGCACAGCAATGCGGCGAGCAATCGCCGCGCATCGATACGGACCATTTCGACTCCCCATGTGAGAATTGCCCCCCTGGGCGCCGTACTGCGCTTCCCCGGCGCCGTCGCTGCAGAATACGGTTCCGCGTGCAGGTCGAATGAGATGCTGGTCACATGAACGAACGCAAGATCCCCTTGTCGGGCCCATGAAATGCCCGGCATTCCCGGGGCGGTTCACCCGATCGGACGTGCGTGGGGTTGCGTAGCCCGGGTCGCCAACGGCCATGTGTTCGTCCATTTGGCCAACTTGTCGCGACCTGCGGGTCGCGATGGTCGAGCTTGTCGATGTGCGCGCAGGTCGCGTTCTCGAAGTCGAAATCGCTACAGCGAATCTCGATCAATTCGTATTGATCGGCACCGTCGGTATTCCACTGAGGGTGACGCTCCGCGAAGGACCTGGCTCACTCCCACTCGATGGTCGCGGGCGGCTTGCCGCTTATGTCATAAACAACGCGAGAAACATCTCGTATCTCATTGATGATGCGTGAGGATACGCGCCCGAGAAACTCGTAGGGAAGCTGCGCCCAGCGGGCGGTCATGAAGTCGATGGTCTCCACCGCACGCAGCGCAATCACCCATTCGTAGGCGCGCGCGTCCCCGACCACGCCGACCGATTTCACCGGCAGGAACACGGCAAAGGCCTGGCTGACCTCGTCGTACAGATTGGCGCGGCGCAGTTCCTCGATGAAGATGGCGTCGGCGCGCTGGAGGATCTGCGCGTACTCGGGCTTCACTTCGCCGAGGATGCGTACGCCCAGCCCGGGCCCGGGGAACGGATGGCGGTACACCATGGCGCGCGGCAGGCCAAGTTCCACGCCGATGCGGCGCACCTCGTCCTTGAACAGCTCGCGCAACGGCTCGACCAGCTTCAGGTTCATCTTCTCCGGCAGGCCGCCGACATTGTGGTGGCTCTTGATGACATGCGCCTTGCCGGTGCGGCTGCCGGCCGATTCGATGACGTCCGGATAGATCGTCCCCTGCGCCAGCCACTTCACACCTTCGAGCTTGCGCGCTTGCTCGTCGAAGACCTCGATGAACAGCCGGCCGATGATCTTGCGCTTGGCTTCCGGATCGGTGACGCCGGCGAGCGCGGCAAAATAGCGATCCGCTGCATCGACGCGGATTACCCGCACTCCCATGTGCTCGGCCATGGTGGCCATCACCTGGTCGCCCTCCTGCCAGCGGAGCAGGCCCGTATCGACGAACACGCAGGTCAGGCGGTCGCCGATCGCACGGTGCAGTAGTGCCGCCACCACGGAGGAATCCACACCGCCGGAGAGCCCGAGCAGCACGCGATCCTCGCCCACCAGCGCGCGCGCACGCGCCACCTGGTCGTCGATGATCTCGGCCGCCGTCCAACGCTTCTCGCAGCCACAGATGTCCACCACGAAGCGCTCGAGCAACGCCCTGCCCTGTCGGGTATGGGTGACTTCCGGGTGGAACTGCACGCCATACCAGCGGCGCGCCTCGTCCGACATCGCCGCAACCGGAATGCGTTCGGTGCGCGCGGTGACGGTGAAGCCCGGCGGCGCGGCGGTGACGTGGTCGCCGTGGCTCATCCACACCTCCAGCGCCTGCGCCGGGGCGTGGTCGGTCAGGCCGTGCAGCAGCCGATCCGCCGCGACCACGTCCACGCGCGCATGCCCGTACTCGCGCGCGTCCGCCGATTCGGTTGCGCCACCCAACTGGGCGGCCAGGGTCTGCATGCCGTAGCAGATGCCAAGGATCGGCAGGCCGGCGTCGAACACCTGCTGCGGGGCGCGCGGTGCATCGGCCAGCGTGGTCGATTCGGGGCCGCCGGAGAGCACGATGCCGCGGGCGCCGAAGGCGGCGATCTCGGCCGGATCGTGATCCCACGCCCAGATTTCGCAGTACACGCCGATTTCGCGGATGCGCCGCGCGATCAGCTGCGTGTACTGCGCACCGAAGTCGAGGATGAGGATCTTGTCGCGATGGATGTCGTGCATGGGCCGGGATGCGGATTGGGAAAAGGGAATTGCCAAGCCGGGCTGCCGGGCAGGCGGTGTGCGCCGCGTCACCGGCACGCCCGGCAGCGCAGCACCTGACGGGCGCGGGAGCGCGCCAGGGTCGGCCAGCGCGCCTGCCTGCGCAGCACGGCCGGCGATCCCGGTCGTCTCAATCCAGCCGGTAGTTCGGCGCTTCCTTGGTAATGGTCACGTCATGCACGTGCGATTCGCGCATGCCGGCATTGGTCACGCGCACGAACTGGGCCTTGCTGCGCATTTCCTCGATGTTGGCGCAGCCGGCGTAGCCCATCGCCGCGCGCAGCCCGCCGGCGAGCTGATGGATGATGTTGCGCAGCGGCCCACGGTAGGGCACGCGGCCTTCGATGCCTTCCGGCACCAGCTTGTCGGCATCCGCCTCGTCCTGGAAATAGCGGTCCTTGGAGCCCTTCTCCATCGCGCCCAGCGAGCCCATGCCGCGGTAGCTCTTGTAGCTGCGCCCCTGGTAGAGCTCGACTTCGCCCGGACCTTCCTCGGTGCCGGCAAACATGCCGCCGATCATCACGCAATCTGCACCGGCGGCGATCGCCTTGGCGATGTCGCCCGAATAGCGGATGCCGCCATCGGCGATGAGGCCGACGTTACTGCCCTTGACGGCTTCGGCCACCATGTCGATGGCGGTGATCTGCGGTACGCCGACGCCCGCGACGATGCGCGTGGTGCAGATCGAACCGGGGCCCACGCCCACCTTGACTGCATCGACGCCGGCATCGACCAGCGCGCGGGCGGCATCCCCGGTGACGATGTTGCCGGCGATCAGGGCCAGCTCGGGATACTGCTTGCGCACCCAGCGCACACGCTCGATCACGCCCTGCGAGTGGCCATGGGCGGTGTCCACCACCAGCACGTCCACGCCGGCCTCGACCAGCGCCTCCACGCGCTGCTCGGTGTCGCCCGCCACGCCGACCGCGGCGCCGACGCGCAGTTGTTCGTGCTCGTCCTTGCAGGAATTGGGGTTGTCGCGCGCCTTCTGGATGTCCTTGACGGTAATGAGCCCACGCAGGCGGAACGCGTCATCCACCACCAGCACCTTCTCGATGCGGAACTTGTGCAGCAGCGCGAGCACTTCCTCGTCGCTGGCGCCCTCCTTCACCGTCACCAGGCGATCCTTGCGCGTCATGATGTTGCGCACCGGATCATCCGGCTTCTTCTCGAAGCGCAGGTCGCGGTGGGTGACGATGCCGACCAGCTGCTCGCCCTCAACCACCGGCACGCCGGAAATGTTGTTCGATCGCGTGATCTGCATCACTTCGCGGATCGAGGTCTGTGGGTCCACGGTGATCGGGTCGCGGATGACGCCGGCTTCGAACTTCTTCACCAGGCGCACTTCCGCGGCCTGGGCTTCGGCGCTCATGTTCTTGTGGATGATGCCGATGCCGCCGCTCTGCGCCATGGTGATGGCGAGCCGCGCTTCGGTCACGGTGTCCATCGCCGCCGAGACGATCGGCAGGTTGAGATGGATATTCCTGGTCAGGCGGGTGGCGAGGGAAACGTCGCGCGGCAGCACGGCAGAGTGCGCCGGAACCAGCAGGACGTCGTCGAAGGTGAGGGCTTCGGTAAGGATTCGCATGCCCTATTTTACAGGCCCGGCGGCCACGCTGCCACCGGCAGTCTTGTCCAACGAGGTCTGCGCCTGGAGGAAGGCTCGCGATTCCAGCGGGGATTGAGCCTGGCGCGTCGAAAGGAGCGGCGGCTGGGCAGCTGATGGGCAGCCTGCCGGTGTGGTTCGTCGGTCATGCCTTGCATGGTGATCGACATGAACGAAGCAAAGGTACGCGCGGCGGCCGCGCTGTACCCCTGGCCGGAAGCGGCTCCACGCGCAGCGGAAGCGTCAGTTCCAGCCCAGGCCTGCGGTCAGGCGCCGCCATTCGTCATCCGCTGGCGCGCTGATGCGGGTGTGCGTGCCGAGAACCGGATGGATGAAGGCGATCGACGCTGCGTGCAGCATCAGCCGCTGGACACCGAAATGCTGACGGATGAGCCGGTTGTGGTCGCCGCGGCCGTGGCTGGTATCGCCGAGGATGTGGTGAGAGATGTGGTGGAAGTGCCGGCGGACCTGGCGGTAG
>JALOBC010000049.1 GCA_023228465.1 Dokdonella sp. | reverse complement strand
AACGCGACCATCGGACTGGCAGCCGGCCTGGGATTGGTGACCTTCCAGAGTCCCCGCGGCGAGGTCTGGTTCAAGGGCGGCCACAATGAATGGACCGGCAACCTGGTGGTCTGCATCGAACGGACGCTGCGCTGCGTGGTGCTGCTGTCCAACGATGTGCGTGCCGAGCGCATCTATCCCGAACTGGTGCACACCATCCTCGGCCCGCTCGGCCTGCCATGGGCCTGGGAGTACGACTGGTATCAGTCGCCCTGAGGCCGGGTCGTCCTTCGGTTCCCGGGCTGTTGCGTGCTGCGGCGCTGCCACCACTGGCGCCTGGGCGCGATGGCGCGTCGAGCGACGCATGCGCCGGATTGCGGCGTTGGCACGGACTGGCGCGGAATTGGAATCTGCCAGGCGAGTCGCGCGATCGCCTTCCGCTGACCCTGCACGTGCACGCCTTGCCGGCCGCCATTGACGCCCCACGTTGCCATCGCTACGCTGCATCCATCTTTTAATCTGGATGAAAGGATAAGCCGTGGATCTGGCCGCCACTTCGGCCCTGCTGCGCCTGCTTTCCGACGGCACGCGGGTGCGTCTGCTCGCCCTGCTGGAACGCGAGGAACTGACCGTTGCCGAACTCTCGGCGGTGCTGCGCCTGGCCCAGCCGCGCGTCTCCACGCACCTGGCCAAGCTCAAGGAGGCAGACCTGGTGCGCGACCGGCGCGCCGGCGTGTCGTCCTACTACCGCTACAACGGCGAACTGGAAGCCAAGGAACGCGCGCTGCTCAAAGCACTGGAAGAAAGCGTGGACGATGCCCTGCTCGACGAGGACGCGCGGCGCCTGCCTGGCGTGCTCGCCAAGCGCGCGCGCAGCGAGGGCTGGGCGGACAGCGTCGCCGGTGACATGGAGCGCCACTACTCGCCCGGCCGCACCTGGGAAACCCTTGCCCGCGGCATGACCCAGCTGGTCGATACCGGCGACGTGCTCGACATCGCCTCGGGTGACGGCGTGCTCGCCGAGCTGCTCGCGCCGCACGCGCGCTCCATCGTCTGCGTGGATGCCGGCGCGCGCGTGGTCTCCGCCGCGCGCAAGCGGCTCGAGCCATTCGGCAACGTGCAAGTCCACAAGGGCGACATGCACGCGCTGGAATTCCCTGCCGCGCGCTTCGACCTGGTGCTGCTGATGCATGCACTCACCTACACGGACCGCCCGGACGCGGTGGTGGCCGAAGCGGCCCGCGTGTTGCGGCCGGGCGGGCGGCTGCTGGCGGCCACGCTTGGACGCCATGCCCACCGCACCGTGGTGGCGCCTTTCGAGCATCGCAACCTCGGCTTCTCCACCGCGGAACTGGAATCCTTTGCGCGCGACGCGAAGCTGGAAATCAGTGCCTGCGGGCGCCTCAGCCGGGAACGCAAGCCACCCCATTTCGAAGTCTTGAGCCTGCTCGCGAGGAAACCATGAGCCTTGCCCTTCCCTGGTCCAACCCGGCGCGCGTGCGTCGCCTGCTGGCCGCGCTCGCCGAGCGCATCCTCGTCATCGATGGCGCCATGGGCACCATGCTGCAGGGTCACCGCCTCGAGGAAGCCGACTATCGCGGCGAGCGATTTGCCGCGCACGGTCACGACCTCAAGGGCAACAACGACCTGCTCACCCTGACCCGGCCCGACCTGATCGGCGCCATCCATCGCGCCTATCTGGATGCCGGCGCCGACCTGGTAGAGACCAATACCTTCAACGCCACCTCGATCAGCCAGGCCGATTACCACCTGCAGCCGCTCGCGCGCGAGCTGAACCGCGCCGGCGCCAGCCTCGCGCGCGCCTGCTGCGACGCCGCCGAGGCGCTCGATCCGGATCGCCCGCGCTTCGTCATCGGCGTGCTCGGACCGACCAGCCGCACCGCCTCGATCAGTCCCAATGTGAACGACCCGGGCTTTCGCAATACCAGCTTCGAGCAGTTGCGCCAGGCGTACCGCGAGGCCGCCGAGGGCCTGATCGACGGAGGTGCCGACCTGCTCATGGTGGAAACCATTTTCGACACCCTGAATGCCAAGGCGGCGCTGTTTGCCATCGGCGAGGCCTTCGCGGCGCGCGGCAGCCGCCTGCCGCTGATGATCTCCGGCACCATCACCGACCGCTCCGGGCGCACCCTGTCCGGGCAGACGGCCGAGGCCTTCCACGTTTCCATGGCGCACGCGCAGCCCTTGTCCATCGGCTTCAACTGCGCATTGGGGGCAAGGGATCTGCGCGAGCATGTCGAGGTCCTGTCGCGCATCGCCGATTGCGCGGTCAGCGCCCATCCCAACGCCGGCCTGCCGAACGCGTTTGCCGAATACGACGAGACCCCGGAAGACATGGCCGCGATGCTCGGCGAGTTCGCGCGCGCCGGGCTGGTCAACTTCGTCGGCGGCTGCTGCGGCACCACGCCGGCGCACATCGGCGCCATCGCCGCGGCGGTGGCCGGCGTCGCGCCGCGCGCCTTCGCCGTCGAGTCGGCCCGTTCCTTCAGCGCCGCCGCCTGAGCCGCCAGCCAGACACGCCATGACATCACCCTCCCGCCCCCTGCGCCTGTCCGGCCTCGAGCCGCTGGTCATCACTCCCGAGTCGCTGTTCGTCAACATCGGCGAGCGCACCAACGTCACCGGCTCGGCCCAGTTCAAGAAGCTGATCAAGGAAGACCGCTACGACGAGGCGGTGGAGGTCGCGCGCCAGCAGGTGGCCAACGGTGCGCAGATCCTCGACGTCAACATGGACGAAGGCCTGCTCGATTCGGAAGCGGCGATGGTCAGGTTCCTGCGCCTGATCGCCTCGGAACCGGACATCGCGCGCATTCCGGTGATGGTCGATTCCTCGAAATGGAGCGTGATCGAAGCCGGCCTGCAATGCCTGCAGGGCAAGGGCGTGGTCAACTCCATTTCGCTGAAGGAAGGCGAGGAACCCTTCCTCGACCAGGCGCGCCGGATCCTTGCCTACGGCGCAGCGACCGTGGTGATGGCCTTCGACGAGCAGGGCCAGGCCGACAGCGTCGCGCGGCGGCTGGAGATCTGCGAGCGATCCTATCGCCTGCTGACGGAAAAGGTCGGCTTTCCACCCGAAGACATCATCTTCGATTCCAACATCTTCCCGATCGCCACCGGCATCGATGAGCACGCCGACAACGCGGTCAACTTCATCGAGGCGGCCAGGCTCCTGCGCAAGCGCTTCCCGCACTCGCACGTCTCCGGCGGCGTGTCGAACGTGTCCTTCTCGTTCCGCGGCAACAACATGGTGCGCGAAGCGATCCACTGCGTGTTCCTGTACCACGCCATCCAGGCGGGCATGAACATGGGCATCGTCAATGCCGGCGCCCTGCCGATCTACGACAACCTCGATCCGGAACTGCGCGAACGGGTGGAGGACGTGGTACTGAACCGCCGCGCGGATGCGACCGAGCGGCTGATGGAGATCGCCGAACGCTTCCGCAAGGGCGCGCGCGACAAGACCGCCGACGTGAATGCGCTGGCCTGGCGCGAGCTGCCGGTTTCCGAACGCCTGGCGCATGCGCTGGTGCACGGCATCGATCAGTACGTCGTCGAGGACACCGAGGAAGTGCGCAAGCTCTCGACGCGCACGCTGGATGTCATCGAAGGGCCGCTGATGGATGGCATGAACGTGGTCGGCGACCTGTTCGGCGCCGGCAAGATGTTCCTGCCCCAGGTGGTGAAATCCGCGCGCGTGATGAAGAAGGCGGTGGCCTACCTCCTGCCTTTCATGGAAGAGGAAAAAAAGCGCAGCGGCGAAGTCTCGAAGCCGAACGGCAAGATCGTCATGGCCACGGTCAAGGGCGACGTGCACGACATCGGCAAGAACATCGTCGGCGTGGTGCTCGCCTGCAACAACTTCGAGGTCATCGATCTGGGCGTGATGGTGCCGGCGCAGAGGATCCTCGACACGGCCATCGCCGAGCAGGCCGACATGATCGGCGTGTCCGGCCTGATCACACCCTCGCTGGATGAAATGTCCCACGTGGCCAAGGAGATGGCCCGGCGCGACTTCCACATTCCACTGCTGATCGGCGGGGCGACCACCTCACGCGCGCACACCGCACTGCGCATCGAGCCGCACTACCCGACCGCGTGCGTGTGGGTGAAGGATGCCTCGCGCGCGGTCGGCGTGGCGCAATCGCTGGTCAGCACGGAGCTGGTGGGCGATTTCCTTGCCAAGGTGCGCCGCGAGTACGCCGACGTGCGCGAGCGCCACAAGCACCGTGGCGGCAACAAGCGCCTGGTGTCGCTGGTCGCCGCGCGCGCCAACGGCCTGCAGCCCGACTGGAACGGCTACACGCCGCCGGCGCCGTTGAAACCCGGCATCACCGCCTTCGACGACATCCCGCTTGGTGAACTCCTGCCGATCATCGACTGGACACCGTTCTTCCAGGCCTGGGAACTGCACGGACGCTACCCGGACAACCTGGACGATCCGGTGGTCGGCGCCCAGGCGCGCGAACTCTTCAAGGACGCGCAGGCGATCCTGAAGCGCATCATCGATGAAAAATGGCTGCGCGCCCGCGCCGTGGTCGGCTTCTGGCCGGCCAGGCGCAACGGCGACGACCTGGAAATCCAGGCCGACGGGGAAACCATCTCGCTCCACCACCTGCGCCAGCAGGCCGAAAAGCCGAGCGAGCGGCCGAACCTGTGCCTGGCCGATTTCATCGCGCCGCGGGACGCCCCCGTCGCCGACTGGATCGGCGGCTTCGCAGTCACCGCAGGGCTCGGCATCGAGGCGCACCTGGAGCGATTCCAGCGCGACCACGACGACTATTCCGCCATCATCCTCAAGGCCCTGGCCGATCGCCTCGCCGAAGCCCTGGCCGAGTACATGCACCGCAAGGTGCGTACCGAACTGTGGGGTTATGCGCCCGACGAGGAACTCGACAACGAGGCGCTGATCGCCGAACGCTATCGGGGCATCCGTCCCGCGCCCGGTTACCCGGCCTGCCCCGACCACACCGAGAAGACCACCCTGTTCCGCCTGCTCGACGCCACCCGCAACGCCGGCGTCGAACTCACCGAAGGCTTTTCCATGTACCCGGCCGCGGCGGTTTCGGGCTGGTACTTCAGCCATCCGAACAGCCAGTATTTCGTCGTCGGCAAGATCACCCGGGACCAGGTCGAGGATTACGCCAGGCGCAAGGGCTGGACGATCGCCGAAACCGAACGCTGGCTGTCGGCCAACCTCGACTATGATCCGGACTGAAGGCCGCGTGCTGGCCCGCGCTTGCGGCACGCTGTCGGGGCGCCGAATGCCTGGCCGACGCGCAACCCGGCTTCTGCACTACGATCCGATCTGAAGCCGGCGCGGCGGTCCGGCCAGCCAGGGGTTTGACGTGTTCGCCAATACACCCGACCCACCCTACTACGCGGTCATCTTCAGTTCGCAACGCAGCGACGGCGATCGCGGCTATGGCGCCATGGCCGAGCGCATGGCCGAACTTGCCGCCGAACAGCCGGGCTACCTGGGCGCCGAGAGCGTTCGTGCGGCCGACGGCGACGGCATCACGGTGTCCTACTGGGCCAGCGAAGAAGCGATCGCGGCCTGGAAGCGCAATGCCGAGCACCAGGTCGCGCAGGCGCTGGGGCGCGAGCTGTGGTACGCGGGCTATCGCATCCGAATCGCGCGAGTCGAACGCAACCACGGCACGGGCGCATGATGCAACGCCTGGAATTGCGTCTGCCTCCGGTCCTCATCGTCCTCGCCGCCGCCCTGGCGATGTGGCTGGCGGCGCACTGGCTGCCGGCGCTGGCCGTGCCGGCCCTGCCCGCATGGGCGGCGCTCATCCCGGTTATCGGTGGCCTGGGGTGCATGCTGGCCGGTATCGCCGCATTCCGCCGCGCGCGTACCACGGCCAACCCGATGACGCCTGGCGCGGCTTCCGTCCTGGTGACCGGCGGCATCTACCGCGTGACGCGCAATCCGATGTACCTCGGCCTGGCGCTGGGCCTGACCGGCTGGGCGCTGTATCTGGGCAACCTGGGCGCCCTGATGCTGGTGCCCGGGTTCGTGTTCTTCCTGACCCGTTTTCAGATCCTGCCCGAGGAACGCGCGCTCCAGGCCAGGTTCGGCGCGACCTATGCCAGCTACCGCAGGCGCGTGCGGCGCTGGATCTGAAGGCCTGGCGCGCGGTCAGTTGTCGCCGGCTTGCAAGGCGGGCGGCGGCCCGCCGCGTTCGTGGCGCAGGTGCACGTAGACGTTGTACAGCGCGACGAACATCGGGAACGCGTTTTGCAGGATGCCGACCGAATCGTTCTTGCCCCAGATGAAATAGCACAGGGTCATGACGCTGCCGACGATGGAGAGATACCAGAACATCATCGGCAGCGTCACGCGCCGGTTGCGTCCGGTCGCCCAAAGCTGGACGAACCAGCGCGAGGCAAACATCAGTGCGCCGATCAGGCCGATCAGTTTCCACGGCGTGAAGGTCACGCCGAACGCGGTGAAGAGCACTTCATTCATGGCCAACTGCCTGGGGGCTGCATGTGCCGCAGCGCACGCGCTGCAGGCGGGTCGGGCCCATGCCGGGGACGAAGATCGCGGGGCGCACCGCCGGCATCCTGCCTGGTGGGCCCCGCGGATGATCAGCTGCGCGCCGCCAGCCAGTCGTGGATGGCGCTCGGCACTTCACGCTGGGCGCGGCCGGAGACATAGATGCCGATGTGGCCACCGCGGAAGGCGACGGCAGTGTAGTCATCGGTGCCAACGTGCTCGCCGAGTACACGGGAGGCGGACGGCGGTACGAGATGATCCTGTTCGGCGAAGATGTTCAGCACCGGCATGTCGATGTCGCCCAGGTGCACTTCGTTCGGACCGATCTTCAGGCCGCCGTTGACCAGCTTGTTGCCCTGGTAGAAGTCCTTGATGAACTGGCGGAACGCTTCGCCGGCCTGGTCGGGTGAATCGAAGATCCACTTCTCCATGCGCAGGAAGTTTTCCAGTTCCGCCTTGTCGTCGAGGATGTCCACCAGGCCGATGTACTTCTGCTGGTTGAGGCGCACCGGCTTGAGCATCAGGTAGCCCTGGTTCATCAGGTCAGCCGGCACGTTGCCCAGCGTATCGACGAACAGGTCCACGTCCATGTCCTGCACCCAGTGCGAGAGCATGTTCTCGGGCGTATGGAAATCGACCGGCGTGACCATGGTGATGAGGTTCTTCAGCTTTTCGCCGTGCGTGGCCGCGTAGCAGAGCGAGAATGCGCCACCCTGACAGATGCCGAGCAGGTTGATCCTGTCCACCCCACAGTGGCGCGCGACCGCGTCCACCGAACGGTCGATGTAGCCGTTGATGTAGTCGTCCAGGGTCAGCCAGCGGTCCGCGCCATCGGGATAGCCCCAGTCGATGAGGTAGACATCCTCGCCACGCGCGAGCAGGTTCTTCACCAGCGAGCGGTCATCCTGCAGGTCCACCATGTAGGGGCGGTTGACCAGCGCATAGACGATCAGGATCGGCACGCGCGCGGTGGGCTTCTTCTCGCCGCGGAAGCGGTACACGACCAGCTTGTCCTCGCGGTAGATCGCGTCCTTGGCGGTCACGCCGAAATCCACGTCCTCGACCTGGCGCAGGGTATCCAGCGCCGCGGCGAGCTTGCGCTGGGTCGTCATCATTTCCTCGAAAGCCTTGGCCGGCTCGATGCGCAGCGCATCCATCATGCATTCCCCTTGTCGGTACGGCGACTGGCGCGCTTCCCGGGCGCGGCCTTGCCCTTGGTCACAGCGGCTTTGCCCCTGGCAGCGGCCTTGCCCTTGGCAGCGGCCGTGCCCTTGGTCGCAGCGGCCTTCTTCGCCGGCTTGCTGCGGCTCGCGCCCAGTGAGCTCTCGGCGTACTTGCCGATGCGCGAGGCGAAATCGCCCGCAGCACTCGCAGGCGCGTCACGCCGGGCCGTCTTCGCCGCAGGCTTGCGTTCGGCCCGCGCCGGCGAAGGACGCTTGCGCGGACTGGCCTCCTTGCGCAGCACGGTTTCCTGCGCCGCATCGGCTTCGTCATCCGCGCGCTGCGCCTGGGTCACCGTCGCGCGTGATGCGGCGGCTTGCGCGGCCTTGAGATCGGCGACCTGCCGGCGCAGGGCCGCCACTTCACCGGCAAGTTGCGCAGCCGTGCCGTCCGCGCGCACTTCGCGGCGCAGCGCCTGCAGGCGCTGGCCGATGCTGTTCACCTCGCTGCGCGTGGGCATGCCCAACTCGCGCGACATGCGCTCGACCTCGCCCTGCATCTGCGCACGCACCCGCATCTGCGCGTTCACCAGGTCGCCGTAGGCTGCGCGGAACTCCGGCGAAAGGGCCACCTCGGCGTAGCCCTCCTCGGCGGCATCGACCCAAAGGTCATACAGCGCGCGCAGCGATTCGATCTGGCGCCCCGGCTGTTCGCGATCGGCCAGCTTGCGCTCGAAATGCGCGAAGCCGCGCTGCGCGGCATCCAGCATCAGCTTGTTGTAGCGATCCAGCTGCTTGCGATATTCGAGCCAGGCGCGGCCGCTGCGCTGATAGCGCTCCTGATGCTCGCGCATGGGCCCGAAGGCCGGCAGGTCGAACATCGCGCCCCAGGCGTCGGTGGCGGCCGCCGGCGTCGCCGGCATGTCCGGCACGCGCATGAAGCGGGCGAGGAACTGTCGCGCCTGCTCGCCGCCATCACGCCAGACCTGGGCCATCGGATGATCGAACATCGCGGGCTTGGCCAGACTGCCGCGCAGGGCCTCGGCCCAGTTCGTGCCGCCGCCGGGCGCCGCTGACAGCGCACCCAGCATCGACTGCATGAAGGCCGCCTGGTTCTTCGCGGCGTCAACCATGCGTTCGATGGTTTCGCCTTGCGGGCCAGCGCCGGTGAACAGGCGCGCCCACTGCTCGAAGCCCTCCGGCCTGGCCGGCGCGGCGGGCGCTGCGGCGCCCTGGGCGAAATCCTTCCATGCATCCAGCCATGGCCGCGCCGCGGCCTGCCACTGGGATGTCCAATCGGGGTTCGATGCGTCGCCCACGGTTTCCTCGCGCTGGCGTGAATGGAACGGCAATGATAACGCGAGCAGCCGGTGATCGCCGGCCAGGGCCGCGCCGCCACTCAGGCGGCGTTGGCACGCGCTGCGCCAGGCAGGGGTCGCGAACGGCTGCGCGTGTAGACGTAAACCACCGCTGGCGGCACGTTGCGCCAGGCCAGGCCCGCGCGGCGCACGCCCAGCCCGAGGTCATCCAGCAATTCACGCGGCAGCGGATTCTTCGGGCCGTAGGTGAACTGGATCAGCGGCCGGCCCGGCACCAGCGCGGCAAATACCTGCTCGAGGATGGCGCGCTGGACACCGCGCGGCATGGCCAGGAAGCCCAGCCCGCTGACCACCGCGTCCACGCAGGCCGGATGGGCGAATCCGCTGCGCTGCATGATCTCGAGCAGGTTGCACGCATCGCCATGGGCGATGCTCACGCCAGGAAAACGGCGCTGCAGCAGACGGTGCAACTCATCGTTGAGCTCGACGACGAGCAGATCGCGCGGCGCGATGCCATATTCGACCAAGGCCTGGGTGAACACTCCGGTGCCGGCGCCCAACTCGACCACGCGCTGTGCGCGCGCCGGCAGCTGGGCGATCATCGCCTGCGTGAGCTGGCGGCCGGATGGCGACAGCGAGGCCATCGCAAGCGGGTTCTTCAACCACTGACGGAAGAACGTCCATGCGGCCGGCATGTCGCCCGCAAGCACGCCATTCCGCCCCGAGACTTCATTCATGCGTGCTTGCCGCGGGCCCGAAAGGCGCATCATACAGCCGCCATGCCGCCCGCCAAGTACGGGTGCAACATGGAACGCAAACGCTGAACGGGGCGCCCGGGCAGCGACAGGCTCACCGGGTTGGCGGACCCCGCACCGCCCGCGGCGGCGGACCCGGCCGCCGCAACCGGCGGGGAAGACTAGCGCCCGTAGTAGGCGTCGCGATCGTAGTAGCCGCTGCGGCTACGGTAGCTCGCGTCGTGGTAGCTGCCGGCATCCCCGTAGTAGCGCGTGCGCTCCTGCACCCGCGGGTAGGCCGGCTGGGCGTAGTAACCGTAGTAGACCACGGCTGGCGGCGCGCGGTAGTAGCGCACGGGCGCGCGCCAGCTCACGCCGTAATAGCCGCGGTAGGCGGGATAGCCCGCGCCGTAGCCATAGCCATAGCTCGGCCCCCAGCCGCCAGCATAGCCGCCGTAGTACGCCGGCGTGCCGCCCCAGTAGGAAACCCCGCCGGACCAGTACCCGCCGCCGCCCCAGTACCCGCCGCCGCCCCAACCACAATGGTGGCAATCGGACCAGCCCAGGCTGAAGCCCGGCACGCTGATGCCGATGCTGACGCGGCCACCGGCGAAGGCGCTGGGCGCAAGCGCGCAGCCGGCCACGAGAAACAGGCCGATGACCAGGAAACGGATGGGCTTGCGCATGGACGGAACCTCCTTCACCGATGCGCTCCCATCGTCACCGGAAGAGGCTGAACGGTGACTGACATTTCCCCTGAAAACCAATACTTTGCAGTCGTTTGCAATCACCCGGGGCGCAGTTCGAACGCGTGGTGGACATGCGTGGCGCGGGCGAAATCAAACGGCACGGTCGCCGCAGTGATGTCGTTGAGGTGCAAGCCGGCGAGCCCCGCCACATCCGGCGTGAAGCGCCGCAGGTTGTTGGAGAACAGGATCAGGCCGCCGCGCGCGAGCCGCGTACCACACAGGCGCAACAGCTCGGCATGGTCGCGTTGCACGTCGAAATCCTCGGCCCGCTTGGAGTTGGAGAAGCTCGGCGGATCGACAAAGATCAGATCGTACTGGCCGCGGTCGTGGCGCAGCCATTCCAGCACGTCGGCCTGGACGAGCTGGTGCGCGGGGCCGCCGATGTCATTCAGGCCGAAGTTGCGCGCCGCCCATTCCAGGTAGGTCGCGGACAGGTCCACGCTGGTGGTGGTCAGCGCACCGCCGGCCGCGGCATGCACGCTGGCGGTGCCGGTATAGGCGAACAGGTTCAGGAAACGCTGGCCACGTGCCAGCTGGCCGATGCGCGCGCGCAGCGGCCGGTGGTCGAGGAACAGGCCGGTATCCAGGTAGTCGAACAGGTTCACGCGCAGGCGCAGGCCGCCTTCCTCGACCACGAGGAACTCGTTGCGCTGGTCGAAACGGCCGTATTTCGACCCGCCCTTGCCGCGCCGGCGCGTCTTGATGGCGATGCGCGCGCGCGGCAGCTCGAAGACCTGCATCGCGGCGCGCACCAGTTCGCCCAGGCGCTCGCGCGCGACGTGCTCGGGAATCTCCCGCGGCGGTGCGTATTCCTGCAGGTGCAGCCAGACCTGCGCTTCGCTGGCGTCCAGGTGGGTGCCCTCATCGCGCCCGATGGCCGTATACACGTCGATGGCCGCGGCGTATTCCGGCAGGTCGGCGTCGTAGATTCGGTAACAGCCGATGCCTTCCCGCGCCAGGCGCCTGCGCAGGTGGCGCAGGTTCTTGGCCAGGCGATTGGCGACCGCCTGGCCACCCGCGGACAGGGGGCGTTCGATGCGCTCGCGCGCGGGCGGAGCAATCGGGTCGAAGATCAGCAGGCGACATTCCAGCGCGCCATTGAACAGCGTATAGCGTCGATCTGCGCGCAGGCCCAGCGCATGGCCCAGCGCATCTTCGGCAACGATGATCGCCGCGCGCCAGTTTGGAAACCCGGCGCGCAATCGATCGCCGAGTGACCGGTACAGCACGCCCAGGCTGGCGCGCTCGCCGAGGCGCTCGCCATAGGGCGGATTGCAGATCACCAGCCCGGGGGCATCGAGGCCGGACGGCGCTTCGAGGTGTTCGGCGGCCTGCCGCGCCAGTTGCACGAAGCCTTCCACGCCCGCCGCCTGGGCGTTGCGCCTGGCTGCCTGGAGCACGCCCGGATCGACGTCCTGGCCAAAGAACCGGCGTGGCAGGGCACGCAGGCCGCGCTCGGCACGCTCGCGCGCCTCCTCAAGCAGGCGTTCCCACAGCGCGCCATCGTGTCCGCGCCAGCCGAGCAAGCCGAAGTAGTCCCGCTGCAGGCCCGGGGCCACGTCGGCGGCCATCCACGCACCCTCGATCAACAGCGTGCCGGCGCCGCACATCGGATCGACCAGCGCGCCGCCGGCCGCGAACACGGCGGGCCAGCCGGCACGCAGCAGCATTGCCGCGGCGAGGTTCTCCTTCAACGGCGCCTCGCCCTGCTCCTGGCGCCAGCCGCGCCGATGCAGCGGCACGCCGGCAAGGTCCAGCGACAGCGTGGCGCGCCCGCGATGCAGGCGCAGGTTGAGGCGCACCGAGGGCCGTTCGGGATCGATGTCCGGACGCCAGCCATGGCGCACGCGCAACTGATCCACCACCGCGTCCTTGGCGCGCAAGGCAATGAAGCCACTGTGGCTCAGGCCCGCGCTGCTGCCTACCGCATCGATCGCCAGGGTGGCGCCGGGCGCCAGATGCACGGACCAGTCCACGCCGTCGACGCCCGCGTACAGGGCGTCGGCATCCGGCGCAGCGAATTCGGCCAGGCGCAGCAGCACCCGGCTGGCCAGGCGCGACCACAGGCAGGCGCGATAGGCCAGTTCCAGCGGGCCGCTGAAATGCACGCCGGCCAGCGCTTCACGCGGATCCTGCGCACCCAGCGCCACGAGTTCGTCGCGCAGCAGCAGTTCCAGCCCCTTGGGACAACTGGCAAAGAAGTCCTGCATTTCAGCCAAGCGCCTGCAGGAAGCGGCCGAATTCGGTTGCACAATAGGCTACATGCGCGCCAAGGCGATGATCGTCATCGACCACGTGCAGGGTCGCGCGGCGCTCACGCGCGAAATCGATGGTGGCCTCCACCGGGCAGATTTCATCGCGCCAGCCGTGCACCAGCACCGTCGGCACGGGCGCCGCCTGGAAGGGCCGCGCATAGCCCGGGATCGCCACCGGCAGGGCCAGCAGGAACAGCCCTGCGCAGGTCCGCTCGAGCGAAGCGAGGCCCGATACATAGGCGCCCATGCTCGAACCGGCGAACACCACGCGGCCACGCGCCGGCGCATGCGCCAGCGCCATGGCGATGCGCGCCTGGATCGCAGCCAGGTCGCGGCCACCGTCGATCTGGCGGTAGTCGGGGCGCACGCTGGCCCAGCCAAGCGAGTCGGCGACCTCGGCCATGGCGCTGACCTTGGTCGCCCGGGGCCCGCTTTCGAGGCCGTGGGAGAGGATGACGGTGTTCATCGATGGGCGGAACCTGCAATCGCGGATCGGAAGCGGCGCCAGGCGCCGGGGCGAGAGCGTGGCATGCTGCCACGGCGAAAGCTCGCCGACGCGATCCTACGGCATATGCTTTCCCGAATCCCTACCCCCAATTCCTGCCATGCACATTGCCGACGCACCCCTGCCCTATGTCGAACGCCTCGCCACCCGGGCGCCGGAACGCATCGACCTGGTCGTCATCCACTGCACGGAACTGCCGGACCTGGCCACGGCGCGCGCGTTCGGCGAGCGCATCCAACATCAGGTCAGCCAGACCGGCAACAGCGGACACTTCTACATCGATCGCGACGGGTCGGTCACGCGCTACGTCGGCGCCGAACGCATCGCCCACCATACCTTCGGTTACAACCCCCGTTCGATCGGCATCGAACTGGTCAACCTGGGCCGCTATCCGCACTGGACCGACAGCCGCCACCAGGACTTCACCGAGGCCTATCCCGCGGCCCAGATCAGCGCCGTGCTCGACCTGCTGGCGCACCTGCGCGGGGTGCTGCCGAAGCTGCGCTGGATCGCCGGACACGAAGACCTGGACCGGCGCGAGGAGCCCGCCAGCGACGACCCGGCCATCCTGCTGCCACGCCGCCGCGATCCCGGTCCGCTGTTCCCCTGGGTCGAGGTGCTGGCGCACTGCGGACTGGCGCGCCTGACCGCTTGACCGGCAACGCCGCCGGCCCGCCTATAATGCGGGCCTTTGCACCGGCCTTGCCATGACCACCACACCTGCAGACGAACTGCTCAGCCTGCTGCGCCTGGAGCGCCTGGAAGACAACCTGTTCCGCGGTGAAAGCCGCGACATCGGCACGCGCTACGTGTTTGGCGGCCAGGTGCTTGGCCAGGCCCTGTCGGCTGCCCAGCAGACCGTCGCCGAAGACCGCGCCGCGCATTCCCTGCACGCCTATTTCCTGCGCGCCGGCGACATCGAGAAGCCGATCATCTACAACGTGGAGCGCACGCGTGACGGCGGCAGCTTCTCCATGCGGCGGGTGACGGCCATCCAGCATGGCCAGCCGATCTTCAACTTTTCCGCCTCGTTCCAGATCGCCGAAGCAGGCGTGGAGCACCAGTTGCCGATGCCCAGCGTGCCGGCACCGGCAGACCTGGAGCCGGCCGCCACGCTGCCGCCGGAGAAGCTGGCCAGCCTGTCGCCGAAGCTGCAGCGCTGGTTCGGCCGTTCGGGTCCGTTCGAGTTCCGCCCTGTCTATCCGCGCGACGAACTCGATCCGCCCAAGCGTCCGCCCTTCCAGCAGGTCTGGTTCCGCCTCACCCAGCGCATATCCGACCCACCCGCGCTGCACCGGGTGCTGCTGGCCTATTCCTCGGATTTCCACCTGATCGGCACCACCATGTTCCCGCATGGCATCTCGTTCCTGCAGCAGCACGTGCAGGTTGCGAGCCTGGATCATGCGCTGTGGTTCCACCGCCCGTTCCGGGTCGATGAATGGCTGCTCTATTCCTGCGACAGCCCGAGCGCCCAGGGCGCCCGCGGCCTGGCGCGCGGCGCCATCTACAGCGAGGACGGCCGCCTGGTCGCCTCGACTGCCCAGGAAGGGCTCATCCGCCTGCGTGGCGAGGACTAGACTACCCTCATGCGTGAAATCTACTCCTCACCGCGAATGGAGAACGTGCAGCGGGTCGTCGACCTGATGGCCGCGCACGGCATCGAGACTTCGGTACAGAACCCGCGCGGCTACCGGGGCGCGGACTGGAAGCGCTTCAGCTATTCGCGGCCCAGCGATCGCGGCAGCTGGCCCAGGGTGTCGATCGTGCGCGCCGAGAACCTGACCCAGGCGCGGCGCCTGCTGCGCGAGGCCGGCATCGAACCGGCGACCCGCTTTGCCGAGGAACTGGCCGCTTCGCGCCAGGCGGGTGACATGCGCGGCCAGCAGCGCACCTCGAAGCGCGTGAAGCTGGTGATCCTCGCACTGATCGTCGGTGTCTGCATCCTGATCGTGATGTCGCAGCTGCAGGGCTGAGCCACGCGGCGCCTCGCCCGGCGGCGGCCTGCCCCCGGGCTGCATGGTCGTCCGCTGCCAGGGCGAAAGCGCGACCCGGCCGCGCTCAGATCGGCGCGCCCGGCGGCACCTTGGGCAGCGGACGCAGGGTCACGGACGCGGGATCGGCAAGGAAGCGCCCGATGCGATCGGCAGCCAGGCCCCGGCTCGCCATGTCCGCGCCACGCTCGGCGTGGCGTTGCAGCCAGCGCTGCCAGCGCGTCAGCGCGACACGGACCTCGGCATCCACCTGGGCATGCAGCTGGCCGCCCTGCAGCGTGTGCAGCAGGGCCTCGAGGACCACCCAGTTCGCCGCCATCTGCACGGCCCTCGCCGCGGGCGCCGTGGCCGGGTCGGGGTCGGCCTGCCAGGTGCCGCGGAACACCGCATCGAGTAGTGCCTCGATGCCAGGTTGATCGGCATCCCGCGCATGCTGCCAGGCGAGGCGGTTCAGGCGCGCCGGTGCGAACAGGAATTGCGTCGTCTGCGCCGCGGCCGCTTCCGCCGCGGCGAGCGGATCGAACAGCGGCCCCATCGCCGTGGCGAAGTACTCGCGGTCGCGCGCGTAATCCGCCGCGGGCGGCGTGACCAGGTCCAGCACCCGCGCCGGCAGTGCAAGCTCACGCGCCCCGAGCGTGCCCACCAGCCGCGCGAGTGCGGCACGCTGGGTCGCGGCGTCCACCACGCGCGTGCCGGCACGCCGCTCGGCAGCCTCGGCATAGGCGTAGCTGGCGCCGCCGAGCAGGCGCGCGACGGCTTCGGTCTGGTAGCGGTGCAGCAGGTAGAGCGGCACCAGGCGCGCCTCGAGCTCGCCGACCTGGCGCGCCGGCGGCAGCACACCAAGGGAAAAGTCCGCCAGCGCCGCGCGGCGCGCATCCAGCAGGGCATCGAAGCTGGCCAGCGAGTCCGGCCCCGTGTCCCACAGCAGGCCATCGGGTTCGGCGTCGCCAGGGTCGCGCGCGTCCTGGTCGGTCACGTAATGGAAACCGGCGGCGCCGATGTCGGCGCGCAGCCTGGCCAGCGCCGCCGCCTCCTGGCCCGGGGCAAACTGGCCATAGCCATACGCGACAAGGAAATCATCCCACGGACCCAGGCCCACCCCGTAGGCATGTTCGAGGTCGATCCTGCCGTTGCTGCCCAGCTTCAGCAGGGGATGCGGGTAGTCCATCACCGAGCCATTGCCATGGCGGCTGGCGGCAAAGTTGTGGGCAAAGCCGAGTGCATGCCCGACCTCGTGGGCGGCCAGCTGGCGCAGCCGCGCCAGGGCCATCGCCTCGGCCTCGCCCTCGAGGGCCGCGGCTTCGGGCTTGTCATAGGGCGCCAGCAGGGCCTCAGCGATCAGGATGTCCTGGCGCACCCGCTGCGAGCCCAGCGTCACCGCGCCTTTGATGATCTCGCCGGTGCGCGGATCGACGATCGGCTGGCCGTAGGACCAGCCGCGCGTGTAGCGGTGCGCCCAGCTGACGATGTTGTAGCGCACATCCATGGGGTCGGCGCCGGCCGGCAGGAGCTCGGCGCGGAAGGCATCCTTGAAACCGGCCTTCTCGAACGCGCTGCGCCACCAGTTGGCGCCTTCCAGCAGCGCCGAGCGCACGGGTTCGGGCGCGCCGCGGTCGATGTAGAACACGATCGGCTTCTTCACCGCACTGAGCGGCGCGGCCGGATCGGTCTTCTCCAGGCGGAAACGCGGCTGCACGCGCACTTCCAGGCTGTCCGCCAGCGGCCGGGCATAGTCGTACCAGCCGACGCTGAGGCCACCGGATGCCGGATGGTAGGCGCGCGGCGTATAGCCTGCCGGTGGCAGGCGCACCAGGCTCAGGTGCTGGCGCAGGCTGATGCCCTGCGCGTTCATCGCCACCTCGCGCACATGGCGTGCCTTGCCCGGGCCCTTGAAGGTGAGCAGGGCTTCCAGTTCGGTGTTGTCGGGAAAGCTCCTTGCCTGGGCCGGCAACGCGACGCTGCGCTTGTCGTCCACGGCGTAATCGCCCTGCTCGGCCGCGGCCAGCCGGCGCGCGATGCCATGCAGGTCGGAGGTGAGCAGGGGCGTGACGTCGATCAGCACGCCGCCGTGCACGTCCTCGGCGACGATGTCGGCCGCCCACAACACCGATTCGGGGAATGCCTCGCGCACGCTTTGTGCTTCATCGGGGTTGCCGGATACGGCGCGGAACTTCGTGTTGCGCTCGACCAGCAATACGCGTGCGCCGGCCCGCCGGAACGCCACCAGGCGCGCCTCGCCGCTCTGGCCGCGGTCGAGGCCGATGTCGTTGGAGCCCAACCCCCACGGCAATGAAGTGATGAACAGGAACGGCGCGTCGAACTCGCGTACGCCAAGCAGCACGCGCGCGCCGGCCGCATCGCGATACAGGTCGAAGAAGCCGGCGACATGTTCGGTGCCGCGGGTGGCACTGGCCAGATCCGGCGCCGCCCGGGCGTGGCCGGGCGCCGCCTGCGTCAGGGCCGGGGCCAGCACCAGCAGGAGCGCGAATGTGCAGGCCCGGCACGCGTGCTTGATGATCATTGGCTCTCCCCTTGCGTTTGCCGATACGACCAGTGTGATCGCAGGCCACCCGCCCGCGCATGGGTCGAAAGCAATGCCGGACAGCGTGATGCCTGCCGCAGACGGGCGCCGATCACCGCGCGGCGGCCGCCAGCGCCGTGCAAGCGCGAGCTTGCGTACGCACCGCCATCACGGCCCGCCAGGCGTCGCGTGCTGCTGCGAGCGCAGCGCTTCGAGTTCGGTGCGCAGTTCGCGCACCTCGCCTTCCAGCCGCTCGACGCGCTCGAGCAGGTCCGCCCGCCCGGCAGCGGCCGGCGGCGCCGGGGTCGCCGACCAGGCCTCGATGTCCACCGGTCCTGCCAGCAGGTGCATGTAGCGATCTTCACGCTGGCCTGCGGCTCGCCCGAGGCAGACTGCCAGCGGCGGCTCGCGCGCCACCAGCCGCTCGAGCGTATCGCGCACGTCTTCCAGCGAGGGGAAGGACGCCAGCCGCTCGCAGCGGCTGAGCAGTTCCGCCAGGGTCTGCGGGCCACGCAGCAGCATCACGCAGAGCACCGCCCGCTGACGCGCCGTGGTGCCGTAGATGATGTCGAAGCGATGCTCGTAGCGCAGCGCGCGCTGGGATACCGGCGCGACCCGCACCAGGCCCTTGCCCTCCAGCGTCCGCAGCGCGCGGGCCACGGCGCCGACCTCCAGTTGCATGACCGGATCGCGGCTGGTCTTCTGGTTGCAGGCGGCAAGCACGGCGTTCTCGGTCAGCGGATAGACCTCCGGCGTGATGGCCGCCTTCTCCACCAGGCAGCCAAGAACGCGCGCTTCGATGGCTTCGAGTGGCACGAGCGGGGCGAGCGCGGCTTCGCCCTGGTCAATGGGTTCGGTCATTGGACGGCTCCCGCAGGGAAACCCTGGAGTGTAGCCGCACCCGGCACCACTTCCACGCCGCCTCAGGGCTCGCCTTCGTCTTCACCCCCGCCTGGCGTGCAGCCCGGCACCACGGCATCCGCGCGGAACAGCCACCAGTCGCGCCGGTTGGCGTGGCCGACCTCGATGGCCCGGGCGCGCTCGACACACTCGCCCATGGCCTGGTCGAGCGCGAAGATCCAGCGGTGCGCCGGGTCGCCAGCCTGCCACTGCACGGCGGCGGCAAACTGTTCCGGCCAGGGCTTCTTGAAGCCGAAGTCGCGCATCGGCCGATCGGCCATCAGCAGGTTCTGTTCCTTCCACGCCACCATGCCGATCTCGGCCTCCGGGCCGACCAGCTGCCCGGCCCGCTGCATGACATCGCGCGCCGATCGCTCGCCATTCATCAGCGGCCAGGCGGCGAAGCTCCACACCAGCCACATGCCGAGCAGGCCAGCCAGCAGCCCTTGCACGCCGTGGCGCACGCGAAACACCAGCGCACCGAGCAGCAGGCCGCCACCGATGGCCAGCACGATCATCCATTCGACCGCATCGGCCTGCGGCAGCAGCCGCTGTGCCGCGTGCTGCAGCCGGCCACCGGCAAACAGCGCGCTGGCCGCCACCCCGACCAGCAGGCCACCGCTTGCCGCGGCCAGCACGAACGCGCTGGCGCGCAGCCACAGGGTGCGCGTCAGTTCCTCCAGATACGGCGCGCTGGCCAGCGCCAGCATCGGCAACGCCGGCAGGATGTAGACGTCACGCTTGCCGCGCGGGAGGGAGAAGAACACGATCACCAGCAGCACCCAGGCCAGCGGCAGCACGATGCGTGCATCGCGCGCGCGCAGCGCCCGCCACCAGCGCGGCACCAGCCCCGGATAGGCCAGCGACAGCGGCAACCAGCTGAACAGCACGATCGGCAGGTAATACCAGAAGGACTGTGCGTGGTTCCAGGAATCGGCGTAGCGCTGGGCGGTCTGGCGGAACAGCAGGTCCTGCACGTAGCCGCTGTAGGCCGGCGTGCCGCGCGCGTGCGCCACCAGCAGCATGGGCACCAGCCAGAGGGCGATCGGCAGCAGGAAGCAGGCCAGGCCCGCGAGCCAGCGCAGCTTCGCGCCCTGGGTACGCGTGAGATCCCCCCCGCCACCCCAGCGCAACGCCAGGTAGGGCACGAACATGAGGAAGGCGATCACGCCGACCCCCTTGGTGATGACACCCAGCCCGGCCGCGCCGCAGCCCAGCCAGAATGCGCGCCAGTCCGGCCCACGCACGAAATGTCGCAACAGCCCCCAGTTCGCCAGGGTGATCCAGGCCACGACGACCGGATCGATCTGCGCGCGCTTGAACTGGAAGGTGAACTGGAAGGTGAACAGCAGTGCCCCGGCGGCGTACAGGCCCACGCGCGGATTCCACCAGCGCCGGCCAAGATCCCAGACCAGGACGAGTACCAGCAGGCCGCTGAGGAGCGAAGGCAGCATGAAGGCGACGCGCCAGTCACGCACGACCTCGTAGGATGCCGCCTGCAGCCAGAACATCAGCGGCGGCTTGTCCGAATACAGCTCGCTGCCACGATGCGGGAACAGCCAGTCGCCCGAAGTCACCATCTGCTGCGCGACCAGGGCGAAGCGCGGCTCATCCGATGGCCAGGGATCGCGCAGGCCGATGCCCGACCCCAGCAGCACCAGGGAGAACAGCAGCAACAACAGCAACCGGCGGCGCGGTGACAGGGGGAAGCGTCCCGGCGACGGGTTCTCGGCCATGGCGGCTACGTGGCAGAAAGCGATCGTGCATGGTAGCAGTCCGCGCCACGCCGCCAGCACGCGCGAATGCCCCGGGATCAGCCGACCGGCGACCCCTCAGGCGTGTGCAGCATGCGTCCGGGCTGCGGCCCGATCACTGGTGCAGCTTGCGCACACGCCATGCACTTCCAGCGTCTGCGCACGCGCCCGGAAGCCGCGTTCGCGGGCCTGCGCATTGAGCAGGCTGGACACGTGGTCGTCACACAGTTCGATCGCCGCCGCGCATACGTCGCAGATCAGGAAGGGCACCTGGTGCGCCTCGCTGGGGTGGTGGCAACCGACGAAGGAATTGATCGACTCCAGCTTGTGGATGAAATGGTTCTCGAGCAGGAAATCCAGGGCCCGATAGACCGTCGGCGGGGCGGCGCCGCTGTGCTCGTCCTTGAGTCGATCGAGCAGGTCGTAGGCCTTGACC
>JALOBC010000048.1 GCA_023228465.1 Dokdonella sp. | reverse complement strand
TACAACCGCCCGCTGCTTCCCCGCGAGGACGAGCGCACCAACCGCAACGTGGGCAATTACCTGTACCGGCTGCATCAATCGGCCGCAGCGCTCGAGCGGCTGCGCGCCTTCCTGTTCGCCAGCGCTCGCCCCGTGGTGCTGGCGCATTTCGGCGACCATCGCCCCTCCTTCGACGGCCTCGAACGGGAACTGGCCGGCAGCGAACGGGTGAAGGAACCCGCCTTGGCGCACGACCTCACCTACTACGCATCGACAGCACCCTTCCCGGCGAGCCCCGGGCTGCGCCGCAGCGGCTGGACCTCGCCTTCCTCGCCGGCCTGATCCTGGACGTCGCCGGACTCCCCAAGGACCCCTTCTTCGAGGCCAATACCCGCCTGCGTGAACGCTGCAAAGGCCGCTTCATGGATTGCCCACGGCCGGCGGTGCTGGAGTCATGGATGGCTTACGCGTTCGGCCCGTTGCGCGCCCTGGCGCACTGAGCCGGTGCCCGGGGCGGCACGCGCAGCCTGTCAAGATTGCCGCTCCCGATTCCAGCGATTACGCTGGTCGGCCCCACGCCCGCCCGGCAGGGTCCCCCACCGCGTCCGCCATGCCATCCGGCTTCGTCCACCTGCACCTGCACAGCGAGTATTCGCTGGTCGATTCGACCATCCGCATCGCGGATCTGGTGCGCGCCTGCGCGCAGGCCGACATGCCGGCGGTGGCGATGACCGACCAGGCCAACCTGTTCGCCCTGGTGAAGTTCTACAAGGCAGCCGAGGCGGCGGGCATCAAGCCCATCGCCGGTGCCGATCTGTGGCTTGCCGACCCGGCCGATCGCGCCCAACCGCAGCGGTTGACGGTGCTGTGCCAGGATCGCTCGGGCTACCTCAATCTTTCGCGCCTGCTCACCCGTGCGTATGCCGAGAACCGCCACGGCGAGCATGTGCTGGTCGAGCCGGACTGGTTTGCCGAGTCAGGCGCGGGACTCATTGCCCTCGCCGGGCAACACAGCGAGATCGGACGCCTGCTGCTGGCCGGGCGCGACGAAGCCGCCCAGGCACGCGCCCAATGGTGGCGTGCACGCTTCCCGGATCGCCTCTATCTCGAGGTCATGCGCACCCAGCGGCCGCAGGAGGAAGTCTTCCTCGCCCAGGCACTCGATCTGGCGGCGGGACTGGATCTGCCGGTGGTGGCGACGAACGATGTGCGCTTCCTGGCACGCGAGGATTTCGAGGCGCATGAGGCGCGCGTCTGCATCCATGCCGGACGCGTGCTGGCCGACCCGAAGCGTCCGCGCAGCTACTCGGCCGAGCAGTACCTGAAGACGCCGACGGAAATGGCCGCGCTGTTCGCCGATCTGCCGGAACTGCTCGAAAACAGCGTGGAGCTGGCCCGGCGCTGCAATCTGGAACTGGGCTTCGGCACCTATCACCTGCCGGCCTTCCCGGTGCCGAGCGGCGACACGCTGGAGCATTTCATCCGCAGCCAGGCCGAAGCCGGGCTGGAGCGGCACCTGGACGTCCATCCGCTGGCCGCGGGGTTCACCCGCGAAGACTACCTCGCGCGCCTGCAGCGCGAGGTGGACGTCATCGTGCAGATGGGTTTCCCCGGCTACTTCCTGATCGTCGCGGACTTCATCAACTGGGCCAAGCAGAACGACATTCCGGTCGGCCCCGGACGCGGTTCGGGCGCAGGTTCGCTGGTCGCCTGGGCGCTGGGCATCACCGATCTCGATCCGCTGCGCTACGGCCTGCTGTTCGAACGCTTCCTCAACCCCGAACGCGTATCGATGCCGGACTTCGACATCGATTTCTGCATGGATCGGCGCGACGAGGTGATCGAGTACGTCAGCCGCAAGTACGGGCGCGACCGGGTCAGCCAGATCATCACCTACGGCACCATGGCCGCCAAGGCGGTGCTGCGCGATGCGGGGCGCGTACTCAGCATGCCCTACGGCCAGGTGGACAGGATCGCCAAGCTGCTGCCGCGCATGCCGCTCGACCTGACCCTGGAGGATGCGCTCGGGCGCTCGGAAAAGTCGCGCCGCGAACCCGATCGCGTGGTCGCCGACTTCAAGGCGCAATACGAATCCGATGGCGAGGTGCAGGAGCTGGTGGACCTGGCCCTCAAGCTGGAGGACCTGACCCGCAACGCCGGCAAGCACGCCGGCGGCGTGGTCATCGCGCCCGCGCCGCTCAGCGAGTTCGCCCCGCTGTTTTCCGAGCACGGCGCCGAGGGCATGGTCACCCAGTTCGACAAGGACGACGTCGAGGCGGTGGGCCTGGTCAAGTTCGACTTTCTCGGCCTACGCACCCTGACCATCATCGACTGGGCGGTCAAGGCGGTGAATCGCCGGCGCGCGCCGCAAACGGAGGCGGGCACCGCCGCCAGCGCGCCGGCCCCGAACACCGCGCCGGGCCGGCTGGACATCAGCCAGATCCCGCTGGATGACCCGGCGGTGTTCCGGCTGCTGCAGGAAGCGCGCACGGTGGCCGTGTTCCAGCTCGAATCGCGCGGCATGCAGGGCCTGCTCAAGGAGGCCAGGCCGGACTGCTTCGAGGACATCATCGCGCTGGTCTCGCTGTACCGGCCGGGGCCGATGGACCTGATCCCGAGCTACTGCGCGCGCAAGCTTGGCCGCGAGCCGATCGAATACCCCGATCCGCGCATCGAGCCGGTCCTGAAAGAGACCTACGGCATCATGGTCTACCAGGAACAGGTCATGCAGATGGCCCAGGTCGTCGGCGGCTACACGCTGGGCGGCGCCGACCTGCTGCGCCGGGCGATGGGCAAGAAGAAGGTCGAGGAGATGGTCAGGCACCGCGCCATCTTCCGCGAGGGCGCGGCGGCGCAGGGTCTCGATGAAGCCAAGGCCGACGCGATCTTCGACCTGATGGAGAAATTCGCCGGCTACGGCTTCAACAAATCGCATGCCGCGGCCTATGCCCTGGTGTCCTACCAGACCGCCTGGTTGAAGGCGCACTACCCGGCCGAGTTCATGGCCGCCGTGCTCTCCAGTGACATGGACAACACCGACAAGGTGGTGAACTTCCTCGCCGAGGCACGCGCGCTCGGGCTCACGGTGCGCCCGCCGGACATCAACGCCTCGGCCTTCATGTTCGAGGCGATCGACGAGCGCACGCTGCGCTATGGCCTGGGCGCGGTCAAGGGTGTCGGCCGCGGCGCGGTGGAAGCCATCGTCGAGGCGCGCCAGCGCGGCGGGCCGTTCCGCGACCTGCTCGACCTGTGCCTGCGGGTCGATCCGCAGAAGCTCAACAAGCGCGCATTCGAGGCCCTCATCCAGTCCGGCTCGATGGATGCCCTGGCCGCCAACCGCGCCACGCTCACGGTCCACCTGCCCGAAGCGGTGCGCGCAGCCGACCAGGCGCTGCACGACCGCCAGAGCGGCCAGGTGGACATCTTCGGCGCGAGCACCGGCGCGCCGATCGTGGTCGAGCTGCCGCCGGCGGTTCCCGAATGGCCGCTGGCCCAGGTGCTTGCCGGCGAGCGCGACCGCCTGGGCCATTACCTCTCCGGCCACCCGACCGATGCCTGGCGCGAGGTGATCGCCGGGCTCGCCAGCTGCACCATCGGCGACATCGAGCGCCATTTCCGGGCACCGGCCCGGGCCGACCCGGGCGACCGGCGCAGCCGCTACACCGACCTGCAGCCCTTCACCCTGGCCGGCCAGGTGGTGGCCATCCGCAAGCAGGGCGACAGCCGCGCCTTCGTCACCGTGGAAGACCATTGCGGCCGCTTCGAGGCGGTGTTCTACCGCGAGACCTGGGCCGACTACGGCGAGCTCATCACGCGTGACGCCATTCTCGTCTTCGAAGGCGGCCTGGCCGTCGATGACTTCTCCGGCGGCTACCAGTTGCGCGTGCAGTCGGTCGCCACCCTCGACACGGCCTGCGAACAGCGCGCACGGGCGCTGCACCTGCGCCTGAACGGCGTGCAGGCGGGTTTTGCCGACACCCTGCGTCAGGCGCTGCACGCCTGGCGCGGCGGCACCACGCCGGTGCGCATCCGCCTCGCCAGCGCCGGCGCGCGCGCCGACCTGGAACTCGGCGCCGACTGGCGGGTGCGCGCCAACCCCGGCCTGGCCGAGCACCTGCGCACGCTCGACGGCGTGGTCGCAGCCGACCTGGTGTTCGACTGACGGCCCACATCTGCCGCCTCGTTCCTGCCACACTCCGGCCGAGCAGCTATAATTTCCGCCTTTGTCCACTGCCTGCCGACCTGGCGCGAATGAATCCCAGCTTTCTCGATTTCGAACAGCCGATCGCCGACCTGGACGCCAAGATCCAGGAACTGCGCAATGCAAGCAGCGGCCACGCGCTCAACATCGAGGACGAGGTCGCGACGCTGCGCGGCAAGCTCAAGACGCGCACCGCCGAGATCTTCCGCAACCTCACGCCCTGGCAGGTGGCGCAGCTGGCCCGCCACCCGGCACGTCCCTACACGCTCGACTACGTCGGCGTGATGTGCGATGAGTTCCACGAACTGGCCGGCGACCGCGCCTACGCCGACGACGCGGCCATCGTCGGCGGCCTGGCCCGCATCGACGGTCGCAGCGTGATGCTGATCGGGCACCAGAAGGGCCGCGACACCAAGGGCAAGATCCGCCGCAACTTCGGCATGCCGCGCCCGGAAGGCTATCGCAAGGCATTGCGCCTGATGCACATGGCCGAGCGCTTCGGCCTGCCGATCCTGACCTTCATCGATACCCCGGGCGCCTATCCCGGTGTAGGCGCGGAGGAACGCGGGCAGAGCGAGGCGATCGCGCGCAACCTGCTGGAAATGGCCGGCCTGCGCGTGCCGATCCTGTGCACCGTGATCGGCGAAGGCGGCTCGGGGGGCGCGCTGGCGATCGGCGTCGGCGATGTCACCAACATGCTGGAATACAGCACCTATTCGGTCATCACCCCGGAAGGCTGCGCATCGATCCTGTGGAAGACCGCCGAGCGCGCCCGGGACGCGGCCGAGGCGCTGGGCATGACCGCGCCGCGGCTCAAGGAGCTGGGCCTGGTGGACAAGGTGGTGCGCGAACCCCTTGGCGGTGCCCACCGCAATCCGCGCGGCATGGCGGTACGCCTGAAGGCCGTGCTGATGAACCAGCTGGACGAACTCGAGGCGCTGGCCCCGGGCGATCTGCTCGAGCGCCGCTACCAGCGCCTGCGCCGTTACGGCGCCCACGCCGGCGGCTGACCACGACCGCGATGGCCACCGGCACGCTGCCGCGCCCGCGCACGGCCGAGCTGCCGGCGCTCACCGGGCTGCGCGGCCTGGCCGCGTTCTGGGTGCTGCTCTATCACGTCTGGGTGGAAGCCACGCCGCGCCTGATGACGCTCGGGTCATTCGACCTGACGCCGCTCTTCTCCGGCGGCTGGGCCGGTGTGGACATCTTCTTCACCCTGTCGGCCTTCCTGCTCACGCTGCCCTACGCCAGCCGCCAGCTGGCCGGTGCACCGCGCCCCTCGCTGCGCCAGTACTGGCTGCGCCGCATCCAGCGCATCATGCCGGCCTACTATGCGCAGCTGGTGGTGCTGGTCGCACTCGCCGCGCTGTTCGGCATCGGCACCTTGCCCACGGCCCCGCAGGTGCTGGGCAACCTGCTGCTGCTCAACAACTTCGGCGCGTTCGGCGTCATGCCGATCAATCCGGTGACCTACACCATCGCGATCGAATTCGGCTTCTACCTGCTGCTGCCGCTGCTCGCCCTGTGGCTGCGCCCGGGACGCTGGGCGTGGCTGGCACTGGCGGCGATCCTGATCACCCAGCTGTGGCGTCACCTGATGCTGCCGCAGGTCGTGCACCTGCCCGTGCCGCTGCGCGTCATCGCCCTGGAACAGTTGCCCGGCCGGCTCGACCAGTTCGTCGTCGGCATGCTGGCTGCCTATGCCTACACGCGGGCTGCAGCCAGCGGCCGGCTGGGTACGCCGCTGCGCAACGACCTGCTGCTACTCACCGGCGTCGCGCTGTTCGCGGCGCTGCTGTGGGCCATCCACTACACCATCGGCACATTCTGGGAAGGCGCGCCGCTGCTCTTCGTCTGGCACGGTCTGGCCGGCGTGGCGACGGCGCTGATCCTCTACGCCTGCGCCTGCGGCAGCCGCCTCGGGCGCCTCGCGTTCGACGTCCCGCCGCTGCGCTGGCTCGGCCTGATCAGCTTCGGCCTGTACCTGTGGCATTTCCCGGTGTTGCAGTGGCTCGACGCGGCCCATGCGTTCGATGCCATCGGCGGCTACCGCCTGCCATGGATGCTGCCGGTGGTGCTCGGTCTTTCCTGCGCCATCGCCGCGGTGTCCTTTCGCTGGATCGAACGGCCGTTCCTGCGGCTCGGGCGGCCGCGTGCCGCCCATCCGCAGGCGACCACCGAGATGATCGTGGCCGGCGACCGTGGAGCCGTGCAGGCGGACAGGCTTGCCGAGCGCATCGACAGCACGCCCTCACGCTCCCCACCCTGCGCCTGAAGGCCACGGCCCTGGCAGCGTGTGCCGTGTGGTGCGGTGGGATTCGCGTCGCTGCGCACGCGGCCGCGCTTGCAACCTGGCAGCGCATGCCGCTAGGTTGCGGACATGAAGCTTGCCCCGCTCCAGTTCGCACGCGCGCAGTGGCAACGCCTGCACCACCTGCTGGGAGGGCAGTACTGGTTTCCGCACGTTCCGCTGGCCCTGTTGCTGGGGTTCGGCGCGCTGGCCCTGCTGCGGGTTGACCTGGGCGCCGACTGGATGGCCGAGCTGGCGCGCATGGCGGGTCTCGGCGCCCACCTCGACCCACGCCTGCTGCCGCCCTTGCTGATCGGCGGCGGACTGCTGACGATGGCCCTGGGCCTGTTGTGGCGTTCGCGCCTGGCCTGGGTCATGGCGCTGCTGCTGGCCGTGGCGGGAGCGATCAGCCTCGCCGGCGCCAGCCATGCACTACTGGCCTACTTCATCACCATGCTGGTCGCCCTGGTCGCCGCCTGGCGCCACTTCGACCGCAGCAGCATGGCCGCCGGCAGCCTGTTCGCGCTGACCTCGGTCGCCATGCTGCTGACCTACGCCACCTTCGGTGCGCTCTACATTGGCGCGGACTTTCGCCCGGTGATCGACGACCTGGTCAGTGCGCTCTACTTCGCCATGGTCACCATGAGCACGGTGGGCTACGGCGACATCACCCCGCAGACGCCCGAAGCCAAGCTGTTCACCATTTCGATCATCGTGCTCGGCGTGGCGGTGTTCGCCACCTCGCTCACCGCGGTCATCGCGCCGATGATGAGCCGCAGCCTCAAACGCATCGTCGATCGCGGAGGATCGCGCATGAAACGGGAAAAGCACTTCGTGGTGATCGGCAACACCCCGCTGGCGATCAACACCTGGCGCGAACTGGAACGCCGCGGCCGTCCGGTGACGCGCATCCTGCGCGAAGCGCCCGATGGTGCCGAAGCGCACGGCACCGACCTGGTCATCGGCGATCCCAGCGATCTTGCCGTACTGCGCGAAGCGGGCGCGCACCAGGCCGAGGCGGTATTGGCCATGCACGCGGACGATTCGGAGAACGCCTTCGTGATCCTCGCCGTGAAAGAACTCGCCGGCAGCGCGCGCACCGTCGCCGCGGTCAACGATGCGCGCCATCTCAGCCGCGTGAAGCTGGTGCAGCCGGATGTGGTGATCGCCCCGCAGGTCCTCGGCGGCGAACTGCTGGCCATGCTGCTCTCCGGCGAAGAGGTGACACCCGAATTCGTCATGCAGCGGGTACTTCAGCAAACCGGCGCCTGAGCAGCGCCAGAATCCGCCCTTGTCGCCCAACCAAGACCGAGTGGGAGCCTGCGTGCAGGCGATCCTGGGCGCAGCGCGGGCATGCGGCGCCCCACCATCGCGAGCACGCTCGCTCCCACAACCGCCCGCAAGCCCAGGCAGCATAGAATGCCGCGCATGCAATGTGCCTATCGCGCGGCATGCCTCGCCGCTATCCTCCTGTTCACGCCCGCTGTATCGGCCACCCCTGACGAATCGCTTGCGACCGAGGAAGAACCGGTCGTCGAGGCGGCCACGCTGGTGCGTCCGGCCCTGCTTTCCGGGCCGGGGTTCAGCGTCGACAGCCGCGTGGAACTGCGCGGCTACATGGGCCGGTTCACGCTCGATACGTCCTTCGGCCCGCTCCAGGCCGAAAGCGTGGAGATTCTTGACGAACGCACGGCGGAACTGCCGGCACTGGAGGCGCTGGATCGGGTGACGCGCTCGGAAGCCTTCCTGCAGGCCGCCGGCGACCGCCTGGCCGCCACCGGGCGTGCGCTGGCGCAGATCGTGCTGAACCCGGTCGATACGGTGCTCGGCATCCCCGCCGGGGTCGCGCGCTATTTCACCGGACGCGTCGGCAAGGTGGGGCGCCAGGCGCAGTCGCTCGCCGACCGTACTGCGCGCGAGCTGGGCACCGCGGGGGATGCGTGGCCGGATGCGGCCGGGCCGATGACCGATGCGCGCGCCGGCGACGGCCCGGCGGCGGAACCCGACGAGGATCCCTGGTACGAGCCGATCCAGAAGGAAGCCACGCGCGAAATCAAGCGCCGCATCAAGTACGGCCAGGTGAAGCGCGCGCTGGCCGAACGCCTGGGCATCGATCCCTACACCACCAACCCGCTGATCCAGGAACGCCTTTCCGGCCTCGCCTGGGTGGGCAGCGGTGGCAATTTCAGCGCCGGCACCGCGCTCGGCACGGTCGGCGGCGTGGGCGCCGAGGTGCTGTCCACCGGCGGCCAGATCAACGACCTGGTATGGAAGCTGGGGCCCGAAGAATTACGCGACCGCAACGGCGAGCGCCTGCAGGCCTGGTGCCGCGATGAGTTCCTGATCCGCCAGTTCCTGCGCCGGGGTGCGTTCTCACCCACCTTGCAGACCGCCCTGGCCGACGCACTCGATACGCTGCAGCCGGCAGGCGGCTGCGATGCATTGCTGGAGCTCGGCATGACCGCCGCATCCCGGCTGGAAGCGCGCTTTCTCGTCAACGCCCTGCGCATGCTCGCGGCGCAGCCGGGCGAACGGGCCAAGGGCGGCCAGCTGCGGCCGATCGGCGCCGGGCTCGCCTATGCCGCGATCGATGGTGAAATGCTGCTGCCGCTGCCGGTCGATCGCCTGAGCTGGACCGCCGAGGTGCGCGACTTCCTCGACCGCCCCGAATTCCGCGTCGTGCACAAGACCGTGCTGATCGCCGGCGACGCCAGCCTGGCCGCCCGCCGCGGCCTGGCCGAGCGCGGCTGGAACATCCGCCTGCACGCACCCTGGCCCGGCGCGCCGCCTTATGCCGGCGGCAACGAGCCGGCGGCGGTGGACGTGGATCGCTGAATGGCTTGAACCCGCGCCGCGGAGCACACACATCAGGACGGCCATTACCCCGTCAAGGAGACACCATGAAGCTCTACAGTTTCCCCGGTTCCTGCGCCCTGGCCACCAACATCGTGCTGGCGTGGATCGGCAAGCCCTACGAGTTGAAGCTGATCGACAAGGCCGAACTTGCCACGCCGGCGATGCGCAAGCTCAATCCGAACGGCCAGGTGCCGATCCTCGACGACGGCGGCTGGGTGCTGAACGAAAACGCCGCCATCCTCAACTACCTGGCGGACAAGTATCCGGAAACGGGCCTGGGCGGCGATGGCAGTCCGCGTTCGCGCGCGGAGGTCAACCGCTGGCTGGCGATGATCAATTCCGACGTGCATCCGGCCTACAAGCCGCTGTTCGGCAGCACCGCCTACCTGGAAGATCCGGCCATGATCGCGCGCAGCCAGGATCACGCACGCAAGGTGCTGCGCAGCCTGTTCGAGCGTCTCGACACCCATCTGGCCGGGCGCGACTGGCTGACCGATGCGCGCTCCATCGCCGATCCCTACCTGTTCGTCGTGCTGCGCTGGACCCGGGGCGCAAAAGTGGACCTGACCGGCCTGGACAACCTCGCCCGCTTCGAACGGCAAATGCGCGCCGACCCGGGCGTGCGCCAGGCGCTGAAGGAACAGAACCTGGACCAGCCGGTCTGAAGCGCCCAGGCAGAAAGGGCCGCCCCAGGGCGGCCCTTTTGCTGTGTGGTGGGCGGTGCAAGGTTCGAACTTGCGACCCCTGCCGTGTGAAGGAAAAAGCATCGAGCGTCAGCGGGTGCCATGGGCCTTGAGAATCAATGATATAGCCGCTTACAGCCACCATGACATCCCATACACTTTAGGCAACCTGTAGGCAACGACGTGTTCGTTGCCATTTCTGGAGGCGGGTCATGGGTGGCAAGGCAGGTATCACGACCGTCTCGGGGCACGAAAAAGCGGACAACCATGTTGACAAACACCGAGACCGCGACTGCGCAAACCTGGTACGCCCGCGCCTATGTCGAGAAACGGCAGGGTACGATCCCGTTGCCGCCTGCTGTCGCAAGACTGATCGCCGATCAAGCGCGCGGCAAACTGCCCAATGCGCCGTTGTTTTCGCGTTGGGATGGCGAGTCGTGGACGCCCACGACGTGGAAGGACGCGGTTCGCACCGCCGTGGAAGATGCCGGCCTGCCACAAGGGACAGTGGCCTACACTTTGCGCCATTCCATTATCACCGACCTGACCACGGGCGGCCTCGATCCGCTGACGGTTGCCCGCCTTGCCGGCACCTCCATTGCCATGATGCAACGCTGCTACGGCAAACTGCGGCAGGACGTGGCGCGGGATGCGCTGGCCACGTTGGCGTTGTGACACCTCGCTTGCTGTTGTCACGCAGTGCCGTATAATAGCCCCATGTTCGAGTTCATCGAGCTGGCGCCCTTCGCGCGAGCCCGAGAGGCGTACGGCATGGGCGATGCGGAGTTCGCGCAATTGCAAGCTGCGCTGCTGGCCGATCCGGATGCCGGTGATGTGATTCCCGCCTCTGCCGGCTGCCGCAAGCTGCGCTGGCGAACGCCAGGACGTGGCAAGCGCGGCGGTTACCGCGTGATCTACTTCCTGCGCAACGCCCAGGGCCAGATCGCGCTGGTGCTGCTGTATGCCAAGAACGTGCGCGAGAACGTTGAACCGGGACTGCTGCGAGAGTTGAAAGAGAAGTTCAGACCATGACCAAGATGACCGCCAAACAGCGCATTACGTGGGAAAAGGGACGCGACCTCAATGCCGAGTTGCACGAAGCCATTGCCGACGCCAAGCACGGCCGCTGGGCGCGCAAGACCGAGTTCCGCCCGCTGGCCGACGGCCGCATGCGTCGAATGGTGACCCGCCGGGATGGCACAGTAGAGAAGGATGAAGTCATCCCTGCCGCACACGCCAGCGTAGTTGCCGCGCGCGCCGGGACCGGCCTGTCGCAGTCGGAGTTTGCCAGCATCATGGGCGTGTCCGTCCGCACTTTGCAGGACTGGGAAGCCGGCCGGCGCCGGCCAAGCGGTGCCGCCCAGACCCTTCTGCGTATCGCCGCTCGGCATCCGCGCGTCGTGCGTGAAGCGGCGATTTAGCACACCGAAGGTGCGTCACCGCTGGGGCGGTCACGCAAGCGCCAAGAACCGCCGCTTCGCGCAAGGCACCGTTCCGGCCTCCGGCGTGACTTGATGGGGGACAACACGGAGCCGCCTCGAGCGATAGGAAAGTCCCCCGATCTTGCCGCTGGGAAAATCATTGCCTCCCCTCCTTTGGATGGTTGTCCTTGCCAACGTAGCGTAGCGGCTCATGAGCGACTCTACTCGCCTCGTCCATTATGACTTCGCCGACGTGCAGTTTTGTTCCCAACTTTGCAGGCGCAATTCTTCTGCTATGTAGAGGTGCACTGAAGAGCGAGGAGGCGGTCCGATGGCGCCCGATGAAGGTCAGATCCAGCAACACGCAGGCAGGTGGTGGCGGCGAGTGCGATCCAGACGGGACGATCCTGGTCCGGAGTCCAGACAGGACCGGCTGGCCCGACTGGAAGCCAAGTACCTGAAGGTGAGGATCCAGAACGAACGGGAGACCGGGTTCTGGCGCTTGGGCTATCGCGCTTTCCTGGCGACCTTGGCGATCGCCGCCTTCGGTTGGGTCGCGTGGCCGGGCTTGCGGGACCTGTTCGTCGCGCAGGTCGATCGGGTGGCCGTGATCACTGTGAGCGGCGAGGTGAGCACTACGGCGTGGGCATCGGCGGCAAATCTCGTTCCCCAGATCGATCGGGCGTGCGCCAGTTCAGGGGTGAAGGCGCTGGTACTCGAGGTCAGCTCCGGTGGAGGGAGCCCCACGGAGGCCGATCGGGTGGCCGATGCCCTGGATCGGTGTAGGGAGAAGACCGCCAAGCCCATCCATGCGGTCGTGGAGAGCAATGCCCATTCGGCGGCCTATCTGATCGCCGCCCATGCGGACACCATCACGGCGGCGCGGTTCGCGAGCGTCGGCTCGATCGGGACTTTCCAGCAATGGATCGACTTCAGCGAGGCTGCAGAGCGCTGGGGTATCAGGGCGACGCGGGTACGCTCGGGGGCGCTGAAAGGCGGCGTAGGGCAGCTGGGTAGCCTGACGCCCGACGAGCTGGACGTGGTCCAGGAGAGGATCGATGATTACGCCCGCACCTTCCTTGATCGGGTGCGGGCCGGTCGAGGCGACAGGTTGGTGGCAAGTGACGAAGTCCTGATGACCGGACGCGCATGGACGGCGAGGCAGGGTCTGGAACTCGGTCTGGTCGACCGGTTGGGCACGCTGGCCGACGTGTCCCGGGGCGAACTCGCCGGCTTGAGGCTGCAAACGAACCGTCCGCGCCTCCTGGAGCACCCGGGAGGCGATGTCATCGACAAGATCCTGAAGCTCCTTCCGTTCCTGCAGAACGGACCTGACAAGGAGCGGCGCATCAACGAGGAGGCTCCATGAAAACGTCTGCACGCGAAGAGAGGGGGTTCATCCTTGTTTCTGGAGGACGCGATGCCTTGTGCGCCCAGATCGTCCAGGATCTCCTGCACTTTCGTGGGGCGGAGGCACGCAGGAAGTGCGACCTGCTGAAGCCTCGGGGAAAGCTGCGACTGATCAGCAAGACGTCGCCAGATTGTGGCGGTTGTAGCACGAGTCCTGCCTTGACCGGCGACTCACCGAAAAGCTCCAGGCCCTAGAGGTGGCGAACAAGATTCTTTCCGACGAGCTGGCCAGTCGGCGCCCGGGTTCGCTGTTGCGAAGACCCTGCGTTGCGGAATCGATCGCTTGGTGGTGCTGATCGGCAGCCTGCTCGATCGCGATGCCCGCGATGGCGGCGCGTATGTGTTCCGCAACCGCACGGACAAGCGCATCAAGGTGCTGTGCATGGATGGGCAAGGCGTGTGGTTGTGTGTGCGCCGCCTGCATGAGGGCAGCTCTCATTTCAGGCAATCTGTAGGCGGCGGACACAAGAACGCCACCGTGTAGGTGGCGTAATTGTTTGATTTCATTGGTGGGCGGTGCAAGGTTCGAACTTGCGACCCCTGCCGTGTGAAGGCAGTGCTCTACCGCTGAGCTAACCGCCCTTCCCTTCCGCAGACGGCGGAAGAAAAGTGGTGCCGGAGAGAGGAGTCGAACCCCCGACCCACGCATTACGAATGCGTTGCTCTACCAACTGAGCTACTCCGGCGGGGCGCGCAGTATAAGGAGTTGGGGCCGATGCGACAACCATCGGCCGCAGTCCGACCGGTTCCGTCACCCCGAAAATGCATCGGGACTGAAGTCCCACTCATGCGTCAGGGCATCGGGACTGAAGTCCCTCCCACAGCCAAGCTGCTACCTGGGGTCCAATGTGCGAGCGGCTTCGGCCGCGATGCTTCCCCTGCCGACTTGATGGAAGGCATCGGGACTGAAGTCCCACTCATGCGCCAGGGCATCGGGACTGAAGTCCCTCCCACAGCCAAGCTGCTACCTGGGGTCTGGTGCGGGAGCGGTTTCAGCCGCGATGCTTTCCCTGCCGACTTGATGGAAGGCATCGGGACCGAAGTCCCTCCCACAGCCAAGCTGCTACCTGGGGTCTGGTGTGCGAGCGGCTTCAGCCGCGATGCTTCCCCAGCCACGACGGTCCAGGGCGCTGCGACAGGTGCCTGCGCGCATGCTCACCAGCACTTGCCGTTGGTCTCGTCGCCGGTCTGGTCCTTGGCGCCGGTGTTGGTGAGGGTGAGATTGCCGCACTTGTCGGCCGCCTGCACACCGGTCGCCGTGGCCGTCAGGGTGTAGGTCTGGTTGCTGTTGGCGAGGGCGACCGACCCGGTGTAATGACCCTTCTCGGATGTCGTGCCCAGGCCAAGCTGGGCCATCGTCGCGTACTGGTTGAGGTTGGTGTAGTAGCGCTCCTGCGCGGCGGCCAGGCGCATCAGGAACTCCTGGCCATCCACGCGCCGGGCGCGGAAGGCGTAGTTCGCGTAGCTCGGATAGGCCACGGCGGCGATGATCGCGACGATGGCGACGACGATCATCATTTCGATCAGCGTGAAAGCCTTGCTCCGATTGCGATGCATGACGATCCCCAGTTTGGAAGCTGGCTCGCGGCAGATCGATCCACCGCGAGCCGGACGAAGGCCAGTCTACCAGTCGAGCAGTTCGCGCCAGGCACCCCGATGCCAGGGCGGAATGGCCGCACTGAGTATGTCATCCAGCGCCTTCTTCACCGCGGGCGGCACACCGGCGGGCAAGCCGACGATCACGCCACCGCCACCGCCGCGCTTGCTCACGGGGTCGCTCGGAGGCGTCGGCGCGGCAATGACCGCACCCACCAGGCCCTTGCCCGTGCCCATGCCGCCGCCGCCATAGATCGCCGCGCCGGTCGCCGCGTCCAGCGCCATGATCGAGTAGCGCGCGCCTGGATCGCAGGGGTCGTCGCTCTTGGGAATCAGGCCGTACAGCAGGGCGACGTTGGCACTCGGCAGCGGGATGGCGCGGCGTTGCGCGCGCTCACCCTTTTCGGTCGTGATCTTGAGCGGCATGCGCCAGCCGTGTGCGACGACCGAAGCCACCGCGGGCTTGCCGCTGACCTCCGTCGGCACCCGCATCACGGGGGTGCCGCTCGGTAGCGTGCCGGTCGGCGCGATGTAGTCGGTGACCTTGCGCGTATTGTCGGCATCCTGCCCGAGCGTCTGCGTGATGAGCTGGTTCACCATGATCGGGTAGGCGGTCGAAGCCGTGCCGTAATCACGGATGCCATAGAACGCCTGTTCGGGAATTGCACTGGTACGGTCGTCCTCGCCCAGGTACTTGCCGGTGCCGAACACCAGGATCGGCCGGCGCGTCACCGGGTCGCGCAGTGCGGTCGGGTTGAACACGATGGGCTGGTCGCCCTGCTTCGCGGCGCCGCCGTTGCCGGTGCTGCGGAACATCAGATCCACCGTCCAGTCGGCCGGTTTGTCGCTGCTCAGGTCGAAGCGCCACAGGTTGCCGGCCAGATCCCCGGCATAGGCGAGGTCATCCACCTCGTCGCCACCCTCGTCGTACACCATGGGCGTGGAGAGGCCAAAGGTCTTGAACGTGCCGCCCAGGGCGCCGAGCTGCGGGGCCGTGCTGGTCTTGATCTCGCGGATCAGCTTGCCGGTTTCCAGATCGATCACCAGCAGCGAAGTGCGCTTGGCAGCGGCCTCGCTGATGTCGCCGGGCCTGGCCGCGGCGTCGGCATTGGCGGGGAAGTAGCCGCTGGAAACCAGGGCCACCCACTTGTTGCCGTACTTGATGCGCGCGACGTTCGCCGAATCATAGGTGTAGCCCAATGATGGGCAGGTGCGCGAGCCGAGCGCACACGGCGGATCGCTGTCCGCGCTCGGCGTCTCGCCGCTGCTGAACTCCCACAGCGGGACGGCGGTGGCGGCACTGGTCTCGCCAGCCGGCTTGGGCATGGTCACGTCCAGTGCGTAGACGCCGCGTCCGCCAAGGCGCAGCGATCCCAGCAGGATGGTGCGCCACTTGCCGTTGATGAACACGTCACGCTCGCGCGGCTTGGCATCCGCGCCGGGCGTCAGGCCGGCATCGCGCAGCGTCGAGCTGGCAAGACGGCCGTTGCGGATCAGCACGTCCGGGATGTAGGCCCAGGCCTCCTTGCCGGTCGCCGCATCGAACGCATGCAGCATGCCGTCGTTGGCGCCGACATAGACCATCGGATCGCGCTTGCGCTGGGCGTTCTGATAGCCCGCGTAGCTGTCGTCCTCATCCAGCGCCGCGGCGTCCGCCTCCGGCGAACCGGTCGGGAACATGTCGTGGTATCCGGAACGCGGCGAAGACACGTAGGCGGGTTCGCCATTGACCACGGCGCCGAGCAGGGAGACACGCTGGCGCAGCAGCGGCGTCGCACCGGTCGCTTCCAGGTCACGCTTGCCGCGCAGATAATCCAGGCGATCACTGCCATAGGTGTCGCACTCCGGCCCGGAGCCGGCGCAGGCTGCCGCACCGGGCTTCTGGTTGAGCGCGTTCTTCTGCGCGCCCGTCAGGCTTGTCCACCTGAATGCCCGGCCGGTACCCGGTGCGCCATCGGAAGTGACGATCACACGATCATTCGGATCGCGGGCCGGGTTGATGCCTGCCGGCTCGGCACACGTGCCGCCGGTAAGCAGGCAGCCCGCGTCCCACAACACGGTGGCCGGCACGCCAGCCGCATCGAGCTGGTAGCGCCTGACGCTGCCCGGCCAGCCGGTGGTGTCATAGCCGCCCTGGTAGGCACTGTTGCCGCCGGTCAGGATCGGCAGGGACACGGCCGCGGGCGTGGAGGACGTGCTTTGGGCGACCACGCTGGCGATGATCTTGCGCATCGCATCGATCAGCTCGTCCGGATTGGCGGCGGCGAAGAACTCGCCGCGGCTGTTGATCGCCGCGTGCCACATGTCGTCGATCTTTTTCGAGTTGTCGGTGTAGACACCCGTGCCGTCGAGTTTAGGCCACTGTATGGTGCCCTTCCGCAACGCAAGATAGTTGGCATCGGTCTTCGGAATGGTCCCATCCACACCGAAACCGATCATGTACTGCACCAGGTGCGGCCAGGTGGCTGGATCATTGGCCGGATTCCAGTAGATTTCCTGGTTGTCCAGCCAGCTGTCACCCGGCTGCAATGGGGCCGTCCCGGTGATTCCAGTGGTCCGATCAGAAAGATAGGGTCGAACTTTCAGCCTGGTCTGTTCATTGTCCTTGAAATCCGGCCGAAGATCGGTGGCCCAATAGTGAAAGGCGATATCCGCCATGGTCTTCTGAGCAGCACTGCCCTCGTTCCAGAAGATCTTGGTCTGCAGGTCGGAAACTGAGTAGTCCCGACCATCCGGCAGCGTCGCAGCCGTGGTATCGGTCTGCGCGACGGTCTGGGTCGATCCATTCCACATGCCGTCGGTCATCTGGATGTGGAAGTTCTTGCGACAGGACAGCTCGCGCTGGGTTTCCTCGTCCCAGTACGGATTCTTGCTGCTTTTTACACCCTTGCCCCTGGTGAAGAGTTCACCCACCCGCTTGGCCGCGGCCTGATTGGGGGTGCTTCCGGTGGAAGGACTGTTCAGGAGCCAATCGTAGAAATTATCGCGCGTCGTTCCGGCGAACGCATCGAGCGTCGTATTGGTATTTGACACCCACGGATTGTCACTCGTGTTCGCATTGATATTCTGCCAGGCGACATGGATGCTGTCGTCGAAATCCGCGTAGGCGAGCGAGGTCGCGCTGATCGCCGCCAGGACGCGGGTATGGTAGTAGGAATACCAGTTGGCGAAATTCTGCCTCTGCGCCAGGGGCAGGTCGACCCATTCCCAATTCCCCGGTGTATAGAGCCGCGTCAGGCTCGCGCTGTCGAGCTTGCCATCCGCGCCCAGCGTCAGCGTCACCCCCGACTTGAGCTGGTACCAACCGGCAGTGCTGTCACAGAAGCGCCGGCCCTGTTTGGTCGTGTCCTTGGACAAATCGTAGATGGTGGAGCTTTGCTGGTTGGTCGGGCGATTGTGCTTGATGCCGTTGACCCAGGCTGCAGTAAAGGAAGAATTCGGGAAGCTGGTGCCGTCTGCCTTCATCGGGGGCCGGTACGTGGCCCGCGGGTTGTAATACACGCCATTCATGGACCAGGTCCTCGGGTTGGCCGGGTCCGGCTCGAGGGTCGGGTCGATGATCCCGGCGCACAGGTAGGGCCCTGCCCCGCTCGGGTAGTTGTCATTGTTCGATTCGGTCTGCCCGCTGCCCGCACCCCAACCCACGCCGGAATAGGGGCGCTCGTCGGGCATGTGCCGCCAGGTCATCGAGCCCGAATCGTCGAACGTCAAGACCACGTTCGGCGCCACCTTGGCAGTAAGCTCCGGCGGCGTGGTGAGCAGGTCGATGGTGCCTTCGGAGGGCGATGCCGCCTGCACCTGCGGCAGCCCGGCGACCAGGCAGACGGCCGCCGTCGCCAGGGACAGCAGGAAGGACGAGGGAATCCGGTTCATGGCTTAGCTCCTCGGATGGCCTGCCCGCTCAGGGCTCGGTGCCGGTATTGGTGAGGTTGGCGGAAGAAAACACGCTTTCCGTGACACGCTGCACCGCGGCGCTGCCGCCCTGGCTGCGCGCGGTGATGCGGTAGAAGTTGTTGGCGGTCTGGGTTTCCGGGTCGATCGCGCCGGACTGCTGGCCGATGCCGGGCGGCAGATCCGGCCCCATGTCCTCGACCAGGGTGATGGGCTGCGCTGCCAGCGACGCCGTTGCACTGTCGCCGGTGAGGCCGGTCAGCGTATGCGCGTACGGCTCCATGCCGGCCAGTGCCGGCACCCAGCCACGCGAGGTGCGGAAGTTCTGTACGGCGGCCAGCAGCGCGCCGCTGGCCAGCGGGCGGTACAGGCAGCTTCCCGTGACGTTGGACACGCAGGGCGGGAAGGGTTGGCCCTGGGCGACATTGAAGGTGACGTTCCAGAGCCGGGATTCCTCGCCGCGCAGGCCACTCTGGCTGCCCAACATGGCGAGCTGGCTGTTGCGCATGCCGCCGGTCATCTTCTCCTGCAGGATGGAGGTGCCGGTTGCGGTGAGGGCCAGCAACGTGATCAGGATGAGGAAGATGAGCGCGACGAACAGCACGGCGCCACGCTGGCGGCTGGGCGGGATGCAGACGGGACGGTTCATCGTGGCGCCTCTACAGGTTCACGCTGTGATTGGAGATGTAGGCAATGAATTCGCGCCGCGGCTGGTTGCCGGCCTGCAGGCCCGAAGGCAGCAGGTCGGTCTCGCCCTTGGTCACGAGCGTGCCATCGAAGCGGTATGAGCGACTGCTCGCGTCCATCGAGGCGATGTCATCCACGGTGTTGACCAGCAGGTGCGGTTCGATCGCGCGTACCGAGCGCCACAGGCAACCCGGTTCCACATTCAGGCCCGGCGGCGGTGGCGGGCACGCCGTACCCGCCTGCACTTCGCTGGCGGTCATGATGCGCGTGTTGCCGGTGGCGTCCTGCACGGCATAGCGGAACATGAGCTGATCCACGCCGCGCACCAGTTCCTGTTCCACCCCGTTCTCGCGCCGGATCAGCACCGGGATGAGACGCTTGGCGGCACTGCTGTTGCGGCGCGCATCGGGGTTGTCGTCCTCGCGCAGCGCCAGGTAATAGCTGACGGTGACGAAATCGGTGTCGAAATTGAACAGGCGCACATCGTGCAGCCGGCTGCCGCTGCACACGATGCCGGTGGCACCCGGCAGGATGTCGCCCACCGTGAGGGTGTTTCCGGACACCCCGCTGATCGGGATGACGGTCGGATTGATGCAGTCGGAAATCAACGCCCGGCCCGGCTGCATGTTGCCGATCGGATCGTCACCGGACTGGGGATTGAGATTGAAGGTTGTGCCCGCGGCCAGGGGATTGGCGCCGGCCACGCTGCAGGAGCCGATCGCGAGCGGCCAGCCGGTGCCGCGCTGGTAGCGGATGGTCAGCACATCCGAACCCTTGACCCGCTTGCCGGCGGCAACGCCCATGTCCGGGATGCCCGTGGCTGTGGAGAGCGTGGGTGTGCAGGTGGAAGCGCCGCACGAGTAGCCCTGCATGAACCAGCGCGGACTGAGGCCATAAGGGGCCGTGGCATCGTCGGCGCTGGGAAGGCCGGCGCCGTCGATGCTCTTGAAGGTGCTGTCCGGCAGGGCGATGTTCTTGGCGTACACCATCGGCGCGCGCCCGGCCAGCACCGGCACCACGGCGCCGGGTGCGCTGGCGCCGGTATTGTTGCTGCAGTACTGGGCGCCGGTCATGCGCAGATCCTGGGTCATGCGCATGATGGCGAAGCGGCCGTTTTCCTGCAGCCGGGCGAGGCCATCCTGGATCTTGTTGGTGCGGCTGGTGCCGCTGAAGACGGTGAGGATGCCGGCACTGAGCAGCAAGCCGAGCGTCAGCGCGATCATGACTTCCAGCAGGGTGAAACCCCGGTTGGCGGCGGGCGCGCCTGGCGTCTGGAATTTCATGCGATGAAAGGGCCTCATGGCTGGAATACCCATGCGAAGGTCTGGGTGGCTGGCGTGCCGGCCGTCCGGGAAAGATCGGCCTCGGTCCAGTTGATGATGATCGTGCACAGGCCGTTGAAGGGCTGGGTACCCCGATGGGCCGGCGATGCCCCGCTGCCCGCACAGTTGATCGAGGCCGTTGCCGCAGGCAGGAAATCGACCAGCTGCTGGCTCCAGATCTCGGTGTCGCGCGTGACCAGATCGGCCGGCGAACACACATTGGAAGGACAGGTGCCGGCACCGGCGGTGCCGGAATCGTAATCGCCGTTGTAGTCTTCGGCCCAGCCGAGATTGGTGCGGATGCGGTCGGCCATGCCTTCGGCCAGGAACGAAGCCTGCGTGCGCAGGTAGGCGCTGTGATTGGTGCGCACGGACAGCACCATCAGGCTGGCCGCGCCGAGCAGGCCCATGCTGAACACCAGGATGGCGATCAGCACTTCAAGCAGGGTGAAGCCGCGTGCTCTGTTGACCGGTTGCATGCTGCGTATCCTCAATTGCAGGAGCCGGCGGGCGAACCCGTGGTATCGCGCCGCGCTTCCACCGTGCCGCTGGCCGAAACATGGATGCGTCGCGACTGC
>JALOBC010000092.1 GCA_023228465.1 Dokdonella sp. | reverse complement strand
GTTCATCCTGCGCATGGCCGGCGGCGTCGAGGCGCGCGTCTCGTTCTACGTCAATGCCCTGGTCGGCAGCCTGTCCTCGGTGATCCAGAGCCAGGCGCTGTCGGCGCTGTTCCTGCCGGTGGTCAGCCGGGTCAGTGCGCGCACCGGCATTCCGCTCAGGCGCCTGCTGCTGCCGATGGCCTGCGCCATCCTGTGCGGCACCAACACGACGATGATCTCGAACTCGCCGCTGATCCTGCTCAATGACCTGATCAGCAGCGCCAACCGCAACCTGCCACCCGGCGCGCAGACCATCGAGCCGTTCGAACTGTTCGCCATCACGCCGATCGGCATTGCCCTGCTGCTGGCCGGACTGGCCTTCCTGGCGCTGTTCACGCGCCGCCTGCTGCCGGATGTGGAAGACCGCCAGAAGGTCACACCCGGGCGCACCGAAACCTACTTCGCGGAAACCTACGGCATCGACGGCGAAGTGGCGGAATTGACCGTGACCGCCGACAGCCCGCTGGTTGGCATGAGCATCGGCGAAGTCGAACAACTGCATCGCGCGCCGCTGATCCTGGCGCTCAAGACCGGCAACGAGGCGCGCCTGGCACCGCCCGGAGACCAGATGATCTGGGTCGGCAGCGTGCTGGGCGTATTGGGCAAGCGCGAGGCGATCGGCGAATTCGCCAATACCCAGCTTTGCAACGTGCAGACGCGGCTGCGCAATTTCGCCGACCTGTTCAACCCGACCCGCGCCGGCATTTCCGAGGTGGTGGTACCGCCCAACTCGCGCTGGATCAAGAAGAGCATCGGCGAACTGCGCCTGCGCAAGACCTATGGCATCTCGGTGCTGGCGGTAAACCGCGGCGACCAGGTGTTTCGCGAAGACTTGCGCGGGGTGGAACTGCGCGCGGGCGATACCCTGGTGCTGCACAGCATCTGGCGCGATCTGGCGCAGACCGCCCAGTCCAAGGACATCGTCGTCGTCACCGACTTCCCCAAGGAAGAGCAGCGCCCGAGCAAGATCTGGCACGCCGTCGGCTTCTTCGGTCTGGCCCTGGGTCTGGGCCTGTTCACCAATCTTCCGCTGGCCGTGGCCATGCTGATCGGTGCGGTCGGCATGCTGCTCACCGGCGTGCTCGACATGGACGAAGCCTATGGGGCGATCAACTGGAAGACCATCTTCACCCTTGCCTGCCTGATCCCGCTGGGCTGGGCGATGGACTCGACCGGTGCGGCCGCCTGGATCGCCCAGGAAGTGCTGCGTTACCTTGGCAGCTGGCCCCAATGGGGCGTGCAGACGGTGGTCGCGGTCATCACCCTGCTGCTGGCGCAGGTGGTCTCCAACGTCGGCGCGGCGGTAATGATGGTGCCGATGGCCATCAACGTGGCCCTCGCTTCGGGCGGCAATCCGGCGGTGTACGCACTGGTGGTGGCGCTGTCCACCTCCAACGTGTTCATCATCCCCAGTGCCAACCCGGTCATGATGATCATCGTCGGCGCCGGCGGCTACACCTCGCGCGACTTCCTGCGCCTGGGCATCCCGCTCACGCTGGTGATGCTGGTGGTGATGCTGGTGGCGGTGAACCTGCTGTTCTGACGGGCCGGGGCGTGCGCATCCGCGGCGCCGGCGCGCCTGCCGATCTCCGGCCGGGGCTAGCTGGCCGGCACCGTTTCGCCCAACAGGTGCACGGCGCCCGCGACGACTTCCACCTGCAGCGCCACCAGGCCGCTGCGCGCCGGGCCGCCACAACAGGCGCCGCCGTCGACCTCGAAGGTCGCGCCATGCACGGCGCAGGTGATCCGACCGTTGCGCACCAGGAAGCGGCCCGGCGCGTAATCCAGGTTGCGGCCCGCGTGCGGGCATTCGTTGTAGTAGGCGAATACCCGCTCTCCCTGCCGCAGCAGGATGAGGTCGGCACCCCCCGCGCCGTCAGCCAGCTGCACGCCAATGGCATCGCCATCGGGAATGTCGTCAAGCCGGCATAGCGCTGCGGATCTGCTCATGGGTCATTCGGCACTTGTCCAGGCCACGCAACGACCCAAACTACCTGGGTACCTGCGTCGGCAGGCCTGGCATTCTGGCATACGGAGAGCGGTTGATGTTCCAGGCGATGTTCCATGTTCCGCGCCCGCGCCATCCCCTCGCGCGCCTGCTGCTTGGCTTGCTGGGGGTCGCGGCAATGATCGCGGTCGCCATTTTCAGCCTGATGCTGCTGGTTGCGCTGGCCACGGTCGGTGCCGCGTGGCTGCTGATTGCGCGGCTGCGCATGGCCTGGGGCAAGCCGGCCACGCATGCCGCCAGGCCGCCACCTGGCGGCATCATCGAAGGCGAGTACCGCGTCGTGCGCGATCCGGCCGATCCCCGCTGAGGCGGGCCATTTCCTGAACCCGCGCGGCATGGCTGCATGGTGCGCGCTCCCTCTCCAATGTCACCTTGCAGGCCGGCGAGGCCCCCGCGATGAGCGCCACCCCGGTTCCCGCGACCGATGCCGATGCCCCGGACAGCGCGCGCCTGACGCGCCTGCTGGTGCCGCTGGCACTGGTTGCGCTGTACGTCATCTGGGGCTCGACGTACTTTGCCATCCGGGTTGGGCTGCAGAGTTACCCGCCGTTCCTGCTGGCCGCGGTGCGCTTCCTGAGTGCAGGCACGCTGCTGTTCGCCTTCCTGCGCTGGCGCGGCATGGCCGCACCGACGCGCATGCAGTGGCTGAATGCAGCGGCCACCGGCACGCTGCTGCTCGGGCTCGGCAACGGGCTCGTCTGCGTTGCCGAACAGAGTGTCACCTCGGGCCTGGCAGCGGTCACGGTGGCCAGCATGCCGCTGTTCGCCGCCCTGTTCGGCGGCATCTACGGCCAATGGCCGGCGCAGCGCGAGTGGATCGGCCTGGGCGTCGGCTTTGCGGGTGTCATCCTGCTCAATCTGGGTGGCAGCATGGGCGGCACCCCGCTGGGCGCCCTGGCCCTGCTCACCGCCGCGGCGTCATGGGCATTCGGATCGATCTGGAGCCGGCGTCGCAACATGCCGCCGGCGGCCATGAACACGGCCGCGCAAATGCTGACCGGCGGCGCGGTACTGCTGGCCTTTTCGCTGCTGGTCGGCGAGCGATGGCCCGCTGCGCCAGACCTTCAGGCCAGCCTGGCCATCGGCTACCTCGTCGTGGCCGGGTCGCTGGTCGGCTTCAGTGCCTACCTCTACCTGCTCGGCACCGTGCGCCCCGCCCTGGCCACCAGCTATGCCTATGTGAATCCGCCGGTTGCCGTGCTGATCGGCTTCCTGCTTGGCGGAGAACCCCTGCATGCGCTGGACATCGTGGCGATGGCGGTGATCCTCGCCGGAGTGGGACTGATCACGCTGGCGCGCAGCCGATCGGCCTGACGGGCGCAAGGCATGCCGCAGCTGGCGGAGCATCGCCGGGTCCTTCATACGCACTGCTAGAATCGACGGTTCCCTGCCAATTGGTCTGTTTCCCATGCGCCTGTCCCGTTTCCACCTGGCCACCGTCAAGGAAGTTCCTGCCGATGCCGAAATCGCCAGCCATCAATTGATGGTACGCAGCGGCATGATCCGCAAGCTGGCGGCCGGCATCTACACCTGGTCGCCGCTCGGCCTGCGCGTACTGGCCAAGGTGGCGAGGGTCGTG
>JALOBC010000047.1 GCA_023228465.1 Dokdonella sp. | reverse complement strand
GCGAGTTCACCCTGCACCGTGTACCAGCGCGGCCCGCCACCCGCTGCGACGTCGTAGGTGAACCAGCCACCGAACAGCAGGGCGCGCCCTGGGACATAAAAGTCCGCCGTCACGTCGAGCAGCAGGCCCTGGCCGTCGGTGGCCGCATTGGCCCAGGAACCGGTCAGCCCGGCCTGGTTCGGATCGAACGGGCGGGTCGGTCCGGTGGCCCCGTTGTGCTCATGGATGAACGCCGCGATGGTGTCGGCAAGTGACTGGTCCAGACCCTCGAAGGTGTGTGCGCGGCAGCCGCCATCGCTGGTCCCGGACAGGCCCACCAGCTGCTTCACGGGCGCTGCGCTCAGCGCGGCATAAAAGGACTCGGCAAACTGATTCGCATCGGCCTGGTTGTAAACCACGAGTGATGGCCGGGTGACGTGTCCCACCGCCGCGCGCACGGGGCGGTCCGGCGAAAAGAACAGGGCGCCCACCCGCTCGGCTGCCGGCTGGCCGTTGATGATGCTCGCGGCCGGACTGGCGGACGAGCTGCCGCCGCTGACCCAGACCGGCAGGTCGGCCTGCTCGCGGGCCCAGCGGATCACGCTGGACACATTCTCGAATCCGTACACGCTGCCATCCGAGGCGGCGTCCACGAGCACGACCGCGATGCCCTGCGACGCCAGTGCATTGCGTATGCGGTAGAACGGGTAGCAGGCAACGGCGACGCTGCCGTCGCTGCCGATGCCGAGGATGCCGAAGCCGCCGGGCAGTCCGATCACGGTGGCGACCGGCGCGTCCGGACGCACGTCCAGGATGCGCTGCGTGCCGCCGCCTGCCAGTGACAGGTCGATCACCGTGGTACGTGTGCTCGCGGCCGCCGGTGCGACGAGGGCCGCGACGAGGAGCCAGGCGCTGGCCAGGAGGATGCGCTGCGGAGCGGATCGGCGAGTCTTCATGCGGCCCTCGGGTCGTGGCGGAGCCGGGCGGGCGCAAGGTTTCCGAACCGCCCCGTTCGTGCTGGAGCGATCCGGCCGCGCGACGGGCCCGTGTCCATCCATTACCCGGTTCCGGGTGGAAGATTACCGCGCCGGCGGCCGCCGCCGCAGCCGGCCGCCAGCCTCGGGGCCGGACATCCGCCGCGGCCTCGCCTCAGGTCGTCGTTTCGATGCGCCGCCCGCGCAGCCAGACGGCGGCGGCCAGCAGCAACAGGCCGGCCAGCACGCCGATCCACAGATCCGCGCTCGCCAGCAACGCCGGCAGGTGGCCGGAGCCGAGGCTGGCAAGGACATGCTCGTCATCCAGGCCCAGGCTGACGTTGCCGCCAAGCTTCAGGCCCAGGCCGGGGGCACTCAGCCAGCCGGCCGGCATGATGCTGAACAGCAGGCGTCCGAGGATGTGGGCAAGGTTCAGCACGCCGCCTGCCTGAGGCGCGCCAAGCATGCCGACCCAGCCATCCAGGACCAGCACGATGACCGGCAGCATCACCGCCCACAGGAACGGCTTGCTGCGCGACCAGGCCGACCAGAACAACAGCCAGCCGACCGCCGGCAGTGCCCACAGCACGCCGGCAGCGACGATCATCGCCAGCTGCGTGAACATGCCGATGGGATGCGCGGCGAGCAGCGCGGGCAGGGCGTTGATGCCGTGCACGCCCACCCAGGTCGTCACGACCAGGGCAAAGACGAGATAGCCGAGCGTGGCCACGACCAGCGCGATCAGTGGAATCAGGATCAAGGCGGTCAGGGCCTTGGAGGCCACGGTGGCCAGGTCGGAAACCGGCAGCGATTTCCAGAACAGCACGCTGCGGTCGCGGCGGTCGTCATAGAGCGCGCCGAGCAGATAGAAGAACGTGACGAAGAACACCCCGATGCTGGTCATGCCGGCGAAGCTGAGCTGGGCCAGGTCGAGTGCATTGGCGGCCTGGGCGATCTCGTGCGCGCCCAGGCTGGAGCGGAGCTGTTCCAGCGACACGCCCATGTTGATCTGCACGCCGCGGTTGAAGGTTTCGGCCACGACGATGCCGAGCATGGTGAGGATGATCATCACCGCGCTGATCCACACCGGCGCCCACAGGAAGCCGCCACGGTGTTCCCAGTATTCGCGCTTGATCAGCAGCGCCAGCGTCTTCATGCGTAGGTCCCCTTCATGGTGGCGACGAACAGGTCCGAGACGCTCGGCTTGCGCAGCTCCCCGAGCCCGGCCAGGCGGCTGCGCGCGACGCCATCGAACAGGAAGATGGATTTGCCGAAGACCTGCCGTTCGCTGAGCGGCGCGAGCGCGCGCGCGGCATCGGCCTGGTCGGGGTTGACCAGCGCCTCGACGTAACGTTCGCCCACCTCATCCATGGTGGCGGCCAGCGCGATGCGGCCATCGCGCATGAACACGAGGTCGGTCAGGATGTGCTCGACCTCCTCGACCTGGTGGGTGGTGACGAGGATGGTGCGGTGTTCGTCGAAGTAATCGTTCAGCAGGTTTTCGTAGAAGGCCTTGCGATAGAGGATGTCCAGGCCCAGGGTGGGTTCGTCCAGCACCAGCAGGCGTGCGTCGATGGCCATCACCAGGGCCAGGTGCAGCTGCACGATCATGCCCTTGGACAGCTCGCGCACGCGCTGGTCCAGCTTCAGCCGGGTGTGGGCCAGGAACGCCTCGGCCTTGTCGCGCGAGAAGCGCGGGTGCACGCCGGCGACCAGCTCGAGCGCCTCGCCGACGCGCAGCCAGCGCGGCAGCACGGCCACGTCGGCGATGAAGCATACCTCCTGCATCAGTCGCGTGCGCTGGCGGCGAGGATCCATGCCGAGCACGGACAATTCGCCTTCGAACTCGGTCAGGCCGAGGACGGCCTTCAGGGCCGTCGTCTTGCCGGCACCGTTGGGACCGATCAGGCCGACGATGCGGCCGGCTTCGACATCGAGGTCGACGCCATCGAGCGCGACGGTGCTGCCGTAGCGCTTGCTCAGCTTGCGGGCGCGGATGACAGCGCTCATCGTGGGTGGGCTCCAGTGTCTTCGTCGATATCTTGCATCAGGGTGGCCAGATCCAGCCCCAGGCGTTGCAGGCGCGCGAGCAGCACAGGCCACTCCTCGCGGAGGAAATGCTCGCGTTCGGATTTCAGCAGCGCCGCCGGAGCACCCTCGGTCACGAACATGCCCAGTCCGCGCCGCTTCTCGACCAGGTTCTCGTCGACCAGTTCCTGGTAGGCCTTGGACACCGTGATCGGGTTGATCTGGAAATCCGCGGCAACCTGGCGTACGGACGGCAGTGCATCGCCCTGCTTGAGTACCCCATCCAGGATCATGGCCACCACGCGATCACGCAGTTGGCGGTAGATGGGCGTTGAATCGTTCCAGGCGATGCTCATGGAAGCTCATTCCTTGCTGGCGCGCCGTTGTGACTGGCCGAACGAATAGTAGGGCATGTCGAAGGCAGCGCCAGTCGTCGCGCCGGTCGCCAGCAGGACGGGCGGGGCATGGGCCGCGTTTTCGGCATGGGCCGCCAGCGGCGTCGGGGGTGTGCGATCCGGGCGGATGGTCACCACCGGCAGCATGGGAACGGGCGCCCTGGCGCGGACCTCGATCGCCGGCAACACCGTCACCGGTGCTTGCTGGGTGGTATGGATGACCGGGCGTGGCGGGGTGGAGTCCGCTACCCGCGGCGCGAACAGGACCGTGGCGACTCCCGTGACCATCAGGGATGCCGCAAGGGCCAACAGCTGGAACAGACGCTTCTGCATGACAACCTCCGCTTGGGCGGGCCGATGAAGTAGTGTTGTAGCGAACTATAACACCAGATCAAAGGGAGTCAAGCGCCGATCGCTGCGCGCGCGGCAATCAAGTCGGCTGATTCATGATGTGTTCATCGAAACCCGCGCCCGTGCGTGGCATGGACGTGACCACGGGCCCATCCGCAGACGCGCCCGCGCGGCGGGCGCGCACCCGCCCGCGGGAACCTTTGTACGAAAGCGCGCTCAAAGGCGCAGCCGACGGCTCGGCCACGGTGTTTGCCAAGCGCCGGGGCCGCGTACACAATAGGCGGCCCACATGGCGGCCGAGTCGGTTTCTGGGCGTCTGTCGGACCCGTGGACATTCTGCTGCAAGCGCGATTCCATGAGTTCGACGGCTTCCTGGCAGCAACCTCGCAGGGCAGGCATCGTGCAGGCCCGTCCGGAATCAATTCCGAATCTTCATCATCAAATCCCTCCCCAGGAGCAGACATGACGCGTTTCGTGCAGAAGGCCCTCGTCGCCGCGCTTGCGGCTACATTCGCAGTGGGTGGCGTGACCGCCGCCGAGCCGGCCAAGGCGCCGGCAGCCGAGGCGGCCAAGCCGGCCGTGAAGCTGGACAAGAACAAGATCAGCACCATGGTCGGCATGGACATGGGCCGCAGCCTCAAGCAGATCAAGGACGACATCGACATCAAGGTGCTGGAGCAGGCGCTCGAGGCCACCCTCAAGGGCGAGAAGACCTCGCTCACCGAGGAGGAAGCCCTCGAGGTGCGCCAGGCCTTCATGCAGCAGATGCAGACCAAGCGCGTCGCCGAACAGAAGGAACTGGCGGAGAAGAACAAGAAGGAAGGCGCCGAATTCCTGGCCAAGAACAAGGCCAAGCCGGGCGTCAAGACCACCGCTTCGGGTCTGCAGTACATCGTCGAAAAGCAGGGCACGGGGCCCAAGCCAAAGGAAACCGACACGGTCAAGGTCAACTATCTGGGCACCAAGATCGATGGCGAGAAGTTCGACAGCTCCTATGATCGCGGCCAGCCGGCGACCTTCCCGCTGAACGGCGTCATCAAGGGCTGGGGCGAAGGTCTGCAGCTGATGTCGGTGGGTTCCAAGTACAAGTTCTTCATCCCGGCCGACCTGGCCTACGGCGAGAATGGCCCGGGTCCGATCGGCCCGAATGCGACGCTGGTGTTCGAGGTCGAGTTGCTGGGCATCGAGAACCCGGCTGCGGCGGCCTCGGGCGAAGCCAAGAAGTAGGCGCTTTGCGAGCGGCAATGCGGGACGCGCCGCAGGCCGGCGCGTCTTGCCTGGCGCCGGGGATTTCCCGAGGGCCGGCTCGCCACGCCGGCCGATTCTCGTGCAGGAGCATGGCCGGGACCGCCCGGCCCGATAGGGGGCGTGCATGCGTATTGCGATTTTCGGTACCGGCTATGTCGGGCTCGTCACCGGGACCTGTCTGGCCGAGGTCGGCAACGAGGTCATCTGCGTCGATGTCGATGCGGCCAAGATTGCCCGGCTGGAGCGCGGCGAGATTCCGATCTACGAGCCCGGCCTGGAGCCGCTCGTGCGTTCCAACCACGCCGACGGCTACCTGAAGTTCACCACCGACGCCGAAGTCGCCATTGCGCACGCGCAGCTGATCTTCATTGCGGTCGGCACGCCGCCCGACGAGGACGGCAGCGCGGATCTCTCGCACGTGCTGGCCGTGGCCCGCACCATCGGCCGGGCCTTGACCCGACACACGGTGGTGGTCAACAAGTCCACCGTGCCGGTGGGCACTGCCGATGCCGTGCGCGCAGCGATCGCCGCCGAGCTGGCGGCGCGCGGCAGCGCAGTGGAGTTCGACGTCGTCTCCAACCCGGAATTCCTCAAGGAAGGCGATGCGGTGCAGGATTTCATGCGCCCCGATCGCATCGTCATCGGTGCCGACAGCGAGCGCGCGATCGCAACCATCCGCAGCCTCTACGCGCCCTTCAACCGCAACCACGAACGCATCGTGCTGATGGACGTGCGTTCGGCAGAGCTGACCAAGTACGCCGCCAACGCCATGCTGGCGACCAAGATCAGTTTCATGAACGAGGTCGCCAACATCGCCGAGCGGGTGGGCGCCGATATCGAGCACGTGCGCCGCGGCATCGGCTCGGATCCGCGCATCGGCTACCACTTCATCTACCCCGGCATCGGCTATGGCGGCTCGTGCTTTCCCAAGGACGTGAAGGCGCTGGAGCACACCGCGCGGCTACATGGCCACGAGCCGTGCGTGCTGCATGCGGTGGAGGAAGTCAACGCGCGCCAGAAGCGCAAGCTGTTCAGCCTGGTCGAACGCCACTTTGGCGGCCAGCTGGCCGGCCGCACGTTTGCGCTGTGGGGCCTGTCCTTCAAGCCCAACACCGACGACATGCGCGAGGCGCCCAGCCGTACCCTGCTGGAGCAGCTGTGGGCCGCAGGTGCCAGCGTGCGTGCGTATGATCCGGAAGCCATGCAGGAAACCGCGCGCATCTTCGGCGAGCGTGCCGACCTGGTGCTGTGCGAGCGCCCATATGACGCCCTGGAAGGCGCCGATGCCCTGCTGGTGGCGACCGAGTGGAAGGCGTTCCGCAGCCCGGATTTCGAGCGCATCGCCAGGACCCTCAAGCAGGGCGTGCTGTTCGATGGCCGCAACATCTACGAGCCGGATGTGGTCGAGGCCGCGGCGCTCGCCTATTACGGCATCGGTCGCGGCCGCAGCGTGGCCTCCGTGGCGGCGCGCGGCCTGCGTTGAGGCCAGCGCCGGTTGCGGAGATCCCTGCGGCGCGTGCATGATCGGCTCCCGCGTGTGCCGGAGTCTGCGATGAGCGCGTCCGACCGGTTTGCCGCCTGTGCCGCGGCACTGCTGCTGGCCGTGGTTGTCCCGGCGCATTGCGCCGTGGCGGCCGATCCGGCGCCTGTCCCGCAGCGCATCGTGCGGGTGGACACGCCGGCGACCCTGAGGGCTGCCGTGCAGGCCGCCGCGCCGGGCGACGCGATCGTCCTCGCACCGGGCGTCTACCTCATGGACGGGGATGTCAGCGTTGTCACGCCAGGCACGGCTTCCGCGCCGATCGCCATGCGTGCCGAGACAGCGCGCGCCAGCCTGCTCCGCTTCGCCACGACCGGCGTGCCGTTGGAGGGCTTCCGCGTTCGCGCCGCGTGGTGGCGTTTCGAGGGGCTCGACATCGAAGGCGCCTGCGCCAGCGACTCCGACTGCGAGCACGCCTTCCATCTTGCCGGCGATGCCGACCATGTCGTGATCCGCGACAACCGGATCCGCGATTTCAATGCGCAGATCAAGAGCAACGGACTCATGGTCGGGACGGCGCCCGCGTTCCCGGACGACGTGCTGATCGAGCGCAACTGGCTGTACGACACCCGTCCCCGTCAGACCTCCAACCCCGTCACCAAGCTCGACGTGGTCGGCGGGCGTCGCTGGGTGGTGCGTGCCAACACGATCTTCGATTTCCACAAGCAGGCGGGCGACGGGATCAGCTACGGCCTGTTCCTCAAGGGGAATTCGCGCCAGGGGCTGGTCGAGCGCAACCTCGTGCGCTGCAACCTGCATGATGGCAGCGGCACCACCATCGGGCTTTCCTTCGGCGGGGGCGGTACCGGCACGCCGTACTGCGAGGAGCAAAATTGCGAGGTCGAGCACCGCGGCGGGATCATGCGCAACAACCTGGTCATGGACTGCAGCGATGTCGGCATCTATCTCAACCGGGCGGCCGAGTCGCACGTGCATCACAACACCCTTTACGCCACCTGGGGAATCGACGTGCGCTTCCCCACTTCCAGCGCAGACCTGCGCAACAACCTGCTGGGCGGCACCATCCGCAACCGGGATGGCGCCATCAGCACCAGTGCCGGCAATGTCACGGGGGTGACGCCGGCACAGTTCGCCGCCTGGTTCGTCGATCCGGCCAATGCGGATTTCAGCCTCCTCGACGGCAGCGCCGTGGTGGACCAGGGCGTCGCGGCGCCCCTTGTGACGGACGATTTCTGTGGTGTCGGGCGGCTCGACGGGGCACCGGATGTCGGGGCGCTCGAATACGGGCCCGGCCCGGCGTGCACCCTGGACATGGGGGGCGGCACGCCATACGACCGGATCTTCCGGGCCGGCTTCGAGTAGAAGCCCGGCACGGCGGCCCGGAAGTAGCGGAATGGTCACGGTTTTTGCTGCCCGAACGCCATTACCATGCCCATGCGGCCAGCGTCGGCCGTTCTGCGGCCCGGTCGGGCTCGGGGGAGACAAATGGGTGCCGAGATCCTCGGTGTGGCAGGTGCGGCCCGGCGCGGGCTGCTGACAACTGCGATCGCAGCCCCGGGTCCGTTGCCGGCAGGCCATGCCTCGAACGTCGTTGCGCCGCCGTTCGCGGCGTATGTGTTGGGGCGCCTGGGCTACGGGCAGCGTCCAGGGACCGCGTTCAGCATTGCCGGTTTCAATGCGCTCGGGGCCAACGACGATGCGCGCCTCGAAGCCTTCGTGGACGAGCAGCTGGACCCCGCCCGCGGGGGTGACGGGCAGGTGGTGGACGCCGAATCCGATGCGCGCCTGGCCGGACCTGAGTTCGCCACGCTGCGCAAGAGCTTCGACCAGCTCTGGCTGGACCACGAAGTCAACGGCAACCCGTCGGGCGGTCCGAATGTGCGCGACCATCCGATCCGCGAAGGCGAGCGCATGGTGTTCGTGCGCGCCCTGTATTCCCGCTGGCAGCTGCACGAGCAGCTGGTCGGCTTCTGGCACGATCATTTCAATGTCTACGGCTACGACCGTTACGCCGCCCCCACCTGGGCGGCGTGGGACCGGGACGTGATCCGCCGGCATTGCCTTGGCAATTTCCGCCAGATGCTGGAGGCAAGCTTCAAGTCGCCGGCGATGCTGTACTACCTGGACAACTACATCAACCGCGCGCCGAGCTTCAACGAGAACTACGCGCGCGAGGTGATGGAGCTGCACACGCTCGGTGCGATCAGCTACCTCGGCGCCGCGATGCAGCAGCACGAGGTGCCGCGCATCCCCGCAGGCGATGACGGCGCGGGTTTGCCGATCGGCTATGTCGACGCGGACGTCTACGAGCTGGCGCGTGCACTCACGGGCTGGAGCTTCGGCAACGGCAGCAACGGCACCGCCTACGACGGCCATCCCGCCTTCATCAACGGCTGGCACGACATTGGCCAGAAGACCGTGCTCGGCGCCTTCGTGCCGGCCAACACGCCGCCCGAGGAGGAGATCGCGACCTTTCTCGACGCGATCGCCCTGCATCCGGGAACCGGCCGCTACATCGCGCTCAAGCTCGCGCGGCGATTCATCTCCGACGAGCCGCCGGCGGCCGTCATCGACCACGCCGCGAGCGTCTTCTACGCGCAGCGTTCCGCACCCGACCAGATCGCGCAGACGGTGCGCGCGCTGCTCCTCTTCGATGGCGTGCCCGGGTGCTTTCGCGACGTCGGCAACTTCGGCAACAAGGTCAAGCGGCCATTTGAAACCGTGGTCTCGGCCCTGCGCGCGGTGGATTTCGACTACACGATCCGGCGCGAAGACTCGACCAGCAATTCCTTCATGGACCGGTTCCGCCGCAGCGGGCACCGCCCCTTCGACTGGCGACCGCCCGATGGATTTCCCGACAGCTCCGACTACTGGATGAGCAGCATGGCCTTCGTGCATGCCTGGCGCACGATCGACTGGGCGCTCGATGAAGGCACCGGCAGCGGGCAGACGCCGCTGGCCCCGGTGCTGGCGATCACCTTGGCCGAAATGTCGGCCGATCCGGCCCAGCACACCCCCGTGAAGCTCGCCGATTTCTGGTTGATGCGCTGTTTCGGCTGGGCTCCCGATGCCGTCAACGGCTGGCGGGGCACCGCCCTGCATGCCTGTGTGCGCGACTTCATGTGCCGCAATACCGACACCATCAGCCTGTGGAACCCGGATGTGGGCATCGGCGCGGGACCGGCGGGCAACCTGCTCGGTATCGACAGCAACTCCAGTCCGAACTGGCGGTACAACCGGCTGCGCGGGATGGTCGACACGATCCTGTTCAGCCCCCAGTTCATGCTGCGCTGAGGACACGACCATGGGCAACCTCACACGACGCGCGTTTCTCAAGGGCTCGGCGCTCGGCCTCACCGCGCTGGGCGGCGTGCAACTCGGCTTCCGCGTCGGTGCCGCGCGCCGCGAGTGGCAGGACGAGCGCTTCCTCGTGTTCGTGTTCCTGCGCGGCGGCATGGATGGCCTCAACCTGGTGCCGCCGATCAGCGGCGCAGACCGCGAGGCCTACGAGCAGAAGCGACCAACCATCCGCATCCCGATCAGCGGGCCCACGGCGGCGCTGCCGCTCTCGGGTGCCTTCGGCCTGCATTTTGCCGCCGGCGGACTCCACGAGCTCTACCAAGCCGGACGGCTTGCCATCGTGCACGGCGTCGGTTTCCCGCAGAACCGCATCTCGCGCAGCCATTTCGAGGCCCAGGACTATATCGACCTCGGCACGCCGGGCGAGCTGCACACCGGCAACGGCTGGCTGGCCCGCCACCTGCTGGCCGCGGGGCAGGTGCCCCCGGGCGCCGCGATCCCCTCGTTGTCGGCCGGCGCCAGCGCGCCGCTCAGCCTGCTCGGTCGGCGCGATGCCATGACGCTGGATGACCCTTCCAGTTTCCATCCCAACGCCAACAGCGGCATCCGCGTCGACGGCCAGCCCATCTACAAGCTCTCCACCATGATCACCCTGCACCAGCTGTATGCGGGCAGCGGGACGCTGGACCTTGCGGGGAGTGGCGCGGCGCGGACCGTGGACCTGGTGGACGCCCTCGACATCGCCAGCTACACCCCTTCGCCCGGCGCCAACTATCCGACCAGCGGTCCCGGTGCATCGCTCGGCAACCAGGCCAGGCTCATCGCCAACGTCGCCAAGCGCGGGCTCGGCCTGCAGGTGGCCACGCTCGACTACGGCGGCTGGGATACCCACCAGAACCAGGGCTCCGGCGACCAGCCGAACCTCAACCAGAACGCCTACGCGGCCCGCGTCGACGGGCTGTCGCAGGCGCTCAGCGCCCTGTACGCGGACCTCGCCGGCAGCGGCATGGCCCAGCGCATGGTGGTGATCGTGCAGAGCGAATTCGGTCGCAGGGTGCGCGAGAACGCAAACCGCGGCACCGACCATGGCAGCGGCAATCCGATGCTGGTCCTGGGCGGGCGCGTCAACGGCGGGCGGCTGCATGGAACCTTCGGCGGCCTCCAGCCGGGCCAGCTCTACCAGAACGAGGACGTGGCGACGACGACGGATTCCCGTCGCGTGCATGCGGAGGTGATCAGCGCCCACCTGGGGAACCCGGGGATCGATCAAGTGTTTCCGGGCTACGCCTGGCCGGGACCGATGGGCGTGATCCAGGGAGACTCGATCTTCTCCGACGGCTTCGACTGAGCGCCGCACTGCCTGACGCCGGCGAGGCTCGGCGCGGCGCAGCCGGCGGCTTCGCTCAGGCCGCAGGCTGCGGCCTCCATGGCGCCAGCGGAGTGAGCGATCGCCCCACGTCGAGGTGCGCACCGGCGTGCCTTTGCCATTCCGGTTCGGCTACCATCCCGCTTCTGCATTCACGGCGAGCCAGGACGAATGGAACAGAAAAGAGCCCTCATCACCGGCATTACCGGGCAGGATGGCGCGTATCTTGCGGAGTTGCTGCTGGAGAAGGGTTACGAGGTGCATGGCCTCAAGCGTCGCGCTTCCTCGTTCAACACCGAGCGCATCGACCACCTGTACCACGAGTTGGATGAGACGGGTTCCGGCGTGCACCTGCACTATGGCGACCTCACCGATTCGCTGAGCCTGCACCGGGTCATCCAGCAGGTGAAGCCGGACGAGATCTACAACCTCGCCGCACAAAGCCACGTCGCAGTTTCCTTCGAGGAACCCGAATACACTGCCAATGCCGACGGTATCGGCACCTTGCGCATCCTCGAAGCGATGCGCAGCCTGGGCCTGGGCGATCGCTGCCGCTTCTATCAGGCGTCGACTTCCGAGCTCTACGGCCAGGTGCGCGAAACGCCGCAGCGTGAAACCACGCCCTTCCACCCGCGCTCGCCCTACGGCGTGGCCAAGCTCTACGCCTACTGGATCACCGTCAATTACCGCGAGGCATACGGCCTGTATGCCTGCAATGGCATACTCTTCAACCACGAATCGCCCATTCGCGGTGAAACCTTCGTCACGCGCAAGATCACCCGCGGCCTGGCCCGCGTCATCTGCGGTCTGCAGCATTGCCTGTATCTGGGCAACCTGGATGCGCGACGCGACTGGGGCCACGCGCGGGACTACGTCGAGGCGCAATGGTTGATCCTGCAGCAGGAGCAGCCCGAGGATTTCGTGATTGCCACCGGCATCCAGCATTCGGTGCGCGATTTCGTCACCCTGGCGGCGCGCGAGATGGGTGCGGAACTGGAGTTTCGCGGTGAGGGTGCCGAGGAGCATGCCGTGATCACGCGCATCGATGCACCGGGAGCGCAGGTGGCCGTCGGCGACACCCTGGTGCGCATCCATCCGCAGTATTACCGACCGGCCGAAGTGGAAACCCTGCTCGGCGACGCCACCCGCGCGCGTGAACGTCTCGGCTGGACGCCAAGAACGCCGTTCGCCGAGCTCGTGCGCGAGATGGCCGCGGCGGATCTTGCCCTGGCGCGGCGCGATGCGCAGGGTATGGTTGGCGCGCGCCACGGCCGCCACCTGATCGAGGACCTCGCGCGGTGAATGCATGAGCGCCTCGCTGGAAGAGCGCCTGGCCGAGCTGGAGACGCGACTTGCGTTCGTTGACGATACCGTGCTCACCCTCAACGATGCCGTTGCCGCCCACGATCGCCAGTTGCTGCAGCTGCGCAACGCGCTTGCGCGCGTGCACGAGGAACTCATTGCCGCGCGCAATGCGCTCGGACAGGTGCGCGATGCGCGCGACGAGCCACCGCCGCCGCATTACTGATGTGCTCGTCCGTGAACGCTGCGGCGGGTGGGATTGCGATGGTCGAAAGCGGATTGCCCCCGCTGCAGTCCAGAAGCGGCCATTCATGGTCGCACCTTCAAGTAAGCAGCACGCTTCGGTGGTGCTCTTCAGTGGACGACGGGCAGGGAAGGTGAAGCAATCGTCACTTCTGGTGGGCGCCTGAGCGAATGGTCGGCTCCTGCAAGGAAACATCATTCCGGCGTACATCGGAATCCGCCTCGGCACGTTGCCGGGTGCAGCAACGGGATAATCGTTCGAAAGTCTTCGAGCTTGCGTCCATCATCGCCTGCTGCAGGTCGCGGCCAGGCGCCCGACGGCGTTTCTCATCATTCGTTCACGAGTTCGCGTGTCATGTCCGATTCCTTGCGTGAGCAATTGCTGAAGGCCGGGTTTGCGCCCAGCCCGCAGCCCAAACCGCAATCCCGGCAACCGCCCAGGTCGAAATCCGCGCCGCGCCCTGCGCCGGGGCAGCGCAAACAGGGCAGGGCCGGGCCAGGGCGGGGCGGCCAGGGCGGCGAGATGGATCTGGCCCGGGCGTATGCCCTGCGTGAAAGGGACGAGCGCGAGGCACGCGAGCGCGAGCGCCGCGCGGCCGAGCAGCGCGCACGCGAGCGCAAGGAGCGCAGGCAAAAGCTCTCCCAGCTGCTCGCCGGCAAGGCCCTGAATGACAAGGACGCCGACATTCCGCGGCATTTCCCGCACGGCAACCGCATCCGGCGCATCTATGTCACCGCGGCGCAGCTGCCGCAGCTCAATGGCGGCGAACTGGCCGTGGTGCAGCTCGGCGGGCGCTATCTGCTGGTCACCCGCGAAGCGGGCCTTGCAGCCCAGGCGGTCGATGCCGATGCCCTCGTACTGCTGTGTGAACCGCATGCCACGGGCGAGGACGACGTGCCGGCCGATCTCATGTGGTAGGCGGCTCGCGTCACCGGCGCCCCTCCTCGCCAGCGCGACGCACTGCGCAGAATTCAGTCACGCAGGCGCCGATGATGTGTGCGGAGGGCTCATCCATGCGCAATTGCCTGCTGCTTGCCGGCCTGCTGTTGGCACCTTGCTGCGCTGCCGCGCCATTGCCGCGCTTTCCGCCGGGCGCCGTCTGGAACCAGGACATCAGCCAGGCGCCGCTGGCGGCCGACTCGGCGAACATGCTCGCCGCGTTGCAGGGCCTGGGCGGCTGGGGGAACGGCAACCGCCTGCAGATCGATTTCTCCATGCACGTCCTGCATGCAGATGCAGGCGCGCCGCGGCTGCCAGTGGCGGCGGGCGGCTACACGCCGGATTGCGATTCAGGGTTCCAGTTTCCACTGCCGGCAGGCGGGGCAGTCGAGGGAGAAGACGGCTACACCTGCACCGGCGGCGGCGATTGCCACCTGCTGGTCGTGCAGGGGCATACCTTGTTCGAAGCCTATGCGGCCAGCGTGGCCGGTGGCGCGCTGCAGACCCAGTGTGCGCTGACGTGGGACCTCGGGCGCGTGTATCCGCGCCATGGCCGTGGCGAGCAGTGCACCAGCACCGACGCGGCCGGCTTTCCGGTTGCGCCGCTGCTGTTCAACGCGGACGAAGTGGCCGCGGCGCTCGCGGTGGATGGCGACCTGGGCCATGCCATCCGCTTCATCCTGCCCAATGCGCGCATGGCTGCAGGCGTTTACGTCCACCCGGCCACCCACGCGGGCGCGCCGTCCGGACCCGCGAGCACGCTGCCGTACGGCACGCGCCTGCGCCTGAAGGCCGGCTTCGACATGCGCGCCTACAGTCCGCCCGCCAGGGTGCTGCTGCGCACGCTGCAGCGCTATGGCATGCTGCTGTCCGATGGCGGCAACATCGCCCTCACCGGGGAATCGGACCGCTACACCCAGGTCAAGTGGGATGATCTCGGTATCACGTCACGGGTGTTCGTGGACGGCAGCCCGGCGCTGCAGGTCAACGATTTCGAGGTGGTGGAAACCGGTCCGCGCATCGCCCTCACCTACGCGTGCCGGCGCACGCCGGACGACTTCGTGTTCATCGACGGCTTCGGCTACTGAGTCCTTGCCTGGATCACCCGGCCTGGCGCCATCCGCTGCAGCTGGGTGCCGTGCCCAGCGACGCGTCACGCGCAAGCGCAGCGCCGGCGCGGCGTGGCTGGCACGACGCGCGATGCGGCGCCTGCCGGGCCCGACTCAGAAATCCATGAAGTAGCCGCCGTTCACCGGAATGTTGGCGCCGGTGATGAAGCCGGCATCCTCGGCGGCGAGGAAATCCACGGTGCGCGCGATCTCGCGCGGTTCGCCGAGTCGACCGACCGGAATGTTGGCGATGATCTGGTTGCGGATTGCCTCCGGCACCGCCTGCACCAGGGCCGTGTTGCAGTAGCCGGGCGACACGCTGTTGACGGTCACGCCCTTCTTTGCCACCTCGCGTGCCAGCGCCATGGTGAAGCCATGGATGCCCGCCTTGGAAGCGGAATAATTGGTCTGGCCGAACTGGCCGGTCTGGCCGTTCACCGAGGATATGTTGATGATGCGGCCGAAGCCCTGGCCGGTCATGCCATCGATGACGTGGCGACAGGTATTGAATACGCCGGCCAGGTTGACGCGCAGTACATCGCTCCACTGTTCGGGCGTCATCTTGCGCAGCGAGGTATCGCGCGTGATGCCGGCGGAATTGACCAGGATGGAAACCGTGCCGTAGTTGGCCTCGACACGTTTGACGAACTCGCCGCAGGCGGCGAAGTCGGCCACGTCGATGGGTTCGAAGCTGATCGCATCGGCGAACTCGCGGGTCTCCGCTTCAAATTCGTGGATGCGTTCCTGGCGTGCGGCAAGGTCGGCCGCGACGACGCGCCGGCCGGCGCGTGCGAGATATTTGCAGATTTCCGTACCCAGACCACCAATGCCGCCAGTGACGACGGCCACGCGCTTGCTCATTGCGGGATTCCCTGCTGGTGCGCTGCGGCGGGCGCCGCAGCAAGAGAGGTGCTGCGATGCAGCGACGGCCGATGCTAGGAACCGTGCTGCAGCGTGTCAAGCCGGCGCATGCCGGCTCAGGACTTGCCGTCCCTGCCGCCGGGCTTGTCCGGCTTGTCGGGCTTGTCCGGCGGCGCATTCTTGCGCAGGTTCTCCGCCGTCGCGCTGAGGAACCCCTGTTGCAGGGACTTCCACATGTCCATGTTGCGTTCGGTCAGGTCGTTCAACATGGTCCAGGGCGTCTGCCCGAGCAGGTTGTTGAGCTGGCCACGGAACTGCTGCTGCTGGTCGAGGAAGATTTGCAGGCTGCGCTCAAGATAACCGCCCATGAAGCCCTGCAGCGAATCGCCATAGAAGCGGATCACCTGCGCGAGCAGCTTGGAAGTAAACATGGGCTGCCCGCGATCCTCGTATTCGGAGATGATCTGCAGCAGCACCGAGCGGGTGAGGTTTTCGCCGCTCTTGGCGTCGCGAACCTCGAACTCCTCGTCGTCGAGCACCAGCTGGCGGACTTCCTCCAGCGTGATGTAGCTCGAAATCTCCGTATCGTAAAGACGTCGATTCGGGTATTTCTTGATGATGCGCGGCGTAGTCATGCCTTAACGCTAGCAGAATGTGCCGCAGCGCACCAGACTCTTGCCGTGCAGCAAATCGCCGCGGCCGGCGCATTGGTGCAGGCCGGCAGAGCTGGGGTGAACCGAACCGGGTCGTTCGCGTGGGCGCAGCTCAATCCGGACGCAGGCGCACCAGGATGACGGTGATGTTGTCCGAGCCGCCCCCATCGAGCGCAGCCAGGATCAACTGATCCACGCATTCCTGCGGGGTCAGTTCCTGCCGCGCCAGGATGGCCGCGATGGCCGCGTCGTCGACTTCCTCGGTCAGGCCGTCGCTGCACAACAGGATCTGCATGCCCGGACGCAGTTGCCCGAGCACGTTCTCCACGCGCAGCGAAGCGGGATCGGTCACGCCCAGGGCCTGCGTCACGACGTTGCGATGTGGATGGCTGCGCGCCTGTTCGACGGTGATCGCGCCCTGGTCGACCAGTTCCTGCACGTAGGAGTGATCCTGCGAAAGCTGGCGCAGGCCATCGTTCCAGACGTAGGCGCGACTGTCGCCCACCCAGGCCACTTCGAAGCCGGTTTTCCCGCTGATGCGCAGGGCGGCCACCGTGGTACCCATCGGCAGCGCTTCGGCGCGCCGCGTCGAGTGACGGATGATTTCCTCGTCCGCGAGCTGGATGGCGCGCACCAGGTCGGTGCCGCGCGCGACTTCGCGCACCAGCGTGTCGCGCGCGAACGCGCTGGCGACTTCGCCGTGCTCGTGCCCGCCCATGCCGTCGGCCACCAGCCACAGGCCAAGCTCGGCATCGGCATAGTAGGTGTCTTCGTTGTGCTCGCGGCGCAGGCCGACGTGGGTGCCGTGTCCGAATTCGATCATGCCGAGGTCAGGTTGCCAACAGGAACCATCGCCGTCTGACGGACGAATTCGGTCGTCGCGATGGCGCTGAAGCGGCATAGGATGCCGCTTGCCTCGCGCCATGCGCAAGTATCGGCCGCTGCGGCCGGGCCGGACCGCGGCCAATCACGGCCGCCATGCGCACTTTCATCGCTCGCCATGGCCGCCTTCGGCGCCCACTCATGCGAGGATGACGGGCCCGGCCCCGCCGTGAATCCTTGTCCGCCATGCCCGCGCCGTCACCGAAGCTGCTGCTCGTTCTCGCCCTTGTCCTGTTGCCGGTCCTGCCCACACACGCCGGCCAGGCCGCGGCGCGGCCCGACGCGCCGACGATCGGCCAGCAGCGCGAAGCGGTCCTGTTCTGGCCGCAGGCCGAACGGGATGCCGAGTTCCGCCGCATGTACCTGCGCTTCCCCAGCCACCGCGCCGCGCACGGGCGGCATGTGCGCAGCCTGCCGGCGGGCGCGCCACTGACGTTGGCGGGCACTGCCGACACGCGGGCCTGGTTGCGCCAGTACATGGATGCGAACCGCGTCGCCGGTGTCATGGTGCTGCAGGACGGCCGCGTGCGGCTGGAGGACTATGGATTGGGCTTCGGCCCCGGGCAGCGCTGGACCTCGTTCTCGGTCGCCAAGTCGGTCACTTCCGCACTGGTCGGCGTGGCGCTCCAGGACGGGTCCATCCACAGTCTCGATGATCGCCTCGATCGCTACATTCCCGAGTTGCGCGATTCGGCCTATGCGCAAGTCACGGTGCGCCAGCTGCTCACCATGACCTCGGGGGTGCGCTGGAACGAGGATTACGCCGACCCCGGGTCGGACGTGGCCAGGATGTACCTCGGCGCCTGCGTGCCAGGGCAGGCACACGTGCTGACCTATCTCAAGGCACTGCCGCGACAGTGGCCGCCCGGTACGCACTGGAACTACAACACCGCGGAAACCGACCTGCTCGGTGTGCTGGTGCAGCGGGCCACGCGCCGGCCCCTGGCGCACTATCTCGGCCAGTCGATCTGGCGACCCTATGGCATGGCTGCGGATGCCTACTGGATCAAGGATGAATGCGACGGGGGCGACACCGGCGGCAGCGGGCTGTCGGCGACCCTGGGGGATTACGCCCGGCTCGGTCAGTTCATGCTGGAAGGCGGGCGCGTCGGCAAGCGCCAGGTCATCGCCGACGCCTGGCTGAATGGCGCCGTGCGCCGACAGGCCGATATCGACGTGCCCGAGCGCGGCTATGGCTATCTCTGGTGGACGGATGTCGATGGCAGCTACGCCGCGGTCGGCATCTTCGGCCAGATGGTGTACGTCGATCCCGCACGCAGGCTGGTGATCGCCCAGGTGGCGTCCTGGCCAGGGGCCACCTCGGACGACCTGGTGCGTGGGCGGCGCGAATTCGTCGCGGCGATCAAGGCCGGCATCGACGCCGAAGACCGTGCGCGCGAACCTGCACGACCCTGACGCGCGGCAGCGTCCCCGATGCGGCCTGGCCGGCGCCCGGCCTGCGGGCGGCGGGTGCGTGGCAGGCACGGGGAGTGCGGCTGCCCACCGCCTGCCTGGCTAGGAATTCCGCGCAGTCCGCCCGCGTGCGGCGGAAGCCGCGCACAGCAGCGCGGACAGGCGGGAGGCCGTGCGACCTGGCGGCGTGTCCGTGCGATGGACCAGGCGCGGCGTGAAGCGATAGCGCGAACCGCCGGCGTAGCCGAGTTCGCGCAGCAGCCCGCGACGCAGGTCTGCACGAATCAGGCTGAGCGGCATCCAGCCGTAGCCCAGGCCCATCAACAGGGCCTGGCGCTTGGCGTCGAAGCCGGAGAGGAAATACACCCGCTCGCCGCCGAAGCCGTGCGGATCGTCCGGGTGGCCGCTGGAGTCCTGTACCGACAGCTCCACGTGGCGGCGCAGGTCCTGCAGCGTCGCCCGTGGCAGCTGCGCGAGCGGGTGCGTGGACGCCACGCACAGCACGCATTCCACTTCCGGCAGCGGCTCGCTGCGCAGGCCGGGACGGGCGTCGAAGTCCTTGACGATCATCAGATCGGCCTGTTCGCGGTCGAAGCAGGCCTGCACGCCGCGCTGGTACTCGACCTTGAGCTGCAGGCGCGTCGGCACGCCTTCCTCGGCCAGGGTGCGAAAGGCGGCAAGCGTGGGTTCGAGCGGCAGCAGGCCGTCCACGATGACCGCCAGGCGCGCTTCCCAGCCCTGGGCAAATTGTCGCGCCAGGGCTTCCATCTGGCGTGCGCAAGCCAACAACTGGCGGCCCTCGGCCAGCACCGCCTCGCCGGCGGCGGTCAGGCGCAGGCGGTAGCCGCTGCGATCGAGCAGGGCCAGTTCCAGCTGTTCCTCCAGCCGCCGTATCTGGTAGCTGACGGCGGATGGCACCTTGTGCAGGCGTTCCGCGGCGCGCGCCACGCTGCCCGATTGCACCACCGCGTCGAGGGCTTCGACGGCATCCAGATCGAGTCGCATGATGTTCAAACATTTGGAACAGGATGCTCGAAATCATACGCTTTCATGGAACTTTGGCCAGGTCGAGCATTGTTCTGGTCAACCGGAGACCCGCCATGAACCCGTCAGCCGAATCGCGTCCCCTGCGTGCCCCCTACCGTTCCTGGGCCGAGCCCTGGAAGGTCAAGGTGGTCGAGCCGATCAGGATGACCACGCTGGCCGAGCGCCAGCGTGCCATCGCCGAGGCCGGCTACAACACCTTCCTGCTGCATTCGGAGGACGTCTACATCGACCTGCTGACCGACAGCGGCACCAGCGCCATGAGCGATCGCCAGTGGGCCGGCATGATGCTGGGCGACGAGGCCTACGCCGGCAGCCGCAACTTCTATCATCTGGAAGCGACCATCCAGCGCTACTATGGCTACAAGTACGTGGTGCCGACCCACCAGGGGCGTGGCGCCGAGAACCTGATCTCCAAGATTCTCATCAAGCCCGGTGACGTGGTGCCCGGCAACATGTACTTCACCACCACGCGCGCCCACCAGGAGCTTTCCGGCGGCAGCTTCGTCGACGTGGTCATCAAGGAAGCGCACGATCCGGCATCGGAACACCCGTTCAAGGGCAATGTCGATCTGGTCGCATTGCAGGCGCTGATCGACGAGATCGGCGCGGACAGGATTCCGTATGTGTGCGTGGCCGTCACCGTCAACATGGCCGGCGGGCAGCCGGTCTCGCTGGAGAACCTGCGCGCGGTACGCGAACTCACCCGCCGCCACGGCATCAAGGTGATCCTGGATGCCACGCGCGCGGTCGAGAACGCCTACTTCATCCAGCAGCGCGAAGCGGGCCAGAAGGAGCGTCTGGTCGCCGACATCCTGCGCGAAATCTGTTCCTGTTCCGACGGCTGCACCATGAGCGGCAAGAAGGACGCGCTGGTCAACATCGGCGGCTGGCTGGCCATCAACGACCAGGAAGTGTTCGAGGAAGCGAGCAACCTGGTGGTGCTGTTCGAGGGTCTGCACACCTACGGCGGCATGGCCGGACGCGACATGGAGGCGATGGCGCTGGGCATCGTCGAATCGGTGGACGATGAACACATCAAGGCGCGTATCGGCCAGGTGGAGTACCTGGGCAACAAGCTGATCGCGATGGGCGTGCCCATCGTGCGCCCGATCGGTGGACATGCCATCTATCTGGACGCCCGCGCGTTCTACCCGCAGCTCACCCAGGACCAGTTCCCGGCCCAGGCGCTGGCCGCCTACCTGTACGAGGACGCCGGCATCCGCGCCATGGAGCGCGGTATCGTCTCGGCTGGCCGCAACAAGGAAACCGGCGACCATCACCGCCCCGCGCTGGAACTGGTGCGGCTGACCATTCCGCGCCGGGTCTATACCCAGGCGCACATGGACATCGTCGCCGAATCCGCCGCCGCCGTGTACGACGCGCGCGAGCAGGCGCGCGGCCTGAAGATGGTCTACGAACCGCGCTACCTGCGTTTCTTCCAGGCACGCTTCGAGAGGCTGTAGCCGCGCATGCGGCCGCCAGCTGCCGGGTTCCCGGTGCCTTGACGGGGCATCGGGACTGTGCAGTCCCTCCCACGAAGCCTCGGTCGCGTCGGAGCGAGCTGTGCGGTCCCCGGGGCGATTCAACTCGTGGGATCGACCTGTGGGAGCGGCTTCAGCCGCGATGCCTTCCCCCTTCCGGCCGCGCAGGGCATCGGGACTGAAGTCCCTCCCACAATGCTGCAGGCGCGCAGGAGCGACCTGTGGGAGCGGCTTCAGCCGCGATGCCTTCCCACTTCCGGCCGCGCAGGGCATCGGGACTGAAGTCCCTCCCACAATGCTGCAGGCGCGCAGGATCGACCTGTGGGAGCGGCTTCAGCCGCGATGCCTTCCCCCTTCCGGTCGCGCGGGGCATCGGGACTGAAGTCCCTCCCACGAAGCCTCGGGCGCGCAGGATCGACCTGTGGGAGCGGTTTCAGCCGCGATACTTTCCCCCTCCGGGCCGCGCAGGGCATCGGGATTGCAGTCCCTCCCACAATGCTGCAGGCGCGCAGGATCGGCCTGTGGGAGCGGCTTCAGCCGCGATGCCTTCCCCCTTCCGGTCGCGCAGGGCATCGGGACTGAAGTCCCTCCCACAATGCTGCAGGCGCGCAGGATCGACCTGTGGGAGCGGCTTCAGCCGCGATGCCTTCCCACTTCCGGCCGCGCAGGGCATCGGGACTGAAGTCCCTCCCG
>JALOBC010000012.1 GCA_023228465.1 Dokdonella sp. | reverse complement strand
TAGCGTTCGTCCTGGCTCAGGTGCGCGTAGCCCATGTGTGGTTCCACTTGGCGGTGAAGCTGCACAGGCTACCGCACCTGCGCCACCTCACAGCGTGAGTGGTGCACTTCAGAATTGAATCCACCCAGCAACAACTTGACAGTCCCGCGAGGGTGTTGGATAAGACACGGGGCGGCGCGGGCACAGAACACGCGCCTGCCCTACGCTTGCGATCCATGGCACGCGATTTGCTTGCCTTGGTTACATGTGACGAATTGCGGCGCCGGCCTGATGGGTCGGCCGGGGTTGGGGGAATCAGGTGGACGAAACGAAAGACGCGGACCTGAGCGGCATCAAGGTGATGGTCATAGACGACTCCAAGACCATCCGCCGCACCGCGGAAACCCTGCTGCGCAAGGAGGGCTGCGAGGTGGTGACGGCGACTGACGGTTTCGAGGCCCTGGCCAAGATTTCCGACCAGCAGCCGCAGATCATCTTCGTCGACATCATGATGCCGCGACTGGACGGCTACCAGACCTGCGCACTGATCAAGAACAACCAGATGTTCAAGACGACGCCGGTTATCATGCTGTCGTCGAAGGATGGCCTGTTCGACAAGGCGCGCGGGCGCATCGTGGGTTCCGAGCAGTACCTCACCAAGCCGTTCACGCGCGATGAGTTGCTCGGTGCGATCCGGCGCCACGTGAGCGCCTGATCGGACGGTACGCGGTCGGTGGGCAAGAGGGGGAGGCGAATGGCGGGCAAACGCGACATGCAGAGGGTTCCAACCAGGCCGACGCTGCGGCGTGGGCGGAGGCTGGCATCATGAACGCACCCCTTGGTACGCCGTTCGAAGTCCTGGCCGAGTATGAGCAGCGCAGCCTGGCCCACGTGGCCGGCGTGCCTGAGCAGATCGAGGCGCCGGGCCTGTGGCGCGGCATCGGTTTCCGCATCGGTCCGCGCCATTTCGTGAGCAGCATCGACGAAGTCGGCGAAATCCTGACCCTGCCGCCGTTGACGCCGGTGCCTGGCGCGCGCAGCTGGCTGCTCGGCATCGCCAACGTTCGCGGCAACCTGGTTCCGGTCATCGATCTCAATGATTTCGTCGAAGGCGCGCGCAGCCTGACGGGCGAGAGTACGCGCGTGCTGGTCGTGCGCCAGCACGGTGGCAGCGTCGGCCTGCTGGTGGATGAGGTCCTTGGCCAGCGCAGCTTTTCCACCGAGCAGCTGGCCGAGAGCACCGGCGAGCCGGAAGGGAGCTACAGCCGGTTCGTCGGCGAGAACGTCAGTCTGGGCGGCATCCAGTGGGGCCTGTTCAGCATGGCGGCACTGGCGCGCAGCACACAATTCCAGCAGGCCGCGGCGTGAAGCGGGCGCTGTGGGAACGAATCACCATGCAGCGGCAATCATCGTTCATCGGGGGTGAAGCGTGAGTACAACGACAGGCGCGCTGGGGCGCGAACGGGGTGGCAGGGCCAACACGGTTCTCTTCGTGTTGCTGGGATTGCTGTTCGCATTTGCGATCGTCGATTTCGTCTTCCTGTACCTCAACAACCAGAACGACCGCAAGGCGGTCTCCCTGACCACGCAGATCCAGGTGTTGTCGCAGCAGCTGGCCAAGTACGCCGCCGAGGCGGCGGCCGGCAACGAGCTGGCCTTCCAGGAACTGGACAGCACCCGCAACAACATCGATACCTACGTCAGGAACCTCAACACCGGCGACAAGAAGACCGGCATGCCCGGTTACGCCAAGGCGCCCGGCGTGGACAAGGACCTGGCGGCGCTGACCGCATCCTGGAACCAGCTGCAGGCCGACGCGCAGAAGATCATTTCCAACAAGGAAACCGTGCTCGCCGCGCACGCCAGCGCCAAGGACTTCACCGACAAGCTGTCGATGCTGAACTCGCGCATGACCGAGGTGGTCAACATCCTCACCGACCGCGGCGCCACGGCCTCGCAGGTCTATATCACCTCGCGCCAGATGCAGCTCGCCGACCGCATGGGTGGCCGCGTCAGCCGCATCCTCGCCGGCGGCGAGGAAACCCAGGCCTCGGCGGCCGGGCTGGAGCGCGACTCGCGGCTCTACCAGGCGGTGCTCAACGGTCTGATGGAAGGGGCCTCGGAACTCAACATCAAGCCGCTGGACAACGCCAATGCCAAGGAAATCGTCACCGACGTCGCCGGCACCTGGGCTTCGGTCGGCGAACCGGTCAAGGTCATCCTCGACGCGGCCACGGCGCTGCAGGAAGTCAAGGACGCGGCGGATGCGAGCTTCACCGACAGCCAGGGCGTGCTGCTGCGCGCCGGCAACGTTGCAGTACGCATCGACGAGCTGCCGCGCAAGCGCCTGTTTCCCAACCCGATCTGGGGTGCCGTCGCGGCCGCCGCCGCATTCCTGCTGCTGCTGATCCTCGGCTACAACCTGATCCGCGACGGCCAGCGTCGCTACCAGCGCACCGCCGAGCTGAACCAGCGCAATCAGGAAGCCATCCTGCGCCTGCTCGACGAGATGGGCTCGCTGGCCGAAGGCGATCTCACCGTGAAGGCCACGGTCACCGAGGACATCACCGGCGCCATCGCCGACTCGGTCAACTTCGCCGTCGAGGCCCTGCGCAGCCTGGTCACCACCATCAACGAGACGGCGGTCCAGGTGTCCGCGGCGGCGCAGGAAACCCAGGCCACGGCGATGCAGCTGGCCGAAGCGGCGCAGCACCAGGCGCGCCAGATCACCAGCGCTTCGGCGGCCATCAACGACATGGCCACATCCATCGATGGCGTGTCCAAGAACTCGATCGACAGCGCCGAGGTGGCGCAGCGCTCGGTGCAGATCGCCGCCAACGGCGCCCAGGTGGTGCGACAGACCATCGCCGGAATGGATTCGATCCGCGACCAGATCCAGGAAACCTCCAAGCGCATCAAGCGTCTCGGTGAATCCTCACAGGAAATCGGCTCCATCGTCGAACTCATCAACGATATCGCCGAGCAGACCAACATCCTGGCCTTGAACGCCGCCATCCAGGCGGCCTCGGCCGGCGAGGCGGGCCGCGGCTTCGCCGTGGTTGCAGACGAAGTGCAGCGTCTGGCCGAACGCGCCTCGGGCGCGACCAAGCGCATCGAGACCCTGGTGCAGACGATTCAGTCCGACACCAACGAGGCGGTCAGTTCGATGGAGCAGACCACGTCCGAAGTGGTGTCGGGCGCACGCCTGGCCGAGGACGCCGGCCACGCGCTGGGCGAAATCGAGACCGTGTCGAACAACCTGGCCGGACTCATCCAGGGCATCTCGACGTCGGCACGCCAGCAGTCGGCTGCGGCGACCAATATCTCGGCGACGATGAACGTGATCCAGGAAATCACCTCGCAGACCTCGGTCGGCGCCAGCCAGACCGCCGAGTCGATCGGCAACCTGGCCCAGCTCGCATCGGACCTGCGCCGTTCGGTCGCCGACTTCAAGCTGCCCGGGTGACCTTGAGTGATGACACCCTCTCCGCCCAACACGAATCCTTTCGCCATGACGTCGCGGCGTCGATTGGCGCAGCGCGCCCGGCGCCGGGGGTAAAGGCATGAAACTGCACGAGGAAGGCGATTTTACCGCCCTGAACTGGGTCAAGCAGGCACTCGACGCCACGCTGGCCGAGGCCCGGGCGGCGCTGGAAGCCTACGTCGACGATCCGACCGAGCTGGCACCCATGCGTGCCTGCGTCGCGCACCTGCACCAGGTGCAGGGCAGCCTGCGCATGGTCGAGCTGTACGGCGCGGCCATGGTGGTCGAAAACATGGAGCGCCTGGCCGAAGCGTTGCTTGCCGGCAGCGTGCGCCAGCTCGAGGAAAGCTATTCCGTGCTGATGCGCGGCATGGTGCAGCTGCCCGACTACCTCGAGCGCCTGCAGAGCGGCCACCGGGACATCCCCATCGTGCTGCTGCCGCTGCTCAACGACCTGCGCGCCTGCCGCGGCGAAAACCTGCTGACCGAATCGGCCCTGTTTGCGCCGGATCTCGCCGTGCCGCTGCCGGCATCCGCGGATGGGCGCGCGCAGCCCCTGCTGCCGGCGGAATTGCGCGCCCAGGCCCTGCGCCTGCGGCTCGCCTTCCAGGCGGCGCTGCTCAAGTGGTTCCGTGACGAGGGCTCGGCCGAACACCTCAACCGCCTCATCGATGTGCTGGACCGCCTGCGCCGGATTTCCAGCGGTGCGGATGCGCGCCGCCTGTGGTGGATCGCCGCCGCCGTCATCGAAGCGGTGGAGAACGGAGGGCTGGAGGCCAGTGTCGCGGTCAAGCTGCTGTTCGGACGCGTGGATCGCGAAATCCACCGTTTCGCAAAGGATGGCGAGATGGGCTTCGCCGCCACGCCGCCACGCGACCTGACCAAGAACCTGCTCTACTACGTGGCCCATTCGGGCGATGCCGGCACCTTCCCCGACGGCGTGCGTTCGGCCGAAGTGCGCAGCGCCTATCACCTGGACACCCTGTTGCCCACGGCGGGCGAGATGCAGCATGCGCAGGGCTCGATGACCGGGCACAACCGCAACCTGCTCGGCACCGTGTCGGCAGCCATCAAGGACGACCTGCTGCGCGTGAAGGACGCGCTCGACATCTTCCTGCGCGCCGGCAAGGTCGACCCCTCCGGGCTCGAGGACCAGGTGGAGCTGCTCGATCGCGTGGGCGACACGCTCGGCATGCTTGGGCTTGGCGTACCGCGCCGCGTCGTCAGCGAACAGCGCAACGTGGTCGTGCAGATGGCGCGCAGCCAGCGTCCGATCGACGAGGGGGCGCTGCTGGATGTCGCCGGCGCCCTGCTCTACGTCGAGGCTTCGCTGGACGACCACATCGAACGCCTGGGCGCAGACGATGGCCGTGCGCCCGCCGACGAAGCCCTCGAGCTGCCGCGCGCCGAAGTGCGCCGCATCCTCGATGCGCTCATGCGCGAGGCCGCCGTCAACATCGACCAGGCCAAGCAGGACATCGTGGCGTTCATCGAGTCGCCCTGGGATCACGAACGCGTGGCGCAGATCCCGCGCCTGCTGGAGGAGATCGCCGGTGCACTGCGCATGCTCGGCCTGCCCGATCCGGCCGAATTGATGACGGCACTGGTGCGCTTCGTCGAGGTCGAACTGCTGGCGCACCGGCGTGTGCCGACCGCCGAGCAGATGGACAAGCTGGCCGATGCACTGGCCGCAGTCGAGTACTACCTGGAAGCCTCGCGCGAACAGCGCCGCAATCGCGACCGCATCCTCGACGTCGCCCGCGACAGCCTGGATGCGCTGGGCTACTGGCCGCTGCCGGACGTGCCGGCCGGGCTGGCCGCAGCGCGCGAGCAGTCCGCAGCCGCAACGGATGCGCCAACTGGCGTGGCGGCACCGGAAGTTGCCGCGCCGCCACTGCCGGTGCCGTCGCATGACCAGTCGGGTGAGCCGCCGGCGCAAGACGCAGCGCACTTCGGGTTCGACCCGGAATCCGGTCTGCCCGAGGTCGAGGTGCTGCCGGGCCAGGACCTCGGTGATCTGGTCATTGGCGATGCCGCCACGCCGCCGCCGGCCGCGCAGGAACTCGATGGCCTGCGCCTGGCCGCCACCGAGGACGGTTCTTCCTCGCCCGACGAAGGCGAGTGGATCGAGATCGAGGAGGAAGTCGAAGAGGAGGTCGCGATCGACGATCCGGCGCCGACGGGATTCGAGACGGCCGCCAGCGAGGAAATCGACGACGACATCCGCGAGGTCTTCATCGAAGAGGTGGCGGAAGAGATCGCCAGCATGAACGCGCAGTTCCCGCTGTGGAAGGAAGCGCCCGACAATCTCGAGCTGCTCAAGCCGCTGCGCCGTTCGTTCCATACCCTGAAGGGCTCCGGGCGCCTCGTCGGCGCGTTGGCGCTGGGTGAATTCAGCTGGAAGATCGAGAACCTGATGAATCGGGTTCTCGATGGCAGCATCCAGCCCACGCCGGCCGTCATCGCCCTGGTCGAACGCGGCGTGGCAGCCGTGCCGCATCTGCTTGGCGCCCTGCGTCGCGAACCCGCTCCGCGGGTGGACAGTGCGGCCTTCACCGATGTGGCCGACCGGCTCGCCGCAGGCGAGGAAGCGTGGTTGCCGGAACAGGAGGCAACTGCCACCCGCACGGTGCGCCGTACCGTGCGCCGACGCGTGCCGGCACCGCCGCACGACCTGCCGCACGTGGATGCCGACGTGGTCGCCGCCGATCTGGCTGGCGACACGTCCATGCCGTCCGGCATCGAGATCGAGGCGGGGCCGCTGCCGAATATCGATCCGGTGCTGTTCGACATCCTGCAAAGTGAAGTGGCGGGCCATCTCGCCGCCATCGAAGCCTATCTTGGCGAGTGCGAGCCGGACCCGCAGCCGGCCACGGAGCCGCTGCTGCGCGCCATGCACACGCTCAATGGCGCGATTGCGATGGTCGATATCCCGACCATCGGCGCAGTCGTCGCGCCGCTGGAAGCCTGGATCAAGCGCATGCGCAGCGCGCATGCAGCACCGGACGCCGCTGGCCTGGCCACCCTGCGCGACATGGTCGCCTTGACGCGTACCGTGATGCAGAAGCTGGACGCGCGCGACGCCGACCTGCCCGATTCGGCAGCCCTGGTCACGACTGCGCTCGCCCTGCGCGACAGCGCGCCTGAGGGTGAACCGCACCGCCACTGGTACTCCGACGAGGAGAGCGACGAGCTTATCGTCGACGCCGGGGAAACGGCCGCGCCGACGGATACGGAAAGCGTGACGCCCTCCGCCGACACGGCCGATGCGAGCCCCGAACCCGTGGAAGCCGACGTCGCTGGTGAGGATGCCCGCCTCGACGCCGATCCGCACTTCGCTGCCGCCGAAGAGGCAGCGGGCGCGCCGGAGGCCGCCCGCGGCGATGACGCGGTGCCTGGCGATGCCCTGCCGTCGGTTGCTGACGACACGGTTGATGCCGAGCGCAGCCATGCACCGGTTGCGCCGGTGGACTGGTGGACGAGCGACGCGCCCGCGCAGGATGCGGGGTGGACACCTGCCGACGCCGGCGCGGACGCGCCCATGCCGCCCGCCGCGCAGGCCCACGATCCTGGCGCCGAGGAAGAGGAGGACGCCAGCCTGCCCGACGACCTCGGGGCAGCCCTTGCGGCCTTCGACCCGGTGGCTGCCGAAACCACCGCGGCAGCAATCGGTGAAGTGTCCATGCCGGCCGAACTGCAGGCCGCCAGCGAACCGTTTTCGCTGCCCTCGACGATCGACGACCTGGTTGCCAGTGCGCTCGATCTCGACGACGCAGACGCAGCGGACGCCACCCCGGATGCAGCGCCTGCGACCAGCGAGACTCCGCCCGTCCAAGAGCCGGGCGAGGCGCCGGCGGTTTCCGAACCCGGCGAACCTGCCGACCTGCCGGTCGAGGAACCTGTCGCCCTCGATGCTGCACCGCTTGCCGAAGCCCCAGCGCTGGCGGACGTCGGCGTGGATGAAGACACGCCCGCCGATGCCGACGAACGCGCCGACCCATCGGTCGTCGCCGATGCCGAGGAAGTCGTGGACAGCGAGGAAGTCGTGGACGGCGAGGCTGCCCCGGCCGAAGCGGCAGTGCCGGCGGATTCGCCTGCACCCGCGCCGCGCGCGGTGCTCGGCGGCCTCGCGCCGCCGCCCCTGGCCGACGATCCGCAGCCGGACGCTGCGCTCGACGCCGGCGATGCCGATGACGACCTGCTCGACATCTTCGCCCAGGAAGGCGCCGACATCCTCGACCATTCGGACGGCATGCTTGCGCGGCTGCGCGAGGCGCCCACCGATCACGCGCCGATCGTCGAACTGCAACGTGACCTGCACACCCTCAAGGGCGGTGCGCGCATGGCCGGCCTGGTGCCGATCGGCGATCTCAGTCACGCGATGGAATCGCTGGTGGACATGCTCAGCGAGGGCCGCCTGGAGATCGATCGCGTGGTGGTGGAATCGCTGGAGCACGGCTTCGACCGCCTGCACGGCCTGGTGCAACGGGTCGCCCAGCGCCGCGCCATCGCCATGCCGGTGAACGCCATCGGGCGTTTCGAACGCCTGGCTGCCGGCGCGCCTCTGGTCGCTGTCGAGGCGCCTGCCGGGGCCGATCCTGTCATGACGCCCGAGGTAGGTCAGCCCGAGGTCGTGCGGGAAGCCGCGAGCGTGGCACCGGTACCGGCGCCGCGGCGCCTGACGGCGATGGATCGCGAGGAAGCACCGCACGCGCCGCAGGAGCTGATCCGCGTGCGCTCGGATCTGCTCGACTCGCTGGTCAACTACGCCGGCGAAGTCTCGATCTACCGCGCGCGCCTGGAACAGCAGATTTCCACCTTCCGCTTCAACCTGGTGGAGCTCGAACAGACGGTCAGCCGCCTGCGCGAGCAGCTCCGCAAGCTGGAGATCGAAACCGAGGCGCAGATCATCGCGCGCTACCAGCGTGAACAGCTGGATACACTCGACGGCGTGTTCGATCCGCTCGAGCTGGATCGCTTCTCGCAGTTGCAGCAGCTCTCGCGCGGCCTCGGCGAGTCGGTATCCGATCTGGTGTCCATCCAGGGCCTGCTGGACGACCAGACGCGCCAGTCGGAAACGCTGCTGTTGCAGCAGTCGCGCGTCAGCTCGGACCTGCAGGAAGGCCTCATGCGCACGCGCATGGTGCCGTTCGATTCGCTGGTGCCGAGCCTGCGGCGAACCCTGCGCCAGGCGGCCGAGGAACTCGGCAAGCGCACGCAGTTGCGTGTCGAAGGCGCGCAGGGCGAAATGGATCGCAACCTGCTCGAGCGCATGAAGGCGCCCTTCGAGCACATGCTGCGCAATGCGCTGGCGCACGGCATCGAATCGCCCGAAGAACGTGTGGCGGCCGGCAAGCCGGCGGAAGGCACGGTGTCCATTGCGGTCAGTCGCGAGGCGACCGAAGTCGTATTGAAGATCAGCGACGACGGGCGCGGCATGGATCGCGACGCGATCCGCGCCCAGGCCATCGAACGCGGGCTGCTCAAGGCCGGTGTGGAGCTGTCCGACCGCGACCTGTTCGGCTTCGTCCTCGAAACCGGCTTTTCCACCGCGCGCGAGCTGACCCAGCTGTCCGGCCGCGGTGTTGGCATGGATGTCGTCAACAACGAGATCAAGCAGCTGGGTGGTTCGCTGGCGATCGATTCGGTCGCCGGTCGCGGGACCACCTTCAGCGTGCGCCTGCCGTTTACCCTGGCAGTGACCCAGGCCATCCTCGTGCGCCTGGGTGAGAACGTCTACGCCATTCCGATGTCTTCGGTGCAGGGCGTCGCGCGCATCGCCGGCGTGGATCTGGAGCGTCGTCTTGCCGCTGGTGAAACCCGCCAGGTGTATGGCGGCGAGGAATACCAGATCCACGATCTCGCCCAGCTCCTCGGGGTACCGCGCCTGCGCGCCACCAGCGGCGACGAAACGCAGGTACCGCTGCTGATGACGCGCAGTGGCGACCAACGCTCCGCCGTGCGCATCGACGGAGTGGTCGGCTCGCGCGAAATCGTGGTGAAGTCGGTCGGTCCGCAGGTCAGCTCGGTGCCGGGGATCTTCGGCGCCACCATCATGGGCGACGGCGCGGTCGTCATCATTCTCGATCTGGCGCCGCTGGTGCGTCGCCTCATCGCGCTGCGTGAACATGCCGCCGAAACGGGTCTCGAAGTACCGGCCGCACCGGTGGCACCGGTGCCAGTCGTGCAACCGCGTCGCCGTCCCATGGTCATGGTGGTGGACGATTCGATCACCATGCGCAAGGTCACCACGCGCGTGCTCGAGCGCGCCGAGTTCGAAGTCGCCACGGCGAAGGATGGCCTCGATGCACTCGAGAAGCTGCAGGATCTCACCCCCGATCTGCTGCTGCTCGATATCGAGATGCCGCGCATGGACGGCTACGAACTGGCCATCTACATGCGCAACGACGCGCGCCTGCGCGAGGTGCCGATCATCATGATCACCTCGCGTACCGGCGAGAAGCATCGCCAGCGCGCGCTCGAGATCGGCGTCGAACGCTATCTCGGCAAGCCCTACCAGGAAGACGACCTGTTGCGGCAGGTGCATGAGACCCTGGAGGTCGAGCGTGGCTGAGTCCAGCGCCCCCGCCGTTGCCCTGCTGTTCGATGCCAGCGAGGGCGGCGCGTCAACGCGCGAGGCGGTGACGGCCAGTGGCGCGCACATCGTCTATGAGGCGGCCACCCAGGGTTTCGACCGTGATGAACTGGCGCGTGCCCAGGTCGATGTGGTGGTGATCGACCTGCATGGCCCGGACGAGTCCGAGTTCGACCGCCTGGACACGCTGGCCGAAGAGTACCGCGTGATCTTCAATGACGCCGAAGTCTCCAGCGCGCTGTCCGGCTGGGATCGCGCGCGCTGGCAGCGCCACCTGGGTGCCAAGATCTGCGGCGGCGAGGTCGATCCACCACGCCCGCTGGATGCCGAGCCGGTGCCCACGCGCCCGATGACGGGTGCGCAAGACGCCGGCGCAGCCGAACCCCCGCCACCGTCCATGCCTGTCCAGGAGGTGGCTGCCGATCCAGCGCCCGAGGTCATCGACCCGGTGGTCGAAAATCCACCCGAGCCGATCTTCTCGCCGCAGGGCGCGGCCGCTGCCGAGCTGGCCGGGATCGGCGAGATCGATATCGACCTGCCGCCCGCGCCCGACTGCGCGGACGCGCCCGAATTTCCGGCAACCGACACGCCGGTTGCGGACACCGCGGCGGCGCTGGCGGGCGCGCACGAATCCGCAGCCGACGCTCCCGAGCTGGATGCCTGGGTGCAGGCCGCCCTTGACGGCGATGCCCAGCCGCAGGAAGCGGCGCCACCGGCCGTGGACGCGCCCTTCGCGGCGCCTGCGGAGCATGTGCCCGCCACCGCGGGCGCGCCGCCGCCCGCGCCGGCCGACCATGAATCGTGGGGTCTGCTCGATCTCGACACCCTGCCCGACGCTCCCGCGGCGACCGCGCCGGGTCTGGAGGACGCGACGCCGGACACGTCGCCGGACGTCCTGGCCGCCGATCCCGAGCCGCCGGCCGACGGCATCGCGGCACCCGAATGGACGCTGGATGAACCGCTGGCAGACGCGCCGGAACCACCGCCGGTGGCCAGTCCCAGCGAGTTTGGCATCGAAACCGTCACCGCCGCCGAATTTCTTGCGCCCGAGGGCGCGGAAGATCTACCCGTGCCGATGGAGACGCCGCCCAGTTTCGAGTTCGAGCTCATTCCACTCGAAGAAGCCGTGGCACCGCGGCAGGTCAGCGACAGCGTAGTCGAGCATCGCCTGGAGGCGCTGGATTCGGCCGCCGTCCGCGTGCGCCGCGTGTGGGTGCTGGGCGCTTCGGTGGGCGGCCCGGAAGCCGTGCGCGAGTTCCTGGCCGCGCTGCCACGTGATTACCCGGCCCTGTTCGTGCTGGCCCAGCACCTGGGCGGCGAGTTTCTCGACATCATGGCGCGCCAGCTTGCCCAGGCCACACCCCTTCAGGTGCGCACGCCCGAGCATGGCGATCGTGTCGGGCATGGCGACGTGGTGGTCGTGCCGCAGGGCAAGCGCCTGCAGGTCGATCTCACCGGCGCCATCGTCTTGCGCGAGGAGAGCGCAGAGGTCGCCTACTCGCCTTCCATCGACACGCTGCTGTGCGACGTCGCCGACCGCTTCGGCGCAGCGGCCGGCGCCATCATCTTCTCCGGCATTGGGCGCGACGCCATCGAGGGCAGCCGCTACCTGGCCGGCAAGGGCGGCCAGGTCTGGCTGCAGCAGCCGGAGACCTGTGTGGTGGCGAGCATGGTCGAGGGCGTGCGCGACACCGGCGTGGCCAGCTTCACCGGGTCACCCGGCGAACTGGCCCGCCACCTGCGCGACAACACCCCGTGAAGCCGGGGCGGCGGCACGCGCGCCGTCCCTAGAGTTCAACCGGAGACCTTGAGAATGGGAAACATGATGGCCGAGCTTCCGCGCGAGATTCGTGGAGTCATGGTGCCCGTGACGGGTGGGCGCGTCCTGCTGCCGAACGCGACCGTTGCCGAGGTCATCACCTACACGCGCACCGAAGCCGTGGAAGGCGCGCCGCCGTGGCTGCTTGGGCGTCTCCGCTGGCGCGGCTGGCGCCTGCCGCTGCTGTCGCTGCCGGTCCTGACCGGCGAAGCTACCGAGGAAAGCCTTTCCAACGCGCGTGTCGCCATCCTCAAGGCCCTGGGCGGGCGCGCCGGCATGCCGTTCCTCGCCCTGCTGGCCCAGGGCTTCCCCAGGCTGACCACGATTACGCCGGAACTCCTGATCCCGACCAGCGACGAGAACCCGCACGCCGCCGGCGTGCGTGCCGAGGTGCTGGTGCGCGATGATCGCGCGGTCATCCCCGATCTGGATGCCATCGAAGACATGATCGCGGACGTGCTGGCCGGCTGATCGCGGCCCTCCGCTTCGCACCAGCCGCGCGCCGCCCTGCGGCGCAACCGCGCCTGCTGCCGTCGTCTCTCAGCGCGGCAGCCGCTCGACCCGCGTCCCTGCCGCGAGATCGTGCCAGGCGCGCCGCTCGCGATCGACCAGGCACCACAGGAAGCCGGCGCCGAGCGCGAGCAGCGACACCCATGCCATGCCAAAGCGCAGCAGCGCCATGCCCCAGCCCAGGCGCCCGTCGGTGGTCGCTACGCGCAGCTTCCACGCGCGCATGCCGAGCGTCTGGCCACCGCGGCGCCAGGACACCACGAAGTAGGCGGCGGTCACGCCGAGCAGGGCCACCTGCAGGCCGTGTCGGTACAGCGCGGAGGGGTGGACCACATCCTCCCGACCCTGCGTCAGTGCCAGCGCCAGCGCGGCCACGGCCATCCACAGGCCGATCAGCGGGAACAGGTCATACAGCATCGCGGCAAGGCGGCGCCACAGCGGTGCGGGCGGGCAAGGGGCGTTCATCTGGCGGGCGATGGTAGCGACTGGCGTCGCGCGCTGCACGCGCGACCGCGTGATGGCGATGCAAGAGTCTTCGTTGCCCTCGTGACGGCAAGCGGACAGGGAGTCTTGGCGACCCGCAACAAGAATCAGTCGCGTGCACTCTGCGTGCAGCAGCGTCCTGTCGACGGTGTCGTGTGACAATGCGAGGATCATTCATGACTCGCGCGAACCGCCCTTGGAACCGGATGCCCTCATCGAACGCTTCCTCGAGCAGCAATGGGCTGAACTGGGCCTGGCCGCCAACACCCTGGCGGGCTATCGCCGCGACCTGACCGCCTTCGCGCGTTGGCAGGTCGCCCGCGGCGGCAGCCTGGCCAGCGCGGCGCGCGCCGATCTGCAGGCCTATCTGGCCGACCGCAGTCGCAGCGGTGGCCTTTCAGGCCGTGGCTACAAGCCGCGCTCCAATGCCAGGCTGCTGTCCTGCCTGCGCCATTTCTATCGCTGGCTGCTGGCAGCAGGCGGGATCGACGCCGATCCTACCCTGCTGGTCGATGCGCCCAGACTCCCGCGCAGTCTTCCGAAGGCCCTCTCGGAGGCCGAGATCGAGGCACTGCTGCAGGCGCCAGGGGAGACGCCGGCGGGACTGCGCGATCGCGCCATGCTGGAGCTCATGTATGCCACCGGCCTGCGCGTCAGCGAACTGGTCGGCATCGGCGCGGCCCAGGTGAACCTGCGCCAGGGCGTACTGCGGGTGGTCGGCAAGGGCGGCAAGGAACGCCTGGTGCCGCTCGGTGAGGAAGCCGCCCACTGGCTCACCCGCTATGTCGAAACTGCCCGCCCGCAGCTGCTCAAGGGTGGTCGCAGTGATGCCCTGTTCGTCAGCAACCGGCGCGCGGCGATGAGCCGGCAGATGTTCTGGGTGTTGACGCGCAAATATGCGCTGGCAGCCGGCATCGCGCCGACGCGCATCTCGCCGCATGTGCTGCGCCACTCCTTTGCCACCCATCTCCTCAACCACGGCGCCGACCTGCGTGCGCTGCAGATGATGCTGGGGCACAGCTCGCTTTCGACCACGCAGATCTACACCCTGGTTGCCAAGGAAGGGTTGCGCCGCTTGCACGAACAGCACCATCCGCGCGGCTGAAGCGTGCGCCGCAGCGCTTCCGCCGTGCCGGAGTGCATGCGACAATCACTGGTTGGCGCGGGAACCAATGCGTACTGGCGCGGTCGATCCATCGCGCGCCCGCGTTCCGTTTCGCGACGGACGCACCTCCCCGCCCGCTCACTCCCGAGGCCTGCATGCGTCACCACCGCCGTTTTCTCCTGCTGGCCAGCGCCGGCCTGTTGCTGGCCGCCCACGCCTGGGCGGCCACGCCGCAGGACACGGTGCGCGCCGCGCTAGGCGCGCTGGCACCGGGCATCCAGGTTGAGGCGGTGCAGGATTCGCCGATTCCCGGCTTCTACGAAGCCATCGCCGGCGGACGTTTCGTGTACGTCAGCAAGGACGGGCGTTACGTGGTCGATGGCACGGCCTATGACGTTGCCAACAAGGACGACCTGACCGCAAGCTCGCTGGCGCGCCTGCGCAAGCAGGCACTGGACCGCATTGGCCCGGACAAGCGCATCGTGTTCGCACCCGCGCAACCCGTGGCCACGCGTCACACGCTGACCGTGTTCACCGACCCGGACTGCCCGTTCTGCCATCGCTTCCACCAGCACATGGCCGAGTACAATGCCAAGGGCATCGCGGTGGATTACCTCCTGTTTCCCTTGAGCATCCATCCTGGCGCGGACCGCAAATCCGAGGCCATCTGGTGCGCCAAGGATCGCCAGGCCGCCTTGACGGCGGCGATGGCCGGCCAGGACCCGGGCAAGGCGAGCTGCCCCAATCCGGTTGCCGAACTGTCCGGCCTGGGTGCCACGCTGGGCATCCGCGGCACGCCCACCGTGCTGGCCGAGGATGGCAGCCAGATCCCCGGCGAGCTGGCCTTTTCACCCGACCAGCTCGCCGCAGAACTTGACCGCCGCGCCGCCGCGCGGCAACCCTGAGGAACTTCCCGATCATGCGTGATGTATTGCCAACCCCAACCTTCGCCACGGGCCGGGGGCACGCCTTGGGCGTCCTCGCCCTGGGCGCCCTGTTCGCCGCTGCCCTGCTGCCGCTGGCGGCACAGGCAGCCGATGCCGACACGGCGGTTCGCGCCGCGGTCGCCGCGCTTGCGCCGCAGCTGAAGATCGACAAGATCGAGCCGGCACCCATGGCCGGCTTTCGCCAGGTGATCGTCGGCGGCCAGGTCGTGTACGTCAGCGATGATGGGCGCTACCTGATGCAGGGCACGCTGTTCGATACCAAGGCCAAGGTCGACCTGACCTCGGCGCGTGCCGCCATCGAGCACAAGACCAGAGTCGATGCGGTGCCGCAGGACCAGCGCATCGTGTTCGGCGCGGCCGGCAAGCCCAAGTACAAGGTGACCGTGTTCACCGACATCGATTGCGGCTACTGCCGCAAGCTGCACTCGGAAATCGCCGAGATCAACAAGCTTGGCATCGAGGTCGATTACCTGTTCTTTCCGCGCAGCGGCCCGAACACACCTTCCTTTGACAAGGCGGTGGCGGTGTGGTGCGCGGCCGACCGCAAGGCGGCGTTTACCGCAGCCAAGGCCGGCGTAGAACCCAAGCCGGCGCAATGCGACAACCCGGTGGCTGCGCAGTTCGCGCTGGGCAACGAAGTGGGGGTGACCGGCACGCCGACCATCCTCGCGCCCGACGGCAGCCGCATTGGCGGCTACCTGCCGCCCGACCAGTTGCTGGCCAGGCTGCAGGCGCTCGACAAGAAGACCCCCGCCAGCCCCTGAGGCACGCCGGGTGGTGCACGCCCGCCGCGCGCGCCCGGTGCGGGCGCGGCATGGACGTGGCGGGCGACGCGGGCCTGCTGGCGCGCACGATCCACACGCGCGCGCCGGCAGAGCATGCGGCTCCTGCGTGGTGGCCGGTGCCGCATCGGCTATCATAGCGAGCTGCCTGTCCCTGCCGCCCGCGCCATGATCGTTCTCGACGGCCTGCCCGCACTTTCCCCGTTCCGCATCCAGCGTCTCAACAGCGACCTGGCCCACGCCGGTAGCGGTGCCGTGCTGCGTGAGGCGCGCCTGGCCTATTTCATCGATCCGGGCGGCATCGCGCCGGCGGCGCTGGATCTGCAACGCCTCGCACGCGTGATCGAAGCCGACACCGACCCGCCGCGCCCCGCGAGCGTGTGGATCGTGCCACGGCTGGGCACGCGCTCGCCGTGGTCGAGCAAGGCCACCGAGATCCTCAACGACTGCGGCATCCCGGTGCGTCGGATCGAGCGCGGCTTCGCGCTCACCCTGGATGGCATGGAAAGGCTGGATGCGGCCGAGCGCGCGCGCGCGCTGCGCGCCGTGCACGACCCGATGACGCAGTCGGTGGTCGATTCGGTGACCGGCATCGCCGAGCTGTTCCGGGCCGGGTCGCCGGGTCCGCTGGCGCACGTGGCGCTGGGCGAGGACGCGCTCCAGGCGCTGGCGGACGCCAACCGTGATCTGGGCCTGGCGCTGGCCGACGACGAGATCGAGTACCTCGCCGAACGCTATGGCGAGCTTGGGCGCGATCCCAGCGATGCCGAGCTGATGATGTTCGCGCAGGCCAACTCCGAGCATTGCCGGCACAAGGTCTTCAATGCCGCGTTCACCGTCGATGGCCAGGCCCAGCCCGATTCGCTGTTCGCCATGATCAAGCGCAGCCACGAGGCTTCGCCGGCGCACACCCTCTCCGCCTACCATGACAATGCGGCGGTCATCGAGGGGCATTGCGCGGCGCGCTTCTTCGCCGATCCCGGCGATCTCGTCTGGCGTGCGCAGTCCGAGCAGGTGCCCTACGCGATCAAGGTGGAAACGCACAACCATCCGACCGCCATCTCGCCGTTCCCTGGCGCGGCGACGGGCGCGGGTGGGGAGATCCGTGATGAAGGCGCCACGGGTCGCGGCGGCAAGCCCAAGGCCGGCCTGGTCGGCTTCACCGTCTCGCACCTGCGCATTCCCGGCCTGCCACGGCCATGGGAGAACGAGCGCCCGCTGCCGCCACGCTTCGCCAGCGCCTTCGAGATCATGCGCGACGCGCCGCTTGGCGCGGCGGCTTTCAACAATGAGTTCGGCCGGCCCTGCCTGGCCGGCTATTTCCGCAGCTTCGAGCAGGCCCGCGGGCAGCCGCACCAGCGCTACGGCTACGACAAGCCGATCATGCTGGCCGGCGGTATCGCCAACCTGCGTCCGGGCCACGTTGACAAGGGCCGTCTCAGCGACGGCGACGCGGTCATCGTGCTGGGTGGCCCGGCCATGCTGATCGGCCTGGGGGGCGGCGCCGCTTCCTCGGTAGCCGCCGGGACCAGTTCCGAGGCGGCCGATTTCGCTTCCGTGCAGCGCGACAATCCGGAAATGCAGCGACGCTGCCAGGAAGTGCTCGACGCCTGCTGGGCGCGCGGCGCGACCAATCCCATCGTGACCATCCACGATGTCGGTGCCGGTGGCCTGTCCAATGCGATCCCCGAGATCCTCAACGATTCGGGCGTCGGCGGACGGATCGACCTGCGCGCCATTCCGAGCGACGATCCGCGACTGTCGCCGATGCAGATCTGGTGCAACGAGTCGCAGGAGCGCTATGTGCTGGGCGTGCGCCCGGCCAACCTGGCCGAGTTCGAGGCCATCTGCGCCCGCGAACGTTGCCCGTATGCGGTCGTCGGCCAGGCCACCGCCGAGCGCAAGCTGCTGCTGCGCGATACGCGGCTGCCGGTCGACGATTCCGGGCACCTGGTCATCGACCTGTCGCTGGATGTCCTGTTCGGCAAGCCGCCGCGCATGCAGCGCGACGTGGAGCGCCGCCGCCAGCGCCTGGATCTGGTGCCCGATCTCGATGGCATCACCCTGGCCCAGGCGATCGAGCGCGTGCTGCGCCTGCCGGCCGTGGGCAGCAAGGCCTTCCTGGTCACCATCGGCGACCGCAGCGTGGGCGGCTTGTGCGCGCGCGACCAGATGGTCGGCCCCTGGCAGGTGCCGGTCGCCGACTGCGCGGTCACGCTGAGCGATTTCGAAGGCCATGCCGGTGAAGCGATGGCGGTCGGCGAGCGCACGCCGCTGGCCGTGCTGGATGCGGCGGCCAGCGCGCGCATGGCGGTGGGCGAGGCCCTGACCAACCTTGCTGCCGCAGCGGTACGCCTGGATGAGGTGCGCCTGTCGGCCAACTGGATGGCGGCGATCGGCGAGGACGGCGAGGACGCCGCGCTGTTCGATGCCGTGCGCACGGTCGGCACGGAGCTGTGCCCCGCGCTCGGCGTGTCCATCCCGGTCGGCAAGGATTCGCTGTCGATGCAGGTCCGCTGGACCGGCAGCGAGCCCGATCAAGCCAGTCCCGTGGGCAAGTCGGGCCAGGGCCCGGACGTGCAGCAGACGCTCTCGCCGGTCTCGCTGGTGGTCAGTGCCTTTGCCCGCTGTGCCGACGCACGCCGGACGCTCACGCCGCAGCTCATGCTCGATCGGGGTGACAGCGAGATCTGGCTGCTCGACCTGGGTGCCGGCCACAATCGCCTCGGTGGCAGCGCCCTGCTGCAGGCGTTCGACCGCAGTGGCGGCGCGCCCCCGGATCTGGACGATGCCGATCGCTTCGCGCGCTTCTTCGCCGCCATCCAGCAGGCACGCGCGCACAACCTGCTGCTTGCCTATCACGACCGCAGTGACGGGGGCGCGCTGGTGGCCCTGATCGAGATGGCGCTGGCGGGTCATTGCGGGCTCGAGGTCCAGCTCGCCGGCTGGGGTCGCAACTCGCTGGCGGCCCTGTTCAGCGAGGAACTGGGCGCCCTGGTGCAGGTGCGCGTGGCCGATCGCGAGGCGTGGCTGGCGCTGCTGGCCGAGCATGCCGTGGCCGACATTGCCCATTGCGTGGCACGGCCGACCGAGCGCATGGAAGTGGCCCTGGCACTGGAAGACGAGACGCTGGCGAAGTGGAGCTGGCGGACGCTGATGGAAGCGTGGTCGGAAACCAGCTACGCGATGCAGCTGCGGCGCGACAATCCGGCCAGCGCCGCAAGCGAGCATGAATGGCGCATCGCCGCCGATGACCCCGGCATTCGACCGCAGATCGGCTTCGACCCCGCCGAGGATGTCGCCGCCCCGTTCATCGCGACCGGCGTGCGTCCACGCATTGCGATCCTGCGCGAGCAGGGGGTCAATGGCCAGGTCGAGATGGCGGCCGCCTTCACGCGTGCCGGTTTCGAGGCGGTGGACGTGCACATGAGCGACCTGGCCGCCGGGCGCATCGCGCTCGATGGCTTCAAGGGCCTGGCCGCATGCGGGGGCTTCAGCTATGGCGACGTGCTCGGTGCCGGGCGTGGCTGGGCCGCCTCGATCCTCTACAATGAACGTCTGCGTGCGCAGTTCGCGGCGTTCTTCGCCGATCCTTCGACCTTCACCCTGGGCGTGTGCAATGGTTGCCAGATGCTTTCCAGCCTCGGCGAGATCATTCCCGGCGCCGATTCCTGGCCACGTTTCGTGCGCAACGCGAGCGAGCAGTACGAGGCCCGTTTCGTGACCCTCGAAGTGCTCGAATCGCCGTCGATCTTCTTCAGGGACATGGCCGGCTCGCGCCTTCCGGTGGTGGTCGCGCACGGCGAGGGGCGCACCCGGTTTGCCGATCCGCAGCAGGCCAGGCAGGCGCGCGCCTGCGTACGCTTCGTGGATGGCAACGGGCGCGCGACCGAGCGCTTTCCGCTGAACACCAACGGCTCGGCCCGTGGCCAGACCGGCTTCACCACCACCGATGGCCGCGCGACCATCCTGATGCCGCATCCCGAGCGCGTGTTCAGGTCCGTGCAGATGAGCTGGTGCCCGCCCGAGTGGGGCGAGGATTCGCCGTGGATGCGCATGTTCCGCAATGCGCGTGCATGGGTCGCCTGATGCGCCGGGCCTACGCCATGCGCGCGGCGTGAGTTGGGCATGCAGCTCGGGCCGATCCGCAGTTTCGCACTCAAGGCGCTGCTCTGGCTGCCGCTCAGTTTCGTGCTGTGGTTCGCCTTTGCCCCCTTCCTGGTGTGGCCGGCCCTGCTGCTGGCCAAGCCGGTGCTGCTCGGCGCCTGGGGTGACATCTTCACCGCGGCGTCGCTGGGCGGGGAGATGCACGACGCAAGCGGGCGCGTGCTGTCCCATGCCGGCTATCTGGTCAGCCTGACCAGCGTGCCGGTACAGATCCCGGCGGGCCCTGGTTCACCGGGTGGCCTGGGCGAACTGCAACCGACCATCAATCCCATGATCTATGGCTATGCCCTGCCGCTGTTTGCCGGCCTGGCCATGGCCACGCCGGTGTCTGGCCGTCGCCGCAGCGTGCAGTTCGCGCTGGCACTGATGCTGATCTGGCTCGCCCAGGCCTTCGGTATCCTGGCCGAGGGAATCAAGGTGCTGGCCTTCGATGCCGGAGAACCGGGTGCCGCACTGGCAGCGCGCAGCGGGCTGGCACCAGACGTGATCGCGCTGGCCTACCAGCTCGCCTACCTGATCCTGCCGGCCGTGCTGCCGGTGGCGCTCTGGATCGGCCTCAACCGACGCTTCATCGAGAGCCTGGTCGACCGGGGCGGGAACCCCTAGGGATTTGCGTGGTCTGAACTCGCGCCGGATGATGTATCCCATTGCCGACGCGGCATCGATCGCCGTGGGGGTTCCCGATGGCTTTTCCCGGCCGCCGCCGTGGGCGCCGCAGTTCAACTGATTCGCAGAGTGCCCTAGAACCATGGTTGCAGTCGCCCCCATCGAAATCGACACCCTCGTGCCCGCTGCGGTGCCCAGCCTCGATGAACGCATCTGTCGCTTCCTGGTGGCGCGTGGCCGCCTCAAGGAAACCGACCTCGCGCGTGCCGCGCGCCTGCACGAGGAAGAGCCGGCGGCGGGCAGCCTGGTGTCGCTGCTGACCCGGCTGGGCCTGGTGTCCGAGCGCGAGATGGCCGAGGCGGTGGCTGAACTGCTGCAGTTGCCGCTGCTTTCGGCCAAGGACTTCCCCGACGCGCCGCCGGCCAACGTGCAGACTTCGGTGCGCTTCCTCAAGCATCACCACGTCTGTCCGATCGGCGAAAGCGATGCAGAAGTCACCGTGCTGGTGGCCGACCCGGCCGATGCCTTCCCGATGGATGCGCTGCATCTGGCCACCGGGCGCCAGATCCGCCTCAACATCGGCCTGCGCAGCGAGATCGACGATCTGATCGAGCGCTATTACGGCTCGGGCCGCTCGGCCATGGGCACCATCGTCGAGAACCTGACCGACGAGAACACCCGCAGCGAGGATGACATCGAACACCTGCGCGACCTCGCTTCGGAAGCGCCGGTCATCCGCCTGGTGAACCTCGTCATCCAGCGCGCAGTCGAGCAGCGCGCTTCGGACATCCATGTCGAGCCGTTCGAGAGCCGCCTCAAGGTGCGTTACCGCATCGACGGCGTGCTGCACGAAGTCGAGTCCCCGCCGGCAGCGTCCACCGCGGCGGTGATCTCGCGCATCAAGATCATGGCCAAGCTCAACATCGCCGAGCGCCGCCTGCCGCAGGATGGGCGCATCATGATCCGCGTGCAGGGCAAGGAGCTGGACCTGCGTGTGTCCACGGTGCCGACCGCGCATGGCGAATCGGTGGTCATGCGTATCCTCGACCGCGAAGCGATCGTGTTCGATTTCCACAAGCTCGGCTTCACCGACGAGTTCCTGCCCAAGTTCATCAACGTGCTGGAGCTGCCGCACGGCATCCTGCTGGTCACCGGCCCCACCGGCTCGGGCAAGACCACCACGCTCTACACGGCGCTCAGCCAGCTCAATACCCCGGACGTGAAGATCATCACGGTCGAGGACCCGATCGAGTACCAGATCGAGGGCATCAACCAGATTCAGGCCAAACCGCAGATCGGTCTGGATTTCAGTCATGCGCTGCGCTCGATCGTGCGTCAGGATCCGGACATCATCATGATCGGTGAGATGCGCGACCTGGAAACCGCGAAGATCGCCATCCAGTCCGCACTGACCGGTCACCTGGTGCTCTCCACGCTGCACACCAACAACGCCGCCGGCGGCATCACGCGCATGCTCGACATGGGCGTGGAGGATTACCTCCTCACCTCCACCGTCAACGGCATCCTCGCCCAGCGCCTGGTGCGTCGCCTCGACCTGCCGGCCGCCGAAAGGTACCCGGCGATGCCTGAGGTGATCCGCGAATACCGGCTGGAGACATTCACCGACGAGCGTCCGATTCAGCTCTACAGGCCCGGTTCCACCGCGGCCAATCCGACCGGCTACTTCGGTCGCACCACCATCATGGAGTTCCTGGTCATGTCCGACGCGATCCGGCGCCAGATCATGCAGCATGCCGGCATGGGCGAGATCGAGAACCAGGCCCGCAAGGAGGGCATGCGCACCATGTTCGAGGATGGCCTGGTCAAGTCGCTGCAGGGCCAGACCACGATCGAGGAGATCCTGCGTGTCACATCGGAGGGCTGACGTATCGGCAGTGGAGAACCGGGAAGCGGGAATCGTTGCCGCGTGGCTTTGCCAGACGAATGCGCAGCCTCAACCCCGCCGCACGCCGGGTCGGCACCTCGACCATGCCCGCTCTGACGCTTCCCGATTGTCCATTCCCGATTCCCGATCAAGATGACGTTGTACTACTACAAGGCCGTCACCCCGTCTGGCGAGACCCTGGAAGGCCGGTTCGACCTGGCCAGCCACGATGAGGTCATCGGCAAGCTGCAGGATGCCGGCAACATTCCGCTGGAGGTGCGCGAGGCGGACAGTGGCGATTCGGCCAGCCTGTTCGCGGCGCTGTTCAAGCGCGCGACCCTGCGCCAGGCGCAGATCGTGCAGTTCACCCAGCAGCTTGCCACCCTGCTCGGCGCCGGGCAGCCGCTGGACCGGGCACTGCAGATCCTGCTCGACCTGCCGGAGAGCGACAAGGCACGCCACCTGCTCGAGCGCGTCCGCGACCAGGTGCGTGGCGGCACGCCCCTGTCCGATGCCCTGGAGTCCGAACAGGGCACGTTTTCCAGGCTCTACGTCAACATGGTGCGTGCGGGCGAAGCCGGCGGCTCCCTCGACGACACGCTGGCGCGACTGGCCGATTACCTCGAACGCAGCGCGAACCTGCGCAGCAGCGTCATCAACGCAATGATCTACCCGGCTTTCCTGGTCGGCATGGTGTTGACATCGCTGATGGTGCTGCTGGTCTACGTGGTGCCGCAGTTCGCGCCGATGTTCGAGGACATGGGCGTGGAGATGCCGCTCATCACCGTCGTGGTGCTGGCCATCGGCAATACCCTCAAGAGCTTCTGGTGGCTGATCCTTGCGACGATCGTCTTCGGAGTCGGCTGGCTGCGCCGGCAGATGGCCAATCCGCCGGCGCGCCTGAGGATCGACGGGCGACTGCTCAAGATGCGCCTGGTCGGCGATGTCATCCGCAAGGTCGAGACGGCGCGCCTGGCGCGCACCCTCGGCACCCTGCTCAAGAACGGTGTGCCGTTGCTGAACGCGCTCACCGTATCGCGCAACGTCATGGCCAACAGCGTGCTCGCCGAAGCGGTGGGCGCGGCGGCCGAGGAGGTCAAGACGGGCGGCGGCCTCGGCTTTGCCTTGAGCCAATCGAAGAACTTTCCGAAACTTGCGCTGCAGATGGTGAGCGTCGGCGAGGAATCGGGTGAGCTCGATACCATGCTCCTCAAGGTTGCCGACACCTTCGACGTCGAGGTCAAGAACACCCTCGACAGGCTGCTGGCGGCACTGGTGCCTGCGACCACCATCATCATGACCGTGGTGGTGGCGATGATCATGCTGGCCATCGTGCTGCCGATCATGAACATCGCCGGAGCGGTGCACTGAGGGCGGAGATTCGGGATTGGAGATGCGGGATTCGAAAGAACGCGTGCTCCAGATCCATCTTGTTTCACACTGAGGAATCATCAAAGACATGAGCAATTCATACCGGAGCGTGCGGCGCCTGCGGGCGCGGGGTTTCAGCCTGATCGAAATGCTGGCGGTGATCGTGCTGATCGGCATCGTCGCCGGCATCGTCGTGCAGCAGGTCGGCAAGAACGTCGACAAGGGCAAGTACGGCGCCGGCAAGGCGCAGGTGCAGGCGCTGGCCGGCAAGATCGAGGGCTATGCGCTGGACAACGGCTCGGCGCCCGCGCGACTGGAAGACCTGGTGACCCGGCCGGGCAATGCCAGCAACTGGATGGGGCCCTATGCCAAGGAGAGCGACCTCAAGGATCCCTTCGGCCACGCCTTCCAGTACAAGGTGCCCGGCGAGCACGGCGACTTCGACATCATCTTCCTCGGCAAGGATGGCCAGGCCGGCGGTGACGGCGTCAATGCGGACTATGGCAATTGGCAGTGAGAAGCCGGAAATCGGGAATCTGGAATCGGGAATGGTCGAGCCCAGCCCCCTGGAGGGCGACGCATCATTGAAGGGCTACCGTCCGCATCCGGCTGCGCGCCTCGGCTGCGCGCACGCCCGTGCGCCTGACGCTTCCCCACGCCCGATTCCCCGTTCCCGCATGAAGCCGCAACGCGGCTTCACCCTGATCGAGCTGATTGCCGTCATCGTGCTGCTCGGTATCGCCACCGCGGCGGTGACCTTCTCGTTCTCCAAGAGCCTGCAGGGGGCCAAGGTGCGCGCGGCCAGCCGTGATCTGGTGGCGGCGCTGCGCTATACGCGCGGGCAGGCGATCGTGAAGGGCAGGCAGGAAGTGCTGTCGCTCGATCTCGATGCCAACGCCTATCGTGCGCCGGGCAAGCCGACCGTGCAGTTGCCCAAGGACATGCATCTCACCCTCACCACCGCCGAGCAGGAGCAGACCGGCGCCAACAGTGGTGGCATCCGCTTCTTCCCAGACGGCAGCTCCACCGGCGGGAACATCGCCGTTTACCAGGGACAGCGGGTGTGGCGCATCAACGTCGCCTGGCTCACGGGTGACATTGCGCTGGAAGAGGCACCCGAATAGCACCGCGGCAGGTTCGGCGCGGCCGGCCGCTGGCGCAGGCGTGGCGCCGCTGCCGCGAACTTGCCCCCTTTGCTGAGGTCAATGCCAGACCATGATCCGCCCGAGCACCTTCCATGCCCGCCGCCGCATGCGCGGCTTCAGCCTGATCGAAATGGTCGCGGCATTTCTCGTCTTCGCGATCGGAGTCGCCGTGCTGATGCAGATCCTGGGGACTTCGCTGCGCGGCACCCGGCAGTCGTCCGACTACACGATGGCGGCGCTCTGGGCGCAATCGAAGCTGGACACGGTGGGCGTGGGCGAGCATATCGAGGAGGGCCGCAGCAGCGGGCGCTTCGACGACAGCTATGCCTGGGAGCTGGACATCCGCAGGGTCGATCCGGCCGAAGTCGAGCCGCCGCCGCAACTGCCGGCCGGCAGCCCGCAGGCGCAACAGGGGCAGCAGGCCCAACCGGCCGGCGCCGGCCAGATGGTTGCCACCGGCCAGGCCGGGCTGGGCGACGGCCTGCAGATCGATGCACCCTTCGACCTCTACCAGGTGGATCTGACCGTCTCCTGGGGCCCATCGGCTCGCCTGCGCACGGCACATTTCGGTACCCTGCGCGCGGTCAATCCGGAGCCGAACGATCCCGCCATGGGCCAGGCCCCGGCCGCCGCCCAGTCGCTCGGGAGAAGGCGCTGATGCGGATGGCCGATACGGTTAAGCGCACGTCCAGCCAGGTGCTGCGGCAGCCATCGGTGGCGCGCGGCTTTACGCTGCTCGAGGTCATGCTGGCGACCCTGCTGCTGGCGCTGCTGCTGGCCGGCACCTACGGCGCCATCCGCACTGCGGTGCGTTCCATGCACTCCGGCGAGGCGGCCATCGACAGCATCAACCGGCTGCGCGTGGCGCAGGAGTTCATGCGCCGCCAGATCAGCCACATCATGCCGCTGGCCTTTGGCCATGATGAGCACGACAACAGCAGCATCATCTTCGAGGGCAGTGGCAAGTACATGCGCTTCGTCGCGCCCATGCCGGGCTACCTTTCGCGCGGCGGCCCCTACATCCAGACGCTGACGTTCGTGGGCAGCCGCCGCGGCGGCCAGCAGCTCCTGTTCGCCAGCACCATGCTGAACGGCTTCGATCCGGACAATCCGCCGGCCGAAATCGAGCCGGTGGTGCTGCTCGATGGCCTCAGCGAGGGGCGTTTCGAATATCGCACCATCGACGAGGAGGGCGAAATGACCGATTGGTCGGAGGATTGGGAAGATCCTTCCGCCACGCCGATCATGGTGCGCATCGTGGCGCGCGCGAGCAAGGGTTCGCGCGTGGGGTTCCCGGACATGGAAATCCCCCTGCTGCTCGATGTCGGCGCGGCCGGCCAACGTTTCCGTGCCGGTCGCGGCGCCATGATCGATCCGGATGCGCGGCAGCGCGGCATGCGTGCGATCGATCGCGGAAGCAGGCAATGATGCCGCGGCGCCCGTCCCGGCGGATGCATGTGCCTCCCGGCCGCACGCGCGGCATCGCCTTCATCCTCGTGCTGTGGGTGATCGCCATGCTGGCCATCCTGCTCGGCAGCTTCTCGATGGTCGCGCGCACGGAAAACCTGCAGGCACGACATCTCTTCGACACGACCAGGGCGCGCTACGCGGCCGAAGCGGGTCTGAACCTGGCCGTCTTCGAACTGCGCAAATCCGATCCGGCGCTGCGCTGGGTGGGCGATGGCCGCCCGTACCGGTTCGGCTACGGCGAAGCCGAAATCGAGGTCCGCATCACCGACGATTCCGGCAAGATCGACATCAACGCAGCCGCCAGTTCCGGCAACACGACGCGCCTGATCAGCCTGTTCACCGCGCGCGGCGTCGAGCAGGCCCAGGCCGAAGCGCTGGCCGACGCCGTCATCGACTGGGTCGACCCGGACGACCTGCGCCGGCCGAACGGGGCCGAGATCGACGACTACAAGGCCGCCGGCCTCTCCTACGGGCCGAAGAACGGCCCCTTCGATACCGTTTCCGAACTGCAACAGGTGCTGGGCATGAACTACGCCCTGTTCGAGAAGCTGGAACCTTCGCTCACCATCTATTCCGGGCGCGCCGACCCCAACGCGGCCTATGCATCGCTGGAAACCCTGCAGGCCATGTATCCGGAAGCCAGCCTGGAGGAACTGCAGCTGTTGATCGAGCAGCGCCAGACCATGGCGCCCGGCGACATGGCCGGTGCCGGGCTGATGACACCCGATGGCAGCGCCCTGATGGCGGGGGGCGGGAGCCTCACGTATAGTGTGCGGTCCCGTGCCACGCTGCCCAATGGCGCCAGCACGACCCTGGAAGCCACCATCCGCCTGGGCGGCGTCACGGCCGGTGGCCGGCCTTTCGTGATCCTGCGCTGGCGTGATGGGGAAACCTCGTAGTCCATCGTGAACCCGAACCTCGACAGACAACTGGCGCGTCTGCGGATGCGTGTTGCCAAGACCCCGCTGCCGGGCTTCTTCGCCTGGTGGGGACGGGAGCTTTTGGCCTGCCTCCCACCGCGCTGGCAGGCATTCCTGTCCGACCGCGCGGAAACGCTGCTGCTGGGGCTGGACGGCGAGGAACTCGTGGTCTGGCGCGAACGCGGCGACAACCTCGAGGAGTACGGCCGCATCCGCCGCGACCTGCCGGCGGAGGAACAGCTGGCGGCCTACCGGCGCCTGCGCGAGGGCATCGAGGACGCGTCCGTACGCAGCGTGTTCTGCATCCCGGCCGGGCGTGTGCTCACGCGCGTGCTCAGCCTGCCGGCGGCGGCCGAGGACAATCTGCGCCAGGTGTTGTCCTTCGAGATGGATCGGCAGACTCCGTTCAAGGCCGATCAGGTCTATTTCGACAGCCACGTGCTCGGTCGCGATGCGAGCGAACGCAACCTGCGCGTGGAACTGGTGCTGATCCCGCGCTCGCAGCTCGATGAGGAACTGGCCTCCCTGCCGCTGGGTGCGCAGGGCCTCGATGGCGTGGACAGCTGGCGGGATGCTGCCGGTGGTGCGCGCCGACGTGCCAACCTGCTGCCGCCCGACCGGCGGATCCGTCGCCGCGACCTGCGTACCCCGCTCAACCTGGGCCTCGCGGCCCTGGCGATCCTGCTGCTGTTCGTCAACATGAGCGAATCGGTGGCCAACCGCGAAGCGGCTGCCAGCGAGATGCGCGCCGTGGTCGATGCCACCAAGGTCGAGGCACGCAAGGTGGCAGACCTGCGCAAGACGCTGGCCGACTCGATCGCCGGCGCCGATTTCCTCGCCGACCGCAAGCGCAACCAGCCGCTGACCGTCGCAGTCATCGACGACATCAGCCGGCGTCTGCCTGAAACGGCCTACCTGGAACGCCTGCAGATCGAGAACCAGCAGGTGCAGCTGCAGGGGCAGGCGCAGGAAGCGGCCAAGTTGATCGCCCTGCTTGGCGCCTCGCCATGTCTGGGCAACCCCGGCTTCCAGGGCCAGGTGCAGCCCGACCCACGCACCGGCAAGGAGCGCTTCCAGATCACCGCCGAGCTGAAGGACTGCAGTCCCTCCGCCATGGCCGCCGAGCTGGCCGCGACGGCACCAGCGAAGGAGGGCGCCGGGCATGGCGATCAGTAGGTTCCAGCCCAAGGACGGCCGCTTCCTTGCCGTCGTGCTGCTCCTCACGGTACTGCTGGTGGTGTACCTGGTCGGCGTGCACTGGTGGTTCGTCGCGCCGCAGTTGCAGATTTCCAGCGAGATGCAGGATCTGCGCGAGCAGTATCATCGCTACCAGCAGGTGATTGCCGAGCAGCCGGAGATCGAGCAGCGCCTGGCCGAGGTGCGCGATTTCGAGCAGAGCAACCAGGCCTTCCTGCCCGAGGCCGATGCCAACGCGGCCTCGGCCGCGCTGATCCAGCGCCTCAAGCAGGCCATGAGCGCCCACGCAAAGGACGAGAGCCGCTGCCAGAACGTCGGCACGCAGAGCTTCAATGCCGGTGGCGACGAACCCTACCAGCGCGTCACCGTGCAGGCCCGCCTGAAGTGCGACCTGGAGATTCTCGCGGACGTGCTGTACGACCTGGAGAATGGCAAGCCGTTCCTGTTCGTCGACCAGGTCATGATCTACAAGCAGCAGACCTATCGGCGTCCAGGCACGAAGGTGCGCGATACGCCGCTGGACGTGCGCTTCAATCTTTCCGGCTACCTGCGCCAGCCACGCGGCAAGGCCAAATGAACGTCCACGCCACGCGCCTCACATCCCGCGTCCTGGCCGGCGTCTGCGCCGCGCTGTTGCTGCTTGCCGTGCTGCAATATGCCGGCCTTGGGCGGGGCTATGGCTGGGGCAGCGCGGGCACCGGCACACCGCCTGCGCCCCTGGGCAACATCGACCAGCAGCCGGTGCAGATACCAGCGGCATCGCGTTTCGCCGACATCGCCGCCCATCCGCTGTTCAACGACGATCGCCTGCCGACCCCGCTCGATGCGGCCGAGGCTGGCGACGGCGAGGAACTTCCGCCGCCCAGCCCGCTCAATGTTGCCCTGACCGGCGTGATCCTGGACGAGAAGGCAGGGATTCGGATCGCGATGCTGCAGGACAAGGCCAGCAACCAGTCGATCGCGCTCCGGGTGGGCATGCCGCTGGAGGGCGATCAGGCGACCTGGACCCTGGTCGAGGTGAAGCCGCGTGGTGCCGTATTCCGCAGCGCGGCCGACGAGACCGCAGAAGTGGAATTGGAAACGGCCGCGCCGGCGCCGCCACCGCGCAGCGCGCGCGCCGGCCGGGCGCCGGCTCCGGCGCGGCGCGGAAGCAACACCCAGAACGACAAGGCGCAAGCTGGCAGCGACGCCAGCGCCGACCTTGCCAAGCGTATCGAGGAGCGGCGCAAGCAGATGCGCGAGGAAGCCGAGCGCCTGCGTAACGCCTCCGAAACCCCGGACGCACCACCGAAGAAGTGATGGAGTAAGCCCGTGCAATCCAGCCTCCGGACCATCGGACCCTGCCAGAGCCTGCTGCTGGCCCTCGCCATTGCGGTGCTGACCGGCTGCGCCTCCGCGCCAGCCCGGCAGCAGCCGGTGAGCAGCACTGTGCTCACCCCCGACACGATCCTGCAGTCGGGAGCATCGTCGGCGCAGCCAGACGATTTGGAAGGCATTGCCCTTTCGTCCCGGGCCACCGGCAACACGACGCCGCCCGAACCGGAGATCAAGGTCGGCACCGGCAAGTTCTTCGACGTGCAGCCGCAGCCAAGGGCGGTCGGCGGCGAAGGGCAGGTCACCTTCAATTTCGAGAACCAGCCGATCCAGGCGGTGGTCAAGGCAATCCTCGGCGACATGCTGCAGGAAAACTATGCGATCGCCCCCAATGTCGGCGGCAACGTGACCTATTCCACCTCGCGCCCGATCCGTCGCGAGGACGCCATGCCGGTGCTGGAAATGCTCCTGTCCTGGACCGGCAACGCACTCGTGCGCGAAGGCAACCGCTATACCGTGCTGCAGGCCAAGGATGCCATTCCCGGCAAGCTGACGCCCCAGATCGGCGCTTCGGCGCAGCCGGGCTATGGGCTGCGCATCTACCCCCTGCAGTACATCTCGGCCAGCCAGATGGCGACGCTGCTCAAGCCCTACGCCAAGCCGGATGCCTTCGTCAGCATCGACCCGAACCGCAGCCTGCTGGTGCTGGCCGGGACGCCTTCCGAGCTTGCCAACTACGAGCGCACCATCAACACCTTCGACGTGGACTGGCTCAAGGGTATGTCGGTGGGGGTGTTCGCGCTGCAGCACGTGGAGGCCACCAAGCTGATGCCCGATCTGCTCAAGATCTTTGGCAGCGAGGGCGAGTCGCCATTGGCCGGCATGTTCCGCTTCATGCCGATCGAGCAGACCAACTCCATCATTGTCATCACGCCGCAGAAGGACTATCTCAGGCAGGCCGAGGAGTGGCTCTACCGGCTCGATCGCGGCGGCGCGGAGAATGCCACCCAGCTGTATGTCTATGACGTCAAGAACCTCAAGGCCGTGGATCTGGCCGACTATCTCAGCGAGATCTTCCTCGGCGCCGCACGTACGCGCCGCAGCGGCACCTCAGGCAGTGTCGGCCCGGGCCTGCGCCCGACCACGCTGGGCAGCCGCGGCGGCGGCAGCAACACGGCCGGCACCTTGAGTTATGGCAGTTCGCTGCGTCCGCAGTCGAACGAAGAGAAGGCGGCCCCGGTGTCGACCGGTGCCGCGGCCAGCGCGGTTGCGGGTGGCAGCAAGGAATCGGACATCCGCATTTCCGCCATCGAGGAAAACAACCAGTTGATGATCCAGGCGACGCCGGTCGAGTGGGACCGCATCGATTCGGCGATCAAGAAGCTCGACGTGGTGCCGCTGCAGGTGCAGATCGAAGCGCGCATCCTCGAGGTGAGCATGAACGGGGATCTGTCGCTTGGCGTGCAATGGTATCTGGCCGGGCTGATCGGCACCGCCGAGGGTTCGGTCGGCAAGGGCACGGATTACGACCCGGAGTTCCGCGGCAACAAGCAGAATCGCCACCAGTCCCAGGCCGGGGCCAGTGGCACGATCTCGCCCTACAACGGCGGCTTCTTCTGGTCGTTCCTGAACCGGAACTTCGAGGTCGCCATCAATGCGCTGGAGAGCAGCGGGCAGGCCAAGTCGTTGGCTGCTCCCTCACTGCTGGTGCTGAACAACCAGCAGGCACAGATCAACGTCGGTCAGCAGATTCCCGTACAGCAGACCTATGTGACGGCTATCGGCGGGATCGGCAACCAGGGCTATGGCTCGGTACAGTACCTCAATACCGGCATCACCTTGAGCGTGCGCCCGCGGGTCAACCCGGGCGGCCTGGTGTATCTGGAAATCGAACAGGAAGTGAGCAATCCGGGGCCGCGCCCCGGTGGGGCCAATGACAACCCGCCGATCAACCAGCGCCTCATCCAGACCCAGGTGGCCGTGCAGAGCGGCGAGACCCTGATGCTCGGCGGCCTCATCCGTGACAATCGCAGCGAATCGGCCAAGGGCGTGCCCTTCATCAGTCGCGTCCCCATCCTGAGGAACCTGTTCGGCACCACCGGTCAATCGAAGGATCGCACCGAGCTCATCGTGCTCATTACCCCGCGCGTGATCTCGAGCATCGACGAGGCACGTCAGGCGACGCTGGAGTACAGCCGCCAGTTCGAATCCCTGGCGCCCCTGGAAGCCAAGGCAGCCAAACCGGCACCGCCGGCCCACCCCGCACCACCGGTACCCGCGCCGGCGCCCCACCCGCCGGCCCAGACCCAGCCCCTGCATGAACCTGCCCTTCCGCAAGAGGATTCACATGGTAACCACTGAAGCATCCAGGGCTCTTGTCGCCTGCATCGCCGTCACCCTGCTGCTCGGCGTGGCCGGCTGCACCGACAAGGCCAGCCCCGACAACGTCGATCGCCGCGCAGTGGAGCGCTGGAACTACCTGATCGAGCACAAGGCCGAGCAGGCCTACGACTACCTCACCCCCGGCACCCGCGCCACGCAGACGCGCGAGGCCTACGCTGCGGCGATGAACAATCGTCCTGTCCAGTGGAAGGAGGCGAAGTTCGTCGACAAGGAATGCGACGCCGATCGTTGCAAGGTGCAGGTGGATGTGACCTACTCGGTACCGATGCCGGCCAAGGGCGGCAGCGGAGTTTCCAGCACCCGTACCCAGTCCGAGACGTGGCTGCTGGTCGATGGCGCCTGGTATCTCCTGCCCAAGTGAATGATTTTGCAGGTAGATTTTCAATTTCACGGCGGGGATTGCGCGGGTCTTTCCTTTGTCTTAACATGGCCCCGCTGTTGCCCGACCCTGCCCAGCCTGCGGGCTGGCCTTCCTGCGATGTGGGGTCGGGGGTAAAGCAAAAAGCCCTGTGGTTCAAATTTAGGAGTGTTGCGATGAAGAAGAACAGCTTGACGACTGCCCTCGTCGCCGGTATCGCCGGCGTCGCTGGCTTCGCCGGCCTGGCCAATGCCGTCGACCTCAACCCCGATGGTCTCGGCGAGGTTCTGATCTACCCGTACTACACGGTCAACAAGAGCCAGGACACCCTGCTTTCCGTGGTCAATACCGCGGACGTCAGCAAGGCGGTCAAGGTTCGTATCCTGGAAGGTAGGAACAGCCGCGAAGTCCTCGACTTCAACCTGTTCCTGTCGCCGTGGGACGTCTGGACTGCTGCGATCACCCAGGTTGGTGACGACCCGCTCGGCGGCAAGATCCTGACTCGCGACAATTCCTGCACGTGGCCGGTCGGCGCGCTGAAGGGAGCTGGTGAAAAGTTCCGCACCAGCATGTTCGACGGTTCCGTCGGTCCGAAGGACGGTGCAGGTACCGGCGCCGATCGTACCCGCGAGGGTTACATCGAGATCATCTCGATGGCCGACATCGTGCCGGGATCGCCGCTCGACAAGACCGTGATTCACGGTGCGTCCGGTTCGCCGGCCTGCAACGGCGCGATCCTGGCATCGCCGGCAGCTGCCGATCTTGACGTGCCTACCGGCGGTCTGTTCGGCAGCGGTATGGTTGCCAACGTACCGGACGGTACGCTGTTCGCGTACAACGCCGACGCCATTGATGGTTTCAGCGACATCGTGCAGTTCACGGGTGGCCAGTCGCTTGATCCGTCGCTCGCAACCGCGAACTCGGCGATCAGCACGGTCAGTGGTGCGGTGGCATTCGTGTTCGACCGGGGCAGCCTGATCAACCTCGACTACCCGAACGGTATCGATGCGGTCAGCGCCGTGTTCACCGCGGACGCCATTTACAACGAGTATCAGGTCGATCCCGCCCTGGGTTCGAACACCGATTGGGTGGTCAACTTCCCGACCAAGCGCTTCTACGTCGATCCTCTGATGGGCGGCCTGGGCGATCCTCCGTTCGTCGAGCCGTTTGCCGGTGGTTCGAATGTCCAGATCGGTCTGTTCATGTACGATCAGGAAGAAGACTCCCCGACCGAGGAAGCCTGTGGCGGCTTCTCCCCGCCGAATCCGGGTGAAATCGACTGCGGCACCTATCTGCCTTGGGAAGTCAACGTAATCAGCTTCCTCGACCCGGCTGATCCGGATGCAGGCGTGGTTTCGGGCGTGCTCGGTTCGGACAAGCTTGTCTCGAACCTGCGACCCTTCGCGCCGTACGGCTGGCTGAAGATGGACCTCGTATCGGATACCTCCGGTAGCCCGCTGGACGGTGGTGTCGGTCACGCTCTCGACCCGGACGCCAACAACCAGGTCATGCATGGCCTGCCTGTGACGGGCTTCTATGCGTTCAATGTGATCAATGCGAACGCTGCGCCTGGCATGCTGGCGAACTACAACGGCGTCTTCCGCCATCGTGCAAGCCGCTTCTGCACGGGCGAAGATGGAGCTGCTTGCTCCTGAGCTGAGTAGGTTGTCGTTGTAAGGCAATGATGGGGGGAGGGGCGTGTGCTCCTCCTCCCTTTTTTTTCTGCCGCATCGTGGTGCTTTGGTCTAGGCACCCCCTTTCCGTTCAGTCTGGCTGCATAGTGGTTGCCGCTGCTGCATCTCGCTGGATGGTTGAGTAAACTTGCTCCTACCGAGCATGCACCCCTGGAATTTGCAAATGTTTCTGCTCACGAGATCGTTGCTTGCCCTTGCGGGCGTAATCCTCCTCTTCACTGCACCCCTGAGCGCTGATGCCCAGGTTGTCGTTCACATGCAAACTGCGCAGGGCGAATGTGTCGCGAGTTCGTCGGGAGGTCTCCAGATTCTCGCAAACAGTTCGGATTGGGAGATCCACGGAGGCGAAACCGTGTTGGCGGGCCCCGGGTGCGGAACCGGAGGGAACGGTGACTTCAGTGCTGTGATCCAGGCGGGATCCAACGCCCAGGTCGGGACCCCGTTCCAGTTGCAGTGGTATGTCAACGATCCAACAGCGGCTACGCGCTGCTACTACACCGCAGACCGCAACAGCATGGCTGCCACCTCCAATTGGCCTGTGGGCGCCGTGGCGTGTTCCGGAACCGGATGTCCCACGATTACCAACAAGAAGTCTGAAAGCATCAACTTCTCGGGAACGGGTTCATCCTTCCGCTATGGGATCTTGTGCAGCAACGAGACAGGCCTGACCCAGAGCGGCGAAATAAGCGTAAGCGGGGCACCCGCGGGCGCGCCGGTCTTCGGCGCTGGCTCCCTGACGATGACACCAGCGGCCGCTGCCTTGGGATCGCCGTTCGCAGTGAAATGGACCGTGACCAATGCTGCCAGCTGTACCGGTTCGGCAAAGCGTGATGGCCAAACTGTCCAGCTGAGTGGCTGGACTGGATCGGTAGCTCCAAATGCCGGTACCGGCAGTGGCCTGTCATTGACCCCGCAGGCTGAAGGGGTCTATGCCTTGACCCTGGTCTGCGACAACGGAGCGACGCCGGGTGAAACCGCACAGGCAACGGGTCAGTTCACCGTAAATGCCGCGCCGGTCGACAATTGCGTCAACCCGCAGAACAGACTGACGGCGGGGAATATAACTTATTGGTACAACAGTCCTGCCGGAAACACCGACCTCAAGGAATGGGTGAACATCTTCGGGCGCTACAAGGGCAGTGACAGCATCACCACCACGTGGCCCGGCGTGCCGCTGTCGATTCCAAAGATAACCTGGCTTGACCAGAACAAGTACATCGCTGCGCACTTTACGGTATCTGGAACCGAGCCCGTCACGCTCATCGGCGACATAATCCATTATTCGAACAATCCGGGTCCCCGGCTTGACAGCGCCATCAGCAAGACGTGCGGCGACTTCGACAATACGGTCGGCAGCTACTGCAGTACAAGCAAGCGTGGTCCGGGTGGTATCATGATGCTGTGGAAAATGCCGCAGGCCACGGGTAACTATTGCGTTCTTCCGCCCGGCGACTACTATCTGAACATCCGGATGAACAATCCGGCAGACGCCGCCAACGACCTCGAGTGCACAGATACCGGTGGTGGAATCTATCGATGCAATGTAACGGTCCAATCGAGGTTCAGCACTCAGTAGGAACACTCGATGCGTGTGTCTTGCGCGAGTGCGCAGTGAACCTCCATTCGCCTGTGCATCAGCATCGGTAGGCCAGGAGCAGATTGGCGCGCGAGCGATTTGCGTGCCGGCATTGCTGTTCCAGTGGCGGCCCAAGCGAGCCATGCAGGAGCGACGGGTTCGGGAACGTCGATCTCGCCTCGGCGGGATCGACGCTGACGGGCGGGTCTCCATCCGATGCGGATCGTTCGCTTTCGCGACTGCCTGGGTTCATGCACGCTCGATGTCGCCGAACCTGGAATCGAGGTGCGACGTCTGCAGTTTGTTGCGGGGCGCGTGGGATCAGTCTTGGTGGCAACGTGAGTTGCCCGTCTTTGGAGGCTTTACAAGTGGATATCATTCGAGCACTGGGCATCCTCATCTGCGGCTTCTTGCTCGCGCCTGCCGTGCACGCGAGCGATTATGTTTCGCAACATGCGGGAGCAACTGATGTGGTTGCCTCGCAGGGCGGCGTGACGGTTACGCTGGGTGACATTGATGCTTTTGCTCAAACCATCCCCGCAGAGCGGCGGTCCGGATTCTTTCGCAGTCCGCAGCGTATTCAGACGCTGATCTTGAACCTGCTCTTCGACAGGCAGCTGGCAGCAGAGGCGCGCGAACTTGGGCTGAGCAAGGACGCGATTGTCCAGGCCCAGGTCGCGCAGGCGGAGGATCATGCGCTGGCCAACGCACGCATGCAGCGCTTTCGCCAGGACATCAAGATTCCGGATCTCTCCGGACTGGCGCGCGAAGAGTACATTGCCAACAAGGAGAAGTACGTGGTGCCGGTACGTATTTCGGTAGATCGCCTGGCAATTCCCGTTCGAGACGGCGATCTGGCCAGCGCGAAGTCACTGGCGCAGAAGGTTTTCGCTCAGGCCAAGGCCGACCCGGGTCAGTTCGCGGAACTTGTTGACAAGTTCGCTGAGCCTCCCGGTGCCGTGGAGTACAAGGGCCTGGAGGCAGATGCAGAGCGGGCGAAACTGCCGGAGGTCGTCCTGAATGCCGCGCGCAAGCTCACGAAGGCAGGCGAGATTTCCCCTGTCATCGACACGGGCTCCGGCTTCGAGATTCTCAAGCTTGTTGATCTCAAGCCCGCAAGAGTCGTGCCGTTCGACGAAGTGCAGGAGCGCCTCGTCGCAGAGGCCAAGGCTCAATATGTGAAGAAGCAGATCGCCAACTACACCGACGGCGTGCGGAATCGTCCACTCGACGACAACGCCGAGTTGATGATGTCGCTGCGGTCGCGCTACAGCGATCAGGTTCCCGCAGTTGAGGACCAGAATACCAATTAGGTTTGACCATGAGGGTCAGGGTGGTACCTCAGACCGGTTCGACTGAACAGGGCCCGCGCTGGCGTTTCCCCGAGGCACTGGCGGTGTGGTGCGTGCACTGCTCCGCGGCGGCTCATGGTGCGTCGGCGCAGGGCCGGTCAGGCTTTTCCGCATCTCGGAGTGTGCCTGCCAGGGCCGGGGTTTCGGGGCCCTGAACGGGGCCGGCGCCAGGCGGCGCGCCGGATGGGGGGTGCGGATCGTGCCTATATGATGCTTGGGGGCGTCACAATGAACACCCGGTCGTCCGCTTGATCCAGACATGCCAGCCGCCCTGACACTGCGCTTCTTCCAGCGTGAACTGCGCAACCGCTTCGCGGGCAGTTTTTCCGGTGGCCTGTGGGCGCTGTTCCAGCCACTGTTGCAGCTTGCGGTCTACAGCTTCGTCTTCGTGCATATCTTCAAGGCGCGCCTCCCGGGCATGGATGCGCCGGGCTACGTGCCCTTCCTGATGACGGCATTGTGGCCGTGGACGGCGTTTGCCGAGGCGATCCTGCGCTCGACCACGGCCATCCAGGAAAACGCCGCGCTCATCGGCAAGGTGGCCCTGCCGCGCGAGGTGCTGGTGTTGGCCAGTGTCGCAACCAGCTTTGCCATTCACCTGGTCGGCTTCATTGCGATCGTGCTGATCCTTGCCCTGCTTGGCAGCAGGATCCACCTGGCAGGGCTCGCACCTGCCGTACTCCTGTATGTGCCGCTTTTTGCCCTGGCGTTTGGCCTGGCCCTGATCTGCGCCGCGGTGCAGGTGTTCGTGCGCGACCTCGTGCAGATCGTCGCGCAGTTGTTGCCCCTGCTGATGTTCGGCGCCCCGGTCTTCTATGACCGTGGCCTGCTGCCCGAGCGCTTCCAGGGCTGGCTGGATCTCAATCCCTTCACCTTCTACGCCGAAGCCTTCCATGCGGCCTTACTTGGTTATGGTGATTTCAGCTTCACGCGCCTGGCCGTGGCGGCGGGGATTGCGATACTGATCCTGCTTGCAGGCCGTTGGGTGTTTCGCCGGCTCGATCCGCATTTCGAGGACTTCCTGTGAGCGCCCCCCTGGTCCTCGCGCGCGGCCTGGGCAAGGCCTATCCGAAAGTCCATCGCAGTGGCGATCGTCTGCGCGCGCTCGGGCGGTTGCTGCTGCGCGGTGAGGATGGCGACCGGGTGAGCGTGCTGCAGGACGTCGATCTGGAGATCCGTCGCGGCGAGTCGTTGGGACTCATCGGCGACAATGGCGCCGGCAAATCCACCCTGCTCAAGCTCATTACGGGGGTCCTCACGCCCACCACCGGAAGCGTCGCGGTGAACGGCGAGATCGGTGCGCTGCTGGAACTCGGCGCCGGCTTCCACCCCGAATACACCGGCCGCGACAACGTGGTCATGGCTGCGGCGCTGCATGGTCTGGCCGGGGACGAACTGCGCCGACGACTGCCGCAGATCATCGACTTCGCCGACATCGGCCAGTACATCGACGAACCGGTCAAGCACTACTCTTCCGGCATGGTCGTGCGCCTGGGTTTCGCGGTCATTGCCGCGCTCAAGCCCGACCTGCTGGTGACCGACGAGGTACTCGCGGTCGGCGACGAGTCCTTCCAGAAGAAGTGCGTCAAGTGGATGAAGGATTATCTCGACCAGGGCGGCACCCTGATCCTCGTGTCGCATAGCATGTACCACGTGCAGAAGCTCTGCCGGCAGGCGTGCTGGCTGCGCGGGGGTCGAATCGAGATGGCGGGTGATGTCTTCGCGGTGACCCAGGCCTACCTGGCCTACCACGAACGCAAGTCTGCCGCGCTGGAGGCGCCCAGCGCCGACGTGCGTGCCGGGCTGGAATTCAGCGTCACCGCGGTGAGCCTCAACGGCATCGATGGCGATGCGCCGGTCCTGCTCGAACCCTCCGCCAGTCTGTGCGTGCGTGCGCACATCCGTTCGCGCGACGGGCGCGTGCCCTGCCTTGCCATCGGCGTCGTGCGCGCCGACGGCACGCCCGTGTATGGCGTGAGCACGGACATGGATGGCATCGAGCCGCAGGGAACGGGTGATGGGGCCTATGCCTGCGAGCTGCAATTCGCCGACCTTCCACTCCTGCCAGGGGGCTACACCGTGCGGGTACATCCGCTGGACCCGGAAGGCGTGCGGGTCTTCGATACCGTGGAGCGCGGTTTCGTCGTGCGCGGCTCGACCCGCGAGATGGGCCTGGTGCGCCTGGCGCACCGCTGGACCTGTACCGCGCCGGTGAAATCCGCCCCATGAGCGAGAAGGAACTCCCTTTCACCGGCGAGCGCTTCACGCCCGAGTGCGTGCGTGAAATCTGGTATGAGCACTGGCATCGCTATGCCTTCGCACGTCCGCTCGCCGCCGGCAGGCGCGTGCTCGATGCCGCCTGCGGCGAAGGTTACGGTGCGGCCATGCTGGCTGCGGTCGCCAGCGAGGTCACCGGCGTGGACATCGATCCGGCCACCGTCGAGCACGCGCGAAGCCGCTATGCCGGCGTACCGCACCTGCGCTACGAGCAGGGTGACGCGGCCCGGCTTCCCTTTTCCGATGCCAGTTTCGACCTCGTGGTGTCCTTTGAGACGCTGGAGCACCTGGCTGCGCAGGAGGCCCTGGTTGCCGGCTTCGCGCGCGTCCTCGCGGACGATGGCCTGCTGATCATCTCCTCGCCCGACAAGCACGTCTACAGCGAACTGGCCGGCTTCCGCAACGAGTTCCATGTCAAGGAACTCTACCGCGAGGAGCTGCTCGAGCTGCTGCGGCCGCATTTTCCGCATCTGCGCCTGTATGGACAAAAGCTCCTGTTCCAGTCGGCCGTCTGGGCACTTGACCAGGCCGGCGGTCCACTCGCCGCGATCACCGCGGCGCAGCACGGCGAGCGCATCCAGGATGGCCTGGCCTATGCGCCGATGTATTTCATTGCCGTGTGTGGCAAGCGCCCCCTGCCGCCCGCGCTGCCGGCCCTGTCGCTGTTCGGCGATGCCGAAGAATCGCTCTACAGCCATTACAATGCCGAGGTTCGCAAGAACATGGCTGCAGGCGCGCGCATCGCCGAACTCGAAGCCGAACTCGAGCGCCTGCATGCGGCAACCCCGGCAGGCCCAACCAAACCCAGGCGCTGGTGGCGCCGCAAGCCCTAGAGCATGAGCACGGATCTCAACTACCAGATCGACTACGGCACGCACGCCGTGCAGCCCGTCGCGCCGCGTATCGACCCGAATGCGCCGCTGTACGCATCCGAGGACGGCTTCGTCGCCTCGCTGTCGAACAATGAGTGCATCTTCCAGGTCAAGCGCAGCGGCGAAACGCACGTCATGACCTTCCAGGTGCTGCAGGCGCTGGATCAGAGCCGGGAGTTTCGCACCCGCGATGAGCACCTGGCCCGCCTGCTGGCCACCGTGCCCGGGCTGGAAGCGCAGCGCGAAGGCGTGACACGGGTACTCGATGGCCTGGTCTCGCGTGGCCTGCTGGTGTCCGATCGCGATTTCCTCCAGCGCGTTGCCAGCGCCACCCCGCGGCAGCCCGTGCCGCTGCGCGCCGTCTTCATCCGCGCCTGCGACCGGCCCAACCAGGTCGAACGCCTGCTCGGTTCGCTGGCCGATTACGAGCGCAGGTTCCAGGCGAACCGGCACTATGTGCTGATCGACGATTCGCGCACGCCGGCCGCCGCCAACCGCCATCGCGACCTGCTGCGCGAGTTCGCGCGCGGGACCGGCTGCAAGCTCACCTACATCGGCACGGCCGAGCGGGAACGCCTGGTCGCGGCGTTTGCCCGGGCGCTGCCGCACACGGCCGACCTCCTGCCGCAACTCATTGGCGCCGGCACGGCCGAGCGCTTCGGTGGCGGGCGTGGCTGGAACCTGGCGTTGCTGCTGTCGGCCGGCGCCCGCCTGGCCCTCCTCGACGACGACCATCTGCTGCCCCTGCGACGCCCCGAGGGCTATCGCGCCGGCCTGGATCCGAATCCCTCGGCTGCTGCGCATACCGGGTTCTATCGCAATCTCGAGCACGCCCTGGCCGCCGGTGTCGAGGCCGAGGGCGATCCCTTCGAACTTCACCTCGCGGCCGCCGGCCACCGCCTGGGCGAACTCGCCGCGACGCCGGACTACGCCATCGAACGCGGCGCACTGCGCGGTCTTGCCCTGAGCCGGCTCGACCACCTGCGCGGTGATGCGCCCATCCTGGCCACCCACCACGGCGCCTATGGCAGCTCGCGCACGGAATCCGGCGTGTGGCTCTACCAGCTGCCGTCGGCTTCGCGTGCGGAGTTCACCCGCGATCGCGACAGCTACCTGCGCAATCTCGAGGCCGGCAGCATCTGGTACGGCCATGAGCAGGCGCGCGCCACGCCGGCGGCCACGTTCACGCCATTCATGCTCGACAACTCCGTCATGCTGCCGTGCACGAATCCGGTCGGACGCGGCGAGGACGCGCTGTTTTCGCGGGTCAACGAGCTCATTCATCCCGGCGCCCTGATGCTGGAGCTGCCGCTGGCGATCGGCCACGTACAGGAAGCCCAACGCAAGCGCTCTACCGTCACGCTGGCCGCACACACCCCGCGCTTCAACTACTTCGTCACCGATTACGTGCGCCGCGCGCTGTCCGAGTTCAATGCGGCCGACCCGGCGCCACGCCTCGGCCTGCTGGCGGCGCACCTGCGCGATGTCGGCGCGGCGAGTGACGCAGGCTGCCTGCGGCAGTTGCAGGAATACCTTGCCTTTGCGCGCGCGGATCTCATCGAGCGCCTGCAGCAGCAGTACGATGCCGCCAGGGACGCGCCGATCTACTGGCAGGCGGACGTGCGCGCCATCATCGAAGCGAACGGTCGCGCGCTGGTCGCCAAGGCGCCGCCGCGCCTGGGCGACTGGGCCGCCGACATCGACGCCGCCGGCTGCGTTGCTGCCCTGCGCGCAGAGACCACGGCGCTCGCATCGGCCTGGGAAGCATGGCCGGCGCTGTGGGAGCACGCGCGCGAGCAGGGCGAGAAGCTGCTCGGCGCCGTCTGACCGTAGCCGTGGCTGCCGAACCGGTCGCCGGCCTCACCAGCATCATCATCGTTGCCGCCGACAGCGGACCGCTGCTGGGGGATGCCGTGCGCTCGGCGCTGGCCCAGCGTGCGCCGGTCGAGGTGATCGTGGTCGACAATGCATCGGCCGATGGCGGCCCCGCGCGGGTCGCCGCCGCCCACGCGGGCGATCCACGCCTGCGCGTGCTCGACAATGGCGCAAACCTCGGTTTTGGCACGGCGTGCAATCGCGGTGCTGCATTGGCGACGGGCGACGCGCTGTTGTTCCAGAATCCCGATTGTCTCCTCGCCGACGATACCGTCCAGCAGCTGCGCAACGCCCTGGATGGCGACCCGCGCATCGGCTTGCTCGGCGCCACCGTCTGCCATCCCGATGGCAGCCCCGCACGCGCCAATCGTCGCCGCGAGCCCAGCCTGCGGCGCGCGCTGATGAGTGCGTCGGGCCTGGCCCGCTTCGAGACCCGCTGGCCCGCCCTGGCGGGCGTGGAACTGCCGCCAGCCACCCAGGCCACGGCGCTGGAAGACCTCGATGCGATTTCCGGGGCATTGATGCTGGCCAGGCGTGCCGCCTTCGACAGTGTCGAGGGGTTCGATGAGCGCTATTTCCTGCACGCCGAAGACCTGGACTTCTGTCGCCGCCTGCGCGACGCGGGCTGGCGCGTGGCGATCGCCGCGACGGTGCGCGTGATCCACGCACAAGGCACCTCGAGCCGCCGTCGCCCGGTCTTCGTTGCCTGGCACAAGCAGCGCGGCCTGTGGCGCTATTTCCGCCGCCACGACCCGGCTGCGCGCAATCCGTTGCTGCGCGCGCTGGTCGGGTCTGCGCTGTGCCTGCACTTCGCCCTGCGCCTTCCCCTGCTGATGCTCAAGCACCTGATCGGGGCCAGGCGGGCGCAGTAGCGCGGTCGAGGACCGACAGGATCGCGGGCGCCGGCACACTGGATCGACCCACCCTGCGGCGCCGATCCGGCGCCGTCGCCGCAGACCGGCGCTACATCCCCGCTGGCGATTGCTTCGCGCCGGTCCGGTACAGCAGCCAGCCGACCCCGGCGACGACCAGCAGTCCCACCCATTGGTTGAAGTGGAGTGCGGCCGGCAGGGCGAGCACGTCGGCGCGCTCGGAGACAACGATAGGAATGGCGATGGCGATGCCCATCAGCGCCTCGCCGGTGATGAGGCCGGCGGCGAACAGCGTTCCGGGTCGATGGACGCGGTCGCGCGCAGCCTCGTCGCGCGGGTGCACGCCGTGGCGGCGCTCCACCAGCCAGGAGAGCAGGCCGCCGACGAAGATCGGTACCATCAGCTCCAGCGGCAGGTAGATGCCGATCGCCGCCGCCAGCACCGGCACGCGGAAGTGCGCGCCACGCGCCTTCAGCCATTCATCGAAGGCGATGATCGCGGCGCCCACCACGACGCCGAGCCAGATGAAGGTCCACGGCAGCTCGCCGCCGAACATGCCCTTGGCCACCGACGCCATCAGGGTTGCCTGCGGCGCGGAGAGCGGGTTGGGGTGGGCCTCGGTCGGCGCGCCGATGCCATAGGCGCTGGCCAGCAGGCTCAGCACCGGCGCCATGATCAGCGCGCAGGAAAACGCTCCGATCATCAGCATCAGCTGCTGCTTCCAGGGCGTGGCGCCGACCAGGTAACCGGCCTTGAGGTCCTGCAGGTTGTCGCCGCCGACCGCTGCGGCGCAACACACCACCGCGCCAATCATGATCGCCGCGACGGCTCCGATGGACGAATCGCGCCCGAGCATCAGCATCAGCACCACGGCGGCAAACAGGATCGTCGCGATGGTGATTCCCGACACCGGATTGTTCGAAGAGCCCACCAGGCCCGCAAGGTAGGCCGACACCGACACGAACAGGAAGCCCGCGACGATCATGATGACGGTCATGGTGAGGCTGATCGGCCAGGCGTGGGTGATGCCGGGATCGGCGGCCACGATCGCGTGGTAGAGAAGGCCGAGCGGAATCGTGAAGGCGACCAGCGCGATCAGCATCCACTTCATGGGAATGTCGCGATCGGTCTCGGCGACGATGGCGCCGGCCCCGGCCCGGGCGGCGGCGAAGCCGCTCTTGACGCCGTTGAGCAGGGACTTGCGCAGCGAGAACAGCGTCCACACGCCGCCGATCAACATGGCGCCCACGCCCAGGAAGCGGATCTTCGCCGACCAGATGGCGCCGGCGGCATCCGCCGCGCTCGCGCCCGCGATGCTGGTCGCGAGCGCCGGGTCCGAATCGAGGAACCACGCGAAATACGCCGGGATGGCGATGTGCCAGGACAGGATCGAGCCGGACACGACCACGATGCCGACGTTGAGTCCGACGATGTAGCCCACGCCGAGCAGCGCCGGCGACAGGTTGGTGCCGAGGTAGCCGAGGTACTTGCCGAGGAAGCCGGCACCGACCGCATTGTCCGGGATCAGCCTGAGACCACTTTCCGCGCCTAGCTTGACGATGGCGCCGATGAAGCCGGAAAGGGCGAGGATGCGCAGGCCCGGTCCCGGGTTGTCGCCGGCCTTGAGCACCTCGGCGGCGGCCTTGCCCTCCGGGAAGGGCAGCGGGTCCTCGACGATCATGGAGCGGCGCAGCGGCACCGAAAAGAGCACCCCGAGCAGACCTCCGAGCCCCGCGATCGCCAGCACCCAGGAATAGCGGAAGTCCTGCCAGTAGCCGAGGATCACCAGTGCGGGAATCGTGAAGATCACGCCCGCCGCGATCGACGAGCCGGCCGAGGCGCCGGTCTGCACGATGTTGTTCTCGAGGATGGTGCCCCCGCCGAGGAGGCGCAGCACGCCCATCGAAACAACCGCCGCCGGGATCGCGGTGGCGATGGTCAGCCCGGCGAAGAGTCCCAGGTAGGCATTGGCCGCAGCCAGGATCACGGCGAGGATCACCGACAGGATGATCGCGCGTAAGGTCAGCTGCGCAACGGGCTTGGCCGCGGCGGAATCGGGATTCATGCGTGTTCCTCGGTGGACGGGCGGGCGCGACCCCCGCCGCGCTGCGTTCGCAATGAAAGCACAAGCCGCGGCGCGCGTCACGCTGCGAGCCGGCGCGCCCGCAACGCCACCCCGAGGCCGGGACATCGGCGATCACCCTCCGCCTGGGCACGGCAGCCCAATCGAGCTGCTGTAATCGCCGCCGCCAGACCGGGTAGTCGTCAGGGAAACCGTCGCAATGGTGCGTCGGTGCATTGCCGTCGCGACGCCCGCGCGGGCTCCGGCAAGACTCCCGAGGAGATCAGCATGGAACCCCTACACCGCATCGTGCACCGGCGTTGTGCCGATCCTGTTTCCCCCGCGGCGCGCCGAGTCAGCGGGCGGGTGTGGTACCGGATCGTGGCGTTGATCCTGTTGGCCTTTGCCGCGCCGCTGCTCGCACAGTCCGCCGACGACGGCTACAACCCGGGAGCCGACAAGCAGATCCACGCGCTGCTGGTGCAGCAGGACGGCTCGGCCCTGGTGGGTGGACGCTTCACCCGCATCGCCGGCAGGAATCGCAGCTATCTCGCGCGGCTGTTTCCGGACAGCAGCTACGACCAGGCGTTCGATACGGATCATGGCGGTACCGGGCATACGCTCCAGGTCAACGGTTACGTGTACAGCCTGGCCCAGCAGCCCGACGGCCGCATCATTCTGGGCGGGAGCTTCACGCAGGTCAGCGGCCAGACGCGCAATTTCATCGCCCGCATCAATCTTGACGGCACCCTGGACGCCGGCTTCAACCCGGATGCCAACGGCACGGTGCTCAGCCTGGCAGTGCAAGCCGATGGGCGAATCCTGATGGGGGGTGACTTCACCCGGGTTGCGGGACAGAACCGCGCCTACGTCGCGCGGCTCGAGGCGGACGGCAGTCTCGATCCCGATTGGCGTCCCGATGCCGACGGTGCGGTGCACGACCTGACCCTGCAGCCGGACGGCGCGGTGCTGGTGGCCGGCTTCTTCACCCAGATCGCCGGTACCATGCGCCAAGGTTTGGTCCGGCTCACCGCCGATGGCGAGCTGGACCAGGATTTCCGCCCGCTCTTCAACGGCGGCGTGCGCACCGTCGTCGTGCAGCCGGACGGGGGGATAGTGGTGGGCGGGGATTTCACCAGCATCGGCGCGATGACCCGCAATCGCATTGCGCGCCTGGACGCCCGCGGGCAGGTCGAGGAGAGCTTCGATCCGGGCGCCAACGAACTGGTGTACAGCATTGCGCTGCAGGCCGACGGGGCGATTCTCCTTGGCGGCGCGTTCACGACGGTCGCTGGCCAGTCTCGCATTCGCATCGCCCGGCTGCGCAGCAACGGCAGCCTCGATCCGGAGTTCAACCCGGGTGCCAACGACTGGGTGGCGACGGTCGCGGTGCAGCCGGACGGCAAGGTGCTCGTGGGCGGCGGGTTCACCCAGATGGGCGGGCAAGCGCGCGAGCGCATCGCGCGGCTGAATATGGACGGTTCGTTGGATGCGACTTTGAATATGGATGCCAACAACGGCGTATCCAACCTCGCCGTGCAGCCGGACGGAAAGGTGCTCGTGGGGGGCTGGTTCACGCAGATCGGGGGCCAGCCCCGCGGCAATATCGCGCGCCTGAATCCGGATGGAACTCTCGACGCTGATTTCGATCCAGACGCCAATTACTCGGTAAACGTTCTGGTACTGCAGTCGGACAGCAAGGTGCTGATAGGTGGTCGATTCAGTGCTATAGGCGGTCAGTGGCGCGACTCCATCGCGCGACTGCACCCCGACGGAAGCGTGGATGTCGACTTCAACCCCGGGCTTCAGGGAGTGGCGACCCGAGAGGTGGATGCGATGGCTGAGCAGACGGACGGCAAGATTTTGGTAGGTGGCCGGTTCAGCCAGATCGGCGGCCAGCCGCGCGACTCCATTGCGCGCCTGCATCCGAACGGCGGCGTCGATCCCACGTTCAATCCCGGAGCCGACTTCGACGTGTACAGCCTGGCTGTGCAGCCTGACGGCAAGGTGCTGGTGGGCGGGGCCTTCGGCCAGATTGCCGACCAACCACGCTGCTGCCTTGCGCGACTGAACCCGGATGGCAGTCTCGATGCCGGTTTCAACCCTCGTGCGAACAACACCGTGTCCACTTTGACACTGCAACCGGACGGCAAGATTTTGGTAGGTGGCCGGTTCAGCCAGATCGGCGGCGAGCCGCGCGACCACATCGCGCGCCTGAACCCGGACGGCAGCCTTGACGCCGGCTTCGATCCGGGGGCCAGCGACGGCTACGTGTCCAGCCTCGCCGTGCAGCCGGATGGCAAGGTGCTGGTGGGCGGCACCTTTACGCAGATCGGTGGCCAGCCACACGGCTCTATCGCTCGTCTGAACGCTGACGGCAGCCTTGATGCCGCCTTCAATCCCGACCCCGACGGCTCGGTACTCAGCCTTGCCGTGCAGCCGGACGGCAAGGTGCTGGCAGGGGGGCTCTTTACCCAGTTGGGTGGGCGGCCGCGCAGTCATCTGGCGCGGATGTCCCTGCCGGAGGTTGCGCAGCAATCGCTGACCGCGGAGAACGGCGCGGCGCTTTGGCGGCGCTCCGGCGCCGGCCCGGAGCTCGCGTTGCCTCCGGAACTGTTGCTTTCCTACAGCGGCGATCCCGGCAGCTTCATGCCCCTTGGCACCATGCAGCGCGTCCACGGTGGCTGGCGCCTGGGCGGCTTCGCACCCCCTGCCGATCGCCCCTTTTTTCTACGCGCGCGGGGGCGCGTCGGCGGCAGTCAGGGCTCCGGTCTGATCGAAACCACTGCGTGCCTTTACCGCGACGAAGGCATCTTCCGGGACGGCTTCGAGGAGGGGGCCGCCGCAGGCGCTTCCCGGCATCCGCGCACGCAACGGGCCGGCCCGGGACATTAGCCCGCCGGGCGTTGTGGCGCGTGTTGCTGCCGGGCCGCGTTGATCGCGTCGCGCAAGTGCAGCGCAGCCGCGCGTGCGGCATCGGCGAAGTCCTCGCCCGCGCCGGCGTAGAGGATCGCCCGCGAGGAACTCACCATCAAGCCGGTGCCGGCGGCGGTGCGGCCGTTGCGGACCACGGCGGCGACGTCGCCGCCCTGGGCGCCGACGCCGGGCACCAGCAGCGGAATGTCGCCGACGCGGCGGCGCACGTCGGCGAGTTCCTCCGGCCAGGTGGCACCGACCACGAGGGCGCAGTTGCCGTTGCGATTCCAGTCGCGCGCGGCGCTGTCGGCGACGTGCTGGTAGAGCTTCAAACCACCGACATCCAGTTCCTGCAGGTCGCGCGAGCCCGGGTTGGAGGTGCGACAGAGGATCACCACGCCCTTGTCCGCACGCTCCAGATAGGGTTCCAGCGAGTCGCCGCCGAGGTAGGGATTGACCGTGACCGCATCGGCGCCGTAGCGGTCGAACGCCTCGGTCGCGTAGCGTTGCGCGGTCGAACCGATGTCGCCGCGCTTGGCGTCGAGGATCACCGGCACGCCCGGATGCGCGGAATGGATATGCGCGATCAGGCGCTCGAGTGCCTCTTCCGCGCGCTGCGCAGCGAAGTGGGCGATCTGCGGCTTGAACGCGCACACGAGGTCCGCCGTCGCATCGGTGATCGCCCGGCAGAAATCGAAGATCGCATCCGGATCATCGCGCAGGTGCGCCGGGAACCTCGCAGGTTCCGGATCGAGGCCGACGCAGACCAGGGAGTCGTTGCGCCGCCAGGCGGCGGCAAGGGCAGGGATGAAATTCATTGGCGAAGGCTCGGGTAGACGCACATCCGGGAGGCACTCCCGGGTGACGAGGCGGGGTACCGCGTGCGCTCGACCGCGACCAGCCGCTTCGCTGCCGGACGTCTGGATGGGGTGAGGGTTTGGGTACGCATGAAATGGCGCTAGGGTAGCACCGGCGCGCGCCGGCGCGGCCCGGCATCAGCACCGCAGCTTGCCCCGAGCGGTCACGCGGCAGTGCACCGGAGACTTGCGTGGACGCGTGCCGGCGGCGATGATCCGTGCTGTTGGGGAGGGAAGCGGCCTGCCCGAGCTCCCGACGGACACGGGAACGTCGGTGCCGGCCCGCCCCCAATCGGGAGGACGTGCGGCCGCGATGCGCTGTAGCTGCGGATCGCACTGATCGACACCGGTGCGCGCGTCTGCGGCGCGCCACGTCGGGTGGCCGGAACGTCACAGGGATGCATGCTGCCTTTGAGAGCCTGCACGAAGGTTCCAGTGCCGCCGTCGTCACGTGTCGGAGTTGACCGAGCCTCTGAACGCATGCAGATCCATTCCAGGGGGAAATCTTCATGAAGCGTCTGCCTCACCTGCCCGAAGTGCTGTTGCTACTCGTTTCGATCGTCCTGCTGGCCGCCCCGGCGACAGCCGGCGACCCGGACCAGATCTTCGCGAACGGATTCGAGCGCGATGTCACCGGCCAGGCACCCAACCTCCTGTTCATCGTGCTCGACGATCTCGGCCTCGATCAGCTCGACTTCTACGGCTATGGCGGCGCCTTGCCACCCAGGACGCCGAATCTGGCCACCATCGCCGAGGCGGGGCTCAAGTTCCGCAACGCCTGGGCCATGCCGACCTGCACGCCGACCCGCGCGACCTTCTTTACCGGACGCTATCCGTCGAGTACCAACATCCTCAATGCCGTGGTGCAGACCGATCTTGCCAACTCGGAGATCTCGCCCTACGAGATGACGCTGCCCAAGCTCCTGAAAACCGCCGGCTACACCAACGCCATGATCGGCAAGATGCATCTGACCGGCACCAACCTCGGCACCTCGGCCAACCTGCCCTATGGCCTGCAGACCATGTGGAAGCTGGGCTGGGATCATTTCGACGGCTACCTCGATGGCGCGCCCTATCCCATCGACACCCGCGCCGGCCTCAAGACCTTTGGTGAGGACCCCGCCGCCGGGCCGTTCAAGTGCGGCTTCGTGCCCAACACCACGATGGACAGCAAACACGGCGCCGACCATGGGGCCTGCTATTTCGTCGACGACACCTGCGAGCAGATCGACCGGAATGACGCCGCCGGCCTGCGCACCCCCGGCCGCGCCTGCCTGGATCGCGGCGGCATCTTCGATCCCGACCAGACCTGCCAGGCCAGCACGCCCAGCCACATCGACTTCACGACGCAGAACGGCTATTACACGGGCAAGTTCGTCTGGAGTGACGGCGACGGCAACGCCGGGGAAGTGCTGGCGACCGATGCCTCCGCGCGCGGCTACCGCAGCACGCTGGAAACCGATCGCGCCATCGCCTGGGCCAGGGCCCAGCCGGCCGACAAGCCGTGGATGATGTCGCTCGGCTATTCGGCCATCCATGCGCCGCTGCAGGTGCCTCCGCTCGCGCTGATCGCCGAGGATACCCCCGGGCGCAACGACAACCTGGTCTGTTCGCCGCTCTCCGACGTCGAGGGCGCACCGGGGCAGATCATCGGCATGGTGGACGATCACCTCATCACCAACCTGATGGTCGAGGCCATGGACAGGGAAATCGGCCGCCTGCTGGTCGAACTCGGGCTGGCCGCCTGGAACACCGACGGCACACTGGACTACGACCCGGCCCGGACCAATACCGTGGTGGTCGTCATGGGCGACAACGGCACCTACGTCAACAGCGTGAAGTTCACTGCGCCCGGCCGCTTCGACCCCACGCGCGCCAAGGCCACGCCCTACCAGACCGGCGTTGCCGTGCCGTTGCTGGTGGCCGGGCCGATGGTTGCCGCGCCGGGTCGCGAAGTGCCGCATCAGGTGAGTTCGCCCGACCTCTACCGGCTGTTCGCCGAGATCGCCGGTGCCGATATCGGCACCCACGTCCCCGCCGATCGCCCGCTCGACGCGCAGCCCATGCTGGCCTACCTGACCGACCCGGGCCAGGGCGCCCTGCGCGCAATCAACTTCAGCGAAATGGGCACCAACTTTCCCAACCCCGCCGTCGACATCGAACCCCAGCCCTGCGTGGTTGAAGCCGCCGACACCTGCTTCGTGATCTTCCCCAACAAGGCCCTGTGCGACGACCAGGGCGGCATCTGGTACGGCGCCGGTTCGGGCCTCACCGGCGTCCCCGCTGAGGGCTTTGCACACTGCGGCCAGGTCATGTCCTACCGCAAGGCACTCGATCCCACGGACGCCACCCGGGTGTTGCCGGATTCTTCCAAGGCGGCCAGCAATGGCGCCTACAAGCTGGTGCGCCAGAATCGCAAGACCTTCACCGAAGACCTGGACAATCCGGTGAACTCCATCTACACCGGCGTGAACATCAGCATCGACGAGTTCTACCACATCGACATGCTGGCCCAGCCCAACCCGGTGCTCGACAAGCAGGACACGGAGCTGGCGATCGGAACTCCCCCGCTGGACGTATCCGCGCTTGGCCCCGAGGTGCAGGCGGCGTACGACGTGCTCGGTGCCGAACTCGATCGGCGCGATGAGGTGGCCGCGTACAACTCCGCCTACGACCAGGTGCATTGTCCGGGCGACGGCAACCGCGATTTCAGGGTGGACCAGGCCGATCTCGACAACTGGGCCGAGCTGAGTGCGCTCAACCAGGTGGGTGGCAGGGGCCAGTCGAGCTGGTACGACCTGAACCACGACGGCTGGACCGACGAGAACGACCGGGACATCATCCTCCTGAACTTCGGCCGGCTGTGCGTTCACCTGGCGCCGAACGGCGCCGGTGCGTCGGAGCCGTAGCTGCCTTGGCAGCTCGGCCCTGCGCGGCCGACGCGGGATGGCAGATGCGCCGCGGCCGTAGCCGTGACGCTGCGCCGCTCCAGCGGTAGCCGGGTCGAGCCACGAGACCGCCGGGACCGGGTCGCCGGCCCGCGGTCCATGCCAGCCTCACACCAGCTTCTTGAATCGCAGCCGCTGCGGCTTGGCTCCCTCGTCGCCCAGGCGCCGCCGCTTGTCGGCCTCGTACTCGCGGTAGTTGCCCTGGAAGAACTCGACGTGCGAGTCGCCCTCGAAGGCGAGGATGTGCGTGGCGATACGGTCGAGGAACCAGCGGTCGTGGGAGATCACGAACACGTTGCCCGGGAACTCCAGCAGCGCGTCTTCCAGCGCGCGCAGGGTCTCGATGTCGAGGTCGTTGGACGGCTCGTCGAGCAGCAGCACGTTGCCGCCCTGCAGCAGCGTCTTGGCCAGGTGCAGCCGCCCGCGTTCGCCGCCGGACAGTGAGCCGACCATCTTCTGTTGATCCTGGCCCTTGAAGTTGAAACGGCCGATGTAGGCGCGCGACTGGATCTCGATGCCGTTGATGGTGAGGATGTCGGCGCCGCCGGAGACTTCCTGGAACACGTTGTGGGTGCCTTCGAGCTTTTCGCGGCTCTGGTCCACGTAGGCGATCTTGACCGTCGGGCCGATGATGATCTCGCCCGAGTCCGGTTGCTCCTGGCCGGTGATCATCTTGAACAGCGTCGATTTGCCGGCGCCGTTGGGGCCGATGATGCCGACGATTGCGCCGGGCGGCACGATGAGGCTCAGATCATCGATCAGCAGCCGGTCGCCGAAGGCCTTGGAGATGTTGCGCAATTCCATCACCGAGTTGCCCAGGCGTTCACCCGGCGGAATGAAGATCTCGTTGGTCTCGTTGCGCTTCTGGTAATCGACCGACTGCAGTTCCTCGAGGCGAGCCAGGCGCGCCTTGCCCTTGCTGCGCCCACCCTTGGCGTTGCTGCGCCCATTCCAGCTCGCGGGCGATCGCCTTCTGGCGCGCCTTTTCCTGGTTTTCTTCCTGCTTGAGGCGCTCTTCCTTCTGCACCAGCCACTCGGTGTAGTTGCCCTTCCACGGAATGCCGTGGCCGCGGTCGAGCTCGAGGATCCACTCGGCCACGTTGTCCAGGAAGTAGCGATCATGGGTGACCGCGACCACGGTGCCGGGGTAGCGGTGCAGGAATTCTTCCAGCCACTCCACCGATTCGGCATCCAGGTGGTTGGTCGGCTCGTCGAGCAGCAGCATGTCGGGCTTGGAAAGGAGCAGCCGGCAAAGCGCCACGCGGCGCTTCTCGCCGCCGGACAGCTTGCCGCAGACCGCATCCCAGGGCGGCAGGCGCAGCGCATCGGCGGCCACTTCCAGCTGGCGCTCCAGCGCATGCGCGTCGTTGGCGGCAAGCAGGTTTTCCAGGTGCTGCTGCTCGGCGGCGAGCTTGTCGAAGTCGGCGCCTTCCTCGGCGTAGGCGGCATAGACCTCGTCCAGCCGCTTCTGCGCGCCGATCACCTCGGCTACGCCTTCCTCGACGGCTTCGCGCACGGTCTGCTCCGGCTGCAGCCGCGGTTCCTGTTCCAGGTAGCCGATCTTGATTCCCGGCTGCGCGCGCGCCTCGCCCTGGAAGTCGGTGTCCACGCCCGCCATGATGCGCAGCACCGTCGACTTGCCGGCGCCGTTCAGGCCCAGCAGGCCGATCTTGGCGCCGGGGAAGAAGGAAAGGGAAATGTCCTTGATGATCTGGCGCCTGGGCGGCACCACCTTGCTGACGCCGATCATCGTGTAGATGTACTGCATGCCTGACTCCGGGCAAGCGGAAGCACGCGCCGATGGCGCGCGTTCCCGCGGGGAAAGTCGGCAATTATCGCCTGTTTGGGGTGCGCGCGTCAGCTGCGCGTGCTGCACATCGCGCTGGCGCGCCCCACCGCAGCACGCTTCCAACCCTGGGGACCGGGGATCGCGCGCCGCGCGTGTCGCCCGATCCGGCTGCGGCGTGACCTCCATCCGCGCCTCGCCTACACTCGACCACCTGCAGGGGGAACCGCATGGACGATGCCGCCAACCCGGTCGAGGCTTTCATCGAACGCTGGCAGGCGGCGGACGGGCGCGAGCGCGCCAACTACCAGCTGTTCCTGTCCGAGCTCGCTGCGCTGCTCGGGCTTCCCGCGCCCGAGCCCGCCAGCGCGGACGATCGCGCCAATGCCTACGTGTTCGAACGCCGCGTGGTGTTCCGTCACGGCGATGGCAGCGAGTCCTACGGCTACATCGACCTCTACCGCCGCGGCGCCTTCGTGCTGGAGGCCAAGGATGTGCGCGAGGCAAGCCCGATCCGCTACGACGAAGGCATGCTGCGCGCCCGCTCGCAGGCCGAGAACTACGCCCGCGCGCTGCCCGCCGACGAGGGCCGGCCGCCGTTCGTCGTGGTGGTCGATGTGGGGCGCTCGATCGAGCTCTACAGCGAGTTCTCGCGTTCGGGCGCGACCTACACGCCGTTCCCCGATCCGCGCTCGCACCGCATCCGCCTGGGCGATCTTCGCGATGGCGCCATCCGCGAGCGCCTGCGCGCGCTGTGGCTCGATCCCGCCGGCCTCGACCCCGCGCGCCGCTCGGCCATCGTCACCCGCGCGATCGCCGCGCACCTGGCGGAACTCGCACGCAGCCTCGAAGCCGACGGCCACCCGCCGCACGCCGCGGCGGGGTTCCTGACGCGCTGCCTCTTCACCATGTTCGCCGAGGACGTGGGCCTCATTCCCGCCGACTCATTCCGCGGCCTGCTGGAGAGCCTCAAGGACACCCCGGCGCAGTTCGTGCCGATGCTCGGCGACCTCTGGCGCGCGATGGACGCGGGGCTGTTCTCGGTCGCCATCCGCGCCGACCTGCTGCGCTTCAACGGCAAGCTGTTCAAGCACCCGGAGGTGCTGCCGCTGGACCGCGCGCAGATCGGCCTCCTGATCGAAGCGGCCCGCGCCGACTGGAAGGAAGTCGAGCCCGCCATCTTCGGCACCCTGCTCGAACGCGCGCTCGATCCCACCGAGCGCCACGCGCTCGGCGCGCACTACACGCCGCGCGCCTATGTCGAGCGCCTGGTGCTGCCGGCCGTGATCGAGCCGCTGCGCGCGGACTGGAAGATCGCCCAGGCCGCCGCGCTCACCCTCGCCGCCGAAGGCAGGCCCGAGCAGGCGCTGGCCGCCGTGATCGATTTCCACCGCCAGCTCTGCGCGACGCGCGTGCTCGACCCCGCCTGTGGCTCGGGCAACTTCCTCTACGTCACGCTGGAGCACATGAAGCGCCTCGAAGGCGAGGTGCTGAATGCGTTCGACGAACTCGATCCCGAGCGCCAGGCGACGCGCCTGCGCCAGGGTGGTCTGGCGCTGGAGGGCGCGCGCGCCGACCCCTTCGGCGGCGAAACCGTCGATCCGCACCAGCTGCTGGGGCTCGAGCTGAACCCGCGCGCCGCCGCCATCGCGGAACTGGTGCTCTGGATCGGGTATCTCCAGTGGCATTTCCGCACCCGCGGCGCGGTGCTGCCACCCGAGCCCGTATTGAAGGACTTCCGCAACATCGAGTGCCGCGACGCGGTGCTGGCCTGGGATCGCGTGGAGTACGCCACCGACGAGGCTGGGCGCCCGCTGACGCGCTGGGACGGGCGGACGATGAAGGCCTCGCCGGTCACCGGCGAGCCCGTCCCCGACGAAACCGCGCGCGTGCCGCAGGAACGCTACCTCGGCGCGCGCCGCGCCGCCTGGCCGGAGGCGGATTTCGTGGTCGGCAATCCGCCGTTCATCGGCAACAAGCGCATGCGCCTCGCGCTCGGCGACGGCTACGTCGAGGCGCTCCGCAAGAGCTGGCCGGAGGTGCCCGAATCCGCGGATTTCGTCATGTACTGGTGGCACCATGCCGCCACGCTCACCGGCCGCGGCGCGCTGCGCCGTTTCGGCCTCATCACCACCAACTCGATCCGCCAGACCTTCAACCGGCGCGTGGTGGAAGCGGCCCTCGCATCGGCGCCGGCCACAGCCCCGTCGCCCCGGCGCACGCCAGTGCCCAGCCACTCGAACGGCAAGGCACCGGGCCCCGGCCTGCGCCGGGACGACGACGTGGGCAAGGCCCAGCCGCTCGCGCTGGTGTTCGCCATTCCGGACCACCCCTGGGTCGATGCCGCCGATGGCGCGGCGGTGCGGATCGCGATGACGGTGGGCGAGGCGGGGACCGGCGCAGGCCGCTTGCTCGAAGTAGTGGCCGAACAGCCGGGCGCCGACGGCGAGGTGGTAGTCGGCGTGCGCGATCGGCAGGGCACGATCCATATGGACTTGCGTATCGGAGCAGCCGTGGCGGATGCGCGGCCGTTGAAGGCGAATGGCGGTGTAGCGTTCACTGGTATGTACCCTCTGGGCCAAGGCTTTGTGGTCTTGCCCGAGCAAAGGAGTGCAGCCGCGGGTCTCGATAAGGACGTCGAAGCGGTACTCAAACCGTTTGTCATAGCTCGCGACCTCACCCAGAAATCGCGTGAGGCGGAAATCATCGATTTCTTTCCGCGCTCGGCTGACCAGGCACGCCTTGAGTTCCCTTCACTGTTTCAATGGGTTGTGGATCGAGTGAAACCTGAGCGAGACCAGAACCCTGTAGAGGAGCGGCGACTTAACTGGTGGCTATTCACGAGGCCTGTGCCGCCGCTGCGAAACGCTCTGCGGGAGCTTGGTCGGTACATCGTTGTTCCGAGAACAGCCAAGTGGTTTTCGTTCCAGTTCATCGATCCTGTAACAATTCCCGATACCTCCGTCGTTGCCATCGCTATGGCCGACGCCGAGTACCTCGGTGTATTGAGCTCCTCAATCCACTTGGCTTGGGCGATAACCGCTGGCGGTAGACTGGGCCTCGGAAACGACACGCGCTACCAGCATCAACGCACGTTCAACCCGTTCCCATTCCCCGCCGCCACCGAAGCCCAGGCCACCCGCATCCGCGCCCTCGCCGAGCAGCTCGATGCCCACCGCAAGCGCCAGCAGGCGGCGCACCCGGGCCTGACGCTCACCGGCATGTACAACGTGCTGGAAAAGCTCCGCGCCGGCGAAACCCTGACGGCCAAGGAGCGCACCATCCACGAGCAGGGCCTGGTCTCGGTGCTGCGCCAGCTCCACGACGAACTCGACCTTGCCGTGCTCGACGCCTATGGCTGGAACGATCTCGCCCCGCTCCTTGCCATCGCCCACGCCAGCAGCGCTGTGGGAGCGGCTTCAGCCGCGATGCCCTCCGCCACGACCGAACAGGACATCGGGACTGAAGCTCCTCCCACGCGCCAGACCGCCGCCATGGGGCCTGCTGTGGGAGCGGCTTCAGCCGCGACGCCCTCCGCCACGACCGAACAGGACATCGGGACTGAAGTCCCTCCCACGCGCCAGAGCGCCGCCATGGGGCCTGCTGTGGGAGCGGCTTCAGCCGCGATGCCCTCCGCCACGACCGAACAGGACATCGGGACTGAAGCTCCTCCCACGCGCCAGAGCGCCGCCATGGGGCCTGCTGTGGGAGCGGCTTCAGCCGCGACGCCCTCCGCCACGCTCGAACCGCGCATCGGGACCGAAGTCCCGCCCACGCGCCAGATCGCCGCCATGGGGCCTGCTGTGGGAGCGGCTTCAGCCGCGATGCCCTCCGCCACGCTCGAACCGGGCATCGGGACCGAAGTCCCGCCCACGGCGCAAGCCGCCGCCCGCGCCTTCGACGAAGCGATCCTGGAACGCCTCGTCGCCCTCAACGCCGAGCGCGCCGCCGAGGAAAGGCGTGGCCTGGTGCGCTGGCTGCGCCCGGAGTTCCAGAACCCGGCCGGCGCCACCGCGCCCGACCAGATGGAGATGGACGCAGCCCGCGCCGCGCCGGCCACCGCCACGGCGAAGAAGCAGGCCTGGCCCAAGACACTGCCGGAACAGGTGCGCGCGGTCGCCGACGTCCTCGAAGCGGCGGGTGCGCCGCAGGACGAAGCGGCCATCGCCGCCGCCTTCGGTACCCGCGGGCGCTGGCGCGAACGCCTGCCGACCCTGCTCGAAACGCTGGTTGCCATCGGCCGCGCGCGCCGCGAGGGCGACGGCCGCTACAGCGCGACCTGAGCAGTGGACCTGCGACCGATCAGCCGAGCATCGCGCCCAGAAGAATGAAGCCGATCAGGACGGCAATGGCCACCAGCATGGCCGTCCGGCCCCGGGAGAAGGCGCTGGCCTGCGCTGGCGGCAGCCCGCTCGGGAATCGGCCCGGCAGGCCCGCCAGGCGATCCCGGCCCCATTGCCCCGGCCGGTCCCGCGGGCGATTCCGATCCAGCGGACCCTCGGGTGATCCCGGCCCGATCGATCCAGCCGGTCCGGCGGGCTCGATCGGACCCCCGGTGCGACAGGCCCGATGGGCGCTCCGGGCAGCGCGTCTTCCACCCAGCGTTAACACGTGTACGTAGGGCAGCGCGGGACGCCTGGGTGTGACCAGCAAGCCAGGCGGTTTGCGACGACAACGCGGCGAACGCAAGGTAATCAACTGCGCGGCCGGCCTCCAGCGCATCCCCTTCCGATGGCGCAGGAAGGGTAGCACCGTCGCAGCTTCTGAGACCGCGCACCTGCAAGCTCCGGTTCTCGCTGTAGCGGAGCAGGGGCTGGCACACAGTGATCGATCATCCGGTTATTCAGCCGCCGTCTGCGCTGGCCGCCGACGCGGCACGGGCCGTGCTTCGCCCGCGCTCGCCGGGCAGCGCGGCCCAGGTGTGGGTCGAGGCGCGCCACTTCTTCTCGCGCGCCGACGCGCAGCAGCATTGCTGGCTCTGGCTGCTCGACGCGAACGGCGCCGTGCATGCGTTGTGCATGGACGCGGCGCGTCATGGCGAGGCGCGCCTTTCGGCGAAGCTGCGCGTGCGCCTCGCGCGCGTGGACCAACCGCCTTCCGGGTCGATCGCGGGTGGTTCGGTCACCTGGCTGCGCGATGCGCCGGTGGTGCCGGTGCCGCGCTGGGCGGTGTCCTGGGGTCATCCGCTGCAGCATGCGATCAGGGCCTTCGCCAGCCAGCTGGACCAGCGGGTGCTGGACCTCCTCGGTTGGCTGGAGGCGCCGGGGCCGTTCTTCGGGTCGGTCGGCAATTACAACCGCCTGGCAACGCTGCCCGAACCGCTGCGCACGTACCGCATGCAGGCGCTGGCGCGCTTCCCGGCGCTGGTGCCGCGCCTGCTGCTCGACATGGGCAACTGGCCGGACCTGTTCGGTCGCGACGCCTCGCGCACGGCGCCGGCGGGCGCGTCGGCGTCGGCCGTGCTGGAGGCGATCGACCGCGGCCGCGACCTGACCGGCGCGCTGGCCGATCACTATGGAATCAGCCGCGCCCTGGTGCGCTCGCCGCTGCTGCGCCAGCCCTGGCGCGCCGGGCATGTACCGGGCGAGATCCTGAAGCTGCTCGATGCGCTGCCTGCCCAGGCGCGACCGCAAGTCCCGGGCGAAGTCGAGGATCGACTGCAGTGCTTGCACGCCCTGCAACTCGATCTCACCGCCGCCAGCGGAGTGGAACGCGCGGCGCGGCTGTTCGCGAGGGGCTGGAACGCAACCTGGGATGCACTGGAACGGCGCGTACCCGAGCATCTGGAGCAGGCGCTTCGCGACACTGCGGATTTCCTGCGCGCCGCGCTCGCAGACGGACCGCTGCCGGCAGGCTTTGACGATCTCGAAGCGCGGGATCTAGGCGCCGCCTGGCTGGGGCGGCGCGGGCCGCTGTCCCTGCTCGACGCCTCGCTGCGCTGGCACCGGCAGCCCGCGGCGGCCGCACCGGCCCGCGTGACGGCCAGGGACGACATTCCCGACGCGGTCATGCCGCTGATCGGTGTGCTGGAGGTGCCGCGGGAGGAAATGGCGCGCGAGCTCGTCACGCAGGAATCCCTGGCCGATGAAGGCGTGGCGATGCACCACTGCGTCGGCAGCTACTGGGAAGAGTGCGCGCTGCACGGTGATCGCATCTTCCACCTGGAGGGCTCCGATGGGGAGCGGGCGACGGCACTTTTCGCATTGGAGGGATTCGAAGGCGAGGTCCGCTACGTGCTCGACCAGTTGCGCGGCCCCTGCAACGCGGCGCCCGGTCCTGCCATGCAGCGACTTGCCGCGCGCGTGATGCAGGCGCTCAATCATCCGGATCTGGCCGAGCGACGGCGCGAGGCCGGCGAAGAGGCGCGCGTCAACCACGATCGCCATGCCGCGAGGCGTGATGTCCGCGCGCCCCGGATCGTGCGCACGCTCGATGCCCGTTCGCGCCAGGAACTTCGCCAGGTGCTCGACTGGTGCCAGCGCAATCCGCAGCGGGTCCGGCGCCCGGCGACGCTCTATTCAGGAAATATCGCCGGCTTCGGCCACGCCACCGGACCCCAGCTCCTGTCGCGCCTTGCGATCGGCGACGTCCTCGAACTCGCGCGTGAGCCGGCCAATCCCTACGATGTCCGCGCCGTCCGCATCGACTGGCAGGGCCGGAAGCTTGGCTATGTTCCGCGTGCCTCCAACGCATCCATCGCCGAACGGCTGGATCGAGGCCACGCGCTGCAGGCGCGCATCGTGGGCGTGAACCGCGAAGGCAGCCACTGGAATGCGGTGGAGGTCGCGATCGAACCGGCGCAGGTCTTGCCTCTGCCGGCAGGAGGGTGAAGATGAACGATGCCGCGCGGTTGCCGCAGCACCTGGAAGTCCTGCGGGTCGAGTGGGCGACGCTGATCGCGTGGCTGGAACGTGATATCCGCGCGCCGCTGCCGATCGTCACGCGCGTGCTGCACGCCAACGACGTGAATCGTTGCAGCGCGCTGCTGCAAGCGGAGAACGCCGCATTGGCCGCCTGGGTGGAACGCCTGACTGCGTGGATGAATGGGCCGTTGAGACAGGGCCTGGAGAACCCGGACATCCCGGACGCGGACATGCGTCGAATCGCCGGGCGGCTGGCCCATTTTGCGAGCGAACTGGTCGAGCGCCGCCAGCAGCTGGCCCAGGGCGCCGGCCAGCCCGCCATACATGCCGCCGCGCCGCGCATGGACGCGCTGTACTTCTCGCTGCTGATCCAGCTTCGCGAATTCACCACGCGCGTCGTGGCCGCACTGGACTCGGTTCCCGACCCGGCGCGAGGCGCGCCAGGCGACTCGATCGAACTGTCGTTCACGTTCAGCCCCGACATTACCGAACCGGCGGCCGCGCTCTCGGCATGGATCCGGCAGCAGCAAGCGCGCCTCACGGCGGTCGCAACGACCGCGCCTGCCGAGGGCGGGGCGAATGCCGCGGGCAAGAAGCGCGTCATCCGCGCGATTGAAGTCGGTCTGGGTGTCTTCCTTGCGGCCGCGATCCTCGCAGCGATCCTCGCCGCTCCGGCCCTGGCAGCGCTGATCGCGGTGCTGGTGGCGGTCGTGGTGTTCGTCTTTCGTCACCCATTCATCGTCCTGATCGCCTTCATTCTGGGCTGGGGCGGCGGTTGAGGAGAGCCGTCGTCCCGGTGTCTCCCTTGGCGGAATCATGAATGGACGCGAACGCCCGGGCTTGAGTCGGCGCATGTTGGACTCGTGCGATTCCAACCGGTTCGGCTTCGAGGCATAACTCCCAAGAATGGCCACCCCGTTCGACAACTTGAGCTCAGCTCGGCGGATCGCGCATTGCTTGCGCGGCTGTTGGCTCGGCCTTGAGCATTGGGCGCCGGGCATGCCCGGGACCGCCGGCGACGTGGGCTACCGCAAGGCGCTGCACGCCTTGCGCGACGCGATGACGCCGGCGCAACGCGAGCAGGTGGCCGCGCTCGATGCCCGCGCAGCCGCCTTGTACGCGCGGCACAAGGGCAAGCCCGATCCCTACTTCGACATCGCCGCGCTTGCGGACTTCGTGGCCATTGCCCCATCCGAGCGTCGCGTGGTGTAGGGGCTATGAGTCAGGCGGTTGCAATGCCCGTGCCTGTCGTTCTTCTGATCTGTCGCGAGGGCGCCTCGGGAGCGCCCTCGTCGCTTGCGTGACGGACTCCATCACCCCGTCAACGGAACATGTCAGCTCAGGTGCACTCGAGCCCGAAGGCCCTGGAGAATTTGCCACAAGCGCGCCCATCGCAGCATTGAGCACAAAGGGAAGAGCCACCCGTGAGGCGGCGCTGGCGGGGCGTCGCATGCTTCGCCCCCTCCGTGCCTGGCGGACTCCCAGTTCCACCAACGGAATTTTTGGGCTCAGGCGGCCGTCAGCATCTGCGGGGAGATCTTGCGGCACGGCATCACGATCGTAGCGTCATTTCAGGATTGAAATGTGCCAATTGAGAGTCGCCCCTGCCAGATGTGCCTGCTTCGCAGTCCTCCAGCTTCACGTCCGAGCCGACGGGGCGACCCTCTCCGGGTTCTACCCGGGGGAGAGCGGCAAAAACCCCGACCTACCGAATTGGAAGGCCGGGGTGGGGTGCAGAACCACTACGTGGAGCATGGCTGGCGACCCCGCATCAATTGGCCGCCTTGCGCTCCATCGCCGCCATCATGTCCAGCAGTTTTGCCTCGATCTCGGCCGGAGGCGGGGCGCTACCGGCCTCGTCGCCGGCCTGCAGGGCATCAACGGTCGGATCGATCGGCGCCGACTTTGGACCCGCAGCGGCCGCCGCCTTGCCGTCGAGTTCACCCTTGAAGGTGATCCTGGAAGCCATGGCGAGCGAACCGTCGCCGCGCGGAGTCGAGGTCTTGAGGTACACCCAGCCGCGTCCCATGCCGCGCCGGTCGTCCAGGTCCACCTGGTAGGCGTGGTAGTAGGAGCCGGACTCGACGAGGATCAGGGTGCCGACGCTGGCACTGACGTACTGTCCCAGGGCCAGGCGATTCCCGGCATCGATGGTGGTCCCCTGCGCATAGACCTCGCCACCGCTCCGGTAGGACTTGTTGAAGTACACCCAGTCGGACGTGTAGATGACGTTTCCATTCATCGTGAAACCCCACGCGCCATAGAGGATGTCCGTTGGCGTGGGGAATCCGTAATTGAACTTCTGGATCGACAGCCGCCCGGCCGGGGTGGTGATGGTCGCATGCTGGTTGTCGCGAAACTCGATGCGCATGGGGCCGGCCGCACCGGAGTGGACGTCGGGGTTGCGCGGCACGCAGCCGAAACACTGGCCGTTGCTGAAGCTGTCATACGAGGACGTGAACACGCCGGTCTTGTGGTTGTAGATGCCCGAGGACAGATACCAGATCGGTGCGCCGTTCTGCTGGTAGACGAACGTCGTCACGATCATGGTGTCGCCCTGGATGTCGATGTTGAACCCGCGCCCGCCGTCGTTGGGGTTGGCCCAAAGGCCGGTGGCGGGGCCGCCCAGGGTGGCGGCGCCTGCGCTGGCGGCGAACAGGCCGAGGGCGAGGGTGAGTGCAGCCAATGCTTTCCAGTTCATGCGGTGTTCTCCTTGAGTGGCATGGTGACGCCAGGCTGGCGCCGGTTTGGAACCCGATCCACGGGCTGACAAGCCCATCGGATTCACGGGAGGCGCATCGGTTACAGGGATTCCCTTGCCGCCTGCCAGGCAGTGTCGGTGGTCGCTGTCTCACAGGCTGAGACGGGTCAGTGAGCGGGCTGCGTTCGCCATTTGCCAGGTTTCCCGTCGCGGCTCGCCCCCGCTGGCCGCTGAATTGCTTGAAGAAGGGCGCATGCAAACCCATGTCCTGCGCATTCGCGGTGCCCGCGCGGCGCCGTCTTCCATTGCCGATTCGAGGAGCCCCTTCCCATGCGCATGGACAAACTGACTTCGCGCTTCCAGCAAGCCCTGGCCGACGCCCAGTCGCTGGCTGTCGGGCGCGATCACAACATGCTCGAGCCTGCCCATGTGATGGCGGCGCTGCTCGATCAGCAGGGCGGCTCGACGGTGCCGATGCTCGCCCAGGCCGGGGTCAACGTGCCGGCACTGCGCACGCGCGTCGGCCAGATCCTCGAGCGCCTGCCGAAGGTGTCCGGGCAGGAAGGCAACATCAATGTCTCCAACGAGCTTGGGCGTCTGCTCAACCTCACCGACAAGCTGGCGCAGCAGCGGGGCGACGCCTTCATCGCCTCGGAGCTGTTCGTGCTGGCGGCGCTGGACGACAAGGGTGAGCTCGGCGCGGCGCTGAAGGCCGCCGGCGCGCACAAGGAAAGCCTGGAAGCGGTGATCGAGCGCATGCGCGGGGGTGAGAGCGTGCAGTCGGAAAGTGCCGAGGAGCAGCGCCAGGCGCTGGAGAAATACACCATCGACCTCACCGCGCGCTCGGAGACCGGCAAGCTCGACCCGGTCATCGGCCGTGACGAGGAGATCCGCCGCGTCATCCAGGTGCTGCAGCGGCGCACCAAGAACAACCCGGTGCTGATCGGCGAGCCCGGCGTCGGCAAGACCGCGATCGTCGAGGGCCTGGCGCAGCGCATCATCAACAACGAGGTGCCCGAGGGCCTGCGCGGCAAGCGCGTGCTGTCGCTCGACATGGGCGCGCTGATCGCCGGGGCCAAGTTCCGCGGCGAGTTCGAGGAGCGCCTGAAGGGCGTGCTGAATGACCTGGCCAAGCAGGAAGGCCAGGTGATCCTCTTCATCGACGAACTCCACACCATGGTCGGCGCGGGCAAGGCGGAAGGCTCGATGGACGCCGGCAACATGCTGAAGCCGGCGCTCGCGCGCGGCGAGCTGCACTGCATCGGCGCGACCACGCTCGATGAGTACCGCAAATACATCGAGAAGGACGCGGCGCTCGAGCGGCGCTTCCAGAAGGTGTTCGTCGGCGAGCCGAACGTCGAGGACACCATCGCGATCCTGCGCGGGCTGAAGGAAAAGTACGCGGTGCACCACGGCGTGGAGATCACCGATCCGGCCATCGTCGCCGCGGCCACGCTCTCCCACCGCTACATTGCCGATCGTCAGCTGCCGGACAAGGCGATCGACCTGATGGACGAGGCGGCCAGCCGCATCCGCATGGAGATCGACTCCAAGCCGGAGGAACTGGATCGCAAGGAACGGCGTCTGATCCAGCTCAAGATCCAGCGCGAGGCGCTGAAGAAGGAGAAGGATGCCGAATCGAAGCAGCGCCTGGCCGACCTCGAGAAGGAGATCGACGAACTCGAGCGCGAGTATTCGGATCTCGAGGAGGTCTGGAAGGCCGAGAAGGCGACCCTGCAGGGCGCGACCAGGATCAAGGAGGAGATCGAGCAGGCGCGGCTGGATCTGGAGGCCGCGCAGCGGCGCCAGGATTACGCGAAGATGAGCGAGATCCAGTACGGACGCATCCCGGCGCTGGAAAAGCAGCTGAAAGCCGCGCAGGAAGCTGAAACGAAGGGCTTCACCCTGCTGCAGGACAAGGTCACCGCCGAGGAGATTGCCCAGGTGGTGTCGCGCTGGACCGGCATTCCGGTCAGCAAGATGCTGGAAGGCGAACGCGACAAGCTGCTGCGCATGGAAGATGAACTCCACCAGCGCGTGGTCGGCCAGGACGAGGCCGTGCGCGTGGTGAGCGACGCGATCCGCCGCTCGCGCGCCGGGCTTTCAGATCCCAACCGGCCGATCGGATCGTTCCTGTTCCTCGGCCCCACCGGGGTCGGCAAGACCGAACTGTGCAAGGCGCTGGCCGCGTTCCTCTTCGACAGCGACGATGCCATGGTGCGCATCGACATGAGCGAGTTCATGGAAAAGCATTCGGTCAGCCGCCTGATCGGTGCACCGCCGGGCTATGTCGGCTACGAGGAGGGCGGCTATCTCACCGAGGCCGTGCGCCGCCGCCCCTACAGCGTGATCCTGCTCGACGAGGTCGAGAAGGCGCACCACGACGTCTTCAACATCCTGCTGCAGGTGCTGGACGACGGCCGCCTCACCGACGGGCAGGGCCGCACGGTGGACTTCAGGAACACCGTCATCGTCATGACCTCGAACCTGGGTTCGCAGTACATCCAGGACCTGGCGCCGGAAGGTGGCGAGGACGAGGAAGCGCAGTACACCAAGATGAAGGCCGCGGTGATGGGCGTGGTGCAGGCGCATTTCCGCCCCGAATTCATCAACCGGCTTGACGAGATCGTCGTGTTCCGGTCCCTGGACAAGAGCCAGATCCGTGCCATCGCGCGCATCCAGATCGCCTATCTGGAAAGGCGCCTCGCCGAGCGCCAGCTCAAGCTGGAAATCGACGCGGCGGCACTGGACCTGGTTGCCAACGTCGGCTTCGATCCGGTATATGGCGCCCGCCCGCTCAAGCGCGCCATCCAGCAGCAGCTCGAGAACCCGCTGGCCAGGGAGATCCTCGAAGGCCGCTTCCAGCCCGGCGACACCGTGCGGGTGGCAGCGGACGGCGGCCGCCTGGTCTTCGCCAAGTCCTGATCTGCCCGCCTTTTGCGATTCCCCATTCCCCACTTCCGACTTCCGGCTCTCCACCATGCCCATCTACGAATTCGAATGTTCCGCCTGCGGCAATGCCTTCGAGCGCCTGCAGAAGCTGTCCGATCCCGATCCGGCGACCTGTCCCGCCTGCGGCAAGCCCCAAGTACGCCGCCGCGTCAGCGCCCCGGCATTTCGCCTTGCCGGCAGCGGCTGGTACGAGACCGACTTCAAGGGCAAGGGCGAGAAGAAGCACAATCTCGCGACCGGCGATGGACCGGCGGCCGCAGCCGACGGCAAGGCAGCCGGCGACGCCGCGGCGAAGACCGGCGATGCCAGGCCGGCGGCGGCCGGGGAGCCTGGATCGAAGGCGCCAGCCTCGGCAGCGACGCCATCGGTCGAGTGAGAAGCGGGCGTCCGGGCGGAACGGCGCAGCGGATGCTGCTGCGTGGCATGACCCGTGCGCCGATGGAAGGCATCGCTTTCGTTCATGCGGATAATCTAGACTCGGCTGCACTTCCGTCGATGGGGATCGATCCATGAAGCTTGCAGGCGTAGTGGCCATTCTTGCCATGTCGTTGGGCGCGGCGTCGCTGGCACATGCACAGTCGGTGGGCACGATGGCCGCCGGTGTGGCGCCGGTTTTGCTAGCGCAGTCCGGCACCGGCACCATCGAGTGCAAGAGCGTCGGCATGCAGCCGGCCTCCTGCCGGGTGCCCTGGCGCGATGCGGTGCTGGTGCGCCAGACCTCCAAATCCGCGTGCGTGCGCGGCAGCAGCTGGGGTTACAGTCGCGGCGCCGTGTGGGTGGATCGCGGTTGCGCGGGTGTCTTCGCCGATGCCAACCATCCGGGCGCACAGCCGTATCCGCCGGGAAATGGTGGCTGGCAGCCAGGGCCTGGCTGGGATCGCAGCATCACCCTGCGCTGCGGCAGTCCGCAATACCGCTACAATTTCTGCCAGGTGGATACCGGTCGTGGCAGTCGCGTCCATATCCGTCGCCAGCTTTCCGACACACGCTGCGTGGAAGGCCGCAACTGGGGCTGGAATCGCGGCGGCATCTGGGTCGACCAGGGTTGCTCGGGCGAGTTCGTGGTGGAGCGTCGCTGGCGCTGACGTCGATCCGCGCGCCTTCGTCGCGGCCGTAGCCGCGACCTGCGAAGCCGCCTCGTCGCCGATGGCGGGGCGGTTCGCAGCTCGCCATCACGTCGCCGACGTGGGGCCTGCCGTTGCAGCGCAACACGATACTCCCTAGCATTTCCGGTCTTGTTGCGCCCCCCGGCGCACGACGAAACCATCCCATGCGCACTCATCATTGCGGCCTGATCGACCAGGCCCTGATCGACCATTCCGTGACCCTGTGTGGCTGGGTCGATACCCGCCGCGACCATGGCGGCGTGATCTTCATCGACCTGCGCGACCATGAAGGCCTGGTACAGATCGTGGTCGATCCGGACAATGCCGAGGCCTTCCGCACGGCCAGCGAAGCAGGCTACGAGTGGTGCCTGCGCGTTGCCGGGCGCGTGCGCCGGCGGGTCAGCGTGAACGAGCGCGTCAGGACCGGGCACGTCGAGGTGCTGGCCGAGCGCATCGAGGTGCTGAACCCGGCACGCGACCTGCCCTTCGTGCTGCACGAGACCACCAACGAGGATCTCAAGCTCAAGTATCGCTACCTGGACCTGCGTCGTGCGGACATGCAACGCGCGATGCGCCTGCGCACGCGGCTGGTCGCGGCGCTGCGCCGCAACCTCGATGCCCAGGGTTTCCAGGACATCGAAACTCCGATCCTGACCCGCGCCACGCCCGAAGGCGCGCGCGACTACCTGGTGCCCAGTCGCGTGCACCCGGGCGAGTTCTACGCGCTGCCGCAATCGCCGCAGCTCTTCAAGCAGCTCCTGATGGTGGCGGGCTTCGACCGCTACTACCAGATCGCGCGCTGCTTCCGTGACGAGGACCTGCGTGCCGACCGCCAGCCCGAGTTCACCCAGCTCGACATGGAGTATGCGTTTGTCGAGGAACGTGACATCCAGGACAGCGTCGAGGCCCTGATCTGCAGCGTGTTCCACGAAGTCGCCGGAGTCCGGTTGCCCGCGCCGTTCCCGCGTCTCACCTACGCCGAGGCGATGCGGCGCTACGGATCGGACAAGCCGGACCTGCGCATTGCGCTGGAGCTGGTCGATGTTGCCGATCTCGTCAAGGAGGGCGGCTTCAAGGTGTTTGCCGACGCCGCCGCCGATGCGGATGGCCGTGTGGCCGCCTTGCGCCTGCCGGGCGGGGCCAGCCTCACCCGCAAGCAGATCGACGATCTGGGCGTGCACGTGGCGAAATACGGCGCGAAGGGCCTGGCCTGGATGCGCGTGGATGATCGCGCGAAGGGCCGCGAAGGCCTGACCTCACCGATCGCCAAGTTCCTCGACGACGCCGTGATCGGGGCGCTGCTGGACAGGGCCGGCGCACAGTCCGGCGACATGCTGTTTTTCGGTGCCGGCCGCTGGAAGACCGTATGCGACTTCATGGGTGCTTTGCGCCTCAGGCTTGGCCGCGACCGCGGGCTGGTCGAGGACGCCTGGAAGCCGCTGTGGGTCACGGATTTCCCGATGTTCGAATACGACGGGGAAGCCCAGCGTTTCGTCGCCCTGCATCACCCCTTCACCGCGCCCGCCGTGGACGATGTGGCCGAGCTCAAGGCCAATGCGAGGACCGCGGTGTCGCGAGGCTACGACATGGTGCTGAACGGCAACGAGATCGGTGGCGGCTCGATCCGCATCCATCGCCCCGAGATGCAGGCGGCGGTGTTCGAACTGCTCGGCATCGGTGCCGAGGAGGCCCAGGCCAAGTTCGGCTTCCTGCTCGAAGCGCTCAAGTTCGGCGCGCCGCCGCATGGCGGCATCGCCTTTGGCATCGACCGCATCGCCGCGCTGATGGCTGGCACCGAGTCGATCCGCGACGTCATTGCCTTCCCCAAGACGACCAGCGCACAGGACCTGATGACCGCTGCCCCTTCGCCCATCGCGACCGCGCAGCTTGCCGAGCTGCATATCCGGGTGGTGGAGCAGGAAAAGCATCGGGACTGAAGGCCCTCCCACGATCCGGTGTCTCCTTGCCAGAATGTCATGTGGAAGCGGCTTCAGCCGCGATGCCATTCCCGACTTTCGGCAGCCCGGCATCGGGACTGAAGTCCCTCCCGCGATCCAGTGGCGCCTGCGCAGAGTTTCGTGTGGGAGCAGTCCCTGACGCGCTGCGCCTTGCATTCTCGTGGGAGCGGCTTCAGCCGCGATGCTCTTGCGTCTTGTCATCAGCCGGAGTTCAACCGCCATGACCGAGCACGTCATTCTCCTGCATGGCTTGTGGATGCGCGGCGTTACGCTGTGGCCATTGGCGCAGCGCCTGCGCGCGGCCGGGTACGAAGTGGCCACCTTCGATTACGCCAGCGTGGCGGCCAGCCCGCAGCGCGCGGCGGCACGCCTGCGCGAACGGCTGGGCAAGGCACGCGCGGATGCCGTGCACCTGCTCGGGCATAGTCTGGGCGGCCTGGTCGCCCTGGAAGCCGTGCGCGGTCGCAACGACCTGCCGCCGGGCCGCATCGTGTGCCTTGGCTCGCCGCTGCGCGGCAGCGCGGCTTCGCGTGCCTTGGCACAATGGCCAGGAACGCGCTGGCTGCTTGGCGCGAGTACGCCGCTGCTGGCCGACGGCGTTGCCGCCTGGGACGACGACCGCGAGATCGGCGTGATTGCCGGAAACCTCCCGCTCGGATTCGGTTCGCCGCTGGCGCACCTGGCTGCGCCCCACGACGGCACGGTCGCCGTCGGCGAAACGCGGCTTGCGGGGATCACCGATCACGCCATCGTGCATGCCTCGCACACGGGGTTGCTGCTGTCGGCCGCGGCGGCAACGCACGCGGTGGAATTTCTCCGTCGCGGCCATTTCGATCCACCCGCCGACCCGTAGGTCGGCGCCATGCGGCCGATGGACGTCGCGACATTCACCCGGTTGGCAGCGCCAACCTCGCCGCATCGCGTGAATGTCGCACGGCGCCACGCTCGGCGCGCCGCTGCGGACACATGTCATGCGGCCGGTGCAGCCACCCGTCGCCGTTATACTTGGGCTTTTCGATCAGGAGCTTGCACCCTACCCATGGCCGGTCATTCCAAGTGGGCGAACATCCAGCATCGCAAGAACGCGCAGGACGCCAAGCGCGGCAAGATCTTCACCAAGCTGATCCGCGAAATCACCATCGCCGCGCGCGATGGCGGCGGCGATCCGCTCACCAATCCGCGCCTGCGCCTGGCCATGGACAAGGCGCTCTCCGCGAACATGACCAAGGACGTCATCGAGCGTGCGACCAAGAAGGCCACCGGCGAGCTGGAGGGCGTTGTCTACGAGGACGTGCGTTACGAAGGCTATGCGCCGGGTGGCGTGGCGGTGATCGTCGATTGCAGCACCGACAACCGCCAGCGCACGGTTTCCGAGGTGCGCCATGCGTTCACCAAGTTCGGTGGTTCGCTCGGCACCGATGGCTCGGTGGCCTACCAGTTCCGGCGCCTGGGCGTGCTCACCTTCGCGCCCGGCGCGGATGAGGAACAAATCCTGGAAATTGCGCTCGAAGCCGGCGCCGAGGATATCCGCAGCTTCGACGATGATGCGATCGAGGTCATCACGCCGCCCGAAGCCTTCGAAGCCGTGCGCGCGGCGCTGGTCGATGCCGGGCTCGCCCCGGCGGACGCCGAGGTGACGATGCGCGCGGATATCGAGGTTGCGCTGGAAGGCGAGGCGGCGCAGACGGTGGCCAAGTTCCTCGAATGGCTGGACGATCTGGACGACGTGCAGGCGGTGTTTTCCAATGCCGACCTGCCGGCCGATGCGTGGGTGTAGCGGCAATCGCCAACTGACCCCCCGGGGGTTGGTCTCGGCTCGCGAACCCGACCCCGGATTCCGCTGCGCTGCATCCGGGCTACGGTGTCGGCGCCGGCGTGCGCGATTCGCCTTGTGAATGGCCTTGTGCTAGGTTCATAGGCCCTACGAGGGATTTCGCAGCAAGCGCTGCGCCAGACGGGAGAACAGCATGAGAACCATGCTGATCGCCATCGCCTGTGCGATGATTTCGTTCGCGTTCGCCGCACCGGCCTGGGCGGCCAAGGCGCCGCCGCCGGGCAGCGTGGATGTGACCCCGGTCGAGTTCGACGCGCAGGCCGACAGGGTGCGCCAGACGTTCGAAGAGGGCGGTTACGCCGACGTGAGCGCGTCGGATCGGCGCGTGGTGGAGGATTACCTCGCCATCATCTCGCGCATCCTAACCAAGCGCGGTTCATCCCTGGCTATGACCGGGCAGGAAAAGATGGACGTGTTCAACATGCAGGAACGCATCAACGGCATTCTCGCCGGCGGTGCCGATTACCGCGTCTGCAGCGTCGATGGCGTGACCGGGACGCATTTCAAGTCGAAGAAATGCGTGAGCGCGCAGCAGAAGGAAGATCTGCGCCGCGAGGAGCACGATGCTTTGGTGAAAATGTATTCGCTACATGGACTGCCTGCGGGTGGTGTCAAATAGGTAAGCGCTATTTCAGCGCATCATTTTTTGGAATTACTTCTGATGGGAGTATGAGATCTCATAATTGATAAATTAACGTTTACTGGAATGTTAATGATTGGTATTGCTTTGGGGTTGTTTTCTTCTCAAGCAGTTGCTGGGTCCATTTCCCTTAATTGTACGCCAGGGCTTTGTATCGTTGGTGTTGATACGACCAATGTAGACTTGCCAATTGATTATGCATGGAATATTGACGTCGGAACACATAATGTTCTATTTCCTCATCCGTGTGAGGGGCGCAAAACATGCATGTTCATATGTCCTGAAGCCGATGATCCAATTTATCCTGTTGCCTTTCCTGCAAGTGTTGACGTAACTGTACGGGATGCGAATGGAGGTGTTTTGGGTAGCGCATCGACGATAACCAGTTGTGCTGCTGTTTTATGGTGAGTTGTGATTCTTCAAAAATAACGATAATCGGTTTTGATGAAAGCTGTAAAATACCATATTCCGAAGCGTAGTCTGTTCATGATTGCGTTTCGGAGTATTTGTTGAAATATTAGTTCTCGTTTAGCCATACTTTCATGTGAAAAGATAGCGGTTACAAGAAAAATAGCATTGTTTCATTCCGCATCCATCCGCATCCTCGGCATCGACCCTGGTAGTCGCCTGACCGGCTTCGGCATCATCGATGTCGATGCCGCGGGCAGGTCGCGGCATGTCTGCCATGGCGTGCTGAACCTGGTCGCGAACGAGGATTTCGCCGCGCGCCTCAAGCAGATCTTCGATGATCTGGGTGCGATCATCGGCGAATACGCGCCGCAGGAAGCGGCGATCGAGCGCGTGTTCATGGCCCGCAACCCCGATTCCGCGCTGAAGCTCGGCCAGGCGCGCGGCGCGGCCATCTGCGCCATCGTCCACCACGGCCTGGGCGTGAGCGAGTATGCTGCGCGCGAAGTGAAGCAGGCGGTGGTCGGCACCGGCGGCGGGGACAAGGCACAGGTGCAGCACATGGTGGGGGTCTTGCTCGGGATATCCGGTCGCCTGCAGGCGGACGCGGCCGATGCGCTGGCGGTCGCGCTGGCGCACGCCCACACGCGCGCCAGCCTCGCGCGGGCCGGCATTCCGCGCGCCGCGTGGAGGCGCCGGCGGTGATCGGCCGCCTGCGCGGCACCCTGGTCGGCAAGCATCCGCCGTGGATCATGATCGAGGTCGGCGGCGTGGGCTACGAGCTCGAAGCGCCGATGTCCACCATTTTCGACTTGCCGGCGCTCGGTACCGAGGTGCAGCTGTGCACGCACTATGCGGCCAAGGACGACACCGTGGTGCTGTACGGGTTCCTGCGCGAAGCCGAACGCGCGCTGTTCCGCGCCTTGCAGAAGGTGTCGGGCGTGGGCGCCAAGACCTCGCTGGCGGTGCTCTCCGGCGCCAGCGTGGAAGAGTTCGGGCGCCTGGTGCAGACCGGCGACCTCGCCGCGTTGACGCGCATCCCCGGCATCGGCAAGAAGACCGCCGAGCGCATGGTGGTGGAACTGCGTGACCGCGTCGGCGCCCTGGTCGATGGCCTGCCCGCTGCGGCCGGCGCGGAGGGCGTGCCGGCCGATCCGGCGAGCGAGGCGGCCATCGCGTTGCAATCGTTGGGTTACAAGCCGGCCGAAGTCACGCGCCTGGTGCGCGAAGCGGCCACGCCCGAAACGTCGGCTGAAGATATCATCCGCAAGGCGCTGAAGGCGGCGCTGCGCTGAACGGGGATCGCGCATGAGCCAGGGGCAGCAGACAGGGGCGCCCTCACCACGCATGGCCGCCCTGACCATCGGCGCCATCGGCATCGTCTATGGCGACGTTGGCACCAGTCCGCTCTACACCATGAAGGAAGCCTTCGGCGAGCACGGCCTGCCGCCGACGCCAGAGAACGTGCTCGGCGTGCTGTCGCTGGTGTTCTGGGCACTGATGCTGGTGGTGTCGCTCAAATACGCCAGCTTCATCATGCGCGCCGACAACAAGGGCGAAGGCGGCATCATGGCGCTGACCGCGCTGGCCCAGCGCAGCGTGCGCAAGAGTACCCGCGCGCGCTGGGGGATCACGGTGCTGGGCCTGTTCGGTGCATCGCTGTTCTTCGGGGATGGCGTCATCACGCCGGCCATCACCGTGCTGTCCGCGGTCGAGGGCCTGGAGGTGGCCGCGCCCGGGCTCGAGCCGTTCGTGGTGCCGATCACGGTCGGCATCCTGCTCGGCCTGTTTGCCATCCAGCGGCGTGGCAGCGGCAAGGTCGGTGCAATCTTCGGCCCGGTGATGTGCATCTGGTTCGTCACCCTGGCCGTGCTTGGGCTGATCCAGGTCGTACAGCACCCATGGGTGCTGCGGGCGCTGTCGCCGCATTACGCCGTGCAGTTCTTCGCCGTTACGGGTTGGCCCGCGTTCCTTGCGCTGGGCGCCGTTGTGCTGTGCATCACCGGTGCCGAAGCGCTGTATGCCGACATGGGGCACTTCGGCAAGAAGCCGATCCGCATCGCCTGGTTCAATTTCATCCTGCCGGCGCTGGTGCTCAACTACTTTGGCCAGGGTGCGCTGCTGATCGCCGATCCGGCAGCCGCGCAGAACCCCTTCTATCTGCTGGCGCCGGAACTGCTTGTCTACCCTTTGATCGCGTTGGCCTCGCTGGCCGCCGTCATCGCATCACAATCGGTGATTTCCGGTGCGTTTTCGGTGGCCCGCGAAGCGATCCAGCTTGGCTTCCTGCCACGCATGCACGTGCGACACACTTCGCCGGAGATGATCGGGCAAATCTACCTGCCCTGGGTCAACCGCATGTTGCTGGTGCTGACGCTGGCCGTGGTCATCGGCTTCCAGTCCTCCAGCAACCTGGCCGCGGCCTACGGCATCGCCGTGGTCGGCACCATGACCATCGATTCACTGCTCGTGATGATCGTGTTCCGTCGCCAGTGGCACTGGGCACGCAGCAAGGTCGTGGCGCTGGGCCTGCTGTTCCTGACCGTCGACCTGGCCTTCCTTACCGCCAATGCCGACAAGGTCGAACATGGCGGCTGGTTCCCGCTGGTGCTGGGCGCGGTGGTGTTCACGCTGATGACCACCTGGCGGCGCGGGCGTGAGCTGGTGATCCGCGAGGTGCGCCAGAGCGGCCTGGCGCTGGAACCCTTCATCACTTCGATCAGCGCGCACCCGCCCTTGCGGGTGCCGGGTACGGCGGTGTTCCTGACTGCCAATGAGGACAGTGTGCCCAACGCCCTGTTGCACAATCTCAAGCACAACAAGGTGTTGCACGAGCGCAATGTCATCCTGACCGTGCAGACGGTGGAAACCCCGGTAGCCGAGGCATCGGAGCGGGTGTCGGTGGAGCGCCTGGGCGATGCCTTCTATCGACTCAGCCTGCGCTTCGGCTTTTCCGAGGACCCCAACGTGCCGCTGGCCCTGCAGGCGGTCAAGCAATGCGGCCTGCCCTTCGACCTGATGGATACCACCTTCTTCCTCAGCCGCGAGAGCGTGGTCGCGACCGATCGCCCGGGCATGCCGCTCTGGCGCGACCGCCTGTTCACCTTCATGCAGCGCAACGCCGTGCCCGCGACCGCGTTCTTCCGCATTCCCGGCAACCGGCTGATCGAACTGGGTACGCAGGTCGAGATCTGAAGAGCCGGGAAGCGGGAATCGTCACGGCGGATTCGGCGCGGCCTCGTCAAGCATGCAGGTTCGCCGGGTGCGTCCCTACTCTGAAGGTCGCCGGCAGGGGATAATCAGGCGATCCGCCATTCCCGATTGCCCATTCCCCGCTCATGGACCGCCTCAGCTCCGCCACCGCCACGCGCGAGGACGACTTCGTCGATGCGACGATCCGCCCGCAGCGTCTGGCCGAATACCTCGGCCAGGCGACCGTGCGCGAGCAGTTGTCGATCGCCATCGAAGCGGCGCGCCGACGCGGCGGGGCACTCGATCACGTGCTGATCTTCGGCCCGCCGGGCCTGGGCAAGACGACCCTGTCGCATGTCATCGCCAACGAGCTCGGCGTGAACCTGCGCTCGACCTCCGGTCCCGTGCTCGAACGGCCGGGCGACCTGGCGGCACTGCTAACCAACCTGCAGCCGCGCGACGTACTGTTCGTGGACGAGATCCACCGCCTCTCGCCGATCGTGGAGGAAGTGCTGTACCCGGCGCTGGAGGATTTCCAGATCGACATCATGATCGGCGAGGGGCCGGCGGCACGCTCGATCAAGCTCGACCTGCCCCCGTTCACCCTGATCGGCGCCACCACGCGCGCAGGTCTGTTGACCGCGCCGCTGCGCGACCGCTTCGGCATCGTGCAGCGGCTGGAGTTCTACAGCGCCGACGAACTGGCAGCCATCGTGCGCCGCGCGGCACAGATCCTCGACATTCCCTGCGATGCCGCCGGCGCGACCGAAATCGCGCGCCGCGCGCGTGGCACCCCGCGCATCGCCAACCGGCTGCTCCGGCGCGTGCGCGACTATGCCGAGGTGCGCGCCGACGGCCGCATCGGCACGCAGGTCGCCGCGGCCGCGCTGGAGATGCTCAACGTCGATGCGGAGGGCTTTGATGCGCTCGATCGGCGCCTGCTCGGCATGATCATCGAGAACTTCGACGGCGGGCCGGTGGGCGTTGAATCGCTGGCCGCGGCGCTCAGCGAGGAACGCGGCACCATCGAGGACGTGCTCGAACCCTACCTCATCCAGCAGGGCTTCCTGGTGCGCACTGCGCGTGGGCGCATGGCCACCGCCAAGGCCTGGCGCCACCTCGGCCTCAAGGCGCCGCGCCGCTCCAGCGTCCCGGATCTCTTCGAGAACGGGAATCCGGGCGACACGGGCGATGCAAAGGCGTAACGGCGTGGGCTCTTCCCAATACCGGGTCTTCCAGTGGCCCGTCCGCGTCTACTGGGAAGATACCGATGCCGGCGGCATCGTTTACCACGCCAACTACCTGCGCTTCTTCGAGCGCGCGCGCAGCGAGTGGCTGCGCGCGGCCGGCTTCGACCAGGAGAAGCTGCGCGCGCAGGCGGACCTCCTGTTCGTCGTGCACCGCATGCAGATCGCTTTCAACGCGCCGGCGCGCCTCGACGACCTGCTCACGGCAACCGTGGAGCCCCAGCCGCCGCGCGGCGCGAGCTTCATCGTCACTCAGCGGCTCGTCCGTGAACCCGGGACCCGGGCGCTGGTCGAAGCGCAGGTGCGCATCGCCTGTCTCGATGCACTACGCTTGCGCCCCCGCGCCATCCCCGAACATCTGCTCCAAGGTCTCGTTCGCACATGAATTCGGAAATGAACATCCTGGCTCTCGTCCTCAACGCGAGCCTGTTCGTCAAGCTGGTGATGCTGGTGCTGCTCGGTTTTTCGATCGCTTCGTGGATGATCATCTTCCGCAAGAAGCAGTTGCTGTCACGCGCCAACGCCCATGCCGATGAGTTCGAGGAGCGCTTCTGGTCCGGTGCGGATCTGGCGGGCCTGTTCCGCGAACTCACGGCCAGCGGCAGCCGGGTCACTTCCAGCGGCGCCATCTTCGAGGCCGGCTTTCGCGAGTTTGCGCGTCTGCGCCAGCGGCGCAGCGTCGATTCGCGTACCCTGCTGGAGGGCGCCCAGCGCGCCATGCGGGTGTCCTCCACGCGCGAAGTCGATCGCCTCGAGCAGGGTCTGGAATTCCTCGCCAACGTCGGTTCGATCAGCCCCTACATCGGCCTGCTTGGCACCGTGTGGGGCATCATGTCCGCCTTCCACGGCCTGGCCAACGTCAAGGAAGCGACCATCGCCATGGTTGCGCCCGGCATTTCCGAGGCCCTGGTCGCCACCGCCATGGGCCTGATCGCAGCCATTCCCGCCTCCTGGGCGTACAACCGCTTCTCCATGCGCCTGGAACGCCTGAACCTGCGCTACGACACCTTCGTCGAGGAGTTCTCGTCCATCCTTGCGCGCCAGGCGCATCTGGAAGAATAGACACCCGGGGCAGGGTGCGGGTTGCACCCCCAGCCCGGCCGCGGTCCCGCCAACATGGCAAGGGAAGGCCTTGCTTCCCGGCACGACGCGCCAAGCGCAACCCGCGCACCCGCGCGCCACCCGCAACTCCAGTCTCTAGCTCATGGCCAGTCTCAATACCCGCCGCAAGCCGCGCAAACTCATGGCCCAGATCAACGTCGTGCCGTATATCGACGTGATGCTGGTGCTGCTGATCATCTTCATGGTGACCGCGCCGCTGCTGAACCTTGGCGTCGATATCCAGTTGCCGCAGTCGGCGGCGGCGGCGATCCAGAACGACAAGGAGCCGGTGGTCGTGAGCGTCGATCGCGAAGGCCACTACTTCCTCACCCTGGGCACCACGCAACGCGAACCGATCGAAGCCGATGCGCTGGTCAACAAGGTTTCAGCATTCGTGCGTCAGAATCCGCAGGTTCCCGTACTCGTCGCGGGCGACGAACGCGCCGAGTACGGTACGATCTATCAGGCGATGGTACTGCTGCAGTCGGCAGGCGTGCCCAAGGTCGGGCTGATGAGCCAGCCGCTCGCGGCGGAAGCGGAACGCTGACCGGATGGAGAGCTTCGGCGACAAGGCGCGTGCGTTTGGATTTGCGCTCGGCTTGCACGTGCTGTTCCTGTTGGCGCTGCTGGTGGGGCTGTGGTGGACGCAGGCCACGCGTCCGGTCACCATGCCCGGCCCGGTGATCGAGGCGACCCTGGTCGGCCCGACGGCGGCGCCGAAGCCGCAGGCCGGCAAGCGCGAACCGGCCAGGCCGCCCAAACCGAAAGCGCCGCCCAGGCCTGAACCCAAGCCCGAACCGAAACCCGAACCGGCGCCGCCCAAGCCGGCCACGCCGACGCCCAGCGAAGTACAGCGCCAGGATCTGGTCGAGCGGGAAAAGGTCGCGGCCCTGGCCCGCGAGCAGGCCGAGCAGGCCAGGCGCGAGGAGGAAGCGCGCGTGCGGCAGCAGCAGGTGGAACTGGAGCAGGAGCAGGAAAAGGAACGCAAGCTGCGGGCGGAGAAGGAAAAGCAGCTCGCCGAGATCCGTGAAGCGCGGGCCGCGGCGGAAAGGAAGCTGAAGCTGGAAAAGGAGCGCCTGGCGCAATTGGAGGACCGCAATCGCCAGCCGGCGGAGCGCGCGGCGGCGCAACCAGCCGCCGAGCACGAGGCCGCGCAGGCGCAGACCGGGGCCGGAGGCGCCGACAACGATCTGACGGCGCGCTACAGTGCCGCCATTCAGGCCGTGGTGACGCAGAACTGGAACCGTCCGGAAAGCGCGCAGGCGGGCCTGCGCTGTACCCTCGACATCACCCAGATTCCGGGTGGCGAGGTCATCGCGGCCGTGGTCTCCACGCCCTGCAATGCCGATCCGGCAACCCGCCGCTCGATCGAGCAGGCGGTCATGCGCGCGGCGCCCTTGCCCTACCAGGGCTATGAAAAGGTCTTCCAGCGGCGCATCAAATTTACGTTCAGGTACGACGGATAAGGTTGAAGAGTATGGAAAATCGCATCATGGGACGCAGGCTGCTGCTGTGGTTCGCCCTGCTGCTGGGCGGGCCGGCCTTCGCGCAGGGCCTGGACATCGACATCGTCGACGGCACCGCATCGGCGGTGCCGATTGCAGTGGTGCCGTTTGCTTTCGAGGGCGCCAGCGTGCCGCCGGAAGCCAATCCCGGCGAGATCGTGCGCGCCGACCTGGCCCGCTCGGGGCAATTTCGCACCTTGCCGCGCAACGATATCGTCGAGTTTCCGAGCCGTGCGGACGAGGTGAAGTTCGCCACCTGGCGCCTGCTCAAGCAGGACTACCTGCTGGTCGGGCGCAGCCTCGATGGCGGCGATGGCAGCTTGCGGGTCGAATACGAGCTGTTCGACGTGGCCCGCCAGCAGCGCATCGCCGATGGCGCCATCAGCGGCCAGCGCAGCGGGCTGCGCGACATCGCCCACCAGGTTGCCGACGCGGTGTATGAAAAGATTCTTGGCGTGCGTGGCGCGTTCTGGACGCGCATCGCCTATATCACGGTGACCGGCGCGTCGCCCAACTGGCAATACGCCCTGATGGTGGCCGATTCGGACGGCTTCAATCCGCAGGTGGTGGTGCGTTCGCGCGAGGCCCTGCTGTCACCGTCCTGGTCGCCGGATGGCCGCAGGATCGCCTATGTTTCCTTCGAAAGCGGCAATTCGGCGATCTACGTGCAGGATCTTGGCACCGGTTCGCGCCAGGTCGTGTCCAGCTTCCGCGGCATCAACAGTGCGCCGGCATTCTCGCCGGATGGAAGCCGCCTGGCCATGAGCCTGTCCAAGGGCGGCAATCCCGACATCTACGTGATGAACCTGGCCAGCCGCTCGCTGGATCGGATCACCAACCACTTCGCCATCGATACCGAGCCCGAGTGGGCGCCGGACGGCAAGACGCTCTATTTCACCTCCGACCGCTCCGGCAAGCCGCAGATCTACCAGGTCGCGGCGACCGGCGGCGACGCCACGCGGGTGACCTTCCAGGGCCAGTACAACGCCAGCCCCAGCGTGGTGGATGCCCGCGGCATCAAGCTCGCCATGGTGCAGGGCAGCGGAAACGTGTATCGTATCGCCATCCTCGACCGGGCTACCAGCCAGTATGCGCTGATCTCGCCCGGCAACCAGGATGAAGCCCCCAGTTTCGCGCCCAACGGAAGCATGCTGCTGTACGCCGCCAGCGAAGGTTCACGTGGCGTCCTGTATGCAGTGTCTGCCGATGGGCGCGTACGCCAGCGCCTCGGTTTTGCCGATGGCGATGTGCGTGAGCCGGCATGGGGACCGTTCCGGTCGCGTTGAATCCGCTCCGGGAGGGTTCCATGCCAGTCTCAGGAACGTGCGTTTTCAATGTCTCATCCAGTTGATTTCATCAAGGAATTGCCATGAACAGCGTCTTTCGGATTGCGTTTTGTGTACTGCTCGCCGCAGGCGTGTCGGCCTGCGCAAAGAAGGCGGTGAAGCCTGCCCCGGCGCCGGAGCCTGCGCCGGTCACCCAGACCGCGCCGACCGAGCCGGCCGGCCGTTACACGCGTGACAGCCTGGATACGGATTCCTGCCTGCGCCAGCGCGTGATCTATTTCGACCTCGACCAGTCCGAGATCAAGCCGGAGTTCGCGGCCCAGATCGCCTGTCACGCCGAGTACCTCCACGAGTTCCCGGATGCGCGCGTCACGCTCGAAGGCCACGCCGACGAGCGCGGCTCGCGCGAGTACAACCTCGGTCTCGGCGAGCGCCGCGGCAACGCGGTGCAGTCGGCGCTGGTCGCCGCGGGTGCCTCGCGCGCCCAGCTGAACGTGGTGAGCTACGGCGAGGAGCGCCCGGTCTGCCGCCAGCATGACGAGTCATGCTGGTCGAAGAACCGGCGCGTCGAGGTCGTGTACACGACGCGTTGAGGGTTCGTGGCGTCTTCGGATTGCCGGGCTGCCGGCCAGGGATGGCCGGCGACCAGTCGGGCGTGCGCGTGCCGGACTGGCGCGAGCGACCGCGGACACCCCGGAACCACGCGCAAGACGTGCACGGAACGCGCAAGTTTTCACCAGCTCTGAAGCGAGCGAGGTACCTGCAATGCGGATTGCCGTAACGACAGCCCTGGCGGCGCTTGCGTTCGCCGCCACGATGCCCGCTGCACAGGCGCAGCGCCTGTCGCTGGCCGAGCGTGTCGATCGCCTGGAACAGCAGGCGGCCCAGGGGGGCGGCAGCAGCGCCGTCGAACTCGTCAACCGCATTTCCGCGCTCGAGTCGCAAGTGCAGTTGCTGCAAGGCCAGGTCGAGGAACTGCGCCATGCCCTGGAGCAGGCGCAGCAACGCAACCGCGATCAGTACATCGACCTGGATTCACGCCTGAACCGGCTTGAAGGCACCGGGCCGGCAGCGTCCGCCGCGGCGCCAGCCCCCGCGCAGCCGCCGGACATCGATCTCGCCAGCCCGGGCGGCAGCAGTGCCGCGCCCGGCGTGTCCGCGGGTGCGGCGGGCCAGGTTGCCCCAGCCGCGGCCCCGGCCGGCGCAGCCACGCCCGCCGCGCCACCTGGCCCCGCCGCGGCACCGGCTGGCGCCACCGCGATGGAGGCCTACAACGAAGCCTTCGCTGCGCTCAAGGATGGCCGTTACGCCGAGTCCGCGCGCCGCTTCCAGGCGTTCATCGACCAGTATCCCGATGATCCGCTGACCGGCAATGCCTATTACTGGCTGGGCGAGTCCTACTACGTCACGCAGAACTACCCGATCGCCGAGGAGGCCTTCCGTACCCTGCTCGCGCGCTTCCCGGGCAGCCCCAAGGCCCCGGATGCGTTGCTCAAGATCGGCTACAGCCAGTATGAGCAGAAGCAGTGGGACCAGGCCGAGGCCACCTTGAACCAGGTGCTGCAGACCTACCCGGGCACGACGGTTGCGCGGCTGGCCGAAGGTCGCCTGCGCGCGCTGAAGATGGAAACCCAGCGCTGAGCGCAGTCATGGGCAGCGTGGACGGCGTGGCGAGCGATCAGCGCCTGCGCATCAGCGAGATCTTCCATTCCCTGCAGGGTGAGGCCGATGCGGTCGGATGGCCCACCGTATTCGTGCGCCTGACCGGCTGCCCGCTGCGTTGCGTGTGGTGCGATACCGAATATGCCTTCCATGGCGGCCAGTGGCACGACATCGATGCGATCCTGGCCGAGGTGGCGTCGTTCGGAGCGCGCCACGTGTGCGTCACCGGCGGCGAGCCGCTGGCGCAGAAGCGCTGCCTGGTGCTGCTGCAGCGCCTGTGCGACGCCGGCTACGAAACCTCGCTTGAGACCTCCGGCGCGCTGGATGTCGCGGCGGTCGATCCACGCGTGCGCAAGGTCGTGGATCTCAAGGCGCCCGGATCGGGCGAGGTCGCGCGCAACCTCTGGTCGAACATGGCCTGCCTGTTGCCGCACGACCAGGTCAAGATCGTGATCGCCGACCGGGACGACTATGATTGGGCGGTGGCGCGTGTGCGCGAGCACGCGCTGGACAGGCGCTGCCAGGTGCTGTTCTCCCCGGTGCACGGGCGCCTTGCGCCGCGCGCGCTGGCCGACTGGATGCTTGCCGATCGCCTGCCGGTGCGCCTGCAGTTGCAGCTCCACAAGCTGCTGTGGGGCGTCGTTCCCGGACACTGAGCGAGCGTCACCCTGCTGGCAGCGGGCCTGTACGCCCGCTGCAATCCGAGACGGAGGCCCATGACCCCATCCGCTGCCGCCCCCCGCGCCGTCGTGCTGGTTTCCGGCGGCATGGATTCCGCCGTGACGCTTGCCCTGGCACGCGCGCAGGGTCTTGCCTGCCATGCCCTCAGCGTCGATTACGGTCAGCGCCACCATTCCGAGCTGGCGGCCGCCGACCGCGTCAGCCACCGGCTCGGTGCAGTCGAGCACAAGACCGTCACGGTGGATCTGCGCAGCATCGGCGGCTCCTCGCTGACCGCGGACATTGCCGTGCCCGAGCATGGCGGCAGCGGCATCCCGGTCACCTACGTGCCGGCGCGCAACACCATCATGCTGGCCATCGCGCTGGGCTGGGCCGAGGTGCTGGGTGCCCGGGAGATCTGGTGCGGAGTGAATGCCGTGGATTATTCAGGCTACCCGGATTGCCGCCCGGCCTTCATCGATGCCTTCGGCGTGCTTGCCAACCTTGCCACGAAGGCCGGCATCGAGGGTGCGCGATTGCGCGTGCATGCACCGCTGCTGCACATGAGCAAGGCCGATATCGTGCGCGAAGGCCTGCGCCTGGGCGTGGATTTCGTCGCGACCGTATCCTGCTATCAGGCCGACGCAGAAGGTCGCGCCTGCGGTCATTGTGATGCCTGTCATCTGCGCGCCGAAGGCTTCCGGGCGGCCGGCGTCGCCGATCCCACGCGCTACCGCTAGCGACTGCGGGTCGGTAGAATGCGCCTCCTTCCTGGTTTCGTCGCGCCGTCGGCGGCGCCGCCGGCCGCTTCCCGCCGCTGGTTCCCCGTAGCGCGGAGGGAATGCACCCGCAGTTGCCGCGCACGCCAGGGCCGGAACTTTGCAACAGGGCCGTTAGCTCAGCGGTAGAGCAGTGGACTTTTAATCCATTGGTCGATGGTTCGATCCCATCACGGCCCACCATTCCAATCAGTGACTTGCGCGAAGTGTCTGGTATCGTGTGATTCTTCGGTCTTTTGCTGAGCAACTCCGGGTGGCTCTCGTGCCGGTCACGCATTGAACCGCCCCGGGAAAGCCAGGGCGGTTCATGTCCATGAGTGCTGCCCTACGCTTTCGGCGACGCGGTCGGGGCGTGGTGTCCGGCACGGGGCGATTGACGGGTGACGCAGCCCGCCTACCTGTCGCGCCAGTCATCATGCGCCCCGAGCGGGACGATTCGATCGCCAATCGTCATCTCCGCCGCACATGGCAGTCGGGATCGCACCGAACCGTCACCTTCACGGCACGCGCGCGTCGCCGAACGCGTAGGGCAGGAGCCTGGCGGCGTTGCGCGCGTCATCGACGCCGCGATGCGGTGTGCCGGTGAAGGTCAGACCGGCGCGTTCGATGGCTTGCCCCAGGCCGAGCTTCTTCACGCGCTGGCGCGCCGAAAACTCCGTCTTGATGTTCACGTGGGGCGCAGCGATCGGGTAGGCGATGCGGTGGTATGCGCAATCCTGCAGGATTTGCAAGCGGTCGTAGTTGCCCCAAGAGCCGAACGCGAATCCTTCATGCTGGCGCAGCCATGCCTTGAAGCGGTCGATGGCCTCGGGAAAGGTCGGCGCGGCATCCACCTCAGCCTGCGTGATCGAGGTCAGCCGGGTACAGAACGCAGTCAGGCGCGGATGCCGCACCGGTCGCACGAAGATGTCGAACTCGTCGATCACGCGCCAGCCTTCGCGCTCGACCATCACCGCGCCGATCTCGATGATCTCGCACTGACCTACCGGCACCTGGCGACGCTGCGGGTCGTCATCGCAAGTCGCTTCCAGATCGATGACCAAATAGCGTTCGGCGATCATGGCTGCAGCCCTCGCGACGACGATCCGGATTCGATGCCGGTCTCGACCGCGCGCGCTGTCACGCCAGTGTGTTGCGCCCACGCTGCGCCGCCGTCAGGCCCCGGGCGCACTGCTCTTGGTCGCTGCGTCACCGTCCGCAGGCCCGCTGTCCGTTCATCTGGTCGCATGGCCCACTCTCGCCCGCGATGCGCGGCCCGTCAATCGCCCCGCATCGGATGTACGCCCGGCTTCGGTGCCAGGCGGGCACGCAACACGCCGGCAGATACAATGGCGCAATGAACCTCCTCGCCATCGAAACCTCCACCGAATCCTGCTCCGTCGCCCTGCTGGTCGGTGACGCGCTGCTGGTGCGCAGCGAGCTGGCGCCGCGCCGCCACGCCGAACTGCTGTTGCCGATGTGCGAGGCGGTGCTGGCCGAGGCCGGATTGCAAAAGAGCGCGCTGCAGGGCGTGGCGGTCGGCTGCGGACCGGGTGCATTCACCGGCGTACGCCTGGCCATCTCCGCGGCCCAGGGCGTCGCGCTCGGGCTGGATCTGCCGGTGGTGCCGGTGTCCTCGCTGGCCGCCCTGGCACTGCAGGCCCCGGCAGGCGACCTGCCGGTGCTGGCGGTGATCGACGCGCGCATGGGCGAGGTCTATGGCGGCGTGTTCCGGCGCACGGCCGCTGATGCCCTCGAGGCGTTGGCCGACGAGTGGGTCGGTCCACCGGATGCGCTGCAACTGCCGATCGCCCCTGGCTGGGCCGTCATCGGCACCGGCTGGGGCACCTATCCGGGGCAGCTGCGTGCCCGCCTGCCGGCCGATCCGGTCTGGGTGGATGCCGTACGCTTTCCGCAGGCCGCCGAAGTGGCACGGCTTGCCGCCCCGCGGCTGGCGGCCGGTGCCGGCGTACCGGCGGCCCAGGCCCTGCCGGTGTACCTGCGCGACAAGGTAGCCCTGACGGTGGCCGAGCAGCGCGCGGTGCGCGGTACCTGATTGCGCGTGCCGGTCCTGCGCGCGCCTTGCTGCAGCCGGATCGGGTAGATTACGCCAACCGTGCATCGCTCCCGCGCCTGATCCTGGGCCGGGGAGGTGCGCAGGGCAATTCCCTCACGACGCGCATTGCGAGATGGCGCCCGCGCCGAGCCCATGATCTGGCCCCGCTTCAACCACATCCAGCTGTTGCGCTATGCCGGCCTGATCCAGTTTGTCAGCGTTGGCACGCCGTTCCTGCGCTACCAGACCATCGTCGGCGACCTGGCGCTCAAGCAGTTGCCGACCAGCTATGCGCACCTGTGGCTGGGCTGCTACGTGGTGTTCGGGGTGGTGTACTGGTATCTCACCCGCGACCTGGGCGTGCGCAGCCCCTCGCCGTTGCGCCGGGCGGTACAAATCGTGCTGCTGCTGGTTCTCAACATCATGGTGGTGGCGATTGGCTGGTTCAGCCAGGGGGGCATTGGCGCCCTGCTGCTGGCGGTGATCGCCGTGGTGCTGCCCTGGTTGCTGCCGCTGAAGGTTGCGGTGGCGTGGATGATCCTGCAGAACTTTTCGCTCATTCCGGTGTTTGCAAGCATCCGCGAACCGGTGTTCAGCCTGGGGGATGCCTTCCTGCAGTCCAGTCTCTACCTCGGCTTCATCGTGCTGGCCTTTGTCACGTCCTTCGTCACCAAGCGGCAGGTGGAGGCGCGCGACGAGCAGCGGCGCCTCAATTCCGAACTGCGCGCGACGCGCACGCTGCTTGCCGAATCGAGCCGGCTGGCCGAGCGCATGCGCATTTCACGCGAGCTGCACGACCTGATCGGCCACCACCTGACCGCGCTCAGCCTCAACCTGGAGGTGGCGCGCCACCTGGCCACCGGACCCGCCGAAGAACACGTTGCCAAGGCGCAGTCGGTGGCCAAGCGCCTGCTGGGCGATGTGCGGGAAGTCGTCAGCCAGTTGCGCGAGGGCGACAGCCTCGACCTGACCGAGGCACTGCGCAACCTGGTCGAAGGCGTGCCGGGCCTGGTGATCCACCTGGAACTGCCGCCGCGCTTCAGCGTCGAGGATCCGCGGCGCGCGCAGGTCTTGCTGCGTTGTGCGCAGGAAATCATCACCAATACCATTCGCCATGCCGGTGCCCGCAACCTGTGGCTGCGCTTCGAACGCAGCGAGGACCGGCGCATGGCGATCCACGCGCACGACGATGGCCATGGCGCGCCCGGCTTCCGCCCCGGCAACGGGCTGGTTGGCATGCGCGAACGCCTGGCCGAGTTCGGCGGCCGGCTGGACGTGGTCACGGCCGGCGGGCGCGGCTTCACCATCGACGCCTCACTGCCACTGGAGAATGCCGCATGAGCAAAGACGTACGCATCGAGGTTTGCCTGGTCGATGACCAGACCCTGGTGCGCCAGGGCATCCGCTCGCTGCTGGAACTGTCCGACCACGTGCGCGTGGTGGCCGAGGCGGCCGATGGCAGCGAAGCGGTGGAGCTCATCCCGCGGGTCAAGCCCGACGTGGTGCTGCTGGACATGCGCATGCCCGGGCTGTCCGGCCTGGACGTGCTCAAGGCACTGGGTCAGCGCGGCACGCTGCCGCCGACCATCATCCTGACCACCTTCGATGACGACCAGCTGGTGCTTGCCGGGCTGCAGGCCGGCGCGCGCGGCTATCTGTTGAAGGACGTCTCGCTGGAGCAACTGGTGGATGCGGTGCGCACGGTCGCCGCGGGAGGTTCGCTGGTGTCGCCGGTGGTGACGCAGCGGCTGCTTGCCGGTCTCGGACGCATGCACAACGAGTTCACCAGTCTGGATCGGCCCGATCCGCTGACCGAACGCGAGACCGAGATCCTGCGCCTGATGGCCGGTGGCTACAGCAACCGCGAGATTGCCGGCTCTCTGGGCGTCGCCGAAGGTACGGTCAAGAACCATGTCTCCAACATCCTTTCGAAGCTGGGCGTGCGCGATCGCACACGCGCCGTGCTCAAGGCCTTCGAGCTTGGCGTCGTGTAGGCGTGCCCGGTGCCGGCTTTCGGGCATGGCGTTCCGGGCCGGTAGTCCAGTAACATCGCCATCTTGGTCCGCCCCGGGGGCGCGACGCAGGGGTGCAGGCTGGGGGCTGCGGCATGCCCGATACGGACCTTTCTGCGTCCGCCGCCGGTGTTGGCTGACGTACTGGAGATGGCTCGGATGATTCGCATTTTAGAAATTCTCATTTCATTGTTGATCGTGGCCGTGCTGGCGGCAGTGGTGGGTGTGCTGCTGCCACGCCACGGACACATCGAACGCCGGGTCGAGGTGTCCAGCCCCGTGCGGCAGATCTTCGATTCCGTCGATACCTTCCGTCGCTATCCGCAATGGTCGGGCCTGCGCGGTTTCGATCCGGCGGTGCGAATGACCCTGGAAGGCCCCGAATCCGGGCCGGGCGCGCGGGTGACATGGTCGAGCAGCCAGCCGAAGATCGGCGATGGCAGCCTGGAGATCGTCTCCGACGAGCAGGATCAGCAGGTCAGGATCAAGGTCGACAACAACTGGGTCGGTACCAACAAGTTCTACACCATTACGCTGGTGCCCTCGCCGAACGGCAAGACCACCAGCATCCGCGTCGCCTATGACGTGGACTACGGCTGGAACCTGCTGTGGCGCTATGCCGGCCTGTACATCAATGGCACGCCGGCAGCCGTCATCCAGGGCAGCCTGAACGGCCTGGCCGCGTTGCTGGCCGGTTTCCCGAACACCGACTACAGCGACCAGGACATCCGGGTCGTCGAGGTCGCCGCCAAGCCGATCTTCCTCGTCAACACCAAGGCGCCACGCACCCTGGCCGACGTGCAGGACGCCACCTATGCCGCGCTGGAACAGATCGGCGACGCCATCGAGAAGGCCGGCCTGAAACCGGACGGTCCGATCATGACGATCACCACCAACTGGGGCGACGAGGACTACAGTTTCGCCGTGGCCGTGCCGGTCAATGCGACCAGCTTCACCGAGAACGGCAAGACCTACACCATCCAGCCGCCGGTCAAGCGTGGCCTGGCCACCGATGCCGGCGAAGCGACCCCCAGCGAGGCGGGGACGGCTGATGAAGGCGACGAGGGCGAGGAAGGCGCCGCGCAAGGCGACGCGGACAAGGCGGGCGAGGCGACCGGCCCACAGCCGGGCAGCCTGGATGACGAGGGCATGCTGGTCGTCGATGCCCATGTACGCGCCACCATGTGGTACGCCGGCAAGGCCCTGGTCAGTGACTACACCGGCAGTGCGGCGGCGTTGCCGTTGCTGCGCCTCAACCTGCGCGCCTACGCCGAGACGCATGGCTACCATTACAACCAGGACGCCACGCTCGGTCGCTTCTGGGATGAGATGGTCTCCTCGCCCGATGTGGCCGAGGATGCGCACGAGTACAAGGTGTACCTGCCGTTCCAGCTCTGACGCGGATGCGCTGGCCGACGCCCGAGGCGTCGGCCAGCGCGGTTTCATCGAAGTCCTGCGCGGATTTCGGCTGACCTCTGGCGCGGACGGCGCAATACCGCCGACACGCAGTGCTGCGTGGCGCCGGTTATTCGATGCCGAGCTTTTCCAGCCGGTAGCGGAGCTGGCGCAAGGTCAGGCCGAGCTGGCGGGCTGCCGAAGTACGATTCCAGCGCGTGGCTTCCAGCGCCTTGAGGATGGCGGCGCGCTCGGTTTCGGCGACCGCGCTGGCCAGGTCATTGGGAAATCCTTCGTCGTCGGGCGGCTCGTGCGCCCAGCCTGGCGGATGCGTGCCGCCCAGCCCCGGCGACGACGCCGGCATCGAGGAAGCATCATGCCCGCCCCCCGCGCCGCTCAGGCGCAGGTCATCGACCGTGATGCGGCTGTCCTCGCATAGCGCAACCGCACGCTCCAGGACGTTTTCCAGCTCGCGCACGTTGCCGGGAAAATCATAGACGCCCAGGGCGCGCAGCGCATCGGGCATCAGCTGCGCGGGCGGCATGCCGCCATTCTCGCCGGCCAGGCGGTCGAGCATGCGCGCGGCCAGTTGGGGGATGTCCTCGCGCCGCTCGCGCAGGGGCGGCACGCGCAGCTCGATCACGTTGATGCGGTAGAAGAGATCCTGCCGGAAGGCGCCGATCTCGACCAGCCGCGCGAGGTTCTTGTGCGTCGCCGAGAGGATGCGCACGTCGATGCCGACTTCGGCGCGCGCACCGATCGGGCGCACCGCCTTTTCCTGGATCACCCGCAGCAGCTTCACCTGCATGTGCACGGGCAATTCCGCCACCTCGTCCAGGAACAGCGTGCCGCCCTGGGCAGCGTGGAACAGGCCTTCCTTGTCCGCCTGGGCACCGGTGAAGCTGCCGCGCTTGTGGCCGAAGAACTCGCTTTCCATCAACTCGGACGGAATGGCGCCGCAGTTCACCGGCACGAACGGCGCCGCGGCACGCGGACCCAGTTCGTGGATCATGCGTGCGACCAGTTCCTTGCCCGTGCCCGATTCACCGGCGATGTAGACCGGCGCCTGGCTGCGCGCCACCTTGCCGATGGTGGTGCGCAGCTCCTGCATGGCCGGCGAGTCGCCGATCAGGCGCGCGCTGCTGGCCGTGTGGTCGCTGCGTTTTTCCTCGGACAGGCGCAGGGCCGTCTGCACCAGCCGGCGCAGGACCGAGATATCGACCGGTTTGGAGACGAAATCGAAGGCGCCCGCCTTGAGGGCATCGACTGCGGCATCGACATTGCCATAAGCGGTGATCATCGCCACCGGGGTATCCGGGTACTGCGCCGCGATGATGGCGATGATCTCCTGCCCGGAACCGTCCGGCAGGCGCATGTCGGTGAAACACAGGGCATAGTTGCGGCTGGCCAGGCGTTCGCGCGCCTCGCCGACGGTTGCCGCGGTCTCGACGATGAGGTCCATGCGGCCCAGCGTGAGCGTCAACAGCTCACGGATGTCGCGCTCGTCATCGACGACCAGTGCGTAATGCTTGCTCATGGGCGTTGGCGGTACTCGCGGACGCAAGTGGATTGTGCAAGGTTAGATCGTGCAGCCCGGCAAGGCAAAGCGCGCGTGCCGAAGGCCCTGCCTGGCTTGCGGTCGCGGCGCGGCCAGCCGACGAAAAATGCGCCCGCGCGGGCAGTTGCGGGCGGGCGGCAACGATATACTGTGCCCATGGGGATGTCGTGACCGCCGACCTTGCCGCGCGCAACGCAGCCGAATCACCGGGTGACATCACCCGGCGCGAACTCTATTTCCTCAATCTCTACCGCTGCCTCGAAGCTGCGGTCTATGCCGGCCTGATCTTCGCCCCCTATGCAGGCGAATGGGTAAAGGTCACGCGCCCGCTGCTGGGCCAGACGGTGGCCATCGCCTACCTGGTCATCGCCCTGGTGGTGCTGGCCGGCACCGACCGCCTGCGCCACAACCTGGCCAATGCCATCAGCTTCACCCTGGTGCTCGATATCGCCGCTGCTGCCCTGGTGCTGATGGCGCTGTCCGGGCGCGGCATCGTGCCCCTGATGCTGCTGGTCAACGTCGGCATCTCCGCACTGCTGCTGCCGTTGCGCGCCTACGCCTTTGCGGTGATCGCGGTATTGGGCGTGTGTGCGCCACTGCTGGTCGCCTGGCTGACCGGATCACCGCCCGGCGAACGCGACCTGGCAGAGGCGGCGGTGCTGGCCCTCGCCTATGTGGCCGTGGCCCTGCTGCTGCGCTACGTCGGCCGCCACATGCGTGCAACCGAGGATCTGGCCACGCAACGCGGCGTGGATCTGCTGAACCTGGAACAGGTCAACGATCTCATCATCCAGCGCATGAACACCGGCGTGCTGCTGGTCGATGTGGCCAACCACATCCTGCGCATCAATGAGTCGGGCTGGCATCTCATCGGCAACCCGGCGCCGAGCCAGCGCGAGCTGGGCCTGGTCGCGCCGGAACTCTCGCGTCGGCTCTACCATTGGCGCCGCTCCGGCAAGACCGACCAGACGGCCGTGGCGCTGGCCCCCGATGTCGCCGAGGTCATCCCGCGCTTCACCCGGCTGGCGCCGAACGACGATACCAACGTACTGATCTTTCTCGACGATACTTCGCTGCTGTCGCGGCGTGCCGAAGAACTGACGCTGTCCTCGCTCGGCCGCCTGGCGGCATCGATCGCCCACGAGATCCGCAACCCGCTGGCGGCGATCCGCTATGCCGCCCAGTTGCTGGCCGAGTCGCCGCAGATCGTGGCCGAGGACGGTCGACTGGTAGACATCATCAACAATCACTGCACGCGTGCCAACGAGGTGGTGGAGAACATCCTGCAGCTGTCGCGACGCGAACGATCGCGCCCCGAGAGCGTGGACCTCAATGCCTGGGTCCTCGCCTTTGTCGAGGATTACAAGCAATCCAACGACCTCGGCGGCGACTACCTGCGTGCCGTCACGCAGAACCGCAGCATCGAGGCCATGGTCGATACCCAGCACCTGCAACAGGTGGTGTGGAACCTGGTGCAGAACGCGCTGCGCTACGGGCGCCAGCCCAACGAGCCGGCGCGCGTGATGGTGGTCGCGCGCACCTCCGCCGACAAGGGCCCGCCGCTGCTGGAAGTGATCGACCGTGGCCCGGGCATTCCGCCCAAGGTCGCCGCGCAGATCTTCGAGCCGTTCTACACCACCCACGAGTACGGCACCGGCCTTGGCCTGTACCTTGCCAAGCAGATGAGCGAGGCCAGCCAGGCGACCCTGGAGTACGTGCCGATCGCCGGTGGCGGCGCGTGCTTTCGCATCACCCTGATGGCGGCCGGCATGCCGCTGGCTACGCGCACGCTCGCACCCGCGCGCTGAGCTCGCCGGGCGCCGCCGGCGGCTTTTTGATTTTCCCCCCGTCCATCCACGACAATAGTCCGGTTCTGGCGGCTCGGTTCGCCCTTTCCCGGATTGCGTCCACCGGTGCCCAGTCGCACCGGCCGGGGCGTGTCCCCACGCACAGGTGCCTGCATGAACTTTCACGAATATCAAGCCAAGGAATTGTTTGCCGCCTACGGCATTCCCGTGCCGCCCGGCAAGGTGGCCGACACCCCTGAAGCCGCGGTCGAGGCGGCGCGCGCGCTGGGCGGCGAGCAGTGGATGGTGAAGGCCCAGATCCACGCCGGCGGACGTGGCAAGGCGGGGGGCGTGAAGTTCTGCGGCTCGACCGACGAGGTCAAGGCCGCCGCCGCGGGCATGCTGGGCACGCAGATGGAAACCTACCAGTCGGGCGGGCGCGCCTTGCCGGTCAACCTGGTGCTGGTCACCGACGCCAGCGACATTGCCAAGGAACTGTACCTGTCGGTGCTGGTCGACCGC
>JALOBC010000011.1 GCA_023228465.1 Dokdonella sp. | reverse complement strand
GCAGATCAACAACCAGATTCGTCAGCTCCAAAACGAAGCGCAGATGCTGATGAACCAGGCGCGCAACCTCGCCAGCCTGCCGTCCAGCGTGGTGAACCAGTTGCGCGCCAATCTGGCGACGACCGAACGGCTGATCGCCCAGGCCAGGGGCTTGGCCTACGACGTGACGAACCTGGATCGGGAGTTCGCCCGCCTGTATCCCGAGCAGTACGCCGCCACCGTCAGCGGCGACCAGATGGTCCGCGACGCGCAGGAGCGTTGGAGGAACACGCTCAACGGCCTGCAAACCACCATGCAGATGCAGGCGCAGGTGTCGCGGAACCTGGGCGAAGACGAGAGTGTGCTGGCCGATCTCGTGGGCAAGAGCCAGTCGGCCGAAGGCGCGCTGCAGGCGATGCAGGCCATGAACCAGTTGCTGGCCTTGCAGGCCAAGCAGTCGATCCAGTCGCAGCGGCTTCAGATCACGCAAGACCGGGCCACTTCGCTGGAGCTGGCGCGGCAGGCGGCGGCCACGGAGCGCGCCCGCGAAGTGCGGCGGCGTTTCCTGGGCGAAGGCACGCCGTACACGCCGCAGCGCGTGGATTTCTACGGTAACTGACGGGAGGCCGCCATGCGATGCGTCCTCGCCCTGTCGGTTTCGCTGCTTATGGCACTGGTGGCCGCGTGCAGCGACCAGCCGGCCGACAACCTTGCCGATGCCCTGGCCACCGATCCCATACGGCTCAAGGCATTGCGCGCGCAATGCGCGGCCGACCGCCAGACCACGGGCGAGGACGCTTGCCGCGCCGCCGCCGAAGCCTTCCGACGGCGCTTCTTCTCCGGTCAGACCGGGCCGGATGAATACCAGACGCTGGCCGACCTGCCGCCGATCCCGCCGAGCTTCGATGAACCGGGCGATGGCACGGCGCCGGCATCGCCGGCCGAACCGGAGGGCACGCCATGAATGACGTGACCATCATCGACCAGTTCCTCAATATCTTCTCCGCCTACATCGACTCGGGTTTCGGGCTGTTGCAGGGCGAAGTGGCCTTCCTCACCGCCACGCTGATCGTCATCGACATGACGATCGCCGGACTGTATTGGGCGATGAGCCACGCCACCGGCCAGGGCGAGGACGTGATCGCCAAGCTGCTGCGCAAGGTGCTCTACGTCGGTGCCTTCGCCTACATCATCGGCAACTTCAACTGGCTGGCCGGCATCGTGTTCCGATCCTTCGCCGGGCTGGGCCTGACGGCCACCGGCTCGGCGATCACCATGGAAAACTTCTTGCAGCCGGGCCGGCTCGCCAAGACCGGCATCGACGCCGGGGCGCCGATTCTGGAGCAAGTCGGCGAGATGGCCGGCTTCCCCGAGGTGTTCGTGAACCTCGATGCCATCACGGTGATGTTCCTCGCGTGGCTGGTCGTGGTGCTGTGCTTTTTCGTGCTGGCGATCCAGCTTTTCATCACCCTGATTGAGTTCAAGCTGACCACGCTCGCCGGGTTCGTGCTGGTGCCGTTCGCGTTGTGGAACAAGACCTCGTTCCTGGCAGAGAAGGTGCTGGGCAATGTCGTTTCCGCCGGCATCAAGGTGCTGGTGCTGGCCGTGATCGTGGGCATTGGCTCGGGCCTGTTCGCTCAGTTCCAAGTCCATCCCGCCGAGCCGTCCATCGACCACGCACTGGTCATCATGCTGGCCTCGCTCACCTTGCTGGCGCTAGGGATCTTCGGCCCTGGCATCGCCACGGGCCTCGTCTCCGGTGCGCCCCAGCTCGGCGCGGGCGCGATGGCCGGCGCTGCGGTGGGTGCTGCCGGAGCCGCTGTTGCTGTCGGTGCCGCCGCGACGGGCGTAGGCGGCGCGGTCATGGCCGGGGCGCGCATGGCGCCTGCCGCGGCCAAGCTCGCCGGCAGTGGTGCGCGTGCTGCCACCTCGACGGCCAGCAGCGCACGCTCGGCGTTCCAGGCCGGTTCCGCCGCCGCAGGCGGTGGCGCGAAAGGCGCGATGGCCGGCTTGGGAAATGTCGCCAAGACCGGCGCGCAGTCTGCCGGACGGGGTGCAGCGTCCCGCGCATCCGCCTTCGGCCAGAAGATGACCAGCTCCTTCCGTGCCGGGTGGAACGGCCCGACTGACGACGGTGCGGGTGCGGCATCCGGTGGAGCCGGAGCATCCAGCCAGGCCTCCACAGGCGAAGCCGCAGCGGGCGGCGCCAACGCGCAGAAGCAAGAACAGCCCGCTTGGGCCAAGCGGCTGCACCGCCGCCAGCAACTCACTCATGCCGCGACCACCACCGCCCACGCGCTGCGCGGTGGCGATGGCGGCGGCTCCGGCCAGGGGCCGAGCCTGCGCGATTCCAATTCATAAGGAGAACTGACCATGCGATTTAAACGACCGCAGGTGCGCTACGCCGACACGCCGCAGCCTGCCACTCCGTACCAAGCTGCCGGCCAGGTGTGGGACGAGCGCATTGGCTCGTCCCGCGTGCAGGCGAAAAACTGGCGCCTCATGGCCTTCGGCTGCCTCGCGCTTGCGCTGCTGATGGCGGGCGGCCTGGTCTGGCGCTCGGCGCAGTCCATCGTCACGCCCTATGTGGTGGAGGTGGACAACGCGGGCCAGGTGCGCGCCGTGGGCGAAGCCGCTACGCCGTACCGGCCCAGCGATGCGCAGACGGCGCACCACATCGCGCGTTTCGTCACGCTGGTTCGGTCGCTGTCCATCGACCCGATCGTGGTGCGGCAGAACTGGCTGGACGCCTACGACCACACCACCGACAAGGGCGCGGCCGTGCTCAACGACTACGCGCGCGTGAACGATCCGTTCGCGCGCATCGGCAAAGAGTCGGTAACGGTGCAGATCACCAGCGTCGTGCGCGCCAGCGACACGTCGTTCAACGTGCGCTGGACGGAACGCCGCTACGTCAATGGCGCCGCGGCTGGGCTGGAGCGGTGGACGGCCGTGGTGTCCATCGTGCTCCAGCCGCCGCGCACCGAAGAACGCCTGCGCAAGAACCCCCTGGGCATCTACGTCAATGGCCTGTCGTGGAGCCGCGAACTGGATTCTTCCGAAGGAGCCAAGCCATGAATGCACTTTTCCGTAGATCCGCTTTGCCGGTGATCCTGCTTGCATCAACCATCTTGTTCACAGGCTGCGCCACGCAGGGCAAGCCGCCGCCGGTGATTTCGCTCGATGAGCCGGTGCAGGCGCAGCCACTGCCCGAACCGCCTCAGCCAGTGGAAGTTGTGACTGTGCCCGAGGTGTTGCCGATGCCGGCGCAGTTGAAGCCAGTGCCCGAGGGCGAGGAAGCCAAGCCTGCGCCGGAACCGGCCGACGAGAAGGTGCGCGTCTCGCGTGCCAACGCCGAGGCACGCATCGCGCCCACGCGCGAGGGCTATGTCAACGCGATTCAGGTGTGGCCCTTCACCGATGGCGCGCTGTATCAGGTCTATGCGGCCGTGGGCCGAGTGACCGTGATTGCACTCCAGCCGGGCGAGGAACTGGTGACGGTGGCCGCTGGCGATACCGTGCGCTGGATCGTGGGCGACACGTCCAGCGGCAACGGCGCCGACCTGCGCGTGAACGTGCTGGTCAAGCCGATCCGCTCGGGTCTCAAGACGAATCTGGTCATCACCACCAGCCGCCGGACGTACCTGCTGGAGCTGACCTCGACCGAGAAGACGTGGATGGCGTCGGTGTCCTGGGAGTACCCGCGCGACCGGATGCTGGCCTTGCAGCGCCAGGCGCAGGCGGCCAGCGCCGCCGCGCCTGTCGGTACCGGGCTATCGCTGGAAAACCTGCGCTTCCGCTACGCGATCAGCGGCAGCAGTCCGCCGTGGAAACCACTGCGCGCCTTCGATGACGGCGAGAAGGTCTATATCCAGTTCCCGCCGGGCATCGCACAAGGCGAGCTGCCGCCGCTGTTCGTCATCGGTGCGCAAGGCGACGGGCAACTGGTCAATTACCGTTTCCGTTCACCGTACTACATCGTCGATCGTCTTTTCGGCGCCGCCGAGTTGCGCTTGGGTGGCGACAAGGGCGACATGGTGCGGATCGAGCGCACGGATGGCACGCGGAGGAACTGACATGGGCCAGGACGACACCCCCGACCTTGCCACGCCGCAGGCGGGCAAGATGGCGCCCGAGGCGGTGGCGCTGCGCGCCCAGCCGCGTCCGGTCACGCGCCTGAACCGGCGCACGCTGGCCATCCTCGTCGGCGGCCTGTCGGTCGCCGTGCTCGGGGCCACGATCTGGTCGCTACAGCCGCAGCGGCGCGGGGCCAACGAGCAGACCGAGCTTTACAACGTCGATCGCGTGTCCAAGTCCGAAGGGCTGGATGGCCTGCCGGCCGACTACTCGAAGCTGACGCCGAAGGTGCCCGAGCTGGGGCCGCCGCTACCGGGCGACCTCGGACCGGCCATCGTGGCCTCGCAGCAGCCGGCCGTGGCCGCCTACTCGGCGCCCGGCCACGACCCGAATGACGCCTTGCGCAAGGAGGCGGAAGCCGCTGCGGCTTCGTCGGTGTTCTTCCGCTCGGGCGGCCAAGCCGCCGCCATGGTGGCGCAGGCGGCGCCGGGTGCAGCAAGCACGCTCGCGGCCTTCGACCCGCTCGCTGCCGGGCCCGCTTCGACATCGGCCCAGCCCGCCGACCCGACCGCCGTGCAGAACCGGCAAGATCAGAAAGAGGCATTCCTGAAAGCCGGTTCTACGGAAACCCGCAATTCCGGCAACCTGGCGTTGCCGGCGTCGCCGTATCAGGTGATGGCGGGAACGGTGATCGCCGGTGCGCTGGTGACGGGTATCAAGTCGGACTTGCCGGGCGACGTGATCGCCACGGTGACGGAGCCGGTCTATGACTCGGCCACGGGCAAGTTCCTGCTGATCCCGCAAGGATCGCGCATCCTCGGGCGCTACAACAGCCAGGTCAGCTACGGGCAGAGTCGCGTGCAGGTGGTGTGGAACCGGGTCATCCTGCCCGACACGTCCTCGCTGGCGCTCGACAACCTTGTCGGCACCGACCCGGCCGGCTACGCCGGCCTGGAGGACGACGTGGACTGGCATTGGAATCGCATCATCGCGGGCGCGGTGCTGACGACGCTGCTGGGCGTCGGCGCTGAGTTGGCTGCGCCGGAGAACCGGCAGGACGGCAACCGCATCGTCATTGCCGGACGCGACAGCGCACAGGACAGCATCAATCAGGTCGGCCAGGAGATGACCCGGCGCAACATGAACATCCAGCCGACGCTGACGACGCGGCCGGGCCTGCCGGTTCGCATCATCGTCAACCGGGATCTGGTGCTGCGGCCGTACCAGCCGCTGTTCTTCAATCGGGGAGTTTCGCAATGAGCGCGACCAAGAAGCTGCGGCTCGGGCCGCTGCCCAAGACCGAGAGCGTCAAGCTGACCTTTGCCTGCCCGGCCAGCCTGAAAGCCGACCTCGACCGCTACGCCGCGTTGCACGCGCAGGCGTATGGCGAGGCGGTCGATGCCATGACGCTGATCCCGCACATGCTGGAAGCCTTCATGGCCGGGGATCGTGGCTTCAAGCGCACACAGCCCAAGAACGGAAAAGCCGCCCCTGCGTGAGCAGGGGCGGCTCTGGATTGGTGCCCGAGGCCGGAATCGAACCGGCATGACCGTGAGGTCGAGGGATTTTCTTACCACTTCGGCTTTCGCCGCCGTCCTGCTCACACAGGGCGTTCGTGGTCTGGAGCACGCCTTCACCATAGCCTTACAGCCGTAGGTGCCCGCCGTCTGCTCTCTACACCTTCCCAAGCGCATAGCTTGGGCTTGGCTCGGCGTTGGCTCGGATGCCGAAGCATCCAGGGCTTTCGCCGAATTTGACGGGCTTCACTTCGGGCGTTTCCCCCCGAAGGCTCAAATTGTTCAAGTCCCTTGTGTCTACCGATTTCACCACTCGGGCGTAGCGCGGTGCGCTGGAAACACCTACCTCTATCTACTGGCGCCTAGTTGGCTCCTGATCGCCAAGCCAAGCTATGAAGCTACATCTTGGATGCTCGCAAACCGTTGTCACTATTGACCTTCTGGCCCGGTAGTTCAAGCAGAAAGGACTTGACAGAACAGATTTTAAGTCTCCTGCGTCTACCGGTTTCGCCACCCGGGCAAGCCTGCCATGGTAGCCGCTTTGCCGGCCGCGCGAACATGCCGGTGGCGACATCGGGGCGAAATGCAAGACTTGATCGGCGGCGCCGCACTCGCCATGCTGGAGTGATTTTTCTGCATTCAGGGATCCGCAGGCATGAGTTCGCGCTACGACGCCGCCGACATCGAGGTGCTGTCCGGCCTGGATCCGGTCAGGCGCCGGCCCGGCATGTACACCGACACCACGCGCCCCAACCACCTGGTGCAGGAGGTGGTGGACAACTCGGTGGACGAGGCGCTGGCCGGCCACGCGAAGGTCATTGAAGTGACCGTGCATGTGGATGGCTCGGTCGCCGTCACCGATGACGGGCGCGGCATGCCGGTGGACATCCATCCCGACGAGGGCATTCCCGGCGTCGAACTGATCCTCACGCGCCTGCACGCCGGTGGCAAGTTCTCCAACCGCAACTACCGCTTTTCCGGAGGCCTGCACGGCGTCGGCGTATCGGTGGTGAATGCGCTCTCGAGCCGGCTGGAGGTGGCGATCCGCCGCGACGGCCAGGTCCACGAGATGAGCTTCCACAACGGCGATCGGGCCAGCGCGCTGGTCGTGACCGGCACGGTGGCCAGGCGCAACACCGGCACCAGCCTGCGTTTCTGGCCGGATCCGAAGTACTTCGACTCGCCGCGCATCTCGCTGCCCCGGCTCAAGCACCTGCTGCGCGCCAAGGCCGTGCTGTGCGCCGGACTCAGCGTGCGCCTGAGCGACGAGGCCAGCGGCGAGACGCTGGAATGGCAGTACGAGGACGGCCTGCGCGACTACCTGCTGTCCATGCTCGGCGATGCCGAGCGCCTGCCGCCGGATCTGCACGTGGGCCAGTACGAACGCGACAACGGTGGGGTGGATTTCGCGCTGGCCTGGCTGCCCGAAGGCGAGCTGGTACAGGAAAGCTACGTCAACCTGATTCCGACCCTGCAGGGCGGCACCCACGTCAACGGCCTGCGCTCGGGCCTGACCAATGCGCTGCGCGAGTTCTGCGATTTTCACAACCTCCTGCCGCGCGGCATCAAGCTGGCGCCCGAGGACGTGTGGGACCGGCTTTCCTTCGTGCTCTCCCTGAAGATGGCCGATCCGCAATTTTCCGGCCAGACCAAGGAACGGCTGTCCTCGCGCGACGCGGCCGGCTACGTCGAGAAGGCCGTGCACGACGGTTTCGCGCTCTACCTCAACCAGCACGTCGAGATCGGCGAGAAGATCGCACGCCTGGCCATCGAACGCGCCGCGGCGCGCCTCAAGGCCGAGAAGCAGATCGTGCGCAAGAAGGTGACGCAGGGCCCGGCCCTGCCCGGCAAGCTCGCGGATTGCGCCTCCAGCGACCTTTCGCGCACCGAACTGTTCCTGGTGGAAGGCGATTCGGCCGGCGGGTCGGCGCGCCAGGCGCGCGACAAGGACTTCCAGGCCATCCTGCCGCTGCGCGGCAAGATCCTCAACACCTGGGAGGTCGAATCGGGCCAGGTCCTGTCCTCGCAGGAAATCCATGACCTCGCCGTCGCCATCGGCTGCGATCCCGGCAAGGACGACATCGGCGGACTGCGCTACGGCAAGGTCATCATCCTGGCCGATGCGGATTCGGACGGCCTGCACATCGCCACCCTGCTTTCGGCCCTGTTCCTGCGCCATTTCCCGCGCCTGGTTGCCGAAGGCCACGTGTTCGTGGCGATGCCGCCGCTGTTCCGCGTCGATCTGGGCAAGCAGGTGTTCTACTGCCTGGATGAATCCGAGCGCGACGCGACCCTGGACCGCATCGCGCGCGAGAAGCTCAAGGGTACGGTCAGCGTGACCCGCTTCAAGGGCCTGGGCGAAATGAACCCCTCACAGCTGCGCGAATCGACCATCAACCCGGACACGCGTCGCCTGGTGCAGCTCACCGTGGAAGCCGAGGACGGCACGCCGCAGGTGATGGACATGCTGCTGGCGAGAAAGCGTGCGCCCGACCGGCGCCACTGGCTGGAAACCAAGGGCGACCTGGCTTCGCTGGAAGTGTGAAGGACCGGGAGCCGGACCTGGCCGCCCAGCGGCCGGGGCGCGCGCCGGCGCGTCCGGCCCGCGCGTGGCGAACCCGTGCCGGGGTTACCCGCGATCCGGGCGGTCGCCGCGATCACGCGGTGGGGCGTTCATGTATGGGGAAGCCCCAGAGCCCGCTCCGGGCACGGCGCCTTCAGTTCCAGCGCCCGTTCGCGCCGGCCACGCTGAAGCGCCCCGCGCCGAGCAGCGCGATCGCGATCGCGCTGAACAGGAACATGCCCTGCAGTTCCAGCTCCCAGCCGCCCTGGTCGTTGAGGCTGAAGAGCTGGCTCATGTGCACCAGGGCGAGCGCCATCAGCATGTTGATCGCGATGACCAGCGCCGCCGGGCGCGTCCACAGGCCGATGATCACCAGGATCGGCGCGAGCACCTCGCCGACATAGACCCCATAGGCAAGGAACGCCGGCAATCCGGCGCCGGTGACCACGCCGACGATGAAGCCCGGGCCGTGGATCAGCTTGGCAATGCCGTGCAGCAGCACCAGCACGCCAAGCACGACGCGCAACACCAGGCGCCCGGTATCCGCTGAAGCATGCATTTCGATTCTCCTCGGGATGGGGAAGTGCCGCACTCACGCATCACGCAGACGCCGCATGACGGCACGGAATCGGCCAGCGATGCGCGCTTCGTCCACATGCCGACCGTCGCGCACCTGCCACTCGCCGTTGACCATCATATCCCGCACCAGCGGGGTGTTGCCGGCAAACAGCACGCTGTCGATCACCTCGTCGGGGCGGCGCGCCGCCAGGAGCGGCGAGTGCTCGTCCAGCACCAGCAGATCGGCGCGGCAGCCTTCGGCAAGCGCGCCGACCGCCACGCCCGCAGCCTGGCTGCCGCCGGCCAGCGCGGCCTGCCAGAGGCGCTCGCCGGTGCTGCCGCCGGCTCCCGCCGCGGCAACGTTGCGGCGATGCGTGACCAGGCGCTGGCCGTACTCGAGCCAGCGCAGTTCCTCCACCGGCGAAATGGAGACATGGCTGTCCGAACCGATGCCGATGACGCCGCCCGCGTCAAGGAAGGCCTGCAGCGGGAACAGCCCGTCGCCGAGGTTGCCCTCGGTCGTCGGACACAGGCCTGCGACCGCGCCGCTTGCCGCCAGACGCGCGGTTTCCGCCGCGGAAAGATGCGTGGCATGCACCAGGCACCAGCGCGCATCCACCTGCGCATGGTCGAGCAGCCACTCGACCGGGCGCGCACCGCGCAGGGCGAGGCATTCCTCGACCTCGGCAAGCTGCTCGGCAATGTGGATGTGGATGGGGCCTTCCTGCGCGGGCGCGGATGCCAGCAATGCTTCGAGCGCATCGGCCGGCACGGCGCGCAGGGAATGCAGGGCGATGCCGACCTCGAGCATGGGCGCAGTCTGCATGCGCAGGCGCTCGACCAGACGCAGGTAGGTGTCCACGTCATGCCCGAAACGGCGCTGCCGATCCGACAGCGGCCGGCCGTCGAAGCCGCCCGTCATGTAGAGCGTGGGCAGGAGGGTGAGCCCGATGCCCGCCTCGCGCGCCGCGTCGACCAGGGCCAGCGACATTTCCGCCGGGTCGGCGTAGGGGCGCCCGTCCGGCCGGTGGTGCAGGTAGTGGAACTCGCAGACCTGGCTGTAGCCGGCCTTCAACATCTCCACGTAAAGCTGGGTGGCGATCGCCCGCAGGTCGTCCGGCCCGATGCGTCCGGCGAAGGCGTACATCACCTCGCGCCAGGTCCAGAAGCTGTCGTCCGCGCTTGCCGCCGACGGCCCGCGCCGCTCGGCAAGTCCTGCCATGGCGCGCTGGAAGGCGTGGGAATGCAGGTTGACCATGCCCGGCAGGGCGAAGTGTGCCGTGGCGGGCGTCGCGCCGGTGGGTTGCATGGCGCCGGCCACGCGCGACCAATGCCCGGCCTCGATGTCGAGATCGACACCAGCGGCAAACCCGGCCGGCAGCCAGGCGTGTGCGACGTGGTATCCGGCAGTCATGGGCGCGGGCTCGTCGGCGGCGCGCCGATGGCGGTCACGCTGGTACCCGCAGCGGCATCAAGCGGGCGGATCGGCGTAGCGCTCGACCCGGTCGGCATAGCCGCCAAGCAGGGTCCAGAGCGGAATTTCCTTGTCTTCGGGAATGCGTGCATAGGCGAAGCCCAACTGCTGTTCCTCCATGCGCGCGAGTTCGGCCTCGACATGGATGTTGAGCGAATCGCCGATCAGCATGTCCAGCAGGAACACCTCACCGAGCTGCCCCACCCAGCCGTCCGGCCGCCCGACACGCACGCCCGTGGCAGAAATGTCCTGGATCTCGCTGCTCCAGGAATCCGCACCACGGCTGATCAGTATGGCCGTGCGCAATGGCATGCGCGCCGATCGCATGCCCGCTCCGTTGCCCATTCTCGTCATGGTTCCCTCGCCGTCTCCCGCGCCGCACACTCGCCTGCGGCGTCCCCCGGTACAGCTACATACCACAATACGGCCGCGAATTGCATCCTGTTGCAGCTGTACACGGCGGCGACTGCGATAGACTGGCGCGGATCGCCCGCGTGTTCCGGGAGCCCGCGCAATCGCCGAGGGCGGCGGCCAGGCCCCATTGCAGAGCGTCTTGCCGCTCGGTTTGCGATCGCAGAGCGGCGCCTGTCCCCAAGGAGACATCATGACCGCCGTCGAAGTCCTGCCTGCCAATGCGCACCGTTATCAGCTGCTGCGTGCTCACGAGGATCCGCTGCAGAACGCCTATTGGTGTTTCATGCACGCGGCCAGCGTACCGCGCGTGGGCGCCTATCGCGCCTGCTTCACGCCGCAGCTCATCAAGGAAATCCGTGAGTTCCAGAAGCACACCGCCGACCGGCTGAGCCTGCGCGCGAGCAACGCCGACGACAGCCTGGCGCACGTCGTGCTCGCCTCCGACGCCAACGTGTTCAACCTGGGCGGCGACCTGGACCTCTTCTGCCGCCTGATCCGCGGGCAGCGCCGCGAACACCTGCTCGCCTATGCACGCCAGTGCGTGGAGGGCGTATTCGGCTTCCATGCACACCTCAACCGCAATGCGCACAGTATCGCCCTGGTGCAGGGCGACGCCCTGGGTGGCGGCTTCGAGGCGGCGCTGTCTTGCCAGACCATCGTCGCGGAGAGCGGCGTCGGCATGGGCCTGCCCGAGGTCCTGTTCGACCTGTTCCCCGGCATGGGCGCCTATTCGTTCCTGTGCCAGCGCGTCAGCCCGCGCCTGGCCGAGGAGCTGATGATGGATGGCACGATCCACACCAGCGACGAGCTGCACCGGCTCGGCATCGTCGATATCCTGGTGCCGCGAGGTGAAGGCGTGGCCGCGGTCAACGACGTGATCCGGCGCAATCGGCGCATTCCGCGCGCACGCGCCGCCATGAATCGCGTGCGCGAGGTCCGCAAGGCGGTGGAACTGGGCGAGCTGATGCAGATCACCGAGATCTGGGTGGATACCGCACTCCAGCTCGGAGAAAAGTCGCTGCGCACCATGGAACGGCTGGTGCGGGCGCAACTCAGGCGGCCGACGCTGGCGAACGCGGCCCTGGCGGCGGAAGACTGCGTACTTCCGATGGCACGCTGAACGCCGCGGACGCGCGACCCGGCGTTGCCGACGCAGCGCCGGGCTGCGCGATGGCCAGCGCCGCGCGCCGGCGACCCATGTGCGCCGTGAGCGCGCCTGCGCCCTCGTCAGCCACGTCGATCCGGCTCGCCCTGCACGCCGGCCGGGGCGTAGGTACGCAGTTGCAGGCGCGACTGCTCAAGGGCCTCGCGCAGGCCGTTCAGGCGCTGGCGCCACTCGCGCTGCAACTGCCATGGGCCCAGCGCCATCGTCTGCGAGGCGAGCTCGGCCAGGCGCAGTGCGCCCAGGTTGCTGGCCACGCCCTTGAGCGCGTGACACTGCTGGCAGAACGTCTCCCACTGGGCGGCTTCACCGCTGCGTTCCAGTTCGGCCAGCGCGGCGGCGGCATCGCGCATGCATTCGTCGATGAAAAGCTCGATGAACCCAGGTTCCAGGCCCAGCCCCACCAGTTCGTCCAGGACTTCGCGTGAGATCACGGCACCGGTCGCCGCCGGAGTCGCTGCAGCCACCGACGCAGCCGTGGGCCGCGCCAGCGCGGCCAGTTCGTCGAGCAGGCGGGTCAGCACCACCGGTTTGGTCAGGAAGGCGCGCGCACCCGCACGCCGCGCGGCCTGCACGGTCGCCGGGGTGGCGTCGGCGCTGAGCATGAAAAATGGCGTGGCCGCCTGTCCGGCCTGCATGACGCGGGCCTGCTTGAGCACGTCGAGTCCACTCAGCCCCGGCATGTGCAGGTCGATGATGACGGCATCGAAGACCTCGCTGCCGATGCGCTGCAGGACCTCCTCGCCAGTCTGCGTGACGCTGACCCGGTGCCCGGCCTTTTCCAGCAGGCGCTGCAGCACGCGGATGTTCGCCGGCTGGTCGTCGGCCACCAGCAGGTGCATGGATCCGACGCGGGCACGATGGCGCACGAAGGGATCGTCGAAGGGGATCACATTGGCCTGCGTGGTCTGCACCGCGGCGGGCGCCGGCACCGCGGCGGCGGGACGGAACGGGATCTCCGCCCAGAAGTGCGAGCCGACGCCCTCGCGACTCTCGAAGCCGATGCGCCCGCCCAGCAGTTCCACCAGCGAACGCGCGATGGTGGTTCCCAGGCCGGTCCCGCCAAAACGCCGGGCGTGGCCGGCTTCGGCCTGCTCGAAGGCGTCGAAGATGCGTGCCTGCGCCGCCTCGGGTATGCCCATGCCGGTATCACGCACCGAAAACAGCAGCAGCCTGGGCCCGGCGACGGGTGCCTCGATGCAACGCACCCGCACGTCCACCCTGCCCCTGGCGGTGAACTTGATGGCATTGGACACCAGGTTCACGAGAATCTGGCGCAGGTGGTCCTCGTCACCCTGCAGGCGGGTCGGCACGTCGGCGTCGATCACCACCTCGAAGCCGATGCCCTTGTCGTTGGCCAGCGGCTGCAGCAGGTTGCGCACGCCCGCGAGCAGCCCGGCCAGGTCGAAATCGGCATCCGAGCGCCGCAGCTTGCCGGCCTCGATGGCGGAAATGTCGAGCACATCCTCGACCAGGGCGAGCAGGGCGCGGGCCGAATCCTGGATGACCTCGGCGCACTCGCGCTGTTCGCTGCTGAGCCGGGTGGTGGCAAGGATCTCGGACATGCCGACCACGCCGTTGAGCGGGGTGCGGAACTCGTGGCTCATGTTGGCGAGGAAGGCGCTCTTGGCCTGGTTGGCACGCCGCGCTTCGTCGGTGGCGCGGGTCAGGGCGCGCAACAGCGAGGAAAGATACAGCGGGATGGCCACCAGCCCGGTCAGCAGGCCCCAGGACAGCCCCGGGTTCTCGCGCCAGAACGGGGTCGTCAGGATCACGCCGAGGAAGCCGGTCGCCGCCAGCGCCACCGCGCCATACAGGTAGCGCGGTCCGAAACGCAGGCCATTGCCGATGGTCACCCACATCAGGACGACGTAAAGCGGCGCCAGTTCCTGGCCGGACAGGGCCATGATCGCCGAGGTGCAGCCCAGGTCGAAGAACATGCCGAGGATGCGCCGCGGGTGCGACACACCGGGCCGCCAGACCAGCCAGGCCAGGATGAACACGCCGGCCAAGGCATCGGCCAGCACGAACCGGAGGGCCGCGGCTGCCACCGGCGCATGGGCATCGCCGGCCACGCGCACGAGCGCGAACAGGTACACCAGGAACAGACCGACGATGACCACGCGCACGATGGCCTGGCCATGTTCGCTGTCAGGTCGCCGGGCGAAGCGCTCCTTCAGGGTCGCCAGCATGGATTGCATCGGTTTCACCTCGGGCAGCTGCACATCCTGCCCGCCCGACCGACCGGATCATCCGGGCGGAACGAGGCGCGCCTGCAGGATGTCCAGCATACGCGCCCGGCTGCCGAGCAGGGCATCCACACAAGCCTTATCAAAAAGCGTGCCACGGTGCGCGGCCATGTAGGCAAACGCTTCGTCGGGGCCCCAGGCGGCCTTGTATGGACGCTCGGAGGTGAGCGCATCGAACACATCCGCCACCGCGACGATGCGCGCCCCCAGCGGGATGGCCTCCCCCGCCAGGCCATCCGGGTAGCCGCTGCCATCCCAGCGTTCATGGTGACGCAGGGCGACCATGGCCGCCTGCTGCACGAAGCGGCTGCTGCTGTCACGCAGGACCTCGTGGCCGATGACCGGATGGCGGCGCATGATGGCCATTTCCGCATCATCCAGCCGACCGCGCTTGAGCAGCACTGCATCGGGGATGCCGATCTTGCCGATATCGTGCAGGGGCGCGGCCAGCGTCAGGATGCCCACCTCGTCTTCGGGCAGGCCCATGGCCTCGGCGACGGCTTCGGTGTAGTGCGACATGCGCAACAGTGACAGGCCAGCTCCGGGATCACGGATTTCGGCCGCCTTGGCCAGGCGATAGAGGGTCTCGCGCTCGCGTTGCTCGACCTCGTGCAGGCCTTCGAGCACCCGCTGCTGCAACGAATGGGCCCGCTCCTTCAGCGATTCGCCGTGCTGGCGCAACTGCAGCAGGTTCTTGCAGCGGCTGCGCAGTTCCCGCGGGCGCACCGGCTTGACCATGAAATCGATCACCCCGGCATCCAGCGCGGCATTGCGCAGCGGCTCGTCACCAACCACGCTGATCAGCACGATGGGAACGTCGCGACGTGACAGCGGGCGTCGAAAGCGGCGTGCGAACTCCAGCCCGTCCATTTCAGGCATGCGATAGTCGAGCAGGACGAGATCGGCGACGTGCTGCTCGGACCACTGCAAGGCGGCAACCGGATTGGCAAAGTCGGTGGCGTGCACGCCTGGCCCGATGGCCTCCACGACATGCCGCAGCATGGTCCGGGCCGAGTTCTGATCATCGACGATCAGTACGTTCACACGTTACTCCGCAGTGATGCCTCATCCCCCGCAACGCCAGGCCCACCCGCCTGCCACTGGACGCGACCGGCTGGCCGAGCGACCCCTGCCGGGCCCGCCAGCTGCGCGTCGAGGGCCGCCCTGCCTGGACCCGCATCCAACCCGCACACTGCCAGGCTGGCGCCACAATGCTGCATAGTGGACTCTCGCCGCGCGGCGTTCAAGCATTGGGGCGCATGTAGGGAAACAGCAACACATCGCGGATCGAGGGCACGTCGGCAAACAGCATCACCAGGCGATCGATGCCGATGCCAAGGCCGCCGGTGGGCGGCATGCCGTATTCCAGCGCGCGGATGTAATCGGCATCGAAGTGCATGGCTTCGTCGTCGCCCGCATCCTTGGCCGCCACCTGCGCCTGGAAGCGGCGCGCCTGCTCTTCCGGATCGTTGAGCTCGGAAAAGCCGTTGGCCAGTTCCTTCGCGCCGATGAAGAGCTCGAAGCGCTCGGTGATGCCCGGATCCGCATCGCTGGCGCGCGAGAGCGGCGAGACTTCCACCGGGTAATCGGTAATGAAGGTCGGCTGCACCAGGGTCGGCTCCACGGTCTCCTCGAAGAGTTCCAGCAGCAGCCTGCCCCAACCCTGGTCCGGCTTGGCGGCAATGCCGAGGCGGGCGCAGTGGCCGGCCATGGCCTCGCGATCGCGCAGTTCGCCGGCGGCAATCTCCGGATTGGCCTCCAGCACCGCCTCGGCCATGCCGCGGCGCCGGAACGGCGCGCCCAGGTCGATGGCGCGGCCCTCCCAGCCGAGCTCGGTGCGGCCCAGCGTCGTCACGGCCAGGTCGCGGATCAGCGCTTCGGTGAGATCCATGATCTCGCGGTAGCCGACGTGCGCCTGGTAGAGCTCGAGCATGGTGAATTCAGGGTTGTGCCGCGTAGACACGCCCTCGTTGCGGAAATTGCGGTTGATCTCGTAGACGCGCTCGAAGCCGCCGACGACCAGGCGCTTGAGGTACAGCTCCGGCGCCACGCGCAGGTACATCCGAAGGTCCAGCGCATTGTGGTGGGTCACGAACGGTCGCGCCGTGGCACCGCCGGGGATGGGGTGCATCATCGGCGTCTCCACCTCCATGAAGCTGCGCGGCGGCGCCTCCAGCCACTGGCGCATGGCGCGGATCATGGCCGAGCGCAACTGGAATACGCGACGCGATTCGGGGGTGACGATCAGGTCCACGTAGCGCTGGCGATAGCGCTGCTCGACGTCGGCCAGGCCGTGGAACTTGTCCGGCAGCGGTCGCAGCGACTTGGCCAGCAGGCGCAGTTCGCCGACCCGCACGGACAATTCGCCGGTCCGGGTGCGCATCAGGGTGCCGCTGGCGCCGACGATATCGCCCGCGTCCCAGCCCTTGAAGGCGGCGTAGGCGGCGTCACCGACCGAACCCTGGTGGATGAACAGCTGGATGCGCCCGCTGCAGTCCTGCACCTGGGCGAAGCTGACCTTGCCCTGCACGCGCTTGAGCATGATGCGCCCGGCCAGCGCCACGCGGCGCGGCGCGGCATCCAGTGCCTCGGCCGTCCAGCGTCCGGCGTCGGCATACTCATCCTGGAGCGCGCCGGCAAAGGCGTCGATGCGGAAATCGTTGGGATAGGCCACGCCGCCGGCGCGCAGCGCGCGCAGCTTGTCGCGGCGCTCGGCGATGAGCCGGTTCTCGTCGGACGCCGCCGATGCCGCGTCCACGGCGACCGGCGTGGATTCCTCGCCACTCATCTCATTCCCCCTCGTGGTCATGCATCCGAGCGCTTCGCGCCGGCCTCGAGGCCCGCCTTGAGGCTGGCCTCGATGAACTCGTCGATATCGCCGTCGAGCACGTTCTGCGTGTCGCTGCGCTCGATGCCGGTGCGCAGGTCCTTGATGCGCGACTGGTCGAGCACGTAGTTGCGAATCTGGCTGCCCCAGCCGATATCGGACTTGGTCGCTTCCACCTTGTCCTTCTCGACATTGCGCCTTTGCACTTCAAGTTCGTAGAGCTTGGCCTTCAGCATCTTCATCGCGCGGTCGCGGTTGGCGTGCTGGCTGCGTTCGGTCTGGCAGGCCACCACCACGCCGCTGGGCTCGTGGTGGATGCGCACCGCCGATTCGGTCTTGTTGACGTGCTGGCCGCCGGCGCCCGAGGAGCGATACACGTCGGTCCTGAGGTCCGCCGGATTGATCTCGATGTCGATGTCGTCATCGACTTCCGGCGACACGAACACCGAGGTGAAGCTGGTGTGGCGACGGTTGTCCGAGTCGAAGGGGGATTTGCGCACCAGGCGATGCACGCCGATCTCGGTCTTCAGCCAGCCGTAGGCATGGTCGCCCTCGACGCGGAAGGTGGCGCTCTTGATGCCAGCCACGTCACCGGCCGACACTTCCAGCAGTTCGGTCTTCCAGCCGCGATCCTCGGCCCAGCGCAGGTACATGCGCAGCAGCATTTCCGCCCAGTCCTGGGCCTCGGTGCCGCCGGCGCCGGCCTGGATGTCGACGAAGGCGTTGGCGCCGTCCATCGGCCCCGAGAACATGCGCTGGAACTCCAGCGTCTCGACCCGCTTCTCGAGTGGGTCGCAGTCCGCTTCGACCGCCTGCACGGTGTCCTCGTCGTCCTCGTCGATGGCCAGATCCAGCAGGTCCCGCGCCTCGCCGATGTCCGAGGTCAGGCTGGTGATGCCGCCGACGATGCGCTCGAGCGAAGCGCGCTCGCGGCCCAGATCCTGGGCGCGCTGCGGGTCGTCCCAGACGTCCGGGCTTTCGAGTTCGCGGGTGACTTCCTCCAGGCGTTCGGCCTTGGCATCGAAGTCAAAGATACCCCCTGAGCGACGCCACCCGATCGGCGAGATCGGCGAGGCGCGCATGGATCGGATTGGTTTCGATCATGACGTGGTGACCTTGAAGGACAAGCCGCGCAGCATAGCAAATCGCGCACTCGTGCTGCACCGCCGCACATGTGCGGGAGAGCGACAACCTGGAACACGGGGGACACGAAGGCACGAAGAACACGAAGGAGAAGCAGGAGTCTTCAACACGGAGGGGCGCATAAGGCCACGAACGTACGGCTTCATCTTAGACCGCAACGTGAGCGCACCGATCCAACGTCGACACCGAGCGCCTGTCGTCGAAAGCACTTGACCCGCCATTGCGATTGTGGTAGACCCCAAAGAAACCGTTTTGGAAAACGGAAACGCGATATGAAACGGATGGATTCAGTTTTCGTCAACGCAGCATTCATCTGCCTGTCGCTGCTGATCGTCGTGCTCGGTTTTCGCATCCACCAGTTGAAGGAACTGGTGGATGAGATCAGGCCAAGGCCAAGGGTCGGCGAATGGGTTCCAACATATCCAGCGTCAACGCTGGATGGATCGCCGGTCACGCTTGGAGATCCCCAAGGCCGCTTGCAGGTCTTCTACTTCTTCAGTCCCGCCTGCCCCGTCTGCAAGGAAATGGAATCTCAAATTGCTGCCATCCATCAGCGGATCGTAGACTCGGGTGAACTCGTCGAAATGTACGGCGTTTCCGCCGTCCCCGCAGACATGCTCCGAGGCTATGTTGCCGAAGGGCAGAGTCGCTATCCAGTAGTGCAGCTCGAATCCAGAAAAATGGTTTCCTTGATGCAGGTGCATTCGGTTCCGACGATGATCGTCGTTGACAGGGAGGGTATTGTTCAATGGGCGCATGTGGGACCAGTAGACGATGCCGTCGAGCAAACGCTCGATGCTATATTGTCTATAGAACAACCTCATCTACTCCACGGAGATAATTGATATGAAGATTATTTCTATAAAAGTAAAGAACATTGTCATTGGAACTATTGTGGCGTTGTCGTTTGTCTATGGAATCGCACAAGCTTTCGCTCCAGTTCATGCGCCGCCACCTGGCTGCGTGCAATGCTTAGGATGCGGAGTGAACGGGGGCGCATGGCTCATCGGAGGCCCATGTATTTGTTGCGTCCCTCCAAGTGAATGACGAGTAAGGCTTTTGTTTTCGAATAGGCACAAGGATGTGCCCTGACCCGTAGCGGAGCTTATACTATTGTCATGCGCTTTTCAACTATGAAAACCCTAGCAAGGAAGTTCTCCATTATAATGGGTATCCTGGCACTGGTGTGTGGAACCCCTATGAAATACTCACTCGCCTCCGGACTCCAGCCACCCTTTACGCAACGCGAGTCGTTTGTACGTTCGCATCCAGATCTTTATTGGCGAAACAAGGGAATAGCAGCCTACGAACAAAATCGCGCAACGGATGCAATCACTGCTTTCCGCCGTGCCGCGCGATATGCGGATAAACCGTCCCAAGCCATGATCGCGCAGATGCTCTGGGTCGGAGATGGGGTGCCGATGGATCGCGTGATGGGCTACGTGTGGGCGGATCTCGCCGCCGAGCGCGGCTATCCCGCTTTCATCGCCACCCGTGAAAAGTTCTGGCACGAACTCGACAGGGACGAGCAGCGCCAGGCAGTTGTGGTCGGCCAAGCAGTCTTCGATGAATATGGCGACGAGGTCGCCAAGAAGCGCGAAGACAAGGCTCTGTTGTTGGCACGTCGGCAAATTACCGGTAGCCGTACCGGTCACGTTGGTGCACTTATCGTCAGCCTGCGCCTCCCCAACGGGGATTTTGAAACCGTTGACGGTGCTCTCTACTACGCCGACAAGTATTGGAAGCCCGAACAGTACTGGGAGTGGCAGGACAGCCTTTTCGAGAAGCTACCCGAGGGCAAGGTTGAGGTGGGTCCGCTGCAGATGCCGCCCAAGCGTTGAGGGTGCCGCCCTATTCCAGCATCCATGCACCGTGCATCTTAGAGGTTGGCGCGATGGATCGCTGCTCGCGATACGTTCAAATGGATGTCCACTTTTGCGGGCATGACGTTCGGAAGAGTTGGTTCGTACGAACAAGGAGAAGCGCAAGCCCGCTGCAGCCCTTCTCCCTGCCCTCCGTGCCCTCCGTGTTCAAAGCTCCTCGCTCTTCTTGTTCTTCCTCAGCTTTTCCTTCGTGCCCTCCGTGTGCTTCGTGTCCCAGGCTGTTGCTTCTGCAACCAGCACGTCACACCGCCTCGATCTGGCGCACCAGCAGTTGCAGGCGTTCGCTGCCGTTCCACTCGTTGAGGTCGAGCTGGAACAGGGCGCGCACGCGGGGCGGGGGCGGCGTGCAGTCCAGGCCGTCGAAGAGGATCGCATCGACCGCTTCGCCGCCCTCGGCGCGCAGGCGCAGCTTGAGGTGCTTCTCGCCGACCACGCGCCAGCTTTCCACCGCAAATGCGTTGTCGAACACCGGTTCGGCAAAGCCCTGCCCCCACGGGCCGGCGTAGCGCAGGGCGTGCGCGGCGGCGTGGCTGAAATCACCCGGGGCCAGCTCGCCATCGCTCCAGGCGCTGCGTTCCAGCGCCTGCGGGTCGATGCGCCGGCGCGCGACCGCATCGAACTCGGCCGCGAACTGCGCGAGATTCTCTGCCGGCAGGCTCATGCCGGCGGCCATGGCGTGGCCGCCGAAACGCGTGATCAGGCCCGGGCAGGCGGCATCGACTTCGGCCACCGCATCGCGCAGGTGGAAGCCGGGAATCGAACGCGCCGAAGCGCGCAGTTCCGCGCCATCCGCGCCCGCCGGGGCGCAGGCCACCACCGGGCGATGCAGGCGTTCCTTCAGCCTGGCGGCGACCAGGCCGACCACACCGGGATGCCAGTCGGGTTCGTGCAGGACGATGCCCAGCGGCAGGTGTGCATCGCCATGCCGGGCCAGGAACCGGCTGACCAGGGCCTCGCCCTGTTCGACCATGCTGGCCTGCAGGCCCTGGCGCTCCGCATTGATGGCCGACAGCCGCGCGGCCAGCGCATCGGCGCGTTCAGGCTCATCGCACAGCAGGCACTCGATCCCCAGGCCCATGTCCTCCAGCCGACCGGCGGCATTGATGCGCGGGCCCAGCGCGAAACCAAGATCGGCTGCCACCGCCCTGGCCGGATCGCGCCGCGCGGCACGGAACAGCGCAGCGACGCCGGCGCAGGCGCGCCCGGCACGGATGCGCCGCAGGCCGGCGGCGACGAGGATGCGGTTGTTGGCATCCAGCGGCACGAGATCGGCCACCGTGCCCAGCGCAACCAGGTCCAGGAGCACTGCAAGATCGGGCTCCGCCACGCCCGGCCGCGACCAGGTGCCGCTCGCGCGCAGATGGGCGCGCAGGGCCAGCAACAGGTAGAACATCACCCCCACGCCCGCCAGGTTGCGCAGTTGCGGCGCCGTGTCGGCCGCGAGCTGCGGATTGACGATGGCCGCCGCGTCCGGGCGCTGCGCGCCGGGCAGGTGGTGGTCGCTGACGATCACGCGCATGCCCAGCGCATTGGCCGCGGCGACCCCGGCAAGGCTGGCGATGCCGTTGTCCACGGTGAGGATCAGGTCGGGCTGGTCGGCGCCGGCCAGCGATTCCACCAGGGCGACCGACAGGCCATAGCCTTCGCGCGCGCGGTTGGGTACGCGGTAGCCGACCCGGCGCGCGCCCAGCAGCGTCAAGCCGCGCACCGCCACCGCCGTGCCGGTGGCGCCGTCGGCATCGAAATCGCCGACCACGCAGATGCGCAGGTCCTCGGCGATGGCCGAGGCCAACAGCGCGCAGGCTTGGTCGATGCCGTCGATGGCAGCCGGCGGCAGCAGGCTGGCCATGCGCTGGCCGGCCAGCCCCGCGGGGGTGAGGCCGCGCGCCGCATACACCCGCGCCAGCAGGGGATGCACGCTGTCCGGCCAGCCCGCGACCGGAACCGGCGGGCGGCGGCGGATGCTGACCGGCTTCACGCCCGCTCAGGCGCCGTAGCGCACGCCGACGATCTCATAGCTGCGCGTGCCGTTGGGCGCCTCGAACTCGAAGCTGTCGCCTTCACTCTTGCCGATCAGCGCGCGCGCGATGGGCGATGTGACCGAAATCTGGCCCTGCTTCAGATCCGCTTCCAGCTCACCCACGATCTGGTAGCTGACTTCCTCGTCCGAGTCTTCATCGAGCAGATCGACGGTGGCGCCGAACACGATGCGCTTGCCGGCATTGAGGCGGCTGGTATCCACGATCTCGGCGTAGGACAGCGTCGCTTCGAGTTCCTTGATGCGTCCTTCGACAAAGCCCTGCATCTCGCGCGCAGCGTGGTACTCGGCGTTTTCCTTGAGGTCGCCATGCGCACGCGCCTCGGCGATGGCCGCGATGATGCGCGGGCGTTCTTCGCTCTTGAGCCGGACGAGCTCGCCACGCAGGCGCTCGGCGCCCTTCTGGGTCAGCGGGATGCGATTCATGCTTGCAGCACTCCTGTTGCCTTGCCTGGAAGGCCGGAACCTCTGCCGGCCAGCATCCAGTGTGGTAATGAAAGCCGGACCGCCGGTGGACGCAAGCCCAGCCGGCGGTCGGATAAGTGCCCTTGTACCGCGTCCGGCATGCGCCGGCAACGCAGCCGGCGCGGTGGCTCAGGCCAGTTCGCGGTGCAGTTCCTGCAGGCTGTGCACGTCGGCGTTGTCGCGGAAGTCCAGCGAGTGCAGCAGGGCCCAGGCGCCGCTCAGGGTGGTCGAGTAGGTGACGCGCTGTTGCAGCGCCTCGCGGCGGATCGAGAAGGAATCGGCGATGGCCTGCTTGCCTTCCGTGGTGTTGACGATGAAGGCAATCTCGCCGTTCTTGATGAGATCGACGATGTGCGGGCGCCCTTCCATGACCTTGTTGATGCGCTCGCAGGCGACGCCGTGGGCTTCCAGGTGAGCATGCGTGCCGCCGGTGGCGACGATGGAAAAGCCGCGCCGCAGCAGGTCGCGGGCGACTTCCACCAGGCGTTCCTTGTCCGCATCGCGCACCGACAGGAACGCCTTGCCGCGCGTGGGGGCGGCAATGCCGGCGGCCTCGTGCGCGCGCGCAAACGCCGCGCCGAAGCTGCGCCCGACGCCCATCACCTCGCCGGTCGAGCGCATTTCCGGGCCGAGAATGGGATCGACGTTCTGGAACTTGAGGAACGGGAAGATGGCTTCCTTCACCGACCAGTAGTTGGGCACCACTTCGCGCGTGGCGCCCTGCTCGGCCAGCGAGCGCCCGGTCATGCAGCGCGCGGCGATCTTGGCCAGCGGCACGCCGGTCGCCTTGGACACGAAGGGCACCGTGCGCGAGGCACGCGGGTTCACTTCGAGGATGAAGATGTTCTCGCCCTGCACCGCGAACTGGGTGTTCATCAAGCCGACCACCTTGAGCTCACGCGCGAGCAGGGTCACCTGGCGGCGCAATTCGTCCTGCACCGCCGGCGTGAGCGAATAAGGCGGCAGCGCGCAGGAGGAATCGCCCGAATGCACGCCGGCTTCCTCGATGTGCTCCATCACGCCGCCGATCAGCGCGTTGCCCTGCGCATCGGCGACGATATCCACATCCACCTCGCCGGCATGGTCGAGGAAGCGGTCGAGCAGCACCGGCGAGGTGTCGGAAACGCGCACCGCCTCGCGGATGTAGCGCGCAAGGTCGGCGTCGTCATGCACGATCTCCATGGCCCGGCCGCCGAGCACGTAGCTTGGCCGCACCACCAGCGGGTAGCCGATCTCGCGCGCCAGCACCAGCGCTTCTTCCGCGTTGTGGGCGATGCGGTTGGGCGGCTGGCGCAGGCCGAGCTTCTCGATCAGCTTCTGGAAACGCTCGCGATCCTCGGCCAGGTCGATGGAGTCGGGACTGGTGCCGATGATCGGCACGCCGGCCGCTTCCAGCGCGCGCGCGAGCTTGAGCGGGGTCTGCCCGCCGTACTGCACGATCACGCCCCTGGGCCGTTCCTTGTCGACGATTTCCAGTACATCCTCCAGCGTCACCGGCTCGAAATAGAGTCGGTCGGAGGTGTCGTAATCGGTCGACACGGTTTCCGGGTTGCAGTTGACCATGATGGTCTCGAACCCATCCTCGCGCAGCGCCAGCGCCGCGTGCACGCAGCAATAGTCGAACTCGATGCCCTGGCCGATGCGGTTGGGGCCGCCGCCGAGCACCATGATCTTGTCGCGGTCGCTGGGCGCCGCTTCGCATTCTTCCTCGTAGGTCGAATACAGGTAGGCGGTGGTGGTGGCGAATTCCGCGGCGCACGAATCCACGCGCTTGTACACCGGGCGCACGTTGAACGCGCGGCGCAGTGCACGCAGGGCGTTCTCGTCGGTGCCGGTCAGGCGTGCCAGGCGCGCATCGGAAAAGCCCTTGCGCTTGAGCTCGAACATGCGCGCGGCGTCCAGCGCCGCGAGCCCGCCCGCCCGCACCTCGCCCTCGACGCGCACCAGGTCCTCGATCTGCACCAGGAACCAGGGGTCGATGTGGGTGAGGCCGTACACCTCCTCGCGCGCCAGGCCGGCGCGGAACGCGTCGGCGACGTAGAACGCACGATCCGGCCCCGGCTCGCGCAGCTCACGCTTGAGGCGCGCCAGATCCTCGGGAACGCCCAGATCCAGCCCGGTCGGATCGAGGCCGTTCTTGCCGGTTTCCAGGCCGCGCAGGGCCTTCTGCAGGGATTCCTGGAAGGTGCGGCCGATGGCCATCACCTCGCCCACCGATTTCATCTGCGTGGTGAGGCGCGAATCGGTGGCCGGGAACTTCTCGAAGGCAAAGCGCGGGATCTTGGTGACGACATAGTCGATCGCCGGCTCGAACGAGGCCGGGGTCCGGCCGCCGGTGATCTCGTTCCTGAGCTCATCCAGCGTGTAGCCGACGGCCAGCTTGGCGGCTACCTTGGCGATCGGAAAGCCGGTCGCCTTGGAGGCCAGTGCCGACGAACGCGACACGCGCGGGTTCATCTCGATGACCACCATGCGCCCGTCCTCGGCATTGACGCCGAACTGCACGTTCGAGCCGCCGGTATCGACGCCGATCTTGCGCAGGATGGCGATCGAGGCATCGCGCATGCGCTGGTATTCCCGATCGGTCAGGGTCTGCGCCGGGGCGACCGTGATCGAGTCGCCGGTGTGCACGCCCATCGGGTCGAAGTTCTCGATCGAGCACACGATGATGCAGTTGTCCGCACTGTCGCGGACCACTTCCATCTCGAACTCCTTCCAGCCCAGCACCGACTCCTCGACCAGCACCTCGTGGGTGGGCGAAAGATCCAGGCCACGCTTGACGATTTCCTCGAACTCCTCGCGGTTGTAGGCAATGCCGCCGCCGCTGCCGCCGAGCGTGAAGCTGGGGCGGATGATGGTCGGAAAACCGACCCTGGCCTGCGCCTCGACCGCTTCCTCGTAGCTGCGCGCGATCTGCGCGCGCGGGCAGTCCAGGCCGATGTCGGCCATGGCCTGCTTGAACAGCTCGCGGTCCTCGGCCATGCGGATGGCGTCGCGCGAGGCGCCGATCAGTTCGACCCTGTACTTGTCCAGCACGCCGTGGTCGGCCAGGTCCAGCGCGCAATTGAGCGCGGTCTGCCCGCCCATCGTCGGCAGCACGGCCTCGGGCCGCTCCCTGGCAATGATCTTCTCGACCGTGCGCCAGTTGATCGGCTCGATGTACACCGCGTCGGCCATGCCGGGGTCGGTCATGATGGTGGCCGGGTTCGAGTTCACCAGCACCACGCGGTAGCCTTCCTCGCGCAGGGCCTTGCAGGCCTGGGCGCCGGAATAGTCGAACTCGCAGGCCTGGCCGATGACGATCGGGCCCGCGCCGATGATGAGGACGGTCTTGAGGTCGGTTCTCTTGGGCACCTGGGTTACTTTCCTTCGGGTTGTGCCGCCGGCTGCGGCGCCGCATCGAGCACGCGCACGCTGCGGATCGTCTCGCGCGGCACGGACAGCTGGATCGAGCCGTGATCCGGGCCCAGGCGCAGCGTGAGCGCCGGATTGGTGTACTTGACGAGCACGCCGCGACGCACCGTGTTGAGCGTGGTTTCGATCACCAGCTCGGCGCCCAGGCGATGCTCCAGGTCGGCATAGGCGACCGCTTCGCCGGAAGCGACCTGGGCTGCCGGCGGCGTGGCCGGCGCGGCCGCGCCGGCATACAGGGGCGCCAGCGCCAGGCTGGCGGCGGCAAGGATGCAAAGGCTGGTTCGGGTCATTTCATTACGCCGCGGTAGCCGCGTGCGCCTCCATGAGCTGGATGAAGCGATCGAACAGGGCCGCCACGTCATGAGGACCGGGGCAGGCTTCCGGATGGCCCTGGAAACTGAAGGCCGGTGCGTCGCTGAGGGCGATGCCCTGCAGGGTGCCGTCGAACAGCGAACGGTGGGTGGCGCGCGCATTGGCGGGCAGGCTGGCCTCGTCGATGGCGAAGCCGTGGTTCTGGCTGGAAATCATCACCCGGCCGCTGTCCAGATCCAGCACCGGATGGTTGGCCCCATGATGGCCGAACTTGAGCTTCATGGTGCGTGCACCCACCGCCAGGCCGAGCAGCTGGTGGCCAAGGCAGATGCCGAACATCGGCAGCTTCACGCGCAGGAATTCGCGCAGGGCCTCGACCGCGTAATCGCAAGGCTCCGGGTCGCCCGGACCGTTGGACAGGAAGACGCCATCGGGCTGCATCGCCAGCACTTCGCTGGCCGGTGTCTGCGCCGGCACCACGGTCAACTCGCAGCCGCGATCCACCAGCAGGCGCAGGATGTTGCGCTTGGTGCCATAGTCGTAGGCGACCACGCGAAAGCGTGCCTCCGGCTGCAGGAAGCTGCGGCTGTCGAGGTCGTAGCAACCCTGTCGCCACACCGTGGGCGCCTTGCGTGATACGACCCTGGCCAGGTCCATGCCGGCCAGACCGGGGAAACCCCGTGCCGCCTCGATCGCCGCGGCGGCGGAAAGCTCCGCACCGGCGACGATGCAGCCGCCCTGGGCGCCGCCTTCGCGCAGGATGCGGGTGAGGCGGCGCGTATCGATGCCGGCGATGGCGACCACCTGGTTGCGCTCGAGATACGCGCCCAGGCTTTCCTCGCTGCGCCAGTTGCTGGCAATCAGCGGCAGATCGCGGATGACCAGGCCGGCGGCCTGCACGCGGTCCGATTCGTCATCGGCGGCGTTGCAGCCGGTGTTGCCGATGTGCGGATAGGTCAGGGTGACGATCTGCCGTGCGTAGGACGCATCGGTCAGGATCTCCTGGTAGCCCGACATGGCGGTGTTGAATACGGTTTCGCCGACCGTTTGGCCGGGCACGCCGATTGAAACGCCGTGGAACGTGCTGCCATCGGCGAGGGCAAGGAGAGCGGGAATGGTCATGCGTTCGCCCGTGAGGTTCAGGGTACGCCGGATTGCGCGCACCGAATGCGACGGCGCCCGCAGCCTGGCGCGAGCCAGTCCGGGGAAAAGGAATCGAGGCGAGCGCATATTCTAGGGATCGCGCTGCCGGCTGTCCATCGCGGCACTACAATCGAAGCATTGTTCCCTGCCCGGGTCCGGCCATGAACGCAACCACCCTGCCCCTTCAATCCAGTGCCGAGCAGCCACCCCGCCTGCTCGATCCGGCGCGCCTGGACGCGCCGACGACGCTGGTGCGCAGCGAACCCTTCCATTTCCTGATTGCGCGCGACCAGGTGCCCGATTCGGCGCGCGAGGAACTGGCCCGCGACTTCCCGCGCTACCCGAGCGCCGGCTTCTTTCCCTGGCAGCGCGAGGACTGCGGCCCGTCGGTCAACCGCCTGATCGACGAGCTCACCGCGCCGGCCTTTGCCGACGCCATCGGCGCACGGCTGGGCATCCCGCACCTCGGGCAATACCCGCACCTGGTCACGCTGTGCCGCTTCCTCAACAAGCGTCACGGCACCATCCATACCGACAGCCGCTCGAAAATCGTCACCGCGCTGGTCTATCTCAACGAGGAATGGCCGGCGATCAGCGGCGGCTGCCTGAGGTTCCTCAACCGCATCGACGACATCGACGACCTGGTCGTGCCGGAGCTGCGTCCGCTGTATGGCAACCTGGCTGCGTTCGCCCGCGCCGACAATTCGTTCCATGGCCACCTGCCCCACGAAGGCGAGCGCCGCGTGATCCAGATCGCCTGGCTGACCAGCGAGGAGGAGAAGCTCCGCAAGACCCGGCGCGGCAAGCTCTCGCGCCTGTTCAAGAAGCTCTTCGGCGACCTGGACCGGCGCCTCGGCGCCGGTCGCGACCGCAACGCCGCACACCGCGATTGACCTTCCCCACCCCGAGCCGAGGACCTGCATGCCCCGCGACATCGTCATCCCGCAGCCCATCGAAGACTACGTCCTAGAGCACACCCGCGAAGACGCCCTTGCCCGGCGCCTGCGCGAGGAAACCCTGCAACTGCCGCAGGGCGGCATGCAGACCGGCGCCGACCAGGTCGCGCTGCTGGCGCTGCTGGTGCGCTGCCTCGGCGCCAGGCGCGCGATCGAGATCGGCACCTTCACCGGCTACAGCGCGCTGGCCATCGCCCGTGCCCTGCCCGCCGATGGCCAGCTGGTCTGCTGCGACGTCAGCGAGGCATGGACGCAGATCGCCAGGCGCTACTGGAAGGAAGCCGGGATTGCCGAGCGCATCGAGCTGCGCCTCGGACCGGCCATCGAGACGCTTGCCCGCCTGCGCGAAGAAACCGGACACCCGTTCGACTTCGCCTACATCGATGCCGACAAGGCGGGCTACGACGCCTATTACGAGGGCTGCCTGGACCTGCTGCGACCGGGCGGCATCATCGCGCTCGACAACATGCTCTGGTCCGGGCGCGTGATCGACCCCGCGCCCGGTGATGCGGACAGCGCGGCACTGAGCCGGCTCAACGCAAAGATCCACGGCGACCAGCGCGTCGCGCCGGTCCTGCTCACGGTGGGCGATGGCCTGATGCTCGCGCAGAAGCGCTGAGCGCCGCCCGTCCCCAGCGGGACTTGGCAGGCGGCGCGCTCGGGCGGCCGCCGTAGCCGCAGGTGGCCTGCGCAAACCGCGCCTGCCCCGGCTCCGCGCGGCCACCCGCGCTGCCCGACGGGTGGCCGTCAGTTCCTGGATTGCACCTTCGAAAGAAGCCGCAGCATCTCCAGGTACAGCCACACCAGCGTCACCACCAGGGCAAACGCTCCGTACCACTCCATGTACCTGGGTGCGCCCTGGGCAACGCCCGATTCGATCAGGTCGAAGTCGAGGATGAGGTTCAGCGCGGCAATCACCACCACCACCAGGCTGAAGCCGATGCCCATGGCGCTGTTGGAAGTGACGATGCCGATCGAATGGCCGAAGAAGCCCATCACGAAATTGGCCAGGTAGAGCAGCAGCACGCCGCCGGTGGCCGCGACCACACCGAGCTTGAACTTTTCGGTGGCGCGGATCAGGCCACTGCGATAGGCCATCAGCATGGCGGCCATCACGCCGAACGTGAGACCGACCGCCTGCATCACGATGCCCGGGAAGCGCGCCTCGAAGATGACTGAAATCGCGCCGATGAAAACGCCCTGGATCGCGGCATACAACGGCGCGGTGATCGGCGCCCAGGTCTTCTTGAAGACCGTCACCAGCGCCAGTACGAGGCCGACGACGGCGCCGCCGATGGCGAGCGGCATCAGGCCGGGAATGCTCTCCGGGCCGGCGTAGCGGCTCCAGCTGAACATGGCGCCGACCAGCGCGAGGATGAGCAGGAAGGCGGTCTTGTTGACCGTGCCGTTCATCGTCATCGCGCCCTCGCCGGACAGGACCCGGCCGCTGCCGACGTCGAGGAAGGTGTTCTGGTTCAGGGTGGGGTTGCCGCTCTGCATGAAGGTCTCCTCCGAAGATGAGCCGATCGTATCGACCCGGCAGCCAGATTGCATCCACCTGCTGCCTTCGGGCTACCATCGGGCTCGGCTTTCGCATGGAATCCAAAATGCGCCATCTTCACTCCATCGTCGTCCTGACCGCCCTCGCCCTGTTCGTCGCCGCCGGCACCAGCGTCGCGCGCCAGGGTGAACCGCCCTACAGCCTGACCCATCCGACCAAGGTCGGCTTCAATCTCGCCATCGAGGATCTCGGCAGCATCGATGCCGCGGCGCTGTTGCGCGATGCCGACCGGGCGCTGCGCGCACCCGGCATGCAGGTCAAGCGCGCGCAGGTCGCCGAGAGCCTGGCTACCGCCGTCGCACCGACCTTGCAGGGCCGCATCGACAACCTGCCCGATGGCTCGCAACTGTGGCGGGCGCGGGTGCGCGTGAGCGGCGCGACCGACCTGCGCCTGGGCTTCGACGTGTTCAGGCTGCCCACCGGCGCAAGCCTGCACGTGATCGGCGCCGACGACTACTGGCAAGGCCCCTACACCATCGCCGACGACAACGACGGCCGCTTCGAGGCGCCGGTGCTGCCCGGCGACAGCGCCATCATCGAGCTGCACGTACCGGCCGGCCAGTCCATCGAGGCCGGCCAGCTGCGCCTGGGCGTCGTCGGTGCCGGCTTTCGCGACGTGTTCGGGCGCAGCAAGATCGGCCAGCCCGGCGCTTCCGGCGAATGCAACATCGATGTGGTCTGCGACCTTGGGCAGCCCTATGCGGACGAGATCCGCGCGGTCGCCTATATCGAGTTCCGCAACGATGACGACGGCCAGTACTACATGTGCAGCGGCACCCTGCTCGCCGACGTGCCGCGCACGCGCAAGAACTGGTTCCTGACCGCCGGGCACTGCATCGACAGCGCCGCGGAAGCCAACTCCATCTCCGTCTATTGGAACTACCAGTCCACGCGCTGCCAGAGCCTGGGCATGCCGACCGGGGGTTTCTTCAAGGACAACCAGAGCGGCGCCTGGTTGCGCGCGGCGCGCGCCGACGTGGATTTCAGCCTGCTCGAGCTCAAGGAGGCGCCCGCCGCCGCGTGGAACGTGTACCGCGCCGGCTGGGACGCCACCAACACCACGCCCAGTGGCACCATCGGTATCCACCACCCCTCCGGCGACGTGAAGAAGATCACCGCCGGTCCGCGCCCGGCGACGATCAGGAACTGCACCGTGTACGGCGGTCCGGCGAACACGCATTGGCAGACCGGCCCGTATAGCCAGGGCACCACCGAAGGCGGCTCGTCCGGATCCGGCCTGTTCGCCCCGGCGGGTGCCGGCGACGGGGCGCGCCGCCTGATCGGCATGCTGAGCGGCGGCAACGCGCAATGCAGCAGCAGCGCACCCACCCGGCCCGACAACGGCGGCGACTGTTACGGCAAGTTCGCCATCGCCTGGGATGGCGCCAGCGCGGACCAGCGCCTGCGCGACTGGCTGGACCCGGACCACACCGGCACCCGCAGCATCCCGGGTGGCACCACGGCGCCGGCGGAACCGGTCAGCCAACGCCCGCCGCTGGACACCCCGTCCATCCTGCGGCAGCTTCCCCACCGCCGCGCGACGCGGCCCTGACGCAGCGCGTGCTGACCGACTCGCACTGCCATCTCGATGCAGCGGAGTTCGACGCCGACCGCGACGACGTGATCGCCCGCGCGCGCGCGGCCGGCGTGACCACCCAGGTCATCCCGGCCATCGGCGTGACCGGCTTCGGGCCGATCGGCGCACTGTGCCGCGCCCACGACGGCCTGCATCCCGCCTGGGGCCTGCATCCGATGTTCACGGGCCAACACCGGCCGGAGCATCTCGCCCTGCTGCGCGACTGGCTGCAACGCGAGCGGCCGGTGGCGGTGGGCGAATGCGGCCTCGACTTCTGGATCGAGGACGCCGACGCCGAGGCCCAGCGCGGCTATTTCAACGCGCAGCTCGAGCTCGCGCGCGAGTTCGAATTGCCACTGATCCTGCACGCCCGCCGCGCGCTGGAGGAAGTCACCCTGGCGCTGCGCCGCGTCGGCAGCTTGCGCGGCGTCGTGCACAGTTTCTCCGGCAGCCCCGAGCAGGCGCGCCAGCTGTGGGCACTGGGCTTTCTCATCGGCATCGGCGGTCCGGTGACCTGGCCGCGCGCCCGGCGCCTGCGCAGGATCGTGAGCGGGATGCCGATCGAGTTCCTGGTGCTGGAAACCGATGCGCCCGACCAGCCCCTCCACGGCCACCGCGGCGAACGCAACGAACCGGCGCGCCTGGCCGAGGTGTGCCGGGTGGTGGCGGAACTGCGCGACGAATCACCGGATGACATCGCCCGCGCCACGACGGCCAACGCGCGGCGCCTGTTCGGCCTGGCAGCCGGACGCTGGACACCTGGCGACGCGCCTCCGCCTTGAGCCGCGTCCGCGTGGGGGATCCGGGCCCCGCGGCACAACGCACGATGCCAGGCCCGCGCGGGTCGCGCGTTCTCCCTGACATGCGCGGGCCGCCCGCGCTCAGCCCTGCAGCTTCGACCGGTTGAGCGCCACCGCGGCCTCGATCAGCCTCGCGAACGCCGCTTCGTCGATGACATCGCCTGCGTGGATGTCGATGGCGCGCCGGGTGCCGGCCTCCAGGCTGGCGTTGAAGAGCCTGGCGGGGTCCTCGAGGGAAGCGCCGCGCGCGAAGGTCAGCTTCACCTTGTCCTTGTACGTTTCACCCGTACAGATGATCCCGTCGTGCGACCAGACCGGCACGCCCGCAGGGTTGCTCGGCTTCACCCATTTCACTTCTTCGGTGACTTCCGGATCCGCGCGTCGGATCAGTTCGCGAACCCGAGCCAGGGTCCGGCCGCGCCAATCATCCAGCGCCCGGATCTGCGCGTCGATGCGACCCGCCGCAGAGCGCTCGTCATTTCCCGTTGCACGTTTGATCGGGGCCATCGTGGTTCCTCCCATGTCGCTGGATGTCGAGAGCATGACGCTCGGACGCGGCCTGCCCGCCTGCGCGTTCGGATATCCATGGCGCGGGCACGCAAGCCCGCCACGTGCGCCGCAACGCTCCATCCGCCACCGTTCCAGCGTGGCCGGTCAGGCGCGCATGCGCCCTGCACGCTCCGCAAGCCCCTCTTCTTCACCAAGCCGGGCATCCATCAGGTCAGGCTTCTTCGTCCTTCGCGGCGCTGGCGAGCAGGCGTGGCAGGGCCCGCGAAACGGCCGCGAACGCGAACGCGGCCGTGATGTGGGCCGCGGCACCCAGGCCGCCGCCGCAATCGAGCTTCAACGAATCGCCGCCGGCCGGGCGCAGGCCACAGACGCTGCCGTCGGCTTGCGGATAACGCACGTTCTCGCGCGAATAGACCGCCTGCACACCGAAATAGCGCTTCGGGCCGCGTGGGAAGTGGAATTCCTCGCGCAGCTTCTTGCGCACCAGGGCGAGCAGGGCATCGTGCTCGGTCCGCGACAGGTCGCGCACCGAAACCAGCGTCGGATCGGTGCGGCCGCCGGCCGAACCGCAGGTGATGAGCGGCAACTTGCGGCGCCGGCACCAGGCGATGGTTTCCACCTTGACGCGGAATGCATCGCAGCAGTCGATGACCAGATCGTAGCCGCGACCGAGCAGGCTGGCGAGGTTGCCCGGGGTCAGGAACTGGGCCAGCGGATCGACCTCGATGTCCGGCTGGATGCGGCGCGCGCGCTGCGCCATTACCTCGACCTTGGACCTGCCGTATTCGCCCTCCAGCGCATGCAGCTGGCGATTTGTATTGCTCAGGCAGACATCGTCGGCATCGATCAGGGCCAGGTGCCCCACACCGCTGCGCGCCAGCGCCTCGACTACCCAGGAGCCGACCCCGCCGATGCCGACCACGCAGACCCGCGCGCGCCGCAGGCGCGCGACACTGCCCACGCCATACAGGCGATCGATGCCGTGGAATCTGGGATCGGAGATTTGCATGTCCATGCGGGCGCGAAGAGTAACACCGCGGCCGGGTGATCGAAGCGTGCGCCGCGAGGCGCTAACCTGTGGCCGGCCCGATACGCAGGCAAGGGTCGGCCCGCTTCCCGGCCTGCCGGGCGGCGGCGTTCATCGCAGCGTGGTCGGCCGAGCCGGGCGCCGAGACGCCAGCGTCGCACGGGGTGGCCCACCGTGGCGGGGAGGGATGAAATGAGCACACGCGGGGTCTGGGCAAGCTTGCTTGCCGATCCCTTGCGCCCAGGTCGCAGGTCGACGGCGAAGCGTCTGGCCCTGGCCTTGGTGGTCACGCTCGGCTGCCTGGCGGGTCCGGCGTGGGCCGCGAGTCCGGCATGGGCGCCCTGGCTGGCGCCGGAGGCGATGAGCCGCCTGGAGCCGGCCATGGTTTCCCATGAGGTTTCGAGTTTCTGCAGCGACAACTGCCGCTACGACCGCCATGGCGTGGGCAGCGAACCGCCCGCCGCGAACCCCTACCCCGACCGCTGGCTGTACCGGGACGCCGGCGAAGTCGTGCTGTTCGATGATCCGGGCGCCGGCGCGGTCACCCGCCTGTGGCTGACCAGTGGCGGGCCCACGGCGACCTGTCTCGACGAGACGCTGCGCGTGCGACTGTACTTCGGCGAAGCCACGCAACCCCTGCTCGACCTGCCGCTGGCGCGACTGTTCGACGGCTCCACCCTGCCCTTTACCGCGCCATTGGTGTTTGACCGCACGTCGGGCAGCGGCGGCTACACCAGCTACGTGCCCATCGCGTTTCGGCAGGGACTGCGCATTGCGCTGACCGGGCTCGATCTCGACGGGCCATGCAGCATGGCGACAGCGCCCTCGCCGCCCCGGCTGTGGTACCAGATCGACGCCCAGCGCCTGCCGCCCGGCAGCGTGACCAGCGACTTCAGCGTGGCCGATGCCTTCCTGCAACTGCGTGAGTTCCTCGCTGCGACAGGCGAGGATCCATGGTCGCGCGGCCTCGGCATGCAGACGTCTTCCTTCTCCCTGGCGCCGGGCGAGGCTCATGTCATCGCGCAACCCGGCGGCGGTACGCTGGCGGGTTTGCGCATCGATGCCGACCCGGCCGCCTGGGCAAACGTGCAACTGGAGATCGAAGCCGACGGCGAACCCGTGCTGGCACTTCCGCTGACCGCGGCCTTCGGCGTCGAAGCCGCACAGGCCCTGCCCATGCGTTCGCCGCTGCAGGGGCGGGACGCCGGAAACCGGCTCTATTCGTGGTGGCCCATGCCATTTCGTGGCGACCTGCTGATCCGACTGCGCAACTTGTCAGCGGGCACGACCGGACCCATGCGCGTGGACTGGTCCATCGATCCGGGCGCCCCGGCCGCGGGCGCCGCGCGCCATTTCGCGCTCGAACATGCGGCCTGCAGCACCGGCGGCCCGACCCATGAACATCGCCTGCTGGCGCTTTCCGGCAGCGGGCGTCTGATGGCGCTTGGCGGCCACTTCAGCGCACACGGGGCCGGCGACCCGCACTATCTCGAAGGCGACACGCGCATCCGTTTCGACGGCATGCTGGCGCCGGCCTGGCCGGGCACCGGTCTGGAAGACTTCTATAACGGCGGCTTCTACTTCAACTGGGGCCAGCCCTACCGCCAGCCCTGGTCCGGCGCCAGCCTGGTCGATCCCCAGGGCGTCAGCGCGATGTGGCGGCTGCTGCTGGCCGATGCGCCAAACTTCGCCGACGGCATCGAAGTACTGCAGGAAGCCGGTGCATCGCCCGCGGAACCCCTGGACGTGTGCATGGCGACCGTGGCACGCGGATACGCCAGCGACCAGCGCGCACTGGTGCCCGTGGCACGGCTGGAAGTCGGCGATCCCTGGGCCGTGGTACGGCATGCCTGGACGCCGCCCGCAGGCGCCGATTGCAGCCGCCTGGATGGCCGTTTCAGCGACGCCGCCGGCACCCCGCGCAGCGCCCTGGTCTGCCGCGCCGGTGCGGGGGCCAGCCAGTTCCGCATGGACCTGCCCGAACCGGCGGCAAACCTGCGCCTGCGGCGCATCGCCGACGCTGCCGCGGGCGGCCAGGCCGCGCGCATCATCATCAATGGCCAGCCCGCCGGAAGCTTCCCGCCGCTGCGCCCCGACACGCTGCGTCGCTGGCAGGAACAGGATGCGCCGCTCGCCGTGGCCGCCGGGACGACGCGGCTGGAAATCCGCATCGAACCGCTATGGGGCAACCATGGCGACGCCGGCGAGTTCAGCGAATCGGCCTATGCGCTTTGGGCGACCCCGGGCATGGTCATCTTCCGCGCCGGCTTCGAGGCGCCGACGGACTGACCCCACGCCTGGTTCGACGCCCTTCCTGGCCACGGCTACCATGGCGCCTTTTGGAACCTCTTCGCGATGCGCTACCTGGTTTGCCTGATCGTCGGCCTCGTCTTCGGCGCCATCGCCGCCAGCATGGTGGTCAACACCGTGGCGCGCCGCCACGCCTGGCCACGTGGCGTGATGAACGTGATGCAGCACGAACTTTCCACGGCGCGGCGCGCCGCGCACGCCAACCAGTGTGCACCGGCGGCCGCCGAGTCCGCGCACCGGCACCTGACCCTGCTGGCCACGGATATCGAAGCAGCCTTGCTGCCCGACGGTGCGAAGGATCGCGTGTTCACCCAGTATGCGCAGGGACTGGAGCGCGCGATTGCCGACTGGGATCCGGCGGCCGCCTGCGCGGCGCAGACCACGGCTCTGACCCGGATCGCGCAGGCCTGCGACGACTGCCACCGCGACTATCGATGAAGCGCCCCGCGGTCCCGCGCGCCGCGCCTTGTCACGAGCGCCGGCGCGATCCCGCGCTGCCCGCACCTCAGGCCTGGCTGCCCACGCGGCCGAGGGCAGGCGCCGCGGCGGCGCCAGGCACGCCTGCTCGCGCCAGCACGCGGCGGCCGTACCAGGCCGCGCAGCGCCGGCCAAGCCGGATGCCCGGGCGTTCGACGAACCGGTAGATCAGCGCGGCCACGGCCAGCGTGGCGAGCGTGCTGGCCAGGACATAGACGATGACGTGCTGGTTGCGCCACGGCGAATCCTGCGCCTGGTGCGCAAGCCACCACAGCAAGGGGTAGTAGACCGGCATGTGGAACAGGTAGATCGAGTAGCTGATCCGCCCAAGCCAATCGGTCAGGCGGGTCTCCACGTGCAGCCAGCGCGTGCCCAGGTGGAAGATCGCCACGCCGATGGCGCTCGAGACGACGTAGTTGTGCAACGGCCCGAGCGCCAGCATGGCCGCCGCCGGGAACACCACCAGGTAGAAGGCGAGCAGCCCACGCAGCAGCAGGCCGGCCGGCGGCGCAAGCCCCGCCGGAGACAGCGATTGGCGGTACAGCGCGCCGCATAGCATCAGTGAAAGATGAAATGGCAGCAGCGCGAGGGTGGTGCCCGGCAATCCTGCGCGCCACATCACGAAGACGATGCCGACATGCAGCGCCGCCAGGCCCAGCGCGAGAACCGCGAGATGCATCGCCTTGTCGAGGCTGCCGAGGCGTGCGAGAAGCATGCACAGGACGTAAAAGGTCAGCTCGATCAGCAGCGTCCAGTACACGCCCGAGGCCGCCGGCACACCCAGGACATCCTGCAGGAGGGTGACGTTGACGAGCGCGTCGGCGAGCCCGAACGGGCGCCCCCACAACCACCAGGCGGCGAACATGCTGGCCGGAATCGACAGCCAATAGGCCGGATAGATGCGCAACAGGCGCTTGATGGCAAAGTCGCCGAGCGGCGCCGGCCGATCCATGCGCAGGCTGGACGGGATCACGAAGCCGCTGATGAGGAAGAACACGATCACGCCGATGCGACCGATGTCCAGCCCCAGCGCCGCGTCCGCCCATGCCCGCCCGTCCGCGGCCGGGCCGCCGGGAGCGGCAAAGCTCTGCAGGGTGTGCAGCCACACGACCAGCAGGGCGCCGAGCGCACGCAGGGAATCGATGTAGCGCAGCCGCGTGTGGCCGGCCGGTGCCACGGCCGGAAGCCTTGCCGCGGGCGCGCTCACCCCTTCACAACCGCACCCGGCCGCGCAGGATGTCGAAATACATCATCCAGTCGCCGGCCAGGCTGTAGAGGGGGTGGCGGAACGTCGCCGGCCGGTTCCTTTCAAATGCAAAGTGGCCGATCCAGGCGAAACCATAGCCGAACACCGGCGCCAGCCATAGCCAGCGCAGCGCACCCGTGACCAGGGCCGCGATCACCACGACCAGCACCAGCGAACTGCCGATGAAGTGCATGCGTCGGCAGTTGCGATCCGCATGTTCGGACAGGTAAAAGGGGTAGAACTCGCGAAAGCTTGCGTAGGTGGACATGGCGGCGATCTCGGCGCGCGCAAGCATAACGCACCCGGCCCGCTGCACCACGTCCGTACCGGGGTCCGACGCGTCAGGTCACGCGTCGGCGCGCGGCGCAAGTTGCATCATCGAATGCTGCCACCGGACCCTGGTATTCCGGCGGCTATCGCGATCCGGAAAGACATGCCGGCACCCGCTTGCCAGCCGCGCCGGACCGGAGTTGCGCGCGGATCGACGTTCCGCCCCGCCGCGCCAGGCCCCGCTCCGGCGCCTCTCCGCGATGGCGCCAGGAGCCGGCCGGCACCGGTCGATCCTCAGCGCCGGCGGCGCGAACGGTCGCTGGCCAGGCCCACGCGCAGGGTCGAACCGTCCTGGGTCGAACCATCCAGTTGCGCGATTGCCGCGCGTGCTTCGTGGCCCTCCATCGCCAGTTCGGCAAAACCGCGGCACTCGTTGCGGAACGGATCGGTGGCGATCTTCAGCTTGTGGACGCGCCCGAACTTTCCAAACATGTCGGCGACGGATTGCTCAGTGGCGCTGCGCGGCAGGCCGCGCACGTTGAGGGTCAGCATTGGGTACTCCTTGATCGTCTTGCGGCGCCTGATGCGCGCGCTCCTGACGACCTTGCTAGATGGCCCGCATCGCCGCGGATTTCAAGCCATGCGGGCGATTCAGCCTTGTGCAGACCCGACCGGCGGCTTGCGCATGAAGGCCGCCCAATCTCCGGCCAGGGCCGCCAGTCCGCCCGGATAGTGCTGGTCGAGCAAGCGTTCCAGCGCCACCGGGCGGCACGGATCCAGACGCTGCGCGGCCAGCACGTCGGCCAGCACCTCGCGCGTGACCGGCCGCTGCATCAGCAGCGCGACCAGCGCGTGGGCGCGCCGGTAACGCTGCTCGCGGGTGGAGCCTGCCTCGCTGCCGTAGAACGCACGGCCATCGCGCGCCAGCAGGTCCACCAGCGCCTCGCTGCCATCGCCTGCAGGCGCGGCGGCGATCAGCGCACGGCGCTCGGCTTGCCCCAGTTCCCGGCCTGCCCCATGCCGGCCGAAATACTCGGCCAGGCCCTCGTTGAGCGGCAACGGCAGCCCGCCGACCGCCTCATGCACGATGGCGTGCGTGAGTTCGTGGCGCAGCACGGCGAAGCTGGCCTCGTCGCTGGCCTGCATGTGCAGATAGATGGTGCGCTTGGCACTCGACCAGGCACCCGCCGAACCTGCCAGCAACGGCTCATCGATGAGCCTGGCATAGGCCTCGGCCGAGCGCACGAACACGATGCGCAGCCTGAGGTCGGTCGGCATCGCCACGCCCAGTTCGTCACGCAGCACCCGCGCCACCGCGAGGGCGTCGTTCACGGCCTGCTGTTGCAGGCCTTCGGGCAGGCTCACGTCGTAACCCGCGGCCTCGATGCTGATCGGCGCCAGGCCGGAGACCACGAGCACGCGATGCGCGCGCGCCTCGACAGTCGGCGGGCGATCCGAATAGTGCGTGATGCCGGCGCCATCCACCCAGCGGTGTACCGCAGCCGAGCGCGGGGCGCGCTCATCCGCTCCGCCGCCGCAGGCGGCGGCCGGGCCCGGTGGCAGCTCGACGGCGGGCGGTGGCACGCCGACCACGACGGCATCCGCCGCTGGTGCGGGCGTTTGCGCCGCGGGCGTTGGTGCCGCGGACGTCGCCACGGGCACCTGCGCCGGCAGCGAGGCAGGTGGTGCGTCCGCGCCGCCGCATCCCGGCGCGCTGGCGATGGCGCCCGCCAGCACCAGGCTGCCAAGTTGCCTGGCCAGGAATGCCGGAGGGCAGCGTTGCGTGATCATGTGCGTTGCGAGCAGCATCATGCAGGCGCAGGCGGGCCGGCACCAAGGGTGGGAGGCGACTTGCCGACCGGCATGGCCGGCATGTCAGTGAAGGTTAAGTGCCCCGACGCCATCATGCCACCCATGTGCCGCAGGTGCCGACCGCGCCTGCGGCTCTGGCCAGGAACGAGGTGAACCCATGAAGTTGACAGCATCCCTGCTCGCCCCGCTCGCCGCCCTCGGCCTCTGCGCGACGGCGGCTTCGGCACAGGACACGCAAACCACCGTGATCCCGCGCGCTAACGGCGAATTGATCGTCCACTGGGGTCAGCCCGCGCCACGCAACTTCGGCCCGCCGCCGACGTTCGCACAGCTGGCGCAGGGCCAGCCCTACATCAGCGTCGCAGCGGCGGCCGCCTATCCGCCGCTGGCCAATGACTTCATCCATGCCGATTCGAATCGCGACGGTCGCATCTCGCCACGCGAGTACGCGCGCTGGGTGGCGCAACCGTAATTTCGAGCGCGACCGCCCGGGTCATGATCCGAGCGAGACATGCCCCGGGCGCGAGGGTTGATGGCTGCCGTCACCGATCCCGCTGTGGACTCGGCACGCTACGTGGCGCGGACGGTCGCGACGCGGCCGGCGGCGCTGGCGAGCGCATCGTCGGCTGCGAGAAGGAAGACGCGGGGCGACCGAAGGAAGGCGATGGCGCGCGCGAGCTGCCGACCATGGGCGGCTGACCGCGCTCGTGGCTGCCGCTGTAGCCCGGCGGGCGCGGATATCCCGGATAGGCATTGGAACGCTCGATGCCCGGGTAGCCGCCGTGCCCGCGCGGGTAGTAGCCATACCAGCCGTAGTAGCCGGTGCCGTACCAGTACGGGCTGTAGCCGCCATAGCCGTAGCCGTAGTAGCCATAGGACGGGCCGTAATAGCCGCTGCCATACCAGGCGTCGCCATAGTAGCCATCGCCGCGGACGTAGCCGTACTCCGGGTAGTAGTAGCAGCCACCGAGCAAGGCCAGCAACCCTGCCAGCAGCATGCATTTGACGATCGACTTCACGGCGCGGTCCCTTTCTGATGACGCATGTCGCATGCTCGCCCAGGACCCTTGAACCCGCCCTGAGTGCAGTTCCTCCCGCCGCGGTCTGCGGATGCGCCGCCCGCCCAGCCGGACTGCCGCACTGGTTATACTCGCCGCACCAGCCATTGGGGGAATTGCCATGGATTTGCGCTCGCCCATCTCGCGCCTGTTGCGCACCGGCGCGCTGATGATCTTCGTGTCGACGTTGCTGCTGGCCGCTTGCAGCCGTCCACAGAACGAAGTGCCGCAAGTCCAGGGCGCCGCGCCGGTGAGCGCCGAACCGGCCGCCGCGCCCGCACCCACGGGCTTCGCGCTTGCCTCGGCAAGCACGGAGCCCTGGCAGGGGCAGCTCGCCCTCGTGCTCGAGTTCACCGAGCCCCTGGTCGGCACGCAGGCCTTCGACACCCTGATCACGGTGACCGACACCAAGGGTGCGGCGCTCACCGGCAGCTGGTCACTGGACGAGGACGGCAAGACGCTGCGCTTCCCCTACGTCAAGGCCGATGCCAACTACAACGTGCGTATCCAGGGCCAGCTGACCGCTGCCGATGGCAAGACGCTCGGCGCCCCGCTGAGCAAGGAGGTTTACAGCGGCCCGCTCGAACCGGCGGTCGGCTTCGCCTCGCAGGGCAGCGTGCTGCCGGCACGCGACACGCGCGGATTGCCGGTGGTGTCGGTGAACGTGAAGGAAGTCGATGTCGAGTTCCTGCGTGTCCGGGACAGTGAAGTCGCCAATTTCTTCGCCGCCTACCAGAAGAACGGCCAGCGCAGCAGCTACGAGCTCGACCCGCGCTACGGCTGGTACGGACAGAAGGGCAAGCCGGTGGTGCAGGTCGCCGAATCGGTTTACGCCAACCGCTTCGTGCTGACCGGCAAGCAGAACGAGCGCTCGCTCAACTACCTGCCGATCCAGAACATCCACGAGCTGGCCCAGCCGGGCGTCTATTTCGCCGTGATGAAGCGCGCCGGCAGTTTCAGCGACGAATACGCCACCAGCGTCTTCTTCGTCAGCGACATCGGCCTGCATACGCGCGCCTACAAGGACGCGCTGTTCGTGCACGCGGCCTCGCTGAAGAGCGGCAGCCCGCTGGCGGGCGTCCAGGTGAAGGTGCTCGATGCCAAGGGTGAAGCGGTCGCCAGCGGCGCAACCGATGCCGACGGCAACGCACAGCTGGCCTACGCGCTCGACGCCGCGCACGTGCTGGTGGCGCGCACCGGCAAGGATGCTTCGCTGCTGCCGTTCAACCAGCCGGCGCTGGATCTTTCCGAATTCGCCGTCGCCGGACGCAAGCAGGCCTGGTTCGACGTGTTCGCCTGGGCGGATCGTGACCTCTACCGCCCGGGCGAAACCATCCGCCTTTCCGCCCTGCTGCGCGACTACGACGGCCGGCCGATCAAGGCGCAGCCGCTGTTCATCACGCTCAAGCAGCCCGACGGGCGCCCCTACGCCGAAGCCCGGCTCGATCCGCGCGACCTCAACTATTTCGAGTGGTCGCGCGAGATTCCGGCCGACGCGCCCACCGGGCGCTGGGAGGTCGAGTTCCGCACCGACCCGAAGGCCGACGAGGTGACCGAGGGCCTGACCTTGCGCATCGAGGAATTCCTGCCCGAGCGCATGAAGCTGGAGCTCTCCAGTCCGCAGGCGGTGCTGCGCCCGGGCGAGGCGCTGCAACTGCAGGTGCAGGGCGACTATCTCTACGGCGCCCCGGCTGCCGGCAACCGTTTCACGGCGCGCCTGACGCTGGCGGCCAACCCGCATCCCGTGGAATCCCTGCCCGATTACTTCTTCGGCGACCCGACCATCGAGCTGCCCAGGGAAGCCACCGACGTCATCGACGCCAAGCTCGACGAACACGGCCATTTGAGCCAGGCGATCGAACTGGGCGACGCCGGCCAGGCGAAGGCGCCCATCGCCGCCATCGTGTCGGGCAGCCTGCACGAAAGCGGCGGCCGACCCGTGTCACGCACGCTCAAGCGCACGTTGTGGCCGGCCGACACGCTGGTCGGCGTACGCCCGCTGTTCGACCCCAAGGAAGGCGCCGATGCCAATGCGCGCGCCGGCTTCGAGATCATCCGCAGCAACGCGGATGGCGAATTTCTCGGCGGCGAGCCGCTCAAGCTCACCCTGGTCCGCGAGCGCCGCAACTACCACTGGACCTGGGACAACGAAAGCGGCTGGCACTTCGACTACAAGGAAAGCTTCGAGAGTGGCCAGACGCAGGAGGTCACACCGGAAGCCGGCAAGGCGACGCGCGTCGACGTCGGCGTCGAATGGGGCAACTACCGCCTGGAAATCCTCGATCCGGCCACCGGCCTGGTCACGCGCGTACCGTTCTTCGCCGGCTGGAGCTGGAGCGATGACAACCGCGGCAAGGAAGCGCGCCCGGACAAGGTGAAGCTGGCCCTGGACAAGACCGCCTACCGCGCCGGCGACACGCTCAAGGTCACGGTGACGCCCCCGCAGGCCGGGCCGGGCGTGCTGATCGTGGAATCGGACCACCTGCTCTACACGCGCAACATCGACGCCCGCCCGGGGGCGACCTTCGAGATCCCGGTGACCGAGGACTGGGAACGCCACGACGTCTATCTCACCGCGCTGGTGTTCCGCGGCGGCTCGGCGGTGGAAAAGATCACCCCGGCCCGCGCGGTCGGCGAGGCCTACGTGCCGATCGACCGCAGCGACCGCAAGGTGGAAGTCGCCCTGGAAGCGCCGGCGCTGATGAAGCCGGAAAACGACCTGCCGGTGCGCATCAAGGTCCCGGCCCTGGCCGGCCAGAAGGCCTATGTGACGGTGTCGGCGGTGGATGTGGGCATCCTCAACATCACCGCCTTCCCGCGCCCGGATGCCAACGCCTGGTTCTTCGCGCAGCGCGCGCTTGGCGTGGATGCCTACGACCTCTACGGCCGGGTCATCGAGAGCTTCGACGGCGCCACCGCACGCCTGCGCTACGGCGGCGACATGGCGCTGGCCGCGTTGCCGCAGGCCCGCCGGCCGACCGCGCATGTGCAGACCGTGGATCTTTTTTCCGGCGCGGTGGCTCTCGATGCGCAAGGTGAGGCCAGCGTCGCCCTGCCGATGCCGGACTTCAACGGGACGGTGCGCGTGACGGCGCTGGTGTTCAGCGAGAACCACTATGGCGGCACGGATGCCGAAACCGTGGTGCGTGCGCCGCTGGTGGCGGAGATCTCGACGCCGCGCGTGATGGCGCCGGGCGACCGCGCGAAGCTGACCATGGATCTGCAGAACTTCTCCGGCGCCGATGGCGAATTCAAGGTGACGGTAACCGCCGACAAGCCGCTCGCGATCGACGACGGCCGGCGCACGGTGCGCCTCGCCGACCAGGCCAAGACCACCCTGTCCTTCCCCCTGCAGGCACTGGAGGGCTACGGTGTCGGCAAGATCCGCGTTGCCGCCAGCGGCGGCGAGGTCAAGCTCGATCGCCACTTCGAGATGGTCGTGCGCGCCGCCTGGCCGGACGTGGTTCGCTCGGTCCCCACGACGCTGGAGACGCTCGCGCCGGTGAGCCTTGGCAGCGCCGCGCTGGAGGGCCTGCTGCCCGACTCGGTCAATGCGCGCCTGACCATTTCCAGCCTGCCGCCATTGCCCTTTGCCAGCGCGCTGGCGCATCTGCTGGACTACCCCTACGGCTGCGTCGAGCAGACCGCCAGCAAGGGGTACGCCGCCCTGCTGCTGGACGAGCAGACCGCGGGCAACCTGCACATGAGCGGCCTGCCGCCCGAACAGCGCAAGTCGCGCGTGGACGGCGCCATCGGCCGCATCGCCTCCATGCAGGTGCCGTCGGGGCACTTCTCGATGTGGGGCGGGGACAGCTACGTCAACGAGTTCCTGACGCCCTGGGTCACCGAATTCCTGCTCGATGCGCGCGAGGAAGGCTTCCTCGTCCCCGACCACGTGCTGCAGAAGGCGCTCACGCGCCTGCACGACGACCTGCTCTCCGGCGGCCATCCGTACTACAACTACGAGCACAGCGACCACCTGCGCTTCGCCGATTCGGCCTGGTCGGGTTACGTGCTGGCACGCGTGAACCGCGCGCCGCTGGGCACCCTGCGCGCGCTCTACGACAACGACCGCGACAAGTCGCTCACCGCCCTGCCGCTGGTGCACCTGGGCATCGCGCTCAAGCTGATGGGCGACCAGCCGCGCGCCGAACAGGCCGTCGCCCAGGCCTTCGCCATGCAGGTCGAACGCCCGTGGTACCTCGGCGACTATGGCTCCAACCTGCGCGACACCGCGGCGATGGTGGCCCTGGCCCACCAGTTTGGCCTGGGCAAGCCCGAATACGATGCGCGCGTGTTCGCACTGGCACGCGATCTGGCCGACCGCAACCGCGAGGATGGCGGCCGCCTCTACCTCAGCACCCAGGAGCAGATTGCGCTGGCGCGACTGGGCAAGACGCTGATCAAGGACGGCGACACGGTCGTCTCGGGCACGCTGCACGTCGGCACCAGCGCCACGCAGGTGAGCCCCGAACGTCTCTGGTCGCGGGTGTTCGGCCCCGCCGAGCTTGCCGCCGGCGTGCGCTTCATGCCCAGCGGCGACCTGCCGCTCTACGTCAGCACCGACGTTGCCGGCGTACCGCGCAGCGCACCCGCGCCGGACAACCGCCATGTATGGATCAAGCGCCGCTTCTACACCCTGGACGGCAAGCCCTGGGAACCCGGGCCGCTCAAGGAAGGTGACAGCCTGATCGTCGGCCTGAGCCTGGACGCGCGCGAAGCCATGCCCGATGCCCTGCTGGTGGATCTGCTGCCGGGCGGCCTGGAGATCGAGAACTTCAACCTCACCGACGCCAAGCAGTGGGCGGACGTGGTCGTGAACGGGATTACCCTGACCGACCGTGCCCAGGCGGCGGACGTGCGCCACGAGGAGTTCCGCGACGATCGCTACGTCGCCGCACTCAATCTCGGCAAGGGCCAGACCGCGCAGGTCTTCTACCTCGTACGCGCCGTTTCGCCCGGCACCTACCGTGTCCCGCCGCCCCAGGTGGCCGACATGTACAAGCCGGAAATGCGCGGCATCGGCAGGAGCGAGCCGGCCTCGATCACGGTGGTGGAACCATAGGCAGGCGGACCGGGCACCCACGCCGACACCCATCCGACCGCCGCAGTGAAGCGGCGGGTGGCAAAGTCCCCGCCGGGCCGACATGCGCCCCGCAGGATCGGAGTGCAGGGCGTGCGGGTCCGGGGTATCGAGGCAAGGCGTGAAACGACCACTGCTGCGTAGCGCGAAGCGCCTGGCCATCGGCCTGCTCAGCCTGGCCGCGCTGGCGCTGGCGCTCGACCGGCTGTTCCCGCCGCCCTTGCCCGCCGCGGGCGGCGGCAGCACGGTGGTCCTGGCCCGCGACGGCTCACCGCTGCGCGCGTTCCCCGATCACGACGGCACCTGGCGCTATCCGGTCAGCGTGGAGGACGTGTCGCCGCTCTACATCGAGGCGCTGCTTGCCTACGAGGATCGCTGGTTCTGGCGCCATCCGGGGGTCAATCCGTTTGCCATGGCGCGCGCGGCCGGCCAATGGCTCATGCACCGGCGCATCGTCTCGGGCGGCTCGACCCTGAGCATGCAGGTCGCGCGCATCCTCGATGGCACCGGCCACGACCTGCCCGGCAAGCTGCGCCAGATGCTGCGCGCGGTACAGCTCGAAGCACATCTGTCCAAGCGCGAGATCCTCGAGCTCTACCTCGACCACGCCCCGTTTGGCGGGACGATCGAAGGGGTCGAAGCCGCTTCCTGGGCCTACCTGGGCAAGCCTGCGGCAAGCCTGTCCAGGGCCGAGGCGGCGCTGCTGGTGGTGCTGCCACAGGCACCGAGCCGGCTGCGTCCGGATCGCCATGCCGCTGCCGCGCGTGCCGCGCGCGACAAGGTGCTCGCGCGCATGGCCGCACTGGGTGTGTGGACGCCGGCCCAGGTGCGGGACGCCGCCATCGAAGGCGTGAGTGCACGCCGCCTGGTGCCGCCCCTGCATGCCGCCCTGCTGGCTCGCCGCCTGCGTCAGCAGGCGCCGCATGCGCGCCGCATCGGCACCACCATCGATGCCGGGCTGCAGCGCGCGCTGGAGGCACGCGTTGCCAACTACCTCGCCCATCTGCCGGCACGCACTTCGGCCGCGCTGCTGGTGGTGGACAACGCCAGCCTGGAAGCGCGTGCCTATATCGGCACGGCCGCGTTCGGCGACGCGGCGCGCATGGGCCATGTGGACATGGTGCGCGCCTGGCGCTCACCGGGTTCGACCCTGAAACCCTTCCTGTACGGCCTGGCACTCGACGATGGGTTGATCCACTCGGAAAGCCTGCTGATCGACGCCCCGCAGTCCTTCGATGACTATCGGCCGGGCAATTTCGGCCTGGCCTTCAATGGCCCGGTCGGCGCCGCCGAAGCGCTGCGCCTGTCGCTCAACGTACCGGCCGTCGACCTGCTCGCACGCGTCGGCCCGACCCGCTTCGCCGCGCGACTGGCGCGCGCCGGGCTGGTGCTGCGCCTGCCCCGCGGCGTCGAGCCCAGCCTGCCCATCATCCTCGGCGGCGTCGGAGTGCGCCTGGAGGACCTGGCCGGCGCCTATGCCGCGTTCAACCGCGGCGGCATCGCCGGCGCGGTCCGCTATCGTCCGGATGCGCCGCTGACCGAACGCCGCCTGCTGTCGGAGGGCGCTGCCTGGATCGTGCGCAGCATGCTCGAGGCCAACCCGCGCCCGGGCTACGCGCCGGGCACCTTCGATCCGGGCACGCGACCGCGGGTGGCGTGGAAGACCGGTACCAGCTATGGCTTTCGGGATGCCTGGGCGGTGGGCGCGACGCGCACGCACACGGTCGCGGTGTGGATCGGACGTCCCGATGGCACGCCGCTGCCCGGCCAGTACGGCGCCGTGACCGCCCTGCCCCTGATGTTCCAGGTGATCGACAGTCTGCCGCGGCAACCGCTGGCGGCGGTGCCGCAGCCGCCCCCGGCCAGCGTCAGCGAGGTGGAGATCTGCTGGCCACTCGGGCTGGCCTACGATCCCGCCCGGCCGGCGCTGTGTCACGAGAAGCGCGACGCCTGGGTCCTCGACGGCGTGATCCCGCCGACCATGCCGGAGCGTGATGCGTCGCGCTGGAGCGCGGGTGTGCTGCAGCTGCGCGTGGATACCCGGCAACATGCCCGCCTCGCCCCGGGTTGCAAGCCCGCGCGTGGTGCCCGCGTGGAGCAACGCGAGATCGCACGCTGGCCATCGCTCGCCTACCCCTGGCTGTCGACCACGCAGCACCGCCAGTCCACGCCGCCGCCACTGGCCCCTGGCTGCCCGGACGACGGCCTGGACGCCGTCCAGCCGATCCGCATCGACGGCCTGGCCGACCGCGCCACCCTCGCCCGCGCACCCAACAGCACGCAGCCGCCGACGGTGCGCCTGCGTGCCCTCGGCGCGAGCGGCGAGGTGCTCTGGCTGGTGGATGGCAGGCTGGCAGGCGCGAGTCGCGGCGCGCGCAGCTTCGAATACGCGTTCGAGCAGCCCGGCGACCACAAGGTGACGGCCATCGCCGCAGGCGGCGCATTTGCCGAGCTGCGCCTGCGCGTGTTGCGCTGAGCGCCCGGACCGGCCGCGCAGGCGCAGCCGATCGCCGCGCAGCCCGCGCCGGCCTACAATGTGCCCATGCGCTCAGATGTCGTCCGCCTGTTCCAGACCTTGCCGCATCCCTGCGGCTATTTTGCCGGGCGCACGGCACAGAACCTGGTGATCGACCCCAGCGCGCCGGAGCTGCCGCACATCTATGACCTGGCCGTGCAGCGTGGCTACCGTCGTGCGGGCGGGCACATCTACCATCCGCAGTGCCACGCCTGCCGGGCCTGCATTGCCTGCCGCATCCCGGTATTCCGCTTTCGGCCCGACCGCAGCCAGCGTCGCTGCCTGGCGCGCAATGCGGATGTCGAAGTCGGCATCGAGCCGGCCACCTACACCGATGAACGCTTCGCGTTGTACCGTCGCTACCTGCAGGCGCGCCACCCCCAGGGCGGCATGGACGATGCCCTGCCGGATGATTTCGGACGCTTCCTCTACACCCGCTGGAGCCCGACCCGTTTCATCGAGTTCCGCCATCGCGGACGCCTGCTGGCGCTGGCCACCACGGATTTCTGCAGCACGGGGATTTCGGCCGTCTACACCGCCTTCGACCCGGACGAACACGCGCGCGGCCTAGGCACCTTCGCGATCCTGAGCCAGATCCGCATTGCCCAGGCCTACGGTCTGGCGCATGTGTACCTGGGTTTCTGGATCGACGGCCATCCGAAGATGCACTACAAGGCGCGCTTCCGGCCACTGGAGATCCTGCGCGAGGGCGGCTGGCGCGATCTGGAGCAACCCGCCGGCAAGGGTTGACCGCCGGCCACCGGATATTCATTCGTGCTGCGCTAGGATCAGGATTTTGCCCAAGGGGTGCGCCGCGCCGGCGCGCTCGGCATTGCTGGCACCTGGCCAGCCGCACGCCTGACCGCGCTGCCCGATCCCCCGAGTCTTCGAGGACCCTCGCCCATGCCAGACTGGCTTGCCCAATCCGCACTGCTGCAGTTTCCCGCCATGCGCCTGCTGAGCGTCGCCGTGATCGCCTGCGCCGGCGGCCTGCTCGCCTATGCGATTTCGCGCATCCTGGCCATCCGCGTGCGCCGGCTCGGCGCGCGCACGACCTCGGGCGTGCCGGCCGCCGTCGCCGCCGCGCTGGAACACAGCAGCATCGTGTTGCTGATCGTGCTGGCCGGCCTGCTGGCCAGTCACCTGCTGCAGGTCTCTTCGCAGGCCCGCATCTGGCTCGATCGTGGCGCCTTCCTGCTCGCCGGGCTGCAGATCGGACTGTGGATGAACGCCGCCATTCGCACCCTCACGCGCGAACGCCTCGGTCGCGCGGGCGACGGACCAGCCAACCCGGTGGTCACGGCCATTCTCGGCTGGTTCCTGCGCATCCTCGTGTGGAGCACCCTCGTCCTGGCCGTGCTCGGCAACATCGGCGTGAACATCACGGCCTTCGTCGCCAGCCTCGGCATCGGCGGCGTGGCGGTCGCGCTGGCCCTGCAGAACGTGCTGGGCGATCTCTTCGCCTCCCTCAGCATCGGCCTGGACAAGCCCTTTTCAATCGGCGACTTCATCGCCTTCGACGACGACCTGGGTACGGTGACCCACGTGGGCGTGAAGACCACGCGCATCCGCTCCCTGCGCGGCGAGGAGCTGGCCATCGGCAATGCCAGGCTGCTCGGCAAGACCGTGCACAATTACAGCCGCATGGCGACGCGGCGCATCGTGTTCGAGTTCGGCCTGGCCATGGGCACCTCGCACGAGCGCGTGCGCGAGGTGATCGATGCCGTGCGCGAGATCGTCGGGGGGATGGATGGAATCAAGCTCGATCGTGCCCACTTTCGCGGCTTCGGCGAAAGTTCGCTCGACTTCGAGGTGGTGTACATCGTGCAAAGCGCGGACTACGGCACCTACATGGACATCCAGCAGCAGATCAACCTGGCCCTGATGGCCCGTCTCCACGACCTCGACGCGCACTTCGCCATGCCGTTGCGGGTCGTGCACACACCCACGCTGCCGCAGGGCGTCCTGCCAGGCAGCGCTTCGTGAACGCCCCCGACCTGTCCGCCAACCGGCCGCGGCCACGCATGCGCCGCGCCCTGGCGCGCGGCCACGCCTGCGTCATTCTGCTCGGACTCGGCCTGCTGTGTGCGGCCTGGGCACAGGCGGCGCCGCCGACGCAGCAATGGTTCACCGTGCTGCTCGACGGGCGCAAGACCGGCACGTTCGAAACCACGCGCCAGGAAGACGCGGGCAAGGTGGTATCCACGCAGACGCTCGACCTGGTGCTCGAGCGGGCCGGCTCACGGGTCGCCCTGCACACTTCCGAATCGACCACCGAAAGCCTTGCCGGCGCACCGCTGGCGTTTTCCAGCACCTCGCGGCTGTCCGGCACGGAATCGCGCATCGATGGGCGCGTGGCAGGCGGTCGCGTCGCGATCGTGACGCGCAGCGGTGCCCAGAGCCGTCCGCAGGAGATGGCCTGGCCTGCCGGCGCGCTGCTGACCGAGGGCCTGCGCCTGCAGGCCCTGCAAGCCGGCCTGGACGCCGGCACGCACTACGCATCGCTGGCCTTCCAACCGTCCGGGCTGCAGGTGTCGCACATCACCAGCCGGGTCGGCGCGGCCGAGCAGGTCGACCTGCCGGCGGGCACGCGGACACTGGTGCCGATCGACCAGGACATCCGCCTTGGCGGCACGACGATCCACGCGCGCGCCTGGGTGGATGCGCAACTGACCGTGCACAAGATGACCCTGCCGATCCTCGGCACCGAACTGACCCTGCTCGCCTGCGACCATGCGTGCGCGAGCGCGCCCAACCAGCCGGCCGACCTGCTCGCGCGCACCCTGGTGCGCGCGCCGCGCCCACTGCGCCCGAGCGAGCTGGCGGGCGACCTGCGCTACACCATCGTCTTGCGCGACGCCGCCGGGGCCGGCCCGCTGCCGCAAACCGGCGAACAGGCCGTGCAGGCCAACGGCCAGGGCTGGCGCGTCGATGTCAGCCGCCACGCCCGGCCCGGCCGGGAACCCCCGCCGCGCGCTGCCGACAGCCAGCCCAACGACTGGCTGCAGAGCAACGCGCCCGAACTGCGCGAGCTGGCGCGGCGGGCCTACGGCGATGCGCGCGATCCGACCGCGCGCATGCAGCGCATGGAAACCTTCGTGCGCGGCTACATCGTCGACAAGTCGCTGGATGTCGGCTACGCCTCGGCACTGGAAGTGGCACGCCACCCGGAAGGCGATTGCACCGAACACGCCCTGCTGCTTGCCGCGCTCGGCCGCGCCGCGGGCATTCCCACGCGCGTCGCCTACGGCCTGGCCTGGGCGCCCGGCTTCGCCGGCCACCAACGGGTGTTCGTACCCCACGCCTGGACGCAGGCCTGGGTCGGCGACCGCTGGCGAAGCTATGACGCCGCACTCGATGGCTTCGATGCGGGCCACATCACGCTGGCCGTCGGCGATGGCGATCCGTGGCGCTTCTACGCCGGCATCGAACTGCTCGGGCGCCTCACCATCAGCCGGATCGAGGTGGCGGGTCTCCCCGAGCCGGACTCACAGTCCGAATGACGGCCGCATGAGCTGCTCGAAGAATACCCCCAGCACGCGCGGCTCGACGAGAAGGGTCACCACCACGCCGTAGATCGCGCCCCACAGGTGCGCGCTGTGGTTGATGTGGTCGCTGCGCTGGCGATCCATGTAGATGGTGTAGGCGAGGTACAGCACCGCATAGATGATCGCCGGCATCGGCACCACGAAGACCAGGATCGTCGCCCAGGGCTGCAGCAGGATGAAGGCAAACAGCACCGCCGATACCGCTCCGGAAGCACCGAGGCTGCGGTAATTGGCATTGGTGCGGTTCTGCCACCAGCTCGGCACGCTGGAGACGACCAGGGCGCCGAAATAGAAGAGCGCGAACGCCGGCGGTCCGATCACCATGTCGTAGAAGCGCTCCATCAGCCCGCCAAAGAAGTACAGCGTGATCATGTTGAAGGCCAGGTGGGCCCAATCGGCATGGATCAGCCCGCAGGTCAGCAGCCGCCAGTACTCCCTGCCGCGCGTGATCGCCGGCGGCCACAGGATCAGGCGGTCGATCAGGCGCGGATTGGAGAAGCCGAGTATCGACAGGACGCAGGTACCGGCGATGATGGCCAGCGTGATGAACATGTGCTCGGGTATCCATGCAGGCGGGAACCCGCGCACAATAGGCTGTCGTCGACCTGATCGACAAGCCACGGGCGACACCGGCAGGCATGCTCAATTGCCATCGGATCAACTCGGAAGCGAAAGGCGGGGACTGCCTGTGGTTTGATCTGCTCGACCCGACGACGGAGGAAATTGCCCGCGTCGAGCAGGCGGCGGGCGTGTCCCTGCCCGAACGCGCCAGCCTGGCCAGCGTGGAGCTGTCCAGCCGCGCCAGCGTCGACGGGCAGCGACTGCGCCTGAGCGTGCCGCACTTCACGCAGGACCACAGCGCGCCCTCGCCCCTGGGCCTGATCCTGACACCGCACCACCTGGTCACCCTGCGCTACGCCGCCGCGCCGTCCTTCGACGAGGCCGCCGGCAAGCTCGCGACCGTGCACGGCCCCGACGCCAGCGCCGAGGCCTTCCTGCTGCTGGTCGAATGCGTGGTCGGCCACGTTGCCGATCGCGTCGAGGACCTGGCGGCCGAAGTGGACAAGCTCTCCGCCAACCTGTTCGAGCGACGCCAGCATGGTGCGCGCGTGCTGCGCAGCATGCTCAACATCGTCGGTCGCACCGAAAGCCGGCTCGCGCGCGTGCGCCTGACCGCCAGTGGGCTGCAGCGCGTGGTGATGTTTGCCTTCGACAATGCGCCGGCGTGGGTCGATGCACGCCAGGTAGGGCGGCTGAAAACCGCGCAGAAGGATCTGGAAGTGCTGGCCGAACTCGACGGCCAGCTCACCGACAAGCTGCAGTTCCTGCTCGATGCGGCACTCGGCTTCATCAACGTCGAACAGAACGACGTGATGAAGATCTTTACCGTCGCATCGGTCGCGGCCATTCCGCCGATCATCCTGGTCGGCATCTGGGGCATGAACTTCCGGCACATGCCCGAACTTTCCGCACTCTACGGTTATCCACTTGCCCTCGCCGCGATTGCCACCAGCATCGTCGTCCCGGTGCTCTGGTTCAAGCGCAAGGGCTGGTTCTGAGGCGCGTACCAGGTGGGTTCCCGAGGACCAGAACGCACGAGGCCCCGGGTGTTGCCACCCGGGGCCTCGCTGACTCGTTGCCGCCAGGGAGGCGGCGAGAGATCAGATCACCTGCACCTGATCGGCTTGCATGCCCTTCTGGCCCTGCACGGCGATGAAGCTGACGCGCTGGCCTTCCTGCAATGACTTGAAACCGGTGCCCTGGATCGCGCGGAAGTGCACGAACAGGTCCGGGCCGCTCTCCGGCGTAATGAAGCCAAACCCCTTGGCATCATTGAACCACTTGACCGTACCGGTCTGACGATTCGACATCTCTTAGACTCCTGGTGACACGTTGGACATCGCGATGACGGAACACCCGCATCGAGACTGGTTGCAGGGAGCTAGCGAGGCGAAATCGATGAAGTGGATCGTCAGCCGATCAACCACACCAGGCCACGATTCACAGTAGCCATGCAAACACAGTGGGCGCGACTATACCGAACTATTTTGGCGATTGCTAACTTTTCGTTGGGCCGTCCAATGCTGCACTGCAATGGACGATTCAGGCCGTCCGAACCGGCCGGTGAGCGGCATGAATGGCACGCCGAACGGACCGGCGATGGCCGACGGCCGAAGGGCCAGGCAACGAATGGATGGCGGAACGAACCCGGTCAGGCGCTCTTGCGCGCCGCCGTCTTCTTGGCCGGAGCCGCCTTGCGGGCAGCCGGGCGCGCCGGTGCCTTTGCGACATCGGCCGCCGCCGTGCGCTTGGCGTGCGGACGCACATTGCCGTAACTGCGAATGGAGATCTTGCCCTTGCGGGTCTTGCGGTCGCCTCTACCCATGATCAGGAATTCCGTGGTCGGTTGGTGGCGCGCAGAATAGCAGCCTGCGCCGGCCATGCAAGCAAAGCCGGCGCGCGCCTCGCCCGATCAGTGTTCACAGCCAGGATCCGGACAGGCGAGGTTGTCGATCTGCACTGTCGCGTGCTCGATGCGAAAGCGCGCCTTGAGCACGCCTTGCACGGCCTGCATGGCCCGATCGGGATCGGCGCCTGCATGCAGGCGCACGTGCAGCGTGGCCAGATGATAGCCCCCCGCAAGCTGCCACACGTGCACGTGATGGACTTCGCACACGTCCGCGACCTCTGCGCGCAGGGCGCGCGCCACGTGGCCGGCATCGATCCCTTCGGGCACGCCTTCGAGCAGGATGTGCGAACTGCGGCGCAGCAATCGCCAGGCGCTGGCCAGGATCAGCAGCGCGACCCCGACCGACAGCAGCGCATCGGCCCACAGCCAGCCGAACAGGCCGATCAGTACCGCTGCCGCGACCGCGGCCAGCGAACCGAGCAGGTCGCCGATCACGTGCAGGCGGGCTGCGGCCGTGTTCAGGTCGGCATGATCATGCGCGGGCAGGATGCGCAGCACCACGATGTTCACCAGCAGGCCAGCCAGCGCCACGACCAGCATCAGTCCGGACAGAATCGGCTCGGGCTGGCGCAGGCGCAGCGCCGCCTCGAGCGCGATCCAGCCCACCAGCACGAACTGCGCCAGCGCGTTGGTGTAGCCCACCAGAACTTCCAGCCGCGCGTAGCCGAAACTGCGCCGCGCATCGGCCGGCCGCCGGGCGAAGCGCGCGCCCAGCCAGGCGAACAGCAGGGCCACGGCATCCACCAGCATATGGCCGGCATCGGCAAGCAGCGCAAGTGAACCCGATAACCAGCCCCCCGCGGCCTCCACCACCATGGTCAGCGTGGTCAGCACGAAGGCCAGCAGCAGGCGGGATTCACGCCCCGACGCGGCGCCCGGCGCGTGACCCCGATGCGCATGTTCGTGGCTCATGCCGGCATGCTAGGGCGCCCGCGCGGGGTTACACAATCACTGTCCATTGGGCCGCGGCGCGCCATAATCCGGACACCCGCATTGCCAGGACGCCCCCGGCTTGAGCATCCGCCACGCCCTGCAGGTCCACGCACGCAACCTCGATCCGGGGTGCTTTGCCGCCGTGATGGCGACCGGCATCGCGTCCGTGGACGCGGCCCAGCATGGCTTCCAGCCCCTAGCGCAAGCGCTGCTCGCGCTGAACCTGGTGCTCTTCGCCTGGCTGCTCGCACTCAGCCTGTGGCGCCTGGCCTGCCATCCACGCGCCATGTGGCGAGATCTGTGCGACGCCAGCCGCGGCGCGGGCTACCTCACCCTGGTCGCCGGCCTGTGCGTGCTGGGCAGCCAGTTCGTGATCGTGGCAAGCGCCCCGGCGCTCGCCTGGGCCTGCTGGCTGGTCGCCGGCGTGATCTGGATCGCGCTCAGCCAGGCCTTCTTCGCCGCGATGATCACGCGGCGCGACAAGCCCGAGCCGGCACAGGCGATCACCGGCGGCTGGCTGGTGGTCATCGTCGCCACCGAGGCACTGGCGGTGCTGGCCAGCCTGCTCGGCGCGCAGGACGCCACGATGCTGTTCGCCGGCATGGCCCTGTTCCTGCTTGGTTGCGCGTTCTACCTGTGGCTCGGCACCCTGGTCATGCGACGCATGGTGTTCCTGCCACTCACCCCCGAAGGCCTGCGCGCGCCCTACTGGATCGTCATGGGGGCCCTGGCCATCATCACCCTGGCCGGCAGCCTGCTGATGCAGCAACTCGCAGCCACGGCTTTCGACGGCGTGCGCCCCTTCATCACCGGCTTCACGCTCCTGGCCTGGGCTGCGGCCAGCTGGTGGTTCATGCAGCTGGCGCTGCTATGGTGCTGGCGGCACGTCATCCGCCGCCTGCCCCTGCGCCACGAAGCGGACGCCTGGAACATCGCCTTCCCGGTCGGCATGTACACGGTGGGCAGCTTCGAACTGGCCCGCGCGCTGAACTTCGTCCCACTCGCCGCCCTGGCCGATGCCGGCGTGTACCTCAACCTCGCCGTGTGGGGGCTGATCGCCCTGGGCAGCTTCGTGCACGGACTGCGCAGCATCGCGAACGCGTCGCGCACCGGCGCCACCGCCTGAAAGCGACGCCCGCGTAGGGGGCTCAGGAACCGGCGCCCACCGCACAGCGCCCGTGCACGCACGTGGCGCCCGATCCATGCCCGTGCGTGAGGCGCAGGTTGACGAAGTGGGCGAGTGCCACCAGCCCGCCGCCGCTGGCCACCAGCAGCGCATGCGCCAGCGAGCCGAGCTGCTCCAGCGTGACACCGGCAATCAGCAGGGCGATGCCCGGCACCAGCAGGGCGAATGCACGGAAACGCTGGTGGCGGCGATAGCCGGTCAGCAGGGAGGCCAGCGCAAGCAGGCTGGCGAAAACCACGAAGCCCCGTTCCAGCCGATGGTCGGCAAGAAAGCCGAGCCCGAGCGCCGGCAGGAAGGCCAGCACCAGTGGCAGCAAGGCGCAATGGAGCGCGCACAGTGCCGAGGCCGCCGCACCAAAGCGGTCAACGCGATGCGCCAGCGGGGAGGCACGCAGGAACGGGGCCATCTGATCTCCGGGGATCAAGAAACGCGGGTCCGGATCGACACCGCGCACGCATCTCAAATGCGCGCACGACCATTGGGGTACGACACGATCGACATGTTATAACATATCGAACCGCGCCGCATGCCGACGAGCGAAAGCCCGCTGCGGACGCTTGCGCCCGCACCACCCCATCGCTTGTGCGGCTGCGCCTATTCGTGCACCGGCTGCCCCGCGGCGGCGAGCGCGGCCTTGAGGCGGCGGGTGTCGAGCCGGTCGATGCGCCGGATCGGACAGCGCTCGCCCTGCACCAGGATGGCATCGCGTCCGGCACGCACGAAACTGCCGCCGGCGCCGCCGGAAATGCCGATGGTCGGCGCATCCTGCAACTGCAGGCAGGCGCCCATGAGGCTCACCAGGTAGGCACGATTGGGCGTGCTCCACAGCACCACGTGTTCGGGATCGGGCGAACTCCAGTCCTGGATGTTGCTGAAGTCGGCCGCCATCACCGGGCTGGTGGTGTATTCGCGGTAATCGACGGATGCATTGGCCTGGCTGTGCGCGGCCGGGCGCACGGCCGATTCGGTCATGGCCGGGACGCAGGCCGAAAGCAGGAGGGTCAGGACCAGCAGGCTGAGAATCTTCATGGCATGGCTCCACGATCAGGCAAACACCGCGCGGCATGCGGCTGGACCGGTGGTCATGCTGCCTTGACCCTGCATCGCGACCGCCTGTTCGATTCCGCCCGCGCGGACACCAGCGGTACTATCCACCGGAGTACCTGAATGGAACAAGCCATGAGCGAAGTCGTCATCCTGCACAACCCGCGTTGCTCGAAGTCGCGCGCCACGCTGGCCCTGATCGAATCGCGCGGCATCAAGCCGCGCATCATCGACTACCTTGCCGATCCGCCCTCGCTGGCCGAGATCGAGCGCATGCTGAACCTGCTCGGCCTCGAACCGCGCGCGCTGATGCGCCACGATGAAGCGGAATACACCCAACTCGGGCTGGATGATCCTGGCCTCGGGCGCGCCGAACTGATCGCCGCCATGCACGCCCACCCGCGCCTGATCCAGCGCCCGGTGGTGCTGGCCAACGGCAAGGCAGCACTTGGCCGCCCGCCGGAAAGCGTGCTGGCGATCCTCTGAACCATCCCGCCCGTGGCGCCAGCGTGACCTGCAAGGCCACGCTACCCTGGGAGCGGCTTCAGCCGCGATGCCTTCCCCGCAAGCAGCGATGCCCCACGCAACCATGCCACCCCTCGTCGTTCCGGCGCACGCCGGGACCCAGTGCCTTTGCCGCAGTGGCAGCCAAGCACCCCGGTGATGTACCGGTCATCCCAGGCAAGGCATCGGGACTGAAGTCCCTCCCACGGCAACGAACTTCCCGCGGCATCGGGACTGAAGTCCCTCCCACGGCAGAGAACTTCCCGCGGCATCGGGACTGAAGTCCCTCCCACGGCAGAGAACTTCCCCTGGTATCGGGACTGAAGTCCCTCCCACGGCAGAGAACTTCCCCCGGCATCGGGACTGAAGTCCCTCCCACGGCAACGAACTTCCCGCGGCATCGGGACTGAAGTCCCTCCACGATAGCGGTCTTCCCGCAGCCTACGGGGCGGGGCCGAGGGTGAACGGATCGGCATCCATCCAGGCCGGGAAGCGTTCGCGGTGGGCGGCCAGCGCAGCCGGGTCGAGCACCACGGTCGCCACCTGTTCCTGTGCGCCCAGTTCCACCAGCGGCTGGCCGAGGAAATCCAGCGCGGCGCTGTCGCCGGCGTAGGCAAGATCGTTGCCGTCGATGCCGACGCGGTTGACCCCGACGCAGTAGCTGAGGTTCTCGATGGCGCGGGCGCGCAGCAGGGTGCGCCAGGCGTGCCGGCGCGCGGCCGGCCAGTTGGCGACGAACAGCATCAGGTCATAGTCGAAGCGTGCCGCCTCGCGGTCATAGCGGTTGCGCAGCCACACCGGGAAGCGCAGGTCGTAGCAGACCTCGGTGCGGATGCGCCAACCCTTGAGTTCCACGATCAGCCGCGCGCCACCCGGCGCATAGCGCTCGTGCTCGCCGGCCATGCGGAACAGGTGGCGCTTGTCATACTGTGCATGGTCGCCGCTGGGCGGCATCCACACCATGCGGTTGACGCACAGGTCGCCCTCGCGAATGACCAGACTGCCGGTGACGACCAGGCCCGTTTCCGCGGCCAGGCCGCGCAGCCAGCGCAGGCCTTCGCCATCCATCGCTTCGGCGTTGGCGAGGGTGTCGCTGGTGAAGCCGGAAAGGAAGGTTTCCGGCAATACCACCAGATCCGTGCGCCCCTGGAGCGCGCGCACCAGTGCGCCGTAGTATTCGCGGTTGGCCGGCGCGTCGTGCCAGCGCGTCGCGCCCTGCACCAGGGAAACCCGTAGCGGCTGCATCATCGACCTGCCCTCACAGTGCGCACAGGCGTTCGGCCGCCTGCGCCAGCAAGGCCTCGCTCTTGGCGAAGCATAGCCGCACCAGGCGCTGGCCCGGCGGCGGCGACTCGTAGAATGCCGACAGCGGAATCGCGGCCACGCCACCCACGCGCGCCAGCCATTCGCAGAACACCAGGTCGTCGCTGTCGCTCAGGGCGCTGTAGTCCACGACCTGGAAATAGGCGCCCGCCACCGGTCGCAACTGGAACTTCGATCCGGCCATCAGCGCGCGGAAGTGATCGCGCCGATCCTGGTAGAAGGCGGGCAGCTCGAGGTAGTGCTCCGGCGCCTGCTCGATGATCTCCGCCAGCGCCCACTGGGCCGGCGTGAAGGTGGAAAAGGTCAGGTACTGGTGCACCTTGCGGAACTCGGCCGAAAGCGCGCGCGGTGCAATGCAATAGCCCACCTTCCATCCGGTGCAGTGGTAGGTCTTGCCGAACGAGCTGATGACGAAGCTGCGCGCCGCCAGTTCCGCATGCCGCAGCACGCTCTGATGTTCCGCGCCATCGAAGATGATGTGTTCATACACCTCGTCGGACAGCACCAGGATCTGCGTGTCGCGCACCAGTTCGGCCAGCGTCCCGATAGCGTCCGCGCTCCACACCGAACCGCAGGGGTTGTGCGGCGTGTTGAACATGATCATGCGCGTCTTCGGCGTGATCGCATCGCGGATGCGCTGCCAGTCCGGCGAGAAATCGCGCGCATCCAGCGGCACGTGTACGGCACGCCCACCGCTGAGCGCGATCGCCGGATCGTAGCTGTCATAGCACGGGTCGAGCACGATCACTTCGTCACCCGGCCGCACCACCGCCGCGATCGCCGCGAACAGCGCCTCGGTGGCGCCCGAAGTCACGGTGATCTCCTGGTCCACGTCCGGCCGGTGGCCGTACATGCGCGCGGTCTTGTTGGCGATCGCGCTGCGCAGCGCCGCAATGCCCGTCATCGGCGCGTACTGGTTGTGCCCCGCGTTCATCGCCCGCGTCAGCGCATCGCGCAGCGCCTGCGGGCCATCGAAGTCGGGGAAGCCCTGCCCCAGGTTCACCGCGCCGTGTTCCGCGGCAAGCTGGCTCATCACGGTGAAAATCGTCGTGCCGACCTTCGGCAGTTTGGTCTCGACCTGCATGGCGCTCATCATTCCGGCGACCCCCCGCGGGGAAGCCAGTCATGCTAGCACGCGGGTTCACATGCCCTGGCGCATCCTGCCGCGCCGCACGGACGGGCGATGAAGAACGCAGTCCGCCCGCGGGTCGAAGGCCGGTTTCCGGGCGCGGCCCGCCTCAGCCGAACGGCTGCGGGGCGAGTTCGGCTTCGCCGGGTGCCGGCGCGCCCGGCGGCCTTCGCCGGCCGGGACCCGGCACCGGTCCCGGTCGCCACCACATGGCGACCGGGATGTTGGCACGCCGCAGCCGGCGCTTCAGTCAGCCAGCAGCGCGCGGTTGACGCGGGCGATGAACGCGGCCGGATCGGCGAGCTGGTCGCCGGCAGCGAGCTGGGCCTGTTCGAACAGCAGCAGGCCGATGTCGCTGGCGCGCGCCTCGTCGGCTTCCGCTTCCAGGCGCTTGACCAGCGGATGGCCGGGGTTGATCTCCAGCACCGGGGCCTGCGCGGGCATCTCGTGGCCCGCTTCGCGCAGGATGCGCTGCATGTGCAGGGCCATGTCGTGTTCACCGAGCACGATGCACGAGGGCGATTCGGTCAGGCGATGGCTGACGCGCACCTCGCTGACGCGCTCGCCCAGCAGCTCCTTCAGCTTCGCGAGCACGGGCGCGGCGGCTTCCTCGGCGGCCTTGCGGTCCTGCTCGTTGGCCGGGTCCAGTTCCAGATCGCCCTTGGCGGCATTGCGCAGCGGTTTGCCGTCGAACTCGCCCAGGTAGCCGATCATCCACTCGTCGATGCGGTCGGAGAGCAGCAGCACCTCGATGCCCTTGGCGCGCAGTCCTTCGATCTGCGGGCTGCCCTTGGCAGCGGCGTGCGAATCGGCGGTGATGTACCAGATGACCGTCTGCTCGGCCGGCATGCGGCCAATGTAATCCTCGAGCGAGACGCTCTTGCCCGCGGCGTCGTCCCGGGTCGAGGCGAAGCGCAGCAGCTTGGCGATGCGCTCGCGATTGGCGCCGTCCTCGGCAATGCCTTCCTTGAGGACGTTGCCGAAGGCGTTGGTGAACTGGCGGAACTTCTCCGGCTCGTCCCTGGCCAGCCGATCGAGCAGATCCAGCACGCGCTTGATGCAGGCCGCGCGGATCTGCGCCACCAGGCGGTTCTCCTGCAGCAGTTCACGGCTGACATTGAGCGGCAGGTCGTCCGAATCGACCACGCCGCGCACGAAACGCAGGTAGTTGGGCAGGAGCTGCTCGGCCGCGTCCATCACGAACACGCGGCGAATGTAGAGCTTGAGGCCCTGGCGCTCGTCGCGCCCGCCCATCAGGACGTCGAACGGCGGCTTCTCGGGGACATAGAGCAGCAGCGTATAGCCCTGCGTGCCCTCGACGCGGTTGTGGGTCCACGCCAGCGGGTCATTGAAATCGTGGCTGAGCGACTTGTAGAAGCCCTGGTAGTCCTCGTCCGTGAGCTCGGCCTTCGGCCGCGTCCACAGGGCTGCGGCGTGGTTCACCGTTTCCCATTCGTCGGTCGGCTTGCCGTCCTTCATTGCCGGCAGGCGGATCGGGAAGGCCACGTGGTCGGAGTAGCGCTTGATGAGCTCGCGCAGCTTCCAGCCGGTGAGGAACTCGCTTTCCTCTTCCTTGAGGTGCAGCGTGATCGTCGTGCCGCGCGCGGGCACCTCCACGTCTGCCAGCGTGTACTCGCCGCTGCCGCCGGATTCCCAGCGCACGCCTTCGTTGGCGGGGGCGCCCGCCTTGCGGGTCACCAGGGTCACCTTGTCGGCGACGATGAAGGCGGAATAGAACCCGACGCCGAACTGGCCGATCAGCTGGGTGTCCTTGCGCGCGTCGCCGGACAGCGACTCGAGGAACCTGCGCGTGCCCGAGCGCGCGATGGTGCCGATGTTCTCGATCACTTCCTCGCGGCTCATGCCGATGCCGTTGTCGTGGATGGTCAGGGTGCGCGCATCGGCATCGAAGCCGATGTCGATGTGCAGTTCCGCGTCATCGGCCGTGAGGCTGGGCTCCGACAGCGCGGCAAAGCGCAGCTTGTCGCAGGCATCGGAGGCATTGGAGATCAGCTCACGCAGGAAGATGTCCTTGTGCGAGTACAAGGAGTGCGTGACCAGGTGCAGGACCTGCGAGACTTCGGCTTCGAAGGAGCGGGTTTCGGCAGCTGCGCTCATGGGGCTTCCCTATCTGGATGGACTGCGCCGCAGATGGTGGCAGGCGCGGATCGATTCAAGCCGGCCGCGACGGCGCTGCTACCAGATGAGATCGTCCGGCACCGGGAAGCGGCGATAGAGCTCGGCTTCTTCCGCGTCCGGCGGCTCGGCCGCGCCGCTGGCGTGATCGAGCACGATGAGCTCCGGGGCACGTTCACGCAGCTTGGCCGCGACCTCGCGCGGCACGATGGCGTGGCCGTCCTCGTCGCGCACGATCACCAGCGCGCCCGACGCCAGCCGCCGGCGCGTGGCAGCATCCACCCACAGGCTGCGGATCAGCCCCTCGTCGGTGAAGCGATAGGCGATGTCGCCCTCGCAGGCGAGGCGATGAGCCTGGATGATCTGGTGCCCCTGCAGGCGCAGTTCGCGCTGCTGCGCCTCGGCCTTGCGGGTCGCTTCGAGCGCACGGTCGCGCTCGGCACGCTCGGCCTGCAGGCGACGCGCCTCGGCACCGGCGTCCGGCGCATCGGGCAGCCTGGCGTGGCGCTGGCGCGCCTGCTCGCGCGCCACCTGGTCGACCTTCGACTTCTTGACCAGGCCGGCCTTGAGCAACTGGTCCTGCAGGGGGTTTCGCATCGGGATCTCGTTCGATCGTCGGGACGCAGCGCCGGCGCGTTTGCGCCAGCCGTGCTCCGCGGGCGTCAGCGCAGCTGGCTGTCCTTGCTGCCGCGGCGATTGTAGATACTGGAAGCCGCCTGGTCGCGGTCCTCGGCCTCCTGGCAGGTCACGCACAGGCGCACGCCCGGCACCGCAGCGCGGCGGGCCTGCGGAATCGGCGCATCGCATTCCTCGCAGCGGGTCAGGCCCGGCCCACTGCGCAAGCGCTCGCGCGCCCGCTTGACGGCGTCATCCACCGTTGCATCGATCTGATCCTGCACGGCGCCATCGCCGGCCCATCCGGTTGCCATGGTTGCCTCCACCCGGCAGTTGCGTTGATACCTTGAATATCGGGATCCTGGCGACGAATGGCAAGCGATGCCTTGACTCGGGCCCGGACTCCGCTACGTTGGCCGCCCCGCAGTGACGAGTAGCCCGCCCATGAGCGCCCTGTTCAGCCCGTTTCGCATCGAGGCGCTGGAACTGCGCAACCGCATCCTGGTCGCGCCGATGTGCCAGTACTCCGCCGAAGACGGATGCGCCACCGACTGGCACCTGATCCACCTGGGCCACCTGGCGCACTCGGGCGCGGCGCTGCTGATGGTCGAAGCGACCGCCGTATTGCCCGAAGGACGCATCACACCCTTCGACCTGGGCCTGTGGTCCGCGGAGACCGAGCGGGCCCTGGCCCGGGTCATCGCAGGCGTGCGCCGGCATGCGGACATGCCACTCGGCATCCAGCTCGCGCATGCCGGGCGCAAGGCGTCCACGCGCAAGCCCTGGGAAGGCGGAACGCAGATCGCCCCGGACGCAAGCGACGGCTGGCAGCCGGTGGCGCCTTCCGCCATTGCCCATGCCGAAGGCGAAATCGCCCCGCGCGCCCTGGCCGCGGATGAGCTGCCGCGCATCCGCGACGCCTTCGCCGCGGCGGCGCAGCGTGCGGCGCGCATCGGCTTCGATGCCGTCCAGATCCACTTCGCGCATGGCTACCTGTTGCACCAGTTCCTCTCGCCACTGTCCAACCGGCGCGAAGATGCCTACGGCGGCAGCCTGGCGAAGCGCATGCGCTTCCCGCTCGAGGTGTTCGATGCGGTTCGCGCGGCCGTCCCCGCCGGGCGCCCGGTCAGCGTGCGCGTCTCGGCCACCGACTGGGCGGACGGCGGCTGGGACCTGGAACAGACCCTTGCGCTGGCGGATGCGCTCAAGGCGCGGGGCTGCAGCGCCATCAACGTCTCCAGCGGCGGCTTGACGCCCGCGCAGCGCATTCCGGTCGGCCCGGGCTTCCAGGTACCGCTGGCGCGCGCGGTCAAGGCGCACACCGGCCTGCCGACCGCCGCCGTGGGCCTGATCACCGGGTTCGACCAGGCCGAGGCGATCGTCGGCACCGGCGATGCGGATTTCGTCGCCCTGGCGCGCACGCTGCTTTACGACCCGCGCTGGCCGTGGCACGCCGCCGCGCATCTCGGTGCCACGGTCAAGGCGCCCAGGCAGTACCTGCGCGCACAGCCGCACGCGCTGCATCCCCTGTTCGAAACCTAGCATCGCGCCCTGTTCGAAACCTGGCATCGCGAACGGCAGGGCCGGCGATGCCGCAGGCCGGTACGGGCCTTGGCCTGCCGCGCGAATCCCAAACCAGGCGATGCTCAGGGCGTCTTCAGTGGCGTGCGCTCGCCATGCAGCACATGCCCCGCCTGGTGCAGATCCAGTGCCGCTACCTTGCCGTCCGCATCGCGCGTGAATTCGATCTCGATCCCGTAGGCGGCCGCGGCGAAGCGATCCTTGCCGATGGCGTCGAGGGCGAACTCGCCCTGCCCGGTCGCGCGCGCATGCAATTGGCCGTCGCGTGGCCACACGTCCAGTGCGAAGTTCGGCATCAGCGGGTAGGTGCCGGTGTAGGCGGCCAGCGCTTCGGCACTCAGCTTCGGCCGATCCGCCTGCGCGCGTTCATCGACACGCGTGGCCGGCAGCACGGCGCCGCCCTGGCTCCAGGTGAAGGTGTAGCTGCCATCGGCGGCCTTGACCGGGTGCAGCAGGGCATCGAAGTTGCGCGGATGGAAGTTGCCCGAATCGTCGTAGGCCAGCTCGAACTCCGGCTGGCCGGCCGCCTGTCCATGCAGCACGCCGTCTTCGACCCGCAGCGTCATCGCGGCGATGGACGGCAACTGATAGCGCCCCGCCAGGGCTTCCAGCAGTGCGGCGGGCGGCGTGGCCGCATGCAGCGGCTTGCCGAGCGGCATCGATGCATCGATGAGATGCAGCCCCAGATCGCCCAATCCGCCCAACGCGGTCAACGCGGTGTCGGACAACACGACCACGCCACGCTGGCGCGCCGGGTCGATGCCGACAAAGGAGGAAAACCCGCCCGTGCCGCCCTCGTGCACCAGTACCGTGCGCCCGCCAACCTTGCCCAGCATCCAGTTCATCGCGATCGGCGGCGCCTCGTTGAGTTGCTTGTGCGTGTACGCCAGCGCCGGCGTGATGCTCGATTCGATCTGCCCGAGATTGCCCTGCACGTAGCGCACCATGTCATCGAGGGTCGCGTGCACGCCGCCGACGCCGGCCAGGTCGGTGGGGAAGTGCCAGGCCGGCACCACCGTGGCATTCTGCGAATGGCCCGCGGCCACGCGCACGCCCTTGGGCCGCGCATCGATGTAGGCATCCTTCATGCCCAGCGGCGCAAACAGACGCTGCTGCAGCAAGGTCTCCAGATCCTGGCCCGTGCGATGCGCGATACCCCATGAAAGCAGCATCATGGCGAAGTTGGAGTATTCGAAATGATCGCCCGGCGCGGCCTCCAGCTTCACCCGCCCGAGCGCCGCAAACAGCGCCTTCGCCGTGAGCGCGGCGTAGGGATCGGCCGGATTGGTGAGGGCCACCCCCGGCGGCAGTGCCGGCAGGCCGCTGGTATGCGTGACCACGTGGCGCAGGAGAATGGGCTGGGCATGCCACGTGGGCACGTCGGTGCCGGCAGGCAACCAGGCGGCCAGCGGATCATCCAGCGAGGCCTTGCCCTTGAGGATCAGGTCGGTCAGCAGCGCGGCCGTCATGGTCTTGCTGACCGAACCGATCTCGAAGGCGCTGTCCGGCCCGATGCGCCCCTTGTCGCGATCGAAGGCGCAGCGATAACTGCGCGTGACCGCCGCCTTGTCCACCACCGCCACCGCCAGGCAGGCGCCGGTGCGATCGCCGGCAATGCGCTGCTCGACCACGCCGTCCAGCGCGGATTGCGTCATCGATTCGGCCCGGACCGCGCCGATCAGGCTGCAGCCCACCACCAGGGCCATCAGGCAAGCATGCTTCATCGACCGGCTCCCATCTGTGGAAAGCCCCGGATGATGCCACGCACCGCGCCGCGCCGGCTCGTGCACGGCGACTCGACAGGTGCCAGCGTTCAGCCAACACGCACCCAACGGCTGCCGCGTCGCAGAATGGTTGCGCGCAGGCAGCTCCGCTCGCTAGAATGCGCGCCCCGCTGCGGCGGGACGTCGGGGTGTAGCTCAGCCTGGTAGAGCGCTACCTTCGGGAGGTAGAAGTCGCATGTTCGAATCATGTCACCCCGACCACTTCCGAGAAAGAAGGCCACCCGAAACGGTGGCCTTTTTCTTTCGGCGTGGCTTCGCCATCGCACGATTGCGTGTGGGCGAAAGCGCTTGAGAAGGCGCGCAATGCGCCTTCGGATCGCGCCGGACTGCCATCCGGCACCGCTGGCAATCCCGGCGTGCCGTGCGCTGGCCTCGCTCAGCCTCCCCGCCGGCTGACGCGCCAATAGCTGACTCCTCAGGAAGGCGCGATCCCGGGACCGGCCTTGTCCAACAACCGGTTCAGATCGCGGCTCCCCCGGACACCGGCGGCACCGCTGAATGAGAGAGGTTTTCGGGCGCGGTTTGTACCCTGGTCCAAGCCAGCATCGCCGGCTCAACGAGACCATCCACGGAAATGCCGTCCGACATCCGTTGAACCCTGCCAGCACTGACACGTACCACGCAGCACCGAAACTCGCGTCATCGGCAGCCGCCCGAAAGCCGAGGGCACGAGCTTCACTCGCCCTGCTTGACGGAGAAGTCTCCTACGGAGCTGTTAGCCAGCACTTTGCACACCAGCTTGCTCCAGGCGCCAACGTGCCGCTGCAAGCTCAGCAGCTTTGAACAAGCTGGCGAACTCCGGTTGAAGCATGATGCTCTCCATCGTGAGTTCGGGGCGACCACGGGCAATCAACTCCTTAAAGCCAGTTTGCATATCTCCGCTTACGACAAGCCTGGCTGCCGTTGCCCGAGCCCCGATGCTGTCCACCATTTGCGTAAAGCGTGTGGGGTGGTAACCCAACTCGTGGCAGACCTCGATGGACGTACGCAACTTTGCTGAAAATTGATCTTCAAGACTCACGATGTCTACCGTGTGACGGCCAACTACTATTCGACGACAAAGCGAGCAGCAGCCCGGCAGTATAATGCCACCGCCCGTGGCCGCTCGCGGTCAAGTTTCCGAGCAAGAACAACGGCTCCCGGCGTCACCTCAGCCCATCCCGCAGCCCAACCCTGCAGTCTTTCCCCCGGAAACGCCCCCACGAAGCGATCCTCGCACCCAGGGAAGCTCCGTGCAAGATCGCGCGACAGGGTGCTGTCGCAGCTCCTGAGACGCCGCCGGCCTATACGTGGCGGACCGACTGCGGAGCCTGCAATGAGCCTTCCCACCGATTCTCCCGTGCGTCACGTCACCCGCGTCGAGCGCCTCGTCGAAGGCTGGGCGCTCAAATATGGCGATCGCATCACCGGCTACTTCCGCCACCCGGCGCAGGCGGCGCGCTGGGGCGAGTTCCCGCCTGGCCTGTCGGCGGGGTTGCGCGAAGCCCTGGCCCGACGCGGCGTCGAACGGCCCTACAGCCACCAGCGCGAGGTGTGGGACCACGCCTTTGCCGGGCGGCACGTGGTGGTGGTGACGCCGACCGCGTCGGGCAAGACACTCTGCTACAACCTGCCGGTGATCGAGGCGGTGCGGGCCAACCAGGCCAAGGCGCTGTATCTCTTCCCGACCAAGGCGCTGGCGCAGGACCAGGTGGCCGAACTGCTGGAACTCAACGCGGCCGGTGCGCTTGGCGTGCGCGCCTTCACCTTTGATGGCGATACGCCGGCCGACGCGCGCCAGGCGATCCGCGTCAAGGGCGACATCGTGGTCAGCAACCCGGACATGCTGCACCAGGCCATCCTGCCGCATCACACCAAATGGGCGCAGTTCTTCGAATCGCTGCGCTACGTGGTGATCGACGAGGTCCACACCTATCGCGGCGTGTTCGGCTCGCACGTGGCGAACGTGATCCGGCGCCTGAAGCGCGTGTGCGCGTTTTATGGCGTGACGCCGACCTTCATCATGTGTTCGGCCACGATCGGCAATCCCAAGGACCACGCCGAGGCGCTGCTGGGCGAACCCGTCCATGCCGTCACGCAAAGCGGCGCGCCGCGCGGCGAGCGCCACGTGCTGCTGTGGAATCCGCCGGTGGTGAATCCGGATCTTGGCATCCGCGCCTCGGCGCGCTCGCAGTCCATGCGCCTGGCGCGGCATGCCATCCGCGCGAGGCTCAAGACCATCGTGTTCGCCCAGTCACGGCTGATGGTCGAAGTGCTCACCAAGTACCTCAAGGATGTATTCGACCACGATCCACGCAAGCCCGAGCGCATCCGTGCCTATCGCGGCGGCTACCTGCCGACCGAGCGGCGGCAGACCGAGCGCGCGCTGCGCGGCGGGGCGATCGACGGCGTGGTCAGCACCTCGGCGCTGGAACTGGGTGTGGACATCGGGGCGCTGGATGTGGCCATCCTCAACGGCTTCCCGGGTTCGATCGCGGCCACCTGGCAGCGCCTGGGCCGCGCGGGCCGGCGCCAGCAGCCGGCACTGGGGGTGATGGTGGCCACCAGCGCCGCACTCGATCAGTACGTGGTGCGCCATCCGGAGTTCTTCGAGGCCGCGCCGCCGGAGCACGCACGCATTGCGCCGGACCAGTTGCTGATCCTGCTCGACCATATCCGTTGCGCGGCGTTCGAGCTGCCGTTCGCCTCCGGTGACCGCTTCGGCGAGAACGCCGTGGACGATTTCCTCGCCGTGCTGGCGGAATCGGGCGTGCTGCACCAGGAAGGCACGCGCTGGGACTGGATCGCCGACAGCTATCCGGCCGCTGCGGTCAGCCTGCGCTCGGTCGCGGACGGCAATTTCGTCGTCGTCGACCGCAGCGAAGGGCGCCAGACCATCATCGCGGAAGTGGATTACTCCAGCGCCGCCATGACTCTCTACGAAGGCGCCATCTACATGGTGCAGTCGCGCCCCTGGCAGGTGGAGCGGCTGGACTGGGCCGGCCGCAAGGCCTTCGTCACGGCCACCCACGCCGACTACTACACCGACGCCATCGACTACACCAAGCTCAAGGTGCTGGACCGTTTCGACGGCGCCAGGGCCGGCCAGGGCACCTGCCACCACGGCGAAGTGCATGTCGTGCGCCGGGTCTCGGGCTACAAGAAGATCCGCTTCTACAGCCATGAAAACATTGGCTATGGGCCGGTCAACCTGCCGGATCAGGAACTTCACACCACGGCGCTTTGGTGGCAGCTCGACCAGGCCGCACTGGATGCCGCCTTCAGCAACCGCCAGGACGCGCTGGACGGCTTCCTCGGTGCCGCCCACGCCCTGCACACCGTCGCCCAGGTGCGCGTGATGGCCGAGGGCCGTGACCTGCAGAAGACGGTCGGGTCGGGCGATGCGGCCTGGTTCGCCACGCGTGACCTGCAGGGCCGCGGTCAATGGCGGGGCGCCGATGGCGAGCCGGTCGATCCCGCCGACGCGGCCCAATTCCACCCGACCCTGTTCCTGTATGACAACTTCCCGGGCGGCATCGGCCTGTCCGAACCGCTGTTCCACGCCGCGCCGGACCTGGTGCGCGCGGCACTGGACCTGGTCGAGGCCTGCGAGTGCAACGGCGGCTGCCCGGCCTGCATCGGGCCGGTGCCGGGAACGGACAACGCATCCGGACCGAGCCAGGCGGAACTGGCGGTCGGCGTGCTGGGGTTGCTGGGCGCATGAGTGCACTGGCCGAGAAGCTGGCGCGCCTGCGCGCCGACGCCGGCACCGCCCGACCCGCCGCCCCGGCTGCGGGCGCAGCGGCGCCCGCACCCCGACCGGCCGCTGCGCCGGCGATCGCCTCGTTGCAGGCCCTGCGTGCGCTGGCCAGCGCGCGCGAGAACCGCAGCCGCCCTGTCCCGTTGCCCGCCCCGGCCGGCACGCAGATCGCCCCCGGCGTGCATCTGGTCGAGCGCGCCTTCGCCTATCCCGCCGCGCGCCTGATCGACCTGCCGATGCTGGACGCTCGGCCGATCGAGCGCGCACGCCTGCTCTGTTTCGACACCGAGACCACGGGGCTGGCCGGCGGCGTGGGCACGCGCGCCTTCATGATCGGCGTGGCGGCGTGGAAGGAGGACACGCTGCGCGTGCGTCAGCTCTACCTCACCAGCATTGCCGGCGAGAGCGCCATGCTCGAGCACTTCGCCGGCTGGCTGCGCGACGACAGCATCCTGGTCAGCTACAACGGCAAATCCTACGACGCGCCGCTGTTGAAGGGGCGCTTCCGCCTGAACCGGGTCAGGCATCGCCTGCCCGAACTGCCGCACCTGGACTGGCTGCACCCGGTGCGCCGGCGCTATCGCGGCGTGTACGCCAACTGCCGGCTGGCGACGATCGAGCGCGAGGTGCTCGGCATCGTGCGCGAGGACGATCTGCCGGGCGCGCAGGCACCGGCGGCGTGGCTGGCCTTCCTGCGCGGCCAGTCCAGCCGCAATCTCGCGCGGGTGCTGGATCACAACCGTCAGGACGTGATCACCCTGATGCGCCTGGGTGACCACATGGCCGGATTGACCCGGCTGCAGACCGGCAGCCCCCGGTAGCACGCCGCAAGCGGCGCATCATCTTCGGAGCACGCGGGGCGGCGCATGACCTGGCGCAAGTGGCAGGCGGATTGCCACCCGCACGCCCCGTGCGGGCTGCCGGCGCCGGCCGGCGCGACCCGGGCTTAGTACCGGTAGATCGCCGCCAGGCCGGTTTCGGTGGGCATCCGCGCCTTGGGCACCATCACCACCTCACCACCGCTGCGCAGCACGCGCTGGGCGATGTCATCGAGCAGATCGTCCACGTCCGGGTCGGCCAGGTCGCTGTACTCGATCGCGCCGGATTGCGCATCGAAGCGCCCGGGGACGCGTCGCTCGGCATCCACCAGCAGCGCGCCGACGCGGCCGGCGACCGCATTGCGCGCGATGATGGCCACATCGCGGTCACCCTGTTCGCGCGCATAGGCCGCGTGGAAATTGTCGACCAGTTGCTGCAGACGGCCCAGGTAGGCGGGTTCGATCGCGCGCCAGGCACGTTCGCGCAGCGCGCCGATGTCGAGCGAATCCACGTTCACGTCGATCGACGGCTCGATCAGGAACGGATTGCTGCTGACCGCGCGAAAGCGCGACTGGTTCTCAGCCAGGCCGGCAAGTACCAGCGGCCGTCCGGACGGACGTGAATACCGTTCCAGGACCGCCTCATCGACCGCACGGAAGAAGCGCTGCATGGCGCGATGCACGAGGTCGTTGCCGCCACCGGCGCCATGCACCACGCCGGTGCGGCCCACCTGCGGGGCCCAGGCGCCCACGTAACGCTGGTTTTCTTCTTCGCCGAGCACCACGGCGCTGCTGCGCGGGAAGTCGCTGGCCAGGACCACCTCATCGAGCTGGTCGCGATTGCCCTCGAACAGGCGCACGTGCTCGCGATCGATGCCGAGCACGTAATAGGCGTCGGCCGACTGCGCGATGCGGATCAGCGGCTTGACATGGAAGCTGTCCGCCGCGATCGCCAGCTCCGGTACCGGCCGCTGCAGCTGGTAGATGCGAAACAGCCCCGGCGCACCCAATACGGCCAGCCCATCGAGCATGCGCCCGCGCCAGAAGCCGGCATCGTCGGCAAGCTTGCGGAACGGCGCCAGCAGCGGCTCGATCTCACGCGTCGAATGGCGTTGGCGCAGCGATTCCTCCAGCGCGCGCACGAGATTGCGAAAGCGGATCGTATCTTCCTGCCGCTCGGCCAGCGCGCGATGCGTGGGCTGATAGAGCGACAGGCAGGGGGTCGCCGGCGAATCGAACAGGCCAGTGGCGAAATCCTGTGACAACGGGTCCATGGGCAGCTCCTGCTGATGCTTCGCGTAACCGGTAAATGATGGCTGCCGACAAGTGAATCCACGCGAACCTGGCGTGCGGATCGGCGGCATGGACAAAAGACCCGGCCTGCGCCGGGTCGTTCACGGGAGTGGCTGGCTCAGCGCGACTTGCGCCTGTCGGCGCCGCCACGGCCCTTGGGCTGGGGGCCTGCCGATGGCTGCGGATCGACATCCTGCAGCAGGGCACGCAGGTCCACCTGGATCGTGCTGCCGTCACCGGCAAGATCCAGCGCACCCATGCAACGCCGCGACAGGGCCTCGCGGTCGAGGTAGAGCTCCTCGTCCGGTGCCGGCGGGCGCAGGGCGCTGCACAACTTGCGATGGAGGCGCAGCAGGCTGGTGCCCGAACGTTGCCAGGGATGGTCGGGCGACAGTCGCTTCACCATCACGCTTTCCAGCTTCACCACCACGGTGTCGCCGTCCACCTCGGCGCAACGGCCAACGCCAATATCGTATGTCATGGATCGGTTTTCTCCACACGGACGACATGCCCGCGACGAGCTGCCTCGACTCGTCGCACTAAAGCATTTAATTATGGAAGATCGGCCGTAAGAATTCGTTACAGCGACTGTTCGGCCACCCCGTAGGCCACGCCGGCCGCCGGCTTCGCACTTGCCGGCAGGGCGGCGCTGGCCTGCCAGGGCAGGCGATCGAAGATGAACAGGCGCGGATCCTTGCGATGTACCTTGGCATGCACCGACAGCAGCGGCGCCAGCGACTCGGCAAGGGCGATCCGCAGGCCGCCACGGCGATATTCGATACCGCTCACCGGGGCCGGCGGCGCATGCGGCAGGGCGCCGCCACGCGGCCAGCGCGGCAGTTCGATACGCAGTCGTCGTACCCGGTCCGGTTCGGCCACGACCAGCAGCAGCGCGTGCGGACGCAACCAGGGCCAGTCCGTTGGCCAGGCCACCTCGAACACCCGTTCGCTCACCTGACCGGCGCCCTGGGCCGGCAAATGCGCAGGAGCGAATTGCTCGGCGCGACTCGCCAGGGCCAGCAGGCGTCGCCGGCTGAGGGCAAGCTGGCTGCCATAGGCTTGCACCGCGGACAGCTTCACCTCCAGCGAGCCACCGCGGACGCTGACTCGGGCTGCCGGACCGGGCCTGCCGCCGTGGATCGTGTAGCCAAGCAGCGTGCAGGCGTGCCGATGGCGCAGCAGGGCGAGGTCGAGCATGACGCGCAGGGCACCATGGTCGGGATGCAGGTCCGCGATGTCCGGCAGGGCGATATGGGTCGGTGCGAACGCGGCCAGTTCCGCGACCAGCGCCTGCACCGGGGCATCGGAATCCATCAGGCAGTCGGTCAGGCCCTGGTCGGGCCAGCCCAGGAAGCGCGCGGAGATGTCATCCCCAAGCATGGCGAGGGCGGCCAGGGCCTCTTCACGCCGGCGCGCCGCCCAGCGCGCGCGATCGCCCGCGCCGATACGCCAGCGTCGCTCCAGCCAGCGCTGGGGCCAGGGATTGTTGTCGCCGCTGGTGGCGAAGACGACCCTGACGGCCGCGCCGCAGGCTCGGGCACTCTGGATGAGGATGCCTGCAGCAAGCGTCTCGTCATCCGGATGCGGCGCGAACACCAGCAGGCGATCCGTGGGAGCAAGTTGCATCGGACTCCTTCCTTTGGGCCGCTGCGGCCCGGGATGCCGGGCATCCAGCCTATAGGAATCCGCCTGAGGCTGCGCTGCGGCGGGTGCAGCGGTTCAAGTGGCCTGCAGGCGCAGGCGCAACGCCTCCAGGCGCAGGTCGGCGGTCGCGCCGGGGGAAACGCGCGCGGCCAGGCTGGCTTCGGGTGTGCGCCCTGCCCCGGCCGCGCTCGCCGCTTCGGCGGCCCGACGATAGGCCTCGCGGAACGGTACGCCGGCGGCTGCCTGTTCGGTCGCAAGATCCGTGGCGTACATCGCCGGTTCGATGGCCGCACGCATGGCCGCCACGTTCCATTGCAGGCGCGCGAGCAGCCCCGGCAGCAGCTCCAGCGCGGCCAGCCCGCGGTGGAAACCATGCACGATGGCGCCCTTGGAGAACTGCAGGTCGCGCTGGTAGCCGGAAGGCAACGACAACAGCTGTTCGATCTCGCAACGCGCGGCGGCGACACTCGCATAGCTTGCGCGCATCAGTTCCACCACGTCCGGGTTGCGCTTGTTCGGCATGATGGAACTGCCGGTGGTGTATTCGGCGGGCAGTTCGACGAAGCCGAATTCGGCCGTGGTGAACAGCGAGAGATCCCAGGCGAGGCGGCGCAGGTCGAGCAGCGCGCTGGCCAGCGCATCGAGCGCCGCCAGTTCGAACTTGCCACGCGAAAGCTGCGCATAGACCGGATTGACCTGCAGGCGTGCGAAACCCAGCGCCGCCGTCGTGTGTGCGCGATCCAGCGGCAGGTTCACGCCATAGCCGGCCGCCGTACCCAGCGGGTTGGCGTCGATCCACGCCAGCGTGTCGCGCGTGCGCGCAGCGTTGTCGATGAAGGCCTCGGCAAAGCCCGCGAACCACAGCGCGGTCGAGGACACCACGGCGCGCTGCAGATGGGTGTAGCCCGGCAGCGGCAGCGCCGCGGCGCCAGCGCGGTCCAGGCAGACCGCGGCGCTGGCGCGACAGGCCTCCCGCAACGTGGCCAGCCGGTCCTTCAGCCACAGCCGCGTGGCCACCAGCACCTGGTCGTTGCGGCTGCGTCCGGCATGCACCTTGCGACCGGCATCGCCGAGCCGCGCGACCAGACGCGCCTCGATCGCCGAGTGGCCGTCCTCGTGGCGCGCATCCAGCACGAAGCGGCCCGCGCGGAAATCCTCGGCCAGCGCGTCCAGCTCGCGCAGCAGGGCCGCGCACTCGGCGGCGTCGAGCAGGTCGATATGCGCAAGGCCTTCCACATGCGCCTTGCTGGCCGTGATGTCGTGCAGGAAGAACTCGCGATCCAGGATCACGTCATCGCCGGCGAGGAAGTCCATGATGCGCGGATCGATGCGCGTTCCGGATTTCTGCCACAGGAGCGGCGCGTGCGGATCGGGTGTTGGGGGTTGGCTGTTCGGTGCCACGGCGGATGCCTGGTTGTCAGGAACGGGGAATGGCCGTCAGCTCGTCGAAGCCGAGGGCGAGGTTGAGATTCTGCACGGCCTGGGTCGCGGCCCCCTTGAGCAGGTTGTCGATGGTGGCCACCAGCACCACGCGCCGGCCACCCGGCGCCAGCGTGAAGCCGCCGATCTCGACGTGGTGGCGACCGGCGATCGCGCTCACCCACGGCGCCGCTTCGACGACGTGGACCAGTGGCTCGGCGGCATAGTAGTCGCGGTACAGGGCCGCGATTTCCACACCCTGCATCGACGCCTGCAGCCACAGGTTGAGGGTGACGCTGATGCCGCGGAAATGCGGCGCGACGTGCGGCATGAACTCCACCGGCAAGCCGAGCTGGCGAACCGTTTCGCGTTCGTGGAGGTGATCGGCAAGCGCATAGGGCATCAGGTTGTCGCGCAGCTTGTCCGGGTCGTTGCGATCCGAGGGCGTGGTGCCGGCGCCGGAATAGCCCGATACCCCGAAGCAGACCGGCGGCCCGGCCAGCTGCGCCTTGAGCGGCATGATCGCCAGTTGCATGGCGGTGGCATAGCAGCCGGGATTGCTGATGCGGCGCTGGCCCGCATAGCGTGCGCGGGTGAGTTCGGGCAGGCCGTAATACCAGTCTTCGTCGAAGCGATGGTCGGCGGAGAGATCGATGATCAGCGTGTCCGGCCGCGCCGCCAGGATCGCGTTCACGTACTCGTCGGACTTGCCGTTCGGCAACGCCAGGATCACGGCATCGGCGCCCTGGGCGGCAACCGCAGCGGCATCGAGGTTGCGATAACGCAGCGTGCCAGTGAACTCCGGCACCTGCGCGCGCACGCACTCGCCATCCAGCTCCCGCGAGGACACGAAGGCGAGCTCCAGCCCGGGATGCCGCGCCAGCAGGCGGATGAGCTCCACACCGGTATGTCCGCGTGCGCCAACGATGCCCAGCGTCGTGGTGGTGGTCATGTCATCCCCTGGTGAGTCGATGGGTGGCTGCATGGCTGTCGTCGTCAACCGGCCAGCGTCGAGCGGCGCGCCCGGCAATGGGCAACACACTGCGCGACCGCGCTGAAATCCTCGATGCCGTACCAGTACGTCTTCCAGGTGGCGTCCTTGTAGCTGCCATCGCACTCGGCATCGTAGAACGTGTTGATGGGGTTGTGCCGGCGCGAGCGCCAGAACAGCCGCGGATGGGCGGCGCGCATCACGCCCCAGGCGGCACGGCCCAGGCCCTCGCCCTGCGCATCGTCGGCCACCGCGAACTTGTCGAGATAGGCCAGGCCCGCTTCCTGCGTCACGATCAGCGCAGCGCGGTAGTTCTCGCTCACATAGACATGCGCGGGCCGGGTGCGTTCGAAGTAGTCGGCGACCAGCCGCCGCTGGAAGCTGGCTTCTATCAACGCGCGCAGGCGATCGCGGTCGATGCCGGCCCAGCCCGCGTGTTCATGCACGCGCTCGCCGCGGCGCACCAGGGTGCCCGAACCCTTGTGCGTGAACAGCTCCTTGGCCAGCTCGTCCGGGCGGGTGATGGACACCGATGAGGACAGCGGCAGATGATCGAGCAGATCCTTGATCTGCTCGATCTTCACGCGCATGCCGCCGTCGATCCACGGCTGCGCGATGAGGTCTTCGTAGGCCGTGCTGAGGTTGATCGAATCGATCACCTGGCCGTGCTCGTCGAGCAGGCCGCCGGTGCCGGTCAGGAAGATGATCTTGTAGGGTCTGAGCGCGCGCACCAGTTCGGCGGCTGCGAAATCGGCATTGATGTTGACGATCTGCCCGCTGCCCGTTTCACCCAGCGAGGCAATCACCGGGATCGAACCGGCGCGCAGCGAGGCCTCGATCGGGGCCAGGTCCACGCGCGCCACGCGGCCGACCAGGCCCAGCGCCGCGGGGTCGATGAGCTCGGCCTCGAACACGCCGGACAGGATCGAAGTGGCACGCGCGTCCACCGCCTGCAAGGCTTCCACGAGGCTGAGGTTCTGGGCCTGGAACACGCGCCGCACGACCGCAAGGGTGGCCGGCGATGTCACGCGCAGGCCGTTCACCGTCTGCTTGACGATGCCGGCCGCCGCCAGCTCCGCATCCAGTTGCGGCCCGGCGCCATGCACCACCACCGGCGTCAGCCCGACCTGCTGCAGGAAGGCCAGCGAGGACACCAGTGCATCCAGGTCGTCGCGCAGCACCGCGCCGCCGACCTTGACCACGGCGAAGCGCCGCGCATCGAGCCGGGAGAAGCGCTGCAGGTACTGTTCGATCTCGCGTGCGCTGGCCATGTTGGAGAGCAGGCGCACGATGATCTGGCGCATCTGCAGGTGGGTTTCCACGTTCATGCCGATGCCCCCTTCTGTCCTGCCGGAGCGGCCGCGTCGCCGCACCGGGCCTGATCGATGCTGCGCAGCACGCTGCCCGCGTAATCCTGCAACTGGCTCAGCGCCACCCACTCGTCGGCCGCATGCGCCTGGGCGATGTCGCCGGGGCCGTAAACGAAGGCGGCGTAGCCCGCGGCGGAAAACAATGAGGCTTCGGTCCAGAAGTCCACCGCCGCGCCGATCGGCAGGCCCAGCGACGTGGCCAGCGCCTGTGCCGCCTGCCGGCGCGCGGACGCCGCATGCGCATCGCCGGCCGGCAAGGGCGGGCCACGGAAGGTTTCCTCGAAGGCGGCGGGCGCCACCGGCGCAAGCCCGCGCAGGGTCGCCAGCAGCGCGTCCACATCCATCGACGGAAGCGGCCGCAGGCCGCAGCGCAATTCCGCCGCCGGCGCGATCATGTTGGCCTTGATGCCGCCTTCGATGCGGCCGATGTTGAAGCGCAGGCCGGTCAGTTCACCGAAGCGCTCGCCGGCCAGTGAATCCGCGTGATCGAGCGCCCGCGCGCTCCAGCGCACCGCCTGGTGCAGGGCGCTGTCGGCCGCGCCTTGCGCGCCCGAAGCATGCCCGGCACGGCCGGCGAAACGCAGCAGCAGCGAACTGATGCCGCGATGCGCCAGCACCGCCCGGCAGCGCGTGGGCTCGGCCACGATGACGGCCTCGTAGCGGTGCGGTCCGGCAAGGAACGCCGCGATGCAGCGCGCGTCGTTGGCTTCTTCGTCACTGGTGAACAGGAACGCCACGTCGCCATCATTGGCCGCCGCCGCTGCCAGCAGGCCGGCGGCCGCCCCCTTGATGTCGCAGGCCCCCAGGCCCACGGCGCGATCCCCGCTCACGCGCAGTTCGAACGGGCTGGCGCTCCAGTGCGGAGAATCGGGCACGGTGTCCAGGTGCACGTTGAACAGCAGGCGCGGCCGGCCGCGCACGGCAAGCAGGCTGACCGCGCCCGCACCGTGATCGGTGAGCGTGCATTCAAACCCTCGCAGGTGGGCACGCAGGTAGTCGAAGATGCCGCCGCCGTCGATGGCACGCGGCGGATTGCGCGTATCGAACGCGACCAGCGCGCGCAGATGATCCAGCGTGTCATCGAGGAGGGCGGTCATGATCCCGGGCCCCGATGGACACTCAGGCACGCCGCCCGGCCCGCCCGGCCGATGCCTGCACGCTCAGCCGCGCTCATGGCCGCGTCCATTCACCTGTGCCCACAGCGTGCTGCTCATGCCGTAAAGCTTGATGAAGCCTTCCGCCTCGGCCACGCCCCAATCGGCGGACTGCGCGTAGGTCGCGCTGCCGGCGGCAAGGAGGTGCGGGGATGCCACGGCAATGGCATCGACGCGGCCACCGCTGGTTTCCAGCACCACCTCGCCCGTGACCATGCGCTGGCTGGAGGCAAGGAAGGCCTCCAGGTCGGCCTTGAGCGGGTCGTGGAAGAACCCTTCGTACACCAGTTCCACCCACTTGCGTGCGACCTCCGGCTTGAAGCGATTCTGCTGCTTGGTCAGCACCGCTTCTTCGAGCGCGCGATGGGCAGTGAGCAAGGCGACCAGACCCGGGGCCTCATGCACGATGCGGCCCTTGAGGCCGATGGTGGTGTCGCCGGTGTAGAGACCGCGGCCCACGCCGTAGCGCGCGAACAGGCCATTGAGCTTGCCCAGCATGTGCTGTCCGGCCAGGCGTTCGCCATCGAGGGTCAGCGCCTCGCCGTGCTCGAAGCCGATGCGCACCTGCAAGGCTTGCGCGGGCCACTCGGCGCGCGGTTTGCACCAGCCGCGCGCGTCTTCCCCCGGCGCCTGCCAGCGATCGATCTCACCGCCGGACAGGGTCACGCCGAGCAGGTTCTCGTTGATGGTGTAGGCCTTCTGCCGGGTGCGCACCGCGAAGCCGCGCTCCTCGAGGAACGCCTGCTCATAGGCGCGCACCTGCGTGTGTTGCTTCTGGATCTCGCGGATCGGCGCGACGATCTGGAAGCTGCCCTGCGCCTTCACCGCCAGATCGAAGCGCACCTGGTCGTTGCCCATGCCGGTACAACCGTGGGCGATGGCCTGCGTGCCCAGCTCGCGGCAGCGTGCCAGCGCCGCATCGACGATCAGGTAGCGATCCGAGACCAGCAACGGATACTGCCCCTGATAGCCCTCGCCGGCCCACACGAAAGGCCGCACGAAGTCACGCCAGAGCGCCGGGCCGCCATCGAGCGTCACGTGCGAAGCCACACCCAGTTCGTGTGCGCGCTGCTCGATGTAGGCGCGCTCCTCGGCATCCACGCCGCCGGTATCGGCAAACACGCTGTGCACCGTCCAGCCGCGCTCGCGCAGCCAGGGCACGCAGAAGCTGGTGTCCAACCCGCCGGAGAAGGCAAGAACGATGGGGCCGGGACGGGCGGGCGGGGACTGGGGCTTGGCAAGAGCAGCATCGTGGGGCATGAAATACGTCTCGCAGGTGGTAATGAATGCGCAGGCTTTGTCGAACCGCCGACAGGGTGTTGAAAAACACCCTGTTGGCGCGATCCGCGAATAGGTCGCTCGCGGGTCAATCACGCAGGTGATTGATTTGCCGAGCAGGTAGCGCGGCCTTGCCGCGACCGTACGAGCTGAAAAAGCCCCGGACGGACTTTTTCAGCATCCTGCTAATTTCCTATCCCGAATCCCGACGCGGCCAGCCGCGCCATCACCGCCTTCTGCACGTGCAGGCGGTTCTCGGCTTCGTCGATGGCCAGGCAGGCAGGCGAATCCATCACCGCATCGGTGGCCTTGACGTTGCGCCGCAGCGGCAGGCAATGGCTGAACACGGCGTGGTCGGTCAATGCCATCTTGGCCTCGTCGACGATGAAGTGGCGGTGCGCGTCGCGGATCGGCTGCTCGTCGGGCCAACGACCGAAAAACGGCAGCGCGCCCCAGCTCTTGGCATACACCACGTGCGCGCCGCGGTAGGCGCCTTGCGGGTCGTGGCTGATGCCGAGCGAGCCCCCGCTCTCGACCGCGTTGCGCTGCGCGAGGGCCATGTAGCGCGGGTCCAGCACGTAGTCCGGCGTCGGGCACAGCAGGGTCACGTGCATGCCGTAGCGGGTGGCGATCTGCAGCGCCGAGTTCGCCACCGCCGTATTGAGGGGCCGGGGATGGTAGGTCCAGGTCAGCACGTACTTGCGTCCGGCCAGCGCGGCGCCCGGCGACGCCCCGCCAAAGTGCTGCCAGAGCGCGAGGATGTGCGCCAGCTCCTGCATGGGATGAGTGATGGTCTCCAGGTTGATGACCGGCACCGTGGCGTGCTGCGCAAAGGCCCGGATCACGCGGTCCTCGCGGTCCACCGCCCAGTCCTGGAACTTCGGGAAGGCGCGCACGCCGATGAGATCGACATAACGCGACAGCACCTGCGCCACCTCGGCCACGTGTTCCTCGGCCTCGCCCTCCATCACGGCGCCAGCCTCGAACTCGATCGGCCAGGCGTCCTTGCCCGGCTGCAGCACGATGGCGTGGCCACCGAGCTGGAACGCGCCCAGCTCGAAACTGGTGCGCGTGCGCATGGAGGGATTGAAGAACAGCAGCGCGATCGACTTGCCGGCCAGCGCATCGCCCGCCGGGGACTGCCGGAAGGCGGCCGCCCGGGCGAGCAGTGCATCGAGTTCGGCACGGGACCAGTCCTGCGTGCTCAGGAAATGTCGGATGGCCATGGAAAGGTGCGGCTCCTGCAGGGTGGGTCGGGACTTCGGGCTGTGCCTGGACCGGTCGAGCCGGGCCCAGAAACGCAAGAACCCGGCGCGGGGCCGGGTTCTTCGTCGAATCTGGATCGATGCGCGCGAAAGCCTACCCGGCCGGGAACTCCATGGTCGGTCGGCGCGCGCGCGAGGTCATGCCAGCGGCCATGCGGGCGCTGGTGAGGATCGCGGACTGGCCAACGGATGCGTTCATCGATCTGGATGGACTGGGCATGGGCGCAAGGTAGCGGCAATATTGCTGCGGCGCAATAGCCACAACGGGCCGAGTGCACGACCCGCCCATGCTGCGGCGGGCGTCAACGTCACGCGCAGGTCGCGGATACGTCCGCAATGCTGCGCGTCAATCAGCCGGTTCGATGCTGACCCGCACGCGCAGGCGATCGCCCGGATCGTAGTCGAGGCGCGACATGTACACGTCGCCGCGGTAGCGGTACTGCACGTCCCAGGCGACCAGGCGCCGTTCCATCACCGGCGCATCCACGACGCGGCACTGGCGTTCGACACCACCGTAATAACCGTCGTCACGGCGCGCCACGCTGTTGCCGATGGCCCCGCCGACGACGGCGCCCGCGGCCGTGGCTGCGGTGCGCCCATCGCCCTTGCCGACGGTATTGCCGAGCACGCCGCCGACGATCGCGCCCACCACGGTGCCGGCCACGTTGTTGCCGCCGCCGTCGACGCGATGGGTGACCGGCACGTCCTCGCAGATTTCGCGCGGGCTGCTGACTGAAACATTTTCATAGATCGGATCGACGCGCAGCACGTCGGCCCAGGCGACCTTCACGTTGTCGGGGCCGTCATGACTGCGGTCCTGTGCGCCGGCCTGGGTTCCCGCCAGGAGCAGCGCCGCGGCCGCCAAAACCATCAACTTCATCTTGCTCTCCACTGCTACCGGGGCGGGCCGCACCGATCAACGTCGGCTTTGCGTGTGTGATGCCCATGTCCGGGGCGTGATTAGAGCACTTCCAATCTGAACCCCGCCTCAAACCGGCGCTGCCGCGGCCGTCGGCCTCGGGCGCGCTGTTATCATGGGCGGCCAACGAGAAACCCCGATGCCCCTGCGACTCCACAACAGCCTCACCCGGCGCACGGAAGACTTCGTCCCGCTCGATCCGAACCGGGTCACCATGTACGTGTGCGGGCCGACCGTGTACAACTTCGTGCACATCGGCAACGCGCGCCCGCCGGTGGTGTTCGGCCTGCTGGCGCGCCTGCTGCGGCGGCTCTACCCGCATGTCGTGTACGCACGCAACATCACCGACGTGGACGACAAGATCAACGCCGCCGCGCGCGCCGCGGGCGTGCCGATCGACGAGATCACCGTGCGTTACGCCGCGGCATATCGCGACGACATGGCCAGGCTCGGGGCCGACGAACCCGACGTGGTGCCGCATGCGACCGCGCATATCGCGCAGATCATCGCCATGTGCGAGCAGCTCATCGAGCGCGGGCACGCCTATGCAGCCGATGGCCACGTGCTGTTCGATGTGGCGACCTTCGCCGAATATGGCGCGCTGTCCGGCCGTTCCACCGAGGACATGATCGCCGGCGCGCGGGTGGAAGTGGCGCCCTACAAGCGCAACCCGGCCGACTTCGTGCTGTGGAAGCCGTCCACGCCCGACCTTCCCGGCTGGGACAGCCCCTGGGGCCGCGGCCGGCCCGGCTGGCACATCGAATGCTCGGCCATGGCCGCCACGCATCTGGGCGAGACCATCGATATCCACGCCGGCGGCAACGACCTCATGTTCCCGCACCACGAGAACGAGATCGCGCAGAGCACCTGCGCGCACGGCGGCAAGCCCTTCGCGCGCTACTGGCTGCACAACGGCATGCTGACCTTCGACGGGCGCAAGATGTCCAAGTCGCTCGGCAACGTGATCGTGTTGCACGAGTTGCTGGAACGCCACCCCGGCGAGGTGCTGCGCTTCCTGCTGCTGAAGGCGCATTACCGCCAGCCGCTGGACTGGTCCGACGCAGCGCTGGCGCAGGCACGCGCCACGCTCGATGGCTGGTATGGCGTGTTGCGCGACCTGGCCGCCATCGAGGTGGCGGCCGACGAACGTCAGGTGCCCGAAGCACTGGAAGCCGCCCTGCTCGACGACCTCAATACCCCGGCGGCATTCGCCGTGCTCGCCGGCCTGGCCCACGCCGCCCGCGCCGCCCAGGGGCCGGCAGCACAACGCGCCGCCAAGGCTGCGCTGCTGGGTGGAGGCGACCTGCTCGGCCTGCTGCAGCAGGACCCCGAGCACTGGTTCAAGCAGACCGGCGCCAGCGCCAGCGTCGATGCCGCGGCCGTGCAGAAGCTGGTGGACGAGCGCGTAGCGGCCAAGCGTGCGCGCGATTTTGCCCGTGCCGACCAGATCCGGAGCGACCTGCTCGCCATGGGCGTGGTGGTCGAGGACACGCCGCAAGGCCCGCGCTGGAAGATCGTGAATGCCGATGAATGCGCCGTGTGAACCCCAGGAAGCCAGTGCCGCCGAAGCGCAGGCCGCCATCGCCGCCGAGTTTGCCTTCTTCAGCGACTGGACCGAGCGCTACCAGTACCTGATCGACCTTGGCCGCAAGCTGCCGGCGTTTCCGGATGCGGCGCGCACCGAGGCCTTCAAGGTCACCGGCTGCCAGTCGCAGGTGTGGCTGCTGCCGTCCGGCAATGCCGAGCGCATGGATTTCCAGGCGATCAGCGATTCGTCCATCGTGTCGGGCCTGATCGCCCTGCTGCTGCGCGTCTATTCGGGGCGGCCGGCGGCGGAGATCCTGGCCACGCAACCTGAATTCATCGATTCCATCGGCCTTGCGCGCCACCTTTCACCTACCCGTTCGAACGGGCTCGCCGCGATGCTGGCGAAGATCCAGGACTACGCGCGCGCGGCCTTGTGAGCGCGCCATCCCGGCCTGCCGGTGCATGCATGCAGCATGGCGGCGCGCTGCGCGCCCGCCGGCATGCAAGCTTGCCGACCGTGCACCGGGCAGGCGCCATGCGCCTCGCGGCGCTGCTCAGAACAGGTGCTTCTCGATGCCGAACGCGGCCAGGATCTTGCTGGCGATCTCCTCGATCGAGGTATGCGTGGTGTTCTGCACCGCAATGCCCTCGCGGCGGAACAGCTTGTCGGCCTGTTCGAGCTCCCAGCGGCACTGCTTGATCTGGGCATAGCGGCTGCCGGGCCGGCGCGCCTCGCGCACCTCGGCCAGGCGCTGCGGGTCGATGGTAAGCCCGTACAGGCGCGGCCGGTGCGGCACCAGGCGGCGCGGCAGCTCCAGCCGTTCGAGATCTTCTTCCGTGAGCGGGTAGTTGGCCGCCTTCACCCCATAGTGCAGGGCCATGTACAGGCAGGTCGGCGTCTTGCCCACGCGTGACACGCCGACCAGGATCACGTCGGCATCGGTGTAGTTGACGTCGATGCCATCGTCGTGGGTCAGCGCGTAGTTGGTCGCGTTGATGCGCGCCTCGTACTCGGTGAAATCGGTCAGGCCATGCGCCTTGCCGACCCGTGCCGAGCGCTGGGTGCCCAGCTCCCTCTCGAGCGGCGCGATGAAGGGCGCAAACACATCCAGCATCAGCGCGCCGCTTTCGGCCACCAGGTCGCCCAGGCGCTTGTCCATGATGGTGTTGACCACGATCGGTCGGATGCCGCTCTGCGCGTAGGTGCACTTGATGCGCGTCGCCGCCGCCTGCGCCTTGTCCTCGGCATCGACGAAAGGCAGGCGGTAGGTATCGAATTCGGCCGCATTGAACTGCGTGAGCAGGCTGTGGCCAATGGTTTCGGCGGTGATGCCGGTGCCGTCGGAAACGTAGAAGATGGATCTGCGCATCGGCGCAGTGTACGTGAAGCGCCGCGTCATTCGCGGTGCCGACCGGGCCCGCGGCTTGCCCCGCACCGCACAAAGCCCGAAAATTGCGGCGTTGCGGCATGCACGGCGCGACGCCACCCCCTCGTTACCGTTTCCCGGAGAGTTGTCTTGAGCGATCTGGTGCTTTGGCTCGATTCGTTGCGCATGTCCGACCTCGCCCAGGTCGGCGGCAAGAATGCGTCGCTTGGCGAAATGATCGGCAACCTCGCCCAGTTGGGCGTATCGGTGCCCGGCGGATTCGCCACCACGGCCCAGGCCTACCAGGACTATCTGGAAAAAAGTGGCCTCGCCCGGCGCATCCAGGAGCGCCTGGCCAGCCTGGATGTCGAGGATGTCGATGCGCTGACCGCCGCCGGTGGCGAAATCCGCGGCTGGATCGTCGATACCGCCCTGCCCGCCGATCTCGACCAGGCGATCCGCGACGCCTACGCCGAACTGTGCAAGCGCGCCGCGGCCGTCGAGACGTCCGGCGACCCGGGACAGGCGCAACAGTATCCGGACATCGCCGTCGCAGTCCGCTCTTCGGCCACCGCCGAGGATCTTCCCGACGCCTCCTTCGCCGGCCAGCAGGAAACCTTCCTCAACGTCACCGGCATCGAGGACGTGCTGCACAAGGTGAAGGAAGTCTTCGCCTCGCTGTACAACGACCGCGCCATCGCCTACCGCGTGCACCACGGCTTCAAGCACGAGGATGTGTTCCTCTCCGCCGGCGTGCAGCTCATGGTGCGCTCGGACATCGGCGCCTCCGGCGTGCTGTTCACGCTGGACACCGAATCGGGATTCCGCGACGCGGTGTTCATCACCGCCAGCTACGGCCTGGGTGAAATGGTCGTGCAGGGCGCGGTCAATCCGGACGAGTTCTACGTCTACAAACCCACGCTCAGGGAGGGCAAGCCCGCCATCCTGCGCCGCCACCTGGGTGCCAAGCAGCAGCAGATGGTGTACTCGAACAAGCCGGGCGAGCGCGTCACCGTGGTGGAAACCTCACACGCCGATCGCACGCGCTTCTGCATCAGCGACGAGGACGTCTCCGAACTCGCCCGCCAGGCGCTCACCATCGAGGAGCATTACGGCCGCCCGATGGACATCGAGTGGGGCAAGGACGGCGCGACCGGCAAGCTCTACATCCTCCAGGCGCGTCCGGAAACGGTGAAGTCGCGTAGCGGCGCCACCCAGATCGAACGCTTTCACATGAAGGAGCGCGGCAAGGTGCTGGCCGAGGGCCGTTCGATCGGCCAGAAGATCGGCGCCGGCACCGCGCGCGTCATCCGCACGATCAAGGACATGAACCGCGTGCAGCCGGGCGACGTCCTGGTCGCCGACATGACCGATCCGGACTGGGAGCCGGTGATGAAGCGCGCCGCCGCCATCGTCACCAACCGCGGCGGACGCACCTGCCACGCGGCGATCATCGCGCGTGAGCTCGGCGTGCCGGCCGTGGTCGGCACCGGCAACGCGCTGGACGCGATTCCCGATGGCGCCGAGGTGACCATTTCGTGTGCCGAAGGCGACACCGGTTTCATCTACGAGGGCAAGCTCGCGTTCGAGCGCGTCACGGCCGACCTTGGCGCCATGCCGCCGGCGCCGCTCAAGATCATGATGAACGTGGCCAATCCCGAGCGCGCATTCGATTTCGCCATGCTGCCCAACGCCGGCATCGGCCTGGCGCGCCTGGAGATGATCATCGCCAGCCACATCGGCGTGCATCCCATGGCCCTGCTGGAATACGACAAGCAGGACGCGGAAACCAGGCGCCAGATCGACGAGCGCATCGCCGGCTATGCCGGACCGGTCGAGTTCTATGTCGAGCGGCTTGCCGAGGGCATCGCCACCATCGCGGCATCGGTCGCGCCCAAGCCGGTGATCGTGCGCCTGTCCGACTTCAAGTCCAACGAATACGCCAACCTGCTCGGCGGCAAGCGCTACGAGCCGCACGAGGAAAACCCGATGATCGGCTTCCGTGGCGCCAGCCGCTACGTGTCGCCCGATTTCGAACCGGCGTTCGCACTGGAGTGCCAGGCGATGAAGAAGGTGCGCGACGAGATGGGCCTCACCAACGTGTGGGCGATGATCCCGTTCGTGCGCACCACCGGCGAAGGCCGCAAGGTCATCGAGGTGCTGGCCAGGCACGGCCTGAAGCAGGGCGAGAACGGCCTCAAGATCATCATGATGTGCGAGGTGCCGTCCAACGCGCTCCTCGCCGACGAGTTCCTCGACATCTTCGACGGCTTCTCGATCGGTTCCAACGACCTCACCCAGCTCACCCTGGGACTCGACCGGGATTCGGGCATCGTCGCCAGCCTGTTCGATGAGCGCGATCCGGCGGTCAAGAAGCTGCTGTCGATGGCCATTCAGGCGGCCAAGCGCCGCGGCAAGTACATCGGCATCTGCGGCCAGGGCCCGAGCGACCACGCGGATCTGGCCGAATGGCTGATGGAACAGGGCATCGAATCGGTATCGCTCAATCCCGACACCGTGGTCGACACCTGGCTGAAGCTGGCGAAGAAGAAGGACGCGGCCGGCGCAGACTGACCGCGCTGCCCGAGGTGCCCCCTGATCGCGAGCACGCTCGCTCCCACAACAGCCTGGCAACTTGATTGCGCGATGCTGCCTTGGTGGGAGCCTGCGTGCAGGCGATCCCGCGCGCAGCGCGGGCAGGTGGCACCCCAACATCGCGAGCACGCTCGCTCCCACAACCAATGCCGGGGCTGGCCCCTACGACGGCGCGCCGCGCGGGGCGGCGACGGCTATTCCGGCCGGCCCCATTCCAGGCGCGAATAGCGCGACGCGCCGTCCGGAGTTTCGTCGAACAGGAGACCATCGCACTCGACCCAGGCATGCCCTTCAATGCCAAAAGCACCAGGTCGCACGCCCATGCGAAGCTGCGGATCGAACCCACTCGCGCGCATCCACCACCAAAGCGTCAGGCTACGCGCCAGGCAGCGCGTATCCGGCATGCGCCGCGCCAGGCGCGCCAACGACGCCGCGCGAGCGTGCCAGCGCGCCGGTTCGGTCAACCCCGCGCCACCCGCCGGCGCCCAGCGAGCCAGCCAGCGTTGTGTCCGCCCAAACCCGCCCCGCGCCATCAACCCGCGCACCACCGCCAGGCGCCAAGCCCCCGGCACCAGGGCGCGCCGTTCGTCGCGGCTCATGGCCCGCCAGCGCTGCCGCAGGCTGCGATCGCATTCCCGCGTCGAATCCATCTGTTCTCCACCCGTCTTGCCGGCAACGCGTTGGCCTTCGGCCGCTATACTGCCACGCTCACACGCGCCGCCGACCATACCCAAGATGAGCGACCTTGCCGAACAACTGCGACAGGCCGACTGCACCGTCACCGAAATGGCCGATGGCACCGCGGTCGTGCTCGACCTGCGCAACGAGGTTCTTTTGACTCTCAACGAGACGGCCGCCTTCATGCTCTCCCGTCTGCGCGCCGGCGACGACGAAGCGGCCATCGTTCGCCACGTCGTCGAACGCTACGAAGTAGCCGAGGAAACGGCCCGAACCGACGTCGCATCACTGCTCGCGGAAATCGCCGCGGCCATGCAGTTGCCCGCTTGAGTTGTCGGCCGGCTCGACCCAACGTCTTTCCCTGCTGCGCTTCGCCTGGCAGGGCTGCCAAACAGCAGCGAACCAGACTGCCCTAGGAGCCTGTCGGACTTATGAAGAATCGGCTGCAAATCCGGCTGCACGGTCCATATTCCCGCCGCTTTTTGGCCGATAGAACCACTATCGGCCGGCAAATCGACGAAAATCTGTCCTCGCGCAGTCGGATTTTCGCTTTCGATTCCATAAGTCCGACAAGCTCCTAGCCGACCCGCTCACCAAGCAATCGATGCCACGTTGCCGCCGGATCGGTCACCACATCCTGGCCCGTTTCAAGACGCGCAGCCGGCGCGCTCGCCATCAAGCCCGCCAGCAAGGTTTGCAGCTGCGCGCGCTCGTGCGGAAAGTCAGGACCCAGCAACAAGGGCTGGATAGCCGTCACCAGGGCGGCATAAACCTCGGCATGGCTCATCGCTTCCAGCGAGGAATGCTGGCGCCGACCCGCGCGCGGGCGACGCAATACCCAGATGCGATCGATGCGGGCGTGCACGGGGAACCGCGCATCACCTTCCGGCACGCGCAGATAGGCACGATTGCCGGACCGGCCGAGGCTCCATTCCAGCCCAGTCAGGTCTACCAGCGCCTCGCCGGCCCAGGATCGGCGCAGCGACAGGAACTCGCGGATGCGCTCGCCGAACACCCCGTCCTCGCGCTTGGCGACAAGGAGGTAATCGTCGCTGACGATCCCTCCCCCCGCCGCCAAGGCGCTCGCGCTGAGTACCGACTTGCCGCTGGCGCGCTGGCCCACGACAAGAACGCCTGCCCCATCGACTTGCAGCAGTGCGCCATGGACGCAGGCGCGTCCCCAGCGGGCATGATATTGAGTGGCTACGAGCCTCGCCAGATCAATCGCAGATGAATCAGCCATAGAGTACTGCGAAACGCAAGCCACTGTTGTATCAACCAATCAAGCAAAGAACACCTCGTTCTCGACTCTAGATGCCAACAGATGAAACAAGAACAACGCTAAGTTGGCATATCCATCCGCCATTTAATTTCACGCAGTACTCGTTAGAATGAAACGATGAGTGACCCGTAACAAACCTCATTCAAAGTCAAGGCAAACCCACCGACACGAATGTTGTATACAGCTAATCGCACATCAATCTCTTCCGGAACCCCACTAACTCCGCCGAGTGTGGAAAGATCCATCAATCCTGTAAACGTTGTCTTTCCATATAAAGCTTGAGCAATGCCAATAGAATAGCCCGGCGTGGTATAAATGTAACCGTAATCTGCAATCTCCCAAGTCCCTGAAGTCGCGCGCCTAACTTCAAGCATGCCAACCATTCCTGCCGCCCCCGTCGCGCCACCGCGCAAACCACCTTGCACTGTGGCTTCGATCGAGATATGAGTTGAACCCAATGGTACTTTTACACTGGTACCTTTTACATACTCGTACGGGCTTGTATACGTCAACGAGCCGTCAACAGGAAGCTCTTGACAACTATAAAAATTTGTTCCTGCGCCAGGCCCTCGCCACAAAAGACGTTGCCCGGTTGGTGGAGCCGCGACCAAGGGAAGCAAATCACCCCCAGTAGGAGGAATTGCCGCTAGATGACTATTGGAAGAAAGCGTCGGTTGCGTAAACGTACAGTCAAATCGGTCACATTCAATTCGTGGAAGTTGCTCTATAACTCGCGGTCCTGATGCCCCAAGAGTTTGCGCCATTGCTATGCACGGCCCCAAAATAGACGCAACAGCAAACGACGCGATCAGACAATTAGTAGCCTTCATCAAAGGTCTCCAGAAACAAGGGAAAAGCCAAACCCTACAACGACGCGCGAATCCGACAGATATCTGCGCCAACATCACAAACACCGCCCGAATAATTTGGCTTAGAAGCGTCCTCTGCCCGCGACCTTCGGTCGGGTTGGAACCGAGGGATGGGCATTGTCAAGTTCAGAGCCCTCAGATCCGGCAATCACCTGACTCAACGACTCACGTTCAATCACAGGACGAACGTAAGACTGCCGGCGACAACCACAAGCCGTCGACGATACAAGACGATCGCTAAGACCAATCTCCGCCACCTTTTCCTTCATGAGAATCCCCTAGTTTAAAACTGGCTGCGCCACGCACGGTACATGGCAGTGCTACCATAGCGCGCTGCGCCTTGTCCGTCAACTGCGTCACACTCGAAAAGTACGCCGCCAAAACGTTGTCGCATCATGGCGCCAAACGTTACCTTTCTGGTCCGCACCTCCACCAGCCCCGGGGCAACGCTGTCCATATATAAGAATGCTGGAGCTTTGTAATTATCTCCCGACGGATGTTGACAAAGAGCGGGATCCACAAATGAAGCAATACTTGAGCGAAACAAGGGAGCATCCACAAAAAGCCGAAAATCCTCCGCTGATGTCGCAAGTGCTTCATATCCAATCCCACTAGCAACCCCTAATCGTCTCCCAAGTCGATGAAGATAGATGCTCTCGACTGGCACCTGAAGTTGACGCAACATTCTTCTAGTATCAAATAAGCTACGTCGCCCCAACCAAGCACCGACTATAGCCTTTGCGTATGCGACGGGCGCCAAACTAGAACTAAGATTGCGCAAGACACTTAAGTTGCGGAATCGCGTCATCCATGAATGACCCAATACGTCAATTGAGTCAAAGCAGAAGATCTCATCGCCCCCATGCCCTGACAGCAAGATCTGGGCACCTACTTTTTTGGCGATATTCATGCAAAGCAATGGCATGAAATTGGTTGGAAATGGCGGGCTATGCGCAGTCAAAGATTTCAGAAGAGCAGATTGTGCGCGCTTCTCGTCTGCCTCGACGCCGACCCACTCAAAGCCAGAAAAATTTGCAATTTGTCTGGCCTCATTACTTTCATCCCAGTCATGTCCGGAAAACATTACGCTCACGCAGACTATCTGCTCTCTAGTCAAGACTCCTTGATTAACGCCATCCAATAGCGCTGCCAACACGAAGCGCGAATCGACTCCGCTACTTAGCTGCAAAGCTAATCGCTTCGTTTTATACGTTGCGCAAATGCGCAGCATTTCTTCGCGCATTCTGTGTATTAACAACCCCTGGGCAACCGACTCATACTCACAGGCGGCGAAGCAGCGATCTGGAGCATCGCGCTCAACATCCAATAGATAGCGCACCCCCGCAAAGCACCGCGTTACGCCTTCGAGGAATGAACCTTCCGGTCCGGGCGACCAGTTTTTGCAATATGCCTCTTCATCCGCCTTGCTGAATCTGATGGGCCCCAGTCGCCGAGCCACGACAAAATTCGACTCCCCAATCACGATGGCGGGCAGTTCACCACCGAAGTAGAGCGAGGCAAAACCATCCAGCGATCGGCCGAACTGCAACTCCTCTGTTTGTTCGTCGTAAGCGACAAAGGCGGCCGGGCGCATGTGTTCCAGCGCATCGAGGGCGGCGGGGAGTCCGGTGAAATGGGCGTTGTCGATGATCGCGGCGAGATCGGGGAAGCATTCGAGGCCGGTCGGGGAGGCGACGTACAGCCAGCCGCCGGGCAGGCGACGAAAGCGACTGCGTTCGTCGTTGCGGTAGTGCACCTTGAGCGACCAGCCGAGGCGACGGGCGCTCGGGAACTCCAGGACATCGGGTGCGGGTTCGCCTGCGCGAGCCGGTTCAGCGGGCACATGGCTTGAAGCGGGGCCTCGTTCGACCAGGATCATGGATGCGGCTTGTTTGTGCGGAGGGCTTGGCGGAACCGTGCGTCGGGGACGCAGCCCCGACCTGCAAGTAGATGCGTTGACATGGCGCCAACGCGCCACGCGCCAGGACGACACCTGACTCCACGCAACCATCGGCCCCGGCGCCCACGATCACCAGACATAATGATAGACGAATCCGCCTGCATTCCCCCGCGATGTTGACGATTGCGAAGATTCTCACCCAACTCGCCTACCCGCTCACGCTCTGCTTGGTGCTGGTGCCGCTCGGGTTGGCGCTGCGAGGTGTGCGCTGGCGCCGATTGGGCGCGGCGGGCATCTTGCTTGGACTGGGAGTGTTGCTGGTTTTCTCGCTGCCGGAGGTGTCGTTTCGCCTGCGCGCGGGGCTGGAACGGCAATTCCAGCCGCGGGAGGCGGCTGCCTATCCATCCGCTGACGCCATTTTGGTGTTGGGCGGCGGCATCGAGGGCGCACGGCCGCCGTGGCGCAGCGTGCCAAACCTTGCCGCGGCGGCGGATCGGGTGTGGTTCGGCGCGCGGCTTTATCACGCCGGGCGCGCGCCGCGAGTGATCTTGAGCGGCGGCAAGTTCGACGATGATGCGGCGCTGCAGCGGGAAGCTCCGGCGATGGCGGCGTTCATCGAGGATCTGGGTGTTCCCGCATCGGCCCTGCTGCTGGAACAGAACAGCCGCAACACCTGGGAGAACGCAGTCGAAAGCCGCAGGCTGATGCAGGAACATGGCATCGAGCGGGTGCTGCTGGTGACCTCTGCGCTGCACATGCGCCGGGCACTCGCGATCTTCCGTCAGCTCGATATCGCAGTGATCCCGGCGCCGACCGACTTCGAAGCCGCGCCGCCCAGCGGGCCGGTCGTGTTGCGCTGGCTGCCGGATGCGGAGGCCCTGTTCGGCAGCAGCCGGGCATTGAAGGAATACCTGGGCGACTTCGCCTACCGTCTGCGCGGATGGACAGCGAAAGCGCAAGAGGGCCGCGGCTGAAGCCGCTCCCACGGGCGTGTCGCTCATCAGCGCCTCGCGTGCAATCCGAGCGCACAGGCATCGCGGCTGAAGCCGCTCCCACGGGCTGGGTTGGAGGTCGCGAAGATGCTGTGGGAGGGACTTCAGTCCCGATGCCCTTGCCTTGAATGACTCGCTGCGTCGCGGGGACGCTTGGCTGCCACT
>JALOBC010000045.1 GCA_023228465.1 Dokdonella sp. | reverse complement strand
GGCGCGCATGGGCCTGCAGCCTTCGTTGGTTCGTCACCTGGAAGACTGCGCCATGCGCGCATCTCTTTCCACCCTACGAATCGGTAAGCCTCTGAGCCTGAACGGAAGTTCGTGGGGAAACCTCAGACCCTGGCATCGTTCAGCGCAGCGAAGATCTGGCGGACATTGAAGGCCATGGCGTCGCCCTGCTCCGAAGGCCCTGCTCACATGTTCCGCCGATACTCCCCACCCACGTCATACAACGCGTGGCTGATCTGCCCCAGGCTGTGCGTCTTCACCGCCTCGACCAGCGCTTCGAACACGTTGCGGCGCTCGCGGGCGGTGTCCTGAAGGTAGCGCAGGCCGTGGCCGTCGTGCACCTGCCGGGGCGGCGCGTCGGCGGAATCGACCTCGTGCGTATGACCGGTTTCGCCGGAGGGCGCCAGCGCGTTGCGGTTCTTCTGGTAGGCGAGCACGTTTTCGATCTGCTGGGCCTTCTCCTCCTCGGTCGAGCGGATGAGCTCGATCTCGGTCGCGACCTCGCCCGCGTGTTCCTTGGGCAGGAACGTGTTGACGCCGACCAGCGGCAGCGAGCCGTCGTGCTTCTTGTGCTCGTAGTAGAGGCTTTCTTCCTGGATCTTGCCGCGCTGGTACATGGTGTCCATGGCGCCGAGCACACCACCGCGCTCGCTGATCGCCTCGAACTCCTTGTAGACGGCTTCCTCCACCAGGTCGGTCAGTTCCTCGACGATGTAGCTGCCCTGCCAGGGGTTCTCGTTGAAGTTGAGGCCAAGTTCCTTGTTGATGATCATCTGGATGGCCACGGCGCGGCGCACGCTTTCCTCGGTCGGCGTGGTGATGGCTTCGTCGTAGGCGTTGGTGTGCAGGCTGTTGCAGTTGTCGAACAGGGCGTAGAGCGCCTGCAGCGTGGTGCGGATGTCGTTGAACTGGATCTCCTGCGCGTGCAGCGAACGGCCACTGGTCTGGATGTGGTACTTCATCATCTGGCTGCGCGCGGAGGCGCCGTAGCGCTCGCGCATGGCGCGGGCCCAGATGCGGCGGGCGACGCGGCCGATGACGGTGTACTCGGGATCCATGCCGTTGGAGAAGAAGAACGACAGGTTGGGCGCGAAGTCGTCGATCTTCATGCCGCGGGCAAGGTAGTACTCGACGATGGTGAGGCCGTTGGAGAGGGTGAAGGCGAGCTGCGAAATCGGGTTCGCGCCGGCCTCGGCGATGTGGTAGCCGGAGATCGACACCGAGTAGAAGTTGCGCACCTTGTGGTCGACGAAGTACTGCTGGATGTCGCCCATCATGCGCAGCGCGAATTCGGTGGAGAAGATGCAGGTGTTCTGCGCCTGGTCTTCCTTCAGGATGTCGGCCTGCACGGTGCCGCGCACGGTCTTCAGGGTCTCGGCCTTGATGCGGGCGTAGGTGTCGGCATCGAGGAGCTGGTCGCCGGTCATGCCGAGCAGGGCGAGGCCCAGGCCATCGTTCCCGGCCGGCAGCTCGCCGTGGTAGCGCGGGCGCGCGCGGCCCTCGAAGAAGGCGGCGATCCTGCGCTCCGCGTCGGCCCAGCGCGCCGGGTCTTCCTTCAGGTACTTCTCGACCTGCTGGTCGATCGCCGTGTTCATGAACATGGCGAGGATGATCGGCGCCGGGCCATTGATGGTCATCGATACGCTGGTGGTCGGCGCGCAGAGGTCGAAGCCCGAGTAGAGCTTCTTCATGTCGTCCAGCGTCGGCACGTTGACGCCGGAGTTGCCGATCTTGCCGTAGATGTCCGGGCGCGGCGCGGGGTCCTCGCCGTACAGGGTGACCGAATCGAACGCGGTCGAGAGGCGCGCGGCGGGCTGGCCCTGGCTGAGGTAGTGGAAGCGCCGGTTGGTGCGCTCGGGCGTGCCCTCGCCGGCGAACATGCGGATCGGATCCTCGCCGGTGCGCCGGTATGGATACACGCCGCCGGTGTAGGGGTAGTGGCCGGGCAGGTTCTCCTTGCCGAGGAAGCGCAGCTGGTCGCCCCAGTCCTGGGTCCTGGGCGGCGCGATCTTGGGGATCTTCTGGTGGCTGAGCGACTCGCGGTAGTTCTCCACGCGGATCGTCCTGCCGCGCACCTGGTATTCGTTGACCTCGCGCGTGACCGCTTCGCGCAGCGCCGGCCACTGGCGCAGCAGGCGCAGCGATTCGGCATCCAGCGAATGGATGGCGTCCTGGTAGCGCTGGCGCAGGGTCAGCAGGGTGCGGTCGGCGGTCGGCGGCGCCGCGGGCGCGGCGTCGGCGGCGATGCCTTGCTGTCCTTTGGTGATCGCGGCTGAAGCCGCTCCCGCGGGAAGCAGGTCGTCGGCGGCGTAGGGCGCGAGCGGCTTGGGCAGCGCGGGATCCTCCAGGTCGCGCAGGGATTGCCAGTAGCTCTGCGCGCGGTTGGCGATCTCGGCCTGCGACTCGACGCGGGCATTGATCGCCCTGCCCTGTTCGGCGATCTCGGCGAGGTAGCGCACGCGGCTGCCGGGGATCAGCACCGTGGCGCGCGGTTCCTTGAGCGTGGTGTCGAGCTGCGGATTGAAATCGCAGCGCGGGGAGAAAAGGGGGTCGGAGTCACTTTTCCTCGGTCCGTCTTCGCCTGCCCCGGAATGTTCGGGGGAAATGTGACTCTGGCCCCCTTTTCCCGCCTTCTCGCGCAGCAGGCGGCACAGGTTGACGAACATCCACGACACGCCCGGATCGTTGAACTGGCTGGCGATGGTCGGATAGACCGGCACGTCCTCGTCCTTGATGGCGAAGGCGGTGCGATTGCGCTTCCACTGCTTGCGCACGTCGCGCAGCGCATCCTCGGCGCCGCGGCGGTCGAACTTGTTGAGCACGATCAGCTCGGCGAAGTCGATCATGTCGATCTTCTCGAGCTGGCTGGCCGCACCGTAGTCGCTGGTCATGACATAGACGGGCAAGTCGACCAGGTCGACGATCTCCGAGTCGGACTGCCCGATGCCGGCGGTCTCGACCAGCACCAGGTCGTAGGGCTGGCTCTTCAGGAACGCGATGCAGTCCTTCAGCACCTCGTTGGTGGCCGCATGCTGGCGACGGGTGGCCATCGAGCGCATGAAGACGCGCCGCGAGCGCAGGCTGTTCATGCGGATGCGATCACCGAGCAGCGCGCCGCCCGAGCGCCGCCGCGTCGGGTCCACGGCCAGCACGGCGATGCGCATCTCCGGAAAGGCATGCAGGAAGCGCAGCAGCAGCTCGTCGACCACCGAGGACTTGCCCGCGCCGCCGGTGCCGGTGATGCCGACCACCGGCGTGCCGCGCCCGGCGAGTTCCCATTCCTTGCGCAGGCGCGACAGATCGCCGGCGGCGAGGCGGCGCTCCTCGATTTCGGTCAGCATGTGGCCGATCGAGATCTCGTCGTCGATGTCCGCCTTCGGCACGCCGGCAGGTTCCGCTGCTCCGTGGCGATCGGCGGCGACGCGCGCGCGATGGACGACATCGCCGATCATCTCGGCCAGGCCCATCTTCATGCCGTCGTTGGGGTGGTAGATGCGCTCGACGCCGTAGTCCTCGAGCTCGCGGATCTCCTCGGGCGTGATGGTGCCGCCGCCGCCGCCGAAGACGCGGATGTGGCCGGCGCCGCGCTCGCGCAGCATGTCCACCATGTATTTCATGTATTCCATGTGTCCGCCCTGGTAGGAGGACAGCGCGATGGCGTCGGCATCTTCCTGCAAGGCGGCGCGCACCACGTCCTCGACCGAGCGGTTGTGGCCCAGATGCACCACCTCGGCGCCCTGCGCCTGGATGATGCGGCGCATGATGTTGATGGCGGCATCGTGGCCATCGAACAGGCTGGCGGCAGTGACGAAGCGGAGCGGACTCGCCTCCGCGGAAGGCTCGGTTTCGCTGACGTGCGGGCGGGGGGAACTCATGCTGATTCCGGGGTTGCAAAGACTGACCCGGGATTGTACCGCTTCGCGCCTGCGCGGCTGGCGGGCGGCCAGGAACGCACGAAAGCGCGGTGCGCGGGGCCGGTTCACGCCCGCAGCGTGCGCACCCGTTCCTGGCGCAGGCCATGGCCCATGCGGCGCGGCGGCAACCGGCCGATGGCGCGCAGGCGCAGCGAAGCGCGCAGGGGCGCCGGCACGTGCGGCGCCCGCCCTGCTCATCCAGCACGCACGCGATCAACCGGTTCCGGATCGCGATCCGCACACGCTGGGAGACGCGCGTCGGCCATGCGCGACGGCGCTCCGCCGCGACCGACAGGACTTCATCGGGCAGACCGCCGTCCTTCCGCGCCCTGGCACGCGCACCGGCCGCGCCCAGCGCAGCCAGGACCGCGGATCAGCGCATCACGATGGAGCGCGCCGATGGATGGACGGCGTCGCCGCGCAAGGCACGCGGGCAATCCGCGTGCCTCTTTCCAGCACGGCCACCCCGGCGCGGGTGGCGCGGCGCAAGGTGGGCATCCAGCGCTGCCCGGCGACTACTTCGGCGCGCTGACCCGCACCGAGTCGTCATAGCGGATCGATTGCACGCTCGTGCTGGTCTTGCCCATCGCCGTACCCGTGCTCTCCGTGCGCACCACGCGGCCGCTGCCGTCGAGGAACACCCTGTTGTGCGACTCGACCGTCTGGCCCATGACCTTCATTCCCTGGTCGAAGCTGATTGCGTGGAGCGACAGGTCGCCCACCTTGACCATGCCCTCGTCCTTGACGTTGCTGATGTTCTCGCGCATTTCCGCGGCCGAATTCGGCAGGTAGGCCTTCATCATGTTGCTGATGTCCATGGGCGACTTCATCCAGTTGCCGCCCATCTTCATCCAGGTGCCTTCCGGCAACACGATGATTTCCGCCTGCGGGGTAATCATATGAATGCGCTTGATGGTGTCGAAGCGGCCCTCGACACGGGTGTCGTCGCCATCGGAGGTGGAGACGATTTCGGTCACGTAGCGGCTGTCGTACAACTTCTGCTGGGCCGCCAGCAGGTCGGACATGGCGTCGGCATGGGCCAGCGCCGGCACGATCAGGAAGGCACACAGCGCCAGGAGGGTGACGCGGATGAATCTGGGCTTGAACATGGCTTGCCTCTTCGGCTTGGGTCAGCGGTCATTCTCGGCCTTCTCGCTGGCCGCCCGCAATCGACCGGATCGCGCCCGCCACCGGAAGCGGGTCGCAACGACGCTGTGACGCAGCGCACGCCTGGCCACCGCGCCGCGCCGCGCCGGTGTCCGGCCGGGCCGCTGGGCGGCCTGGGCGGAGTCTGTCGCAAGCGCCCGGCGGCGCAGCTACAATGAGCCACCTGGCCGGAACGCTCCTGTTGGCGTTGCGGTCACGCTACACCCTCATCAGGGACGAAAACCCCTGGCCGTCATTCCTGCGCGAGCGCGCGGCACGCTTCCCGTGTCGGGCCGGCGTATGCCTTTCGGAGCTCCCATGATCTTTGACACCATCGCCCAGACCGGTCACGAGCAAGTCGTGTTCTGCCACAGCAAGGATGCGGGCCTGAAGGCCATCATCGCGATCCACAACTCGGTGCTGGGCCCCGCGCTCGGCGGCCTGCGCATGTGGCCCTACAAGTCCGAAGCCGAGGCACTGAACGACGTGCTGCGCCTGTCGCGCGGCATGACCTACAAGAACGCGGTCGCCGGCCTCAATCTCGGTGGCGGCAAGGCGGTGATCATCGGCGATCCGTCGCATGACAAGTCCGAGGCGCTGTTCCGCGCGTTCGGCCGCTTCGTCAACTCGCTGAGCGGCCGCTACATCACCGCCGAGGACGTCGGCATCGACGTCAACGACATGGAATACGTGTTCCGCGAGACCGAGTTCGTCACCGGCGTGCACCAGGTGCATGGCGGTTCGGGCGATCCGTCGCCGTTCACCGCCTACGGCTCGCTGCAGGGCCTGATGGCGGCGCTCAGCCACCGCTTCGGCAACGAGGACATCGGCAAGTACAGCTTCGCCGTGCAGGGCGTGGGCCATGTCGGCATGGAGTTCGTCAAGCTGCTGCGCGAGCAGGGCGCCAAGGTGTTCGTCACCGACATCAACCAGGAACAGGTGCAGAAGGCCGTCGCCGAGCATGGCTGCGAGGCGGTCGGTCTGGATGACATCTACGACGTCGATGCCGATGTGTACAGCCCCTGCGCGCTCGGCGGCACGCTGAACGAGCAGACCATCGACCGCATCAAGGCCAAGGTCATCTGCGGGCCGGCCAACAACCAGCTCGCCACCGACGAGATCGGCGACGAGCTCGACCGCCGCGGCGTGCTCTACGCGCCGGACTATGCGGTCAATGCGGGCGGCGTCATGAACGTGTCGCTGGAGATCGACGGCTACAACCGCGAGCGCGCCATGCGCATGATGCGCACCATCTATTACAACCTCGGCCGCATCTTCGACATCGCCAAGCGCGACGGCATCCCGACCTACAAGGCGGCCGACCGCATGGCCGAAGAGCGCATCGCCACCATCGGCAAGCTCAAGCTGCCGCATACCGGCGCCACCGGGCCGCGCTTCCTGGGCCGCATGCGCGGGCAGTGATGGCGGCCGGGATCGGGGATTGGTGATTCGGGATCAGGCAAGGCAGCCCACCCGAATTTCCAACCCCCTCCCGGCGCCCTGCATCCAGCCAGACGCAAGCCCAGTCCGCAGCAGGAGGCCCGCTCTGCGAATCCCCAATCCCGAATCCCCAACCCCGGCCCAAGCATGACCTTTCCCCTCGGTGAAGACCTCGACCTGTTGCGCGAGACCGTGCGTGCCTTCGCGGAGAAGGAGATCGCCCCGCGCGCCGACCTGATCGACCGCGAAAACGCCTTCCCGGGCGACTTGTGGCGCAAGCTCGGCGAGATGGGCCTGCTCGGCATCACCGTGTCGGGCGAATACGGCGGTTCGGAAATGGGCTACCTGGCGCACCTGGTGGCGATGGAGGAAATCTCCCGCGCCTCCGGTTCGGTCGGTTTGTCCTATGGCGCGCACTCGAACCTGTGCGTCAACAACATCTTCAAGAATGCCAGCGAGGCGCAGAAGCAGAAGTTCCTGCCCAAGCTCTGCACGGGCGAGTTCGTCGGCGCGCTGGCCATGAGCGAACCGGGCGCCGGTTCGGACGTGGTCGGCTCGATGGCCTGCCGCGCCGAGAAGAAGGGCGATGTCTGGGTCGCCAACGGCTCCAAGATGTGGATCACCAACGGCCCGGAAGCGGATGTACTGCTGGTGTACATGCGCACCGCGCACCGCCCGGCGGGCAGCCGCTGCATCACCGCCTTCCTGGTCGAAAAGGGCATGCCGGGCTTTTCCACTGCGCAGAAGCTCGACAAGCTCGGCATGCGCGGCTCCAACACCTGCGAGCTGGTGTTCGACGACTGCGAGATTCCCGACGAGAACCGCGTCGGCGAGGTGAACGAAGGGGTGCGCGTGCTGATGAGCGGCCTGGACACCGAGCGCCTGGTGCTCTCCGGCGGCCCGATCGGCCTGATGCAGGCCGCACTCGACATCACCCTGCCCTACGTGCGCGAGCGCAGGCAGTTCAACGCGCCGATCGGCACTTTCGAGATCATGCAGGCCAAGGTGGCCGACATGTACACGGCGCTGCAGTCCTCGCGCGCCTACGCCTATACCGTGGCGCAGAACTACGACCGCGGCGAACGCTCGCGCATCGACCCGGCCTCGTGCCTGCTGCATGCATCGAGCAATGCGGTGCAGGTGACCCTCGAGGCCATCCAGTCGCTGGGCGGCAACGGCTACATCAACGAATACCCGACCGGACGCCTGCTGCGCGACGCCAAGCTCTACGAGATCGGCGCCGGCACGAACGAGATCCGGCGCATGCTGATCGGGCGCGAGCTGTTCCACGGCAAGTCATAGCGACGCGCCGGCAAGCTTCCGGCCGGCGCCCGCCGGGCCGCGAACGCGCGGCCGATGCGTTGCGTGGCGCCTGGGCTGAACGGTTTCGCCGGCTGGCGAAAGCGCGGCGTCCGCATGCAGACGAATCGCCATCCGCGTCCCTGGCCGGTTTGCCGCGCTGCAGCGACGGGGCCATAATCGACCGACTCGTCTTTCGGCCGCGTGCCGATCATCCCCCAAGAGGTTCACCATGTCCGCTATCGTCATCGTCGGCGCCAAGCGCACCGCCATCGGTTCCATGCTCGGCCAGTTCACCGGCGTGCCCACCACGACGCTCGGCGCCACCGCCATCAAGGCTGCCGTCGAGCAGGCCGGTATCGACGCCGGCGACGTTTCCGAGGTGATCATGGGCTGCGTCCTGCCGGCCAACCTCGGCCAGGCGCCCGCGCGCCAGGCGGCAATCGCGGCCGGGCTGCCCAAGTCGGTCGGCTGCACCACCATCAACAAGGTCTGCGGCTCGGGCATGAAGGCCATGATGCTCGGCCACGACCTCATCAAGGCGGGCTCGGCCAGCGTGGTCGTCGCCGGCGGCATGGAGTCGATGACCAATGCCCCGCACATGGTCAATGCGCGCACCGGCATCCGCTATGGCGACGCGAAGCTGGTCGACCACATGGCCTGGGACGGCCTGACCAATCCCTATGACGGCCAGTCGATGGGCGTGTTTGCCGAGGCCACGGCGGAGAAGTACGGCTTCACGCGTGAGCAGCAGGACGCCTTTACCATCGAATCGGTCAAGCGTGCGCAGGGCGCGATCACTTCGGGCGCCTTCGTGGACGAGATCGTCCCGGTCAAGGTTTCCACCCGCAAGGGCGAGGTCGAGTACGCCACCGACGAGCAGCCCGGCAGGTCCGACATCGCCAAGATTCCGACCCTGCGTGGCGCCTTCAAGAAGGATGGCACGGTCACGGCGGCAAGCTCCTCGAGCATTTCCGACGGCGCCGCCGCCACGGTGTTGATGAGCGCGGAGGAGGCCGGCAAGCGCGGGCTCAAGCCGCTCGCGCGCATCGTCGCGCATGCCACCCAGTCCCAGGAACCGCAGTGGTTCACCACCGCACCGATCGACGCGATCCGCAATGTGCTCGCCAAGGCCGGCTGGAAGGTCGAGGACGTGGATCTGTTCGAAGTCAACGAAGCCTTTGCCGTGGTCGCCATGGCGCCCATCAAGGAACTGGGCATCAGCCACGACAAGCTCAACGTGCACGGCGGCGCCTGCGCCATGGGCCACCCCATCGGCGCCAGCGGGACGCGCATCGTGGTCACCCTGCTCTACGCGATGAAGCAGCGCGGCGTGAAGCGCGGCGTGGCAACGCTGTGCATCGGCGGCGGCGAAGCCACCGCGATCGCGGTGGAGCTGGTCTGAACACCGGCCGGCCGGCAAGGCACATGGAATCGGCAAGCCCGGTCAGCGATGCCGGGCCACAGGGGGCCGCATCAGGCAAGTCGTCGCAAATTCATCCGCGCGGGAATCCGCGTTTCTAAACGGCTGCCACGCAATCGCGTGGCACCGGTCACTTCAGGAGGGAAACACCCATGCGTCACATGAAACTCGCTCCGCTTGCACTTGCCATCGTTCTTGCCGGCGGCCTGGCCGCCTGCAGCCAGGATACACAGCAACAGGCAGCCGAGGACGCTGCGGCCGCCGCACAGCAGGCACAGCAGGCTGCGAACGAGGCAGCCACTGCTGCCGACCGCCAGTTGAAGGAGGCCGCCGAGGCCGCCGCGGCACAGGCCGACGCTGCTGCCAGCGCCGCCTCCGACGCCGCCAGCGCGGCCGCCGACGCCGCCAGCGCAGCCGCCGATGCGGCCGACGCGCACACCGAAGACGCCGTGGACCAGGCCAAGAAGGCCGCCGCCGATGCGGCCGACGCGGCCCACGATGCCGCCAGTTCCGCCGTGTCCGCTGCGGCAGCCGCCGGCAAGGAAATCAAGGAAGGCGCCACCGAGGTGGGCAAGCAGGTGGCCGAGACGGCCAAGGACGCCAAGGACGCGGCCAAGAAGGCTGCCGATGACGCCGACAAGGACTGACCCGAGCCGCGTCCGTTCCTGACGCAAGACGCCGGCCGCCCCGCGCGGCCGAGCGTCTTCTTCGCGGGGTGTTTTCCGTCCCGCACGACCGATCCGCGTTCCGTACCTGCCCAACGCACGCACCGCCATGCCCCAGATCCGCTCGCAAATCGATCCGCGTTCACCGGAATTCCAGGCCAATGCCGCACAACTGCGCGGCGTGGTGGACGAGCTGCGGGCCGAAATGGCGCGTATCGCCCAGGGCGGTGGCGAAAAGGCGCGCGCCAGGCACACCGCGCGCGGCAAGCTGCTGCCGCGTGAACGAATCCGCGCCCTGCTCGATCCGGGTTCGCCCTTCCTCGAGCTGTCGCCGCTGGCTGCACACGGCATGTATGACGATGCCGCCCCGGCGGCCGGCCTGATCGCCGGCATCGGCCGCGTCCACGGCGGCGAAGTGCTGGTGATCGCCAACGACGCCACCGTCAAGGGCGGCACCTATTTTCCGATCACGGTCAAGAAGCATCTGCGCGCACAGGAAATCGCGCTGGAGAACCGCCTGCCCTGCATTTACCTGGTCGATTCAGGCGGTGCCTTCCTGCCGCTGCAGGACGAGGTGTTCCCGGACAAGGAACATTTCGGCCGCATCTTCTACAACCAGGCGCGCATGAGCGCCGCAGGCATTGCGCAGATCGCCGTGGTCATGGGCTCGTGCACGGCGGGCGGCGCCTACGTGCCGGCCATGAGCGATGAAACCATCATCGTCAAGGAGCAGGGCACGATCTTCCTTGGCGGGCCGCCGCTGGTGAAGGCGGCAACCGGCGAAACGGTGGATGCCGAAACGCTGGGCGGCGCCGACGTGCACACTTCCATTTCCGGGGTGGCCGATCACTTCGCCGAGAACGACGCCCACGCACTCTCGATCGCCCGCGATATCGTCGCCAACCTCAACCGCGGCAAGGCCATGCCGCTGGCGCTGCGAGAATCACGCGAGCCGGTCTATCCGGGCGAGCAGCTCTATGGCTGCGTGCCGCGCGACACGCGCATCCCCTTCGATATCCGCGAAGTCATCGCCCGCATCGTCGATGGCTCGGAACTGCAGGAGTTCAAGGCACGCTACGGCAAGACCCTGGTGACCGGCTTCGCCCACATCCACGGCTACCCGGTCGGCATCGTCGCCAACAACGGCATCCTGTTCGCCGAGAGCGCCCTCAAGGGCGCCCACTTCATCGAACTGTGCAACCAGCGCAACGTGCCACTGGTGTTCCTGCAGAACATCACCGGCTTCATGGTCGGCAAGAAGTACGAGCAGGCCGGCATCGCCAAGGATGGAGCCAAGATGGTCACCGCGGTGGCCTGCTCGCACGTACCCAGGTTCACCGTGGTGATCGGCGGCAGCTTCGGCGCCGGCAACTACGCCATGTGCGGCCGCGCCTACGGCGCGCGCTTCCTGTGGATGTGGCCCAATGCGCGCATCTCGGTGATGGGTGGCGAACAGGCCGCCAGCGTGCTGGCCACCGTCAAGCGCGACGGCATCGAGGGCCGCGGCGGCCACTGGTCGCCGGACGAGGAAGAAGCCTTCAAGGCGCCGATCCGCGAGCAGTACGAGCGCCAGGGCCACCCGTATTACGCCTCGGCGCGCCTGTGGGACGATGGCATCATCGATCCCCTGGATACCCGCCGCGTGCTTGGCCTGGCCCTTTCGGCCTCGCTCAACGCCCCGATCGAGCAGGGTCGCTTCGGCGTGTTCCGCATGTAGCCGCGCGAGCGCCGATCCCGCCGCCTCAGGCCAGCGCGATGGGCGCCAGCAGCACGTTCCAGCGCACCAGCAACACCACGGCAAAAGCCATCACCAGCAGAACCACCATGTGGCGCAGCTTGCGCCACGTGCTCCAGTCGCGCGCCCGCAGCGCCGGCCAGAACGCCAGCACGGCCAGCACCGTGGCCGCAGCGGCGACATGCGCCAGCACCACCGCAACCTTCAGGCTGGTGCCCGGGTAATCGTAGACCAGGGTTGCCGACGACGACGCGGCGATCGCCAGCGCCACCGCCGCGGCGATGATCCACGCCAGCCACAGCACGGCCGCAAAGCCCAGCGTCGTCGCCGCGGCGCGCCCGTGGCGCAGCCGCTGGCGCAGGGCACGCCGGTGCCAGCCACCGATGAGGACGCCGATCGACAGCAGTGTCACCGCGGCAATGGCCGCGACCAGGGCCGCCATCAGGTCGATTGCGCCGATGCGATCGGCGACCACGTGGCCGTAGCCGGCCGCCAGCGTCATGCCGCCGTCCGCCTGTGGCGTGAAGGCAATCCGGCTGCCATCGTCCAGGTTGCGGAACACGCCGTCGCCCTGCGCCACGTGGCGGTGCGCACCATCGCCGGTGGCGACCACCAGCGTGCCGTCCGGCCCGGGACTGACCGCGGTGTCGGTGCCGGCGACCATCAGGAACTTTTCCAGGCTCCGGTACGGACGGCGCTCGCTGCGATAGGTGCCGGCGTAACGGGCCAGATCCGCCGCGGCGGCACTCGTTGGCACCGGAATGGGCGTACGCGCATCGGGCAGCCAGTGTTCGAATACCAGGCGCGGCAGGGCCATCGCCAGTCCACGCCCAGTGTCGGTGTTGGTGGAGACGAACACCCCGATGCCGGCATCCGGCAGCACCACCATGTTCGACAGGAAGTGGAGCGTGGCACCGGCGTGCTCGAGGCTCAGGTGCTGGCCATAGCGCTGCCGGAAGAAGCCGTGCGCGATCCCGCCGACCGCATCGGCGTTGCGAAAGCCGATTTCTGCCAGCTGCGCGAAGCTTGCCGGATCGAGCACGGTCGCGCCATCCAGGTGGCCGCCGTTGAGCAGCATGCGCATCCAGCGCGCCATGCCCGCCGCACTGGCCGAAGCGCCGCCGGCCGGTGCGAGCTGAGCGATGAACTCGAAGCCCGACGCCGAATATCCGCCAGCTTCGCGCTGGAACCCGGTCGAGAACGTGCCGGCCAGGTCCGGACCCACGCGGCGCGGATCGCCATCGGCCAGCGGCTCGCGGAAGGTGATGGTGGCGATGTGCAGCGGCGTCAGAAGCCTGGTCTGGACGTAATCCTCGAAGGGCATGCCCGAGGCCTCGGCCACGAGCGCGCCGAGCAGGCCGACGGCGTAATTGGAATACACCGCATGCAGGCCGGGCGGGCGCACGCGCCGCGGCCGGTACTTGGCCAGGTAATCGGCAAGTGCGGGCACTGCGGCGGCATTGCGCATGAACAGGTGGCCAAGCGCGCTCTCCTCGAAGCCCGCCGTATGTTGCATCAGGTCGGCAACGGAAACCGCCCCGTAACCCTCGTCGGGAATCTGCAGCGCCTGCGGCAGATGGGAATTGGCCGCGTCGTCCAGGCGGATCCGCTGCTGGGCGACGAGCTGCATGGCGGCGAGGTAGGTAAAGGTCTTGGAGATCGAGCCGATGCGGAACAGCGTGCTGGCCGGATCCACCGCCCGATCTGGATCGACGCCGGCGATGCCATAGCCCTTCTGCAGCAGCGTGCCGTCCCGATCGACCACCGCCACCACCACGCCGGCAATGTGCGCCTCGGCCATGTACGCGCCGACCACGCCATCGATGAAGGCTTCCAGCGCGTCTGCTGGCTGGACGCCGCTGCCCGTGTCCGCTGCCGGGAGCGGCAAGGCATCCGGTGGCGGCAAGGCTCCTTGCACAACGACGTTGCCGCCCGGCAACAGCGGCTCGGGCACCTGCGCCAGGCTCACCACTGACGCCAGCGCCATGCCCACCGCGAGTAGGCAGCGCAGCCCGCTGCGCAGACGACGCGTTTCACGTGTCTGCGCTCCACCCCGTGCCCTACCCATGTCCAGCCCCCATGTGTGCCCCGCTGGGGCGGATTGTGCATCCGCGCGCGCAGCCGCGCCATGCCCGCCGCGCCGGGCACATCGAGTGCGCGCCCTGCCGGCACCGACCATGAAGTCCCGACGCGCTGCGCCCGCCCGGCACGCTTCAGCGCATCAACACGAGTTCCTCGGCGGAAGTCGGGTGGATGGCGACGGTGGCATCCAGATCGGCCTTGCGCGCACCCATCTTTACCGCCACGGCAAAACCCTGCAGGATCTCGTCGGCACCGATGCCCATCAGGTGGATGCCGACCACGCGTTCTTCGGCACCCACGCACACCAGCTTCATGAACGTGCGCTCGTCATGGCCGGCCAGGGCCGTCAGCATGGGCCGGAAGCGCGCGCGGTACACGCGCACCACCTCGCCGTGCGCGGCGCGCGCGGCTTCTTCGGTCAGGCCCACCGCGCCGACCGGCGGATGCGAGAACACGACGCTGGGGATGTTGGCGTAGTCCAGGCGCGCCTCGGCCTGGCCACCGAACAGGCGATCGGCAAGGCGCCGCGAGGCGGCGATCGCCACCGGCGTCAGCGGCAGGCGGTCGGTGACGTCACCGGCTGCGTGCACGCCCGCCACGTCGGTATCCTGCCAGTCGTCGATCGCGACGAATCCCTGGGCATCGAGGGCCACCCCGGCCACGTCCAGGCCCAGGTCCTGCACATTCGGATCGCGTCCGATGGCCCAGATCAGTTCATCGAAGCCGCCGGTGCAGCTGCCGTCCTGGAAGTGCAGCGCATAGCCATCGGCCGTGCGCTGCGCACGCACGGGCAGGCGCGAGCAGGCGACCTGGATGCCGCGGTCCACCATCGCCCTCGTCAGTGCCGCGCCAAGTTCGTGGTCGAAATAGCGCAGCACCCGGTCACTGCGTGCGAACAGCGACACCTCGGCGCCGAGCGCGCGCAGCACACCGCCAAGTTCCACCGCGATGTAACCGGCACCGACGATCGCCACGCGGCGCGGACAGGCACGCAGGTCGAAGAAGCCATCGGAGTCGATGCCCAGATCGCCACCGGGAATGGCCATGCGGCGGGAATGCGCGCCGGTCGCGATCAGCACATGCCTGGCCTCCAGCGTGCGCGTGCCGACCACGATGCGGCGTGCGGCGCGGAAGCGCCCATGCCCTTGCACCAGGGTGATGCCAAGCTGCTCGAAGCGCGCGCGATAGCCGGCATGGATGTTGGCAATGTAGGCACTGCGACGGGCAATGAAGGCGGGCCAGTCGAGGCGCCCAGGCGCGCTGTCGAAACCCAGCAGACGTGCCAGCGCCTGCGCCTCGGCCAGTTCGGCGGCGAGCCACATCGCCTTCTTGGGCACGCAGCCGACGTTGACGCAGGTGCCGCCCAGGGGCCCGGCTTCGACCACGCACACGCGCGCGCCATGACTGGCGGCGCGGATCGCCATGGCGATGCCGGCCGAGCCAGCCCCAAGGACGATCAGGGCAAACGCTTCGGACATGTCCTTCTCCCATGCAGGATGGCGTGCAGGCCTGGCGCGGAGCGCAGCGACGCACGGCGCGCCCGCCGATCAGGCAAAGCGCGCCGGCGCGAACGGTGCGAGATCCAGCGCGGGCGGGCGCCCGCAGACCAGGTCGGCGACCAGCGCGCCGGTGCCCGCCGACAGGGTCACGCCCAGCATGCCATGTCCGGTCGCCAGCACCAGGTTGTCCACCCGCGGCGCGCGCCCGAGCAGCGGCAGGTCATCGGGCGTCATCGGCCGCCAGCCAAACCATTCTTCGACCCGCTGCGGCCCTTCCGGCTCGCACAGGAAGGCCGCGGCACCGCGGCGCAGCGCGTCCAGGCGCGTGCGGTTGAGCGTGCTGTCGTAGCCGGCGAACTCCATGGTGCTGCCCAGCCGGAAACCCGAATCCCAGGCACTCACGCACACGCCGGGTTCGTGCAGGCTCAGCGGCAGGCGCGGGCACAGCGCCGGTCGTGTATAGGTGATCGAATAGCCCTTGCCGGGCTGGATCGGCAGGCGCAGGCCCAGCTCGCGTGCCCAGCGCGGCGACCATGCGCCCAGCGCAAACACCACCGTATCCGCCGCGCAGCTCCCGCGCGCGGTCTCGACACGGGCGATGCGTGAACCTTCCCGCACGATGCGCGTCACCTCGCAGCCTTCCTCGATGTGCCCGCCGCCGGCGCGCACCAGGCCGGCCAGGCCAGCCACGTAGCGATCCGGCCGCAGCGAGGCATCGCCGGGGTAGAACAAGGCACCGGCCACCCCTGGCTTGAGCGCCGGCTCGCGCGCCTCGACGCTGGCCCCGTCCCAGGCCTCGAAGGGAATGTCGAGTCCTTCGAGCACGCGCAGGGCCGCCCTGCCCGCCGCGAACTGGCGCCGGTCGCGGTACACGTGCAGGGTGCCGCGCGCCGCGAACTCGCAGTCCAGCGCGTGCCGGCGCACCAGGGCCTCGATCAGTGCACGTGAATGCAGCAACAGCGGCGCACGCGACGCCGCCGCAGCGCGATAGTCACGCCAGTTGCAATGGCGGGCGAAGCCGAACAGCCAGCGCAGCAGCGCCGGATCGAGACGTGGCCGGATGCGCAGCGGCGCGTCGGGCGTGAACAGCCAGCGCAGTGCCGTGGCGATCACGCCGGGCGCGGCCAGCGGCGGCGCGTGGCTGGGCGTGAGTGTGCCGCAATTGCCATGCGAGCTGCCGCAGCCGGGCGTGCCCCGTTCCAGCACGGTCACGCTGCAGCCCGCTTCCAGCAGGTAATGCGCACAGGCCAGGCCGATCGCACCCCCGCCCAATACCAGTACGTCGGCCCGCGTGCTCGTCATGCGCACATTGTACGGTGCGCGGGGCTGGCACCAAATCTGCAAAGACTGGGCGATACCTCGCCACGGACAAGCCCATGAAGGTCTCGACCAACGAGCTGTTGCTGGCGCTGCGCGCGCCCAATTCAGGTTGGCTGGCTGCCCTCATCTGTGCCCTGAACGAAGCACTGCAAGACCCTGATTTCGGTGAACCACAGCGCGACCTCGTGCGCCGACTGCTGGATGTCGGCGACATTCCCGTCGCGGTGGCCGATGCCGCCAACGAGCGCCTCGCGCGTTTCGAGCAGACCGTGCAGGACCTGCACATGCTGCTCGGCGCGACGCAGGAGGAAGTGCCGGTCAGGGCCGTCCAGCGTCCAAAACTGACAGTTTGCGGCAGCGTTGCCTGATCGGCCCGGCGCGACTCGCGCGCCGGCGCGTCTTGACAGGCACGCCGCCGGCGGCGACCTTCGTCGCGTGAACTGCGGGCTGCGCACTTCCCTGATCCTGCTGCTGGCGAGCCTGCTCGCGGCCTGCGCCTCGGCGCCCTCGCGCGCCCCGCAACCGGGCACGCCACGCGCCGAGGCCGCCAATGCCGTGCTGTTCCGTGCCATCGGCCTGGTTGGCACGCCCTACCACTTCGGCGGCAACACGCCCCAGGGCGGGTTCGACTGCAGCGGCCTGGTCAGCTACGTGTACCGCGATGCCGCCGGCCTGCCGTTGCCGCGCACGTCGGCGCAGATGGCCGAGCTGGGCGCGCGCCGGCTGGCCATCGATGCCCTGCAGCCCGGCGACCTGGTGTTCTTCGCCGCCAGCCGCCGCGTCAGCCACGTCGGCATCTATGTCGGTGAAGGGCGCTTCGTGCACGCCCCCAACCGTGGCGGCACGGTGCGCCTGGACCGCCTCGATGGGCCCTGGTGGCGCGAGCATTTCGTGTACGGCAAGCGCGTGCTGTGACTGCCGCGATGCGCGCCTGGCCATCCGCAGCAGCCCGCATCCGGCCATCCTGCCGATGCGCTGCGTGCCGTGCCGGCGGCGACACGCGGCTGCGTCGCAAGCCCTGATCGCGCGGCTCAGTGGCCCTGCGGCCCGTGCGCGTGGCGGTGCGCGATTTCTTCCGGTGTGGCATCGCGCACGTCGGTGATCTCCACCTCGAAGTCGAGCGTCCGGCCGGCCAGCGGGTGATTGAAATCGACGTCGATCACGCTGGAGCCGACCTTCAGCACCACCACGGTACGCGGGCCGGACTCGCGTGAATTGAGCGTCGTGACGGAGCCCGGGCGCAAGCGCTCGGGCTGCTGGAAATACTTCTTGGGCACGCGCTGCGTCCAGCCGGGGCGATGTTCGCCATAGGCTTCGGCCGGCGCCACGCTGACTTCCAGCCGATCCCCGGCGACGTGCCCGATCAGGGCCTTTTCCAGACCGGGTATGATGCTGCCATGGCCGATCAGCACCAGCAGCGGCTCGCCGCGCGCGTGCGAGGAATCGACCTCCTCACCCTTGTCGCTGGCGCGATAATGGAAGGACACGACCTTGTTCGGTTCGACTTTCACGGACGGCTCCGGCATGCTGCAAGGCGCGCGAGCCTAGCAGTTTGCCTGGCCGTTGAGAAATGCCGGCCGCGGGCGGGACGACGCACAACCTGGCCTGGAGTCGCATGCACGAATCCCCCGCCGCCGGCGCCGACGAGACCCCGCGCGCCATCGCCCGCCGCATCGGCAAGCGCTTTCGCAGGCGTCTCCATGGCGGCTACGCACGCAGCAAGCTGAGGATGGACCCGGCGTTCGCCGCGGCCACGCGCCAGCTTGGCGGCACCGCCATGCCGGTGCTGGACATCGGCTGCGGGCTCGGTCTGCTGGGCTTCTACCTGCGCGAGCACGGCTACGCCGGCGACTACTTCGGCCTCGACCTCGATGCGGCGAAGATCACCGCCGCCCAGGAGGTGGCCGACGCCCACTACCGCGGCCTTTCCTTCCGCGTGGGTGATGCGCGCGCGCTGACCGGGTTTGCCGGCCACGTCGTGATGCTCGACGTGCTGCACTACCTCGAGCGCGACGATCAGCGCGCGCTGCTGGATGCCGCGGCCCGGTGCGTGGCGCCCGGGGGCCTGCTCGTCATCCGCAACGTGCTGCGCGAACCCGGCTGGCGCTTTCGCGCGACGGTCGCGGAAGAAGGCTTCATCCACCTGGTCCGCTGGCTCGGCAGTCCGCCCTGCCATTACCCGGACCGCGCGGAGATCCAGGCGCCGCTGGAAGCGGCCGGGCTCGCCTGTACGGTCGAGCCGCTGTGGGGGCGCACGCCCTTCAACAGCTATCTCATCGTCGGCCGGCGCGCCGCCACCGGCGCCGGCAGCGCAGGCACCTGAGCCGGTCGCTGCGGCAGCCGGAACCGGCAAGCCCAGCCTTGCCAGCCTTCGGCGCACGCGCCATGCTTTCACGCTTGTGCTGTCAATCATTGCCATGCCCCTGACCCACCTCGACCGCCTCGAAGCGGAAAGCATCGACATCCTGCGCGAAGCCGTGGCCGAGGCCGAGCGGCCGGTGATGCTGTATTCGATCGGCAAGGACAGCGCGGTCCTGCTGCACCTGGCGAAGAAGGCCTTCTTCCCCTCGCGCCTGCCGTTCCCGCTGCTGCACGTGGATACCACCTGGAAATTCCGCGCCATGTACGCGCTGCGCGCGCAGGTGGCGGCGGAGGATGGCATCGAGCTGATCGTGCACGTCAATCCCGAGGCCAGGCGGCTGGGCATCAACCCCTTCGAGCATGGCTCGTCCCTGCATACCGATCTGTGGAAGACCCAGGGCCTCAAGCAGGCACTGGATGAACACCGGTTCGACCTGGCCTTCGGCGGCGCGCGCCGCGACGAGGAAAAATCACGCGCCAAGGAGCGCGTGTTCTCGTTCCGCTCGGCGCAGCACCGCTGGGATCCCAGGAACCAGCGGCCGGAGCTGTGGCGGCTCTACAACGCCCGCCACCGCCCGGGCGAGGAGATTCGCGTGTTCCCGCTGTCCAACTGGACCGAGCTGGAAGTGTGGCAGTACATCGAACGCGAGGCGATCACCGTCGTGCCGCTGTACTTCGCCGCCGAGCGCCCGGTGGTCGAGCGCGAGGGCCAGCTGATCATGGTCGATGACGAGCGCTTTCCCCTGCGCGAAGGGGAAACGCCGACCCTGCGCCGGGTGCGCTTTCGCACCCTCGGCTGCTACCCCCTCACCGGAGCCATCGAATCGACTGCCGATAGCGTGGCGGCGATCATCCAGGAGATGCGCACCGCACCGACCAGCGAACGCAGTGGCCGCATCATCGACCACGATGGCAGTGCCTCGATGGAAAGAAAGAAGGCCGAGGGCTACTTCTGATGGCGCTCGCCACTCACCCATCCGCACCACCCGCGCCGGCCGGCGAAGCCATCGACCTGCTGCGCTTCATCACCTGCGGCAGCGTGGATGACGGCAAGAGCACCCTGATCGGTCGCCTGTTGCACGATACCCACGCGTTGCCCGATGACCAGCTGGCCACGCTGGTCGCCGATTCGCGCCGCTTCGGCACCCAGGGTGATGCGCCCGACTACGCCCTGCTGGTCGATGGCCTGAGTGCCGAGCGCCAGCAGGGCATCACCATCGATGTCGCCTACCGCTACTTTGCCACCCCGCGGCGCCGCTTCATCGTCGCCGACACGCCGGGCCACGAGCAGTACACGCGCAACATGGTCACCGGCGCCTCCACCGCCGAACTGGCGGTGATCCTGGTCGATGCACGCAAGGGCCTGCTGACGCAGACCCGCCGGCACAGCTTCCTGGTTTCCCTGCTCGGCATCCGCCAGGTGGTATTGGCGGTCAACAAGATGGATCTGGTGGGCTGGTCACGCGCGGTGTTCGAGGCGATCGAACGCGATTACCGGGTCTTTGCCGCGCGCCTGGGCATCGACGCGGTGGCCGCCATCCCACTCTCGGCCCTGCACGGCGACAACCTGCTCGGTCCCAGCACACACACGCCCTGGTACGTCGGCCCGAGCCTGCTGCAGCAGCTCGAACGCGCGCCCACGCTGGCGCCGGATGGCGGTCCACTGCGCATGCCGGTGCAGTGGGTCAACCGTCCGGACGCGGCGTTCCGCGGCTTTTCCGGGCGCATCCTCGGCGGGCGCGTGCGACCCGGCGATGCCGTGCGCGTGCTGCCGTCCGGCAGGCAGTCGCAGGTGGCACGCATCGTCACCTTCGATGGCGACCTTGACCAGGCGCAGGCCGGCCAATCGGTGACGCTCACCCTCACCGACGAGATCGACATCAGCCGCGGCGACGTCATCTGCGCCGCCGCCGACCCGGCCGCCCTGGCCGACCAGTTCGAGACCAGCCTGGTGTGGATGAGCGACGAGCCCATGCTGCCCGGCCGCCCCTACCTGGTGAAGCTCGGCGCCACCACGCTCGGCGCCGCGTTCGGCCAGCCCAAGTACGCGATCGACGTGAATACGCTCGAACACCTGGCCGCGCGCACCTTCGAACTCAACCAGACCGGCGTGGTGAACCTCACGCTCGACCACGCCGTGCCCTTCGACGCCTACGCCGACAACCGCGACATGGGCAGCTTCATCGTCATCGATCGCTACTCCAACCAGACGGTGGGCGCGGGCCTGCTGCACTTCGCGCTGCGCCGCTCGCAGAACATCCACTGGCAGGCGCTCGAGGTGGACAAGCACGCGCGCATCCGCCAGAACGGCCACAAGCCCTGCGTGCTGTGGCTGACCGGTCTTTCCGGCAGCGGCAAATCGACGCTCGCCAACGCGGTCGAACGCCAGCTGCATGCGCTGGGCGCGCGCACCTACCTGCTGGATGGCGACAACGTGCGCCACGGCCTGAGCAAGGACCTGGGCTTCACCGACGCCGATCGCGTCGAGAACATCCGCCGCATCGGCGAGGTGGCGCGCCTGATGGTCGATGCCGGCCTGATCGTCCTCACCGCGTTCATCTCGCCGTTCCACGCCGAGCGCCGGCTCGCGCGCAGCATGGTCGAGGACGGGGAGTTCATCGAGATCTTCGTCGATGCGCCGCTGGAAGTGGTCGAGGCGCGCGATCCCAAGGGCCTGTACGCCAAGGCCCGGCGCGGCGAGCTGGCGAACTTCACCGGCATCGATTCGCCCTACGAAGCGCCCGCGGCACCCGAGATCCACATCCGCACCGCGCAAACCCCGATCGAGGACGCAGCCACCCGCATCGTCGAATTCCTGATCGCCCGCGGGGTGCTCAAGCCGCCTCTGTAGGGGCGCTGCCGGCATGCGTGGCGCGCGGCGCCCTCCTGGCGCAGGCGCCCTGCCGTGCCCAGGGCCTCAGTGCCGGAGGCTGGATGCCATCGGCAGGGCCGGGTCGGTGGTGGCCACCACGCGCAGGGCGTTGGCGCGCAATTCCTCCTCGCCGATGTCCACGCGCACGCCCAGCATGCCGGTGCGCTCGATGCGCAGGGGCGAGAACACGAAGTTGGCCGAGAAGGTGAAACGCGGGTCGCGCTCGGCCGGATCGACCGGCCGCAGGCCGGTGGCCTGCAGGCGTTCGAGCTCGTCGCTGGCGATCTCGGCACGCGCGATCTGCAGGTCGCCGAGGGTGACTTCCAGCACCAGCTTGCGGAACGGGCGCGCCAGCGGCGTCACCACGTCCACGACGGCGCACAGGCGCGGCAGAATGACCGGGACCGCCTGCAGCAGCATCTGGTTGCGATAGACCCCGACCAGGGTCAGCTTGCCGCCATCCTCGTGGCGGATGTCGTCGCAGAAGATCGCGTGGGCGTAACGGTTCATCCGGGCTTCCATTGGGTGCCTTGCCACGCCGGCTGGCGTGCTGGTGCCCGAGGCGGGACTCGAACCCGCACGGCCATGCGGCCGGGAGATTTTAAGCCAGAGCATGGCATCCGCACCGTGCTAACGCTGGACTTGGATGAGGCTTGCTGTAGCAGGTTTTCCGCCAGACCAATGCCTTCGATCATATCCCGGTGCGCGATGCAAACCGCCCCGGTTCCCCTCCGCCTGGCTCCTAGCC
>JALOBC010000044.1 GCA_023228465.1 Dokdonella sp. | reverse complement strand
ACAACCCGAGCGACATCCCGTGGCTGTCCGAGTCGCCGACCTCCGGTGCGGTGGCCGGGGGCGCCAACACCGATGTCACGGTCACCGCAAACGCGGCGGGCCTGACGGCCGGCACCTACACGGCCAACGTGTGCGTGGCGACCAACGATCCGGCGGCGCCGATGACCACGGTGCCGGTGTCCTTCACGGTCACGGCGGTCACGCCGACCGACCCGGTGATCGGCGTCACGCCGACCAGCCTCAGCGCCTCGCAGGCGCCGGGTGCGACCACCACGCAGACGCTGGCGATTGCCAACACCGGCGGTGGCAGCCTGGACTGGACGATCACCGAGGACAACAATCGCGGCGCAGCTCCGCAGGCAGTGCTCTACGAGAACGGCCCGCTGATCACCAACCCGGGTGCCGGCGCGGGCGGCAAGGACGTCAGTGCCTTGCAGCTCAACAACACCGCGTACGGCTCGAACATCTCGATCAGCGGCGGTTTCCGGGTGGCTGACGACTTCGTGGTGCCGGCCGGTGGCTGGACGATCGACACGATGACGTTCTACGCCTACCAGACCGGTTCGCCGACGACCTCGACGCTCAATGCGGTGAACCTGCGCATCTGGGACGGTCCGCCGGACCAGGCGGGCAGCAACATCGTGTTTGGTGACACCACCACCAACCGCTTTGCGAGCACGGCGTTCACCGACATCTACCGCACGACGGGCACCGATCTCACCAACAGCCAGCGTCCGATCATGGCGGTGGTGGCGAACGTGGGCACGACCCTGGCAGCCGGCACCTACTGGGTCGACTGGCAGGCCGGCGGCACGCTGGCTTCGGGCCCGTGGGCTCCGCCGGTGACCATCGTGGGTGCCACCAACAAGCCGGGCGCGAACGCCCTGCAGTGGGATGGCACCGCCTGGGCCCCGGCCGCGGATGGTGGCAGCGGTGCGCCGCAGGACTATCCGTTCCTGATCGACGGTTCGGCTGGCGGTCCGCCGGCGGCATGTTCGGCACCCTCGGACATCCCCTGGCTCTCGCTCAGCCCGACCTCGGGCAGCACGGCCGGTGGCACCAGCAGCAACGTCACGGTGACCTTCGACTCGACCGGTCTTGCCGATGGCAGCTATGACGCCAACCTGTGCGTGACCAGCAACGATCCGGCCACCCCGCTGGTGGTGGTGCCGGTCGAGATGACGGTGGCCACGGGCGGTGGCGGCGATGTCGTGTGCACCGCGGCCAACCATCCGATCGCCGAGACCTTCGACGGCACCTACGTGAAGTGGGAGACGGGCGAGTTCAGCGACACCGGTTCCATTGCGGGCGCGAACTTCAACCCGTACAACTCATCGGGCCTGGCGTTCTTCTGGCCGAACTCGAGCACCGGCAACGCCGGCGTGGCCTCCTCGGCCACCGGTGGCACGTGGCTGGTGATGAACCCGGGTGACGTGGTTGGCCCGAGCTCGATCTTCAGTACCTCCACGGGCGCAGCGACCAACTGGCGTGCGGGTGCCGACGGTTACCTCGGCTTCCGCTTCTCCTGCACCACGGCCGCGCCTGACCGCTGCTATGGCTACGCGCACCTGACCACCACGGCCGGAACCGGCTTCCCGGCGACGATCGGCAACTTCTGCTGGAACACGGCAGGCGATCCGATCACCGTCGGCGAGGGTGGCAGTGCTACGCCGCCGGTGGTGACCAAGGCGTTCACGCCCGACACCGTGCCGGTCAACACCGACTCGGTGGCGACGGTGACGCTGAGCAACCCGGGCGGCGTGGACGCGGTGCTGACCGCGCCGCTGGTGGACACGCTGCCGGCGGGCCTGACGGTCTCGGCGGCCACGACCACCTGCCTGGTGGGTACGGGTAGCCCGCCGCTCGCTCCTGCGGCGTCGGTGACGCTGCCGGCGGGTGTGGTGATCCCGGCCAACGGCTCGTGCACGATCGACATCACCGTGCAGGCGGCCGCGCCCGGCAGCTACGTGAACGAGATCCCCGCGGGTGCGCTGCAGACCGACCAGGGCAGCAATGCCGCGGCGGCCACGGCCACGCTGACGGTGACTGCACCGCCGTCCGATCCGATCGCCCAGGTGACCCCGTCGGCACTGGACTTCACCGTCGATGCGGGTGACACGGGCAATGACGCCCTGGTCATCACCAACATCGGTGAGGGCACGCTGAACTGGGCAATCACCGAGGCGCCGGCGCGCGGCTTCGACCCGAACCCGCCGAGCTACCGCAACACCTCGGCCGCGCGCGCCGCCCCCGGCACGCTCGACCCCGATGCGGCGTTCGCCCGCTCCAGCAACGCGCTGGGCCTGTTCGGCAGCCCGTTCACGCTGGCCGCCACGGACATCGCGCAGATGACCGACAACGTGCCGGTCAGCCCGAACGGCGTCGGCTGCGGCAGTGCCTCGGCCGGTGCGGCGGACAACAGCTGGTGGCGTCGCTTCTACTTCGGCGAGCACCCGAACGTGACCTGGCCGACGGTGGCCATCAACTCGGTCACGGTGGCCTCGGAGACGGGCGTCACGACGCCGGTGACGATCAACGTGTACACCACGCCGGCTTCCGTGCCGGTGGACACGATCGACACCAGCCAGCTGACCCTGATCGGCACGGGCTCTGGCACCGTGGGCGGGGATCTCACCACCACCACGGTGGCGATCTCGGCCGGTGCGGTGGTGGATGATCCGGTGGGCAAGAACCTGGTGGTCGAGTATCACATCGACGATGGTGCCGGCCTGCCGCGCTTCTTCCCGGGCGGCAACCCCAGCCCGCAGACGCACAACTCGTTCATCTCCTCGAACGCCTGCTCGATCACCAACCCGACCCCGACGCAGGACATCGGCTTCCCGGACTTCCACCTGATCATGGTGGTGAACGTGGACGACGGTGGCGGTGCGCCGGTCACCGGGTGCGCCAACCCGAGCGACATCCCGTGGCTGAGCGCCAGCCCGACCTCGGGTGCGCTGACCGCGGGCATGAGCGACAACGTGGCGGTGACGGTGGATGCGACGGGCATGGCCGAGGGCAGCTACGAGGCCAACCTGTGCGTGACCAGCAATGATCCGCTGCAGCCGCTGATCACGGTGCCGGTGACGCTGACGGTGAACCCGGGTCCGCCGTCCGACGGCATCTTCTGCAACGGCTTCGAGGATGGCGAAGGCAACACCTGCGGCCCGGCACCGGTGGTGCCGGACATCGTCACCAGCGGCCCGGTCAACCATGCCATCGCCAACGACATGGACGGCACCTCGGTGAACTGGATCACCGGCGACATCCAGGATGGTTATGTCGAGGGCTACCACTTCAACCCGTACAACAACAACAACCAGCTGACCTTCTGGTGGAGCACGGGCGCGCCGGATATCGCCGGCGTGTCCTCCAGCGCCACCACGTCGGACTTCCTGGTGTTGTCCACGGGTGCGGTGGTGGGCCCGGCCTCGACCTGGTCGATCGTCAACAACCCGGGCCCGGCGGCCTGGGCGGCTGGCGCGACCGGTTACCTTGGCTTCCGCTTCAACTGTTCGTCGCTGCCGAGCGCACCGCCCTCGGGCATCTGCTATGGCTACGTCCATCTGCAGACGACCGCCCCGGACGGGTTCCCGGCGACGATCCTCGATTACGCCTACGACCAGGCGGGCAACCCGATCACCGTCCCGTAATCGGTTGCTGACCTGAGCCACTTGAACGGCCCCGGCAACGGGGCCGTTTTTTATGGGTCACCCGGAATCCGCCCGGCCATCGGCGCCTGCAACGGGTGTTCCTCATGCGAGCCACGGCCCCACGCTACGTCCGTCGCCTGCCGCGACTGTGCATGGGTCGGGCATCGGTCTTGAGGGCCGCGTCGGCACGGCCAATTCGTCGTCCCCGCGCACGCGCAGGCCAGCGCCTCTTCCACAGCGCGAGGCACGGGTTCCCATGCCGCGGGAATGACGAGGCTGTGCGCTACTGGTAGCGCCGAAGCGCCGATGACCGGCCTGCCTCCACGTGCACCGACAATGCGTCATGAGAAGGCGACACCACTGCCGGCCGGACGTCCCTGCGCCAACACCTTTCCGGCCGCAGCGATGCTTCTAGTCCATCGCCCGCGCGAGCAGGGCCTTCCCCGGTGATGGGGCATTGCAGGTTCGTCGTCCCCGCGCACCGGTAGCCGAAGGTCTTCCCCACCCACCTGGTAGCTCAAGCTCAAGCCCCTCGTCGTCCCCGCGCACGCGGGCACGCAGCGCCGCTCCCGACGCTCCAGGAACTGATTCAGCACAGGGTGGCACCGCGCAGCCCGTGGCGGGTCGCGCGGCAGGTGATGACGGAAGGGCTTGCGTCAGCGACCGCGATTGTAGAACGGCACCAGCTTCCACAAGCTCGACGGGTAGCTGGGCCAATGGCCGGCGAAGTAGGGATGCTGCGGATAGTTGAGCTTGAGCACCCGTTCGGCATCGTCGGCGAGCTGGGTCTGGCCGAGCTTGCGGTAGCTGAGGGTCATCAGCGCCAACGCATCTGCGACCTGGGGCGATCCGGGGTAGGTTTCGATCAGCGACTTGGCGCGGTTGGCGGAGGCGACGTACGCATCGCGCTTGAAGTAGTACAAGCCGATGTTCAGTTCCGCCTGCGCCATCTGGTTGCGCAGGAAGATCATCCGCTGTCGGGCGTCCGGCGCATAGCGGCTCTGCGGATAGCGACTGATCAGCGAATTGAAGTCATCGAAGGACTGGCGCACGGTTACCTGGCTGCGCCGCGTCATGTCCATGCCGGCGTAGCGTTCGAACAGTCCGCCCGCGCGGTTGAAGTTGATCAGGCCGCGCAGGTAGTAGGCGTAGTCGATGTGCTTGTGCGTGGGGTAGGTCTTGATGAAGCGGTTGATGGTCGAGTATGCCTCGTCCGGCTTGTCATCCTTGTACTGGGCGTAGGCGAGGTTCAACTGCGCCTGTTCGGTGTACGGACCGAACGGGAAGCGTGCGATCAGGCGCCGGTAGATGCGCACGGCGGCAGGGAAGTTGCCGCCCTCGATCATCGTCACGCCGCGCGAGTAGAGCTGGGCTACGTCCAGCGTCTCCGCGGGATCGTTCTTGTTGCCGCGCTGGAACAGCGAGCAACTGGTGAGCGCGGCGACGACAAGCGCCAGCACGACGATGCGCAGGAAGCTGGATGAAGCTGGAAGGACTCGCATGCGGGCTACGGGCTCTGCGATGATTGGAGGGTGGTGGACGCGGGCCGCACGTGTGGCGGCCCGCGAAGGGCCGCCCCAGCTGTTGCCGGGCCGCCCGAAACGTCGATGATAACCCGAACCCCGCAGACACACACCACACCTGCGCAGGACTCGCCCAATGACAGAATCTGCCGAGCAGCTCAGCGCCGCCGTACCCCAGGAGCTGGCGGGGCGCCGCTTCGACCAGGCGCTTGCCGAGTTGTTTCCCGACTATTCGCGCTCGCGGCTGAGCCTGTGGATCAAATCCGGCGCCGCTCGCCTGGATGGCGAGGTCGTGCTGCCCAGGCGCATCCTGCTCGGCGGGGAAGCGATCACGGTGACGGTCGCGATGGAACGCGAGATCGGCGCCGAGGCGGAAGACATCGCGCTGGACATCCGTTATGAGGACAAGGAGGTCATCGTGATCGACAAGCCGCCGGGGCTGGTCGTCCACCCGGGCGCAGGCAACCGCAGCGGCACCCTGCAGAATGCCCTGCTGCACCACGATCCGAAGCTGGCCGAGATCCCGCGCGGCGGCATCGTCCACCGGCTCGACAAGGACACTTCCGGCCTGATGGTCGTGGCGCGCACCCTGCGCGCGCACACCTCGCTGGTGGAACAGCTGTCCGCGCGCGACGTGCACCGCCAGTACGCCGCGATCGTGTATGGCGCCATGATCGCTGGGGGACGGGTCGAGGCGCCGATCGGACGCCACCCGCGCGACCGCCTGAAACAGGCCGTGCGCGAGGACGGTCGCCAGGCCGTGACGCATTACCGGGTGCGCGAGCGCTTCCGCGCCATGACCCTGGTGGAATGTCGCCTGGAAACCGGCCGCACACACCAGATTCGCGTACACATGGCCCACATCCGCCATCCGCTGGTCGGCGATACCCAGTACGGCGGCCTGCTCAAGCTGCCCAAGGCGGCGACGCCGGACCTGGCCGAGGCCCTGCGTGGCTTCCGCCGTCAGGCCCTGCATGCCGAGTGCCTGGAGTTCATGCATCCCAAGACCGGCAAGCCGGTGACGATCGAGGCCGAGTTGCCAGCCGACATGCAGGCGCTGCTTGCCGCCCTGCGCTCCGATACCGCCGCGCACGCAGGATGAGCCTGGCCCACGCGCCGCGCGTTGAGAGGTGCGCCCTTGCCCACGGCAGCACGGTCGTGGGCGACATGACGCGGCATCCGGCCCGACGATGAGGACTTGCGGGTCAATTCTTGTTCCCGACTGGCGGCTGCCCGCCGGAGTCCATGCCGCGCTGACCACGCGTCGGACGCCGGGCAGGTCGAAGCCGCCGTTCGACGACTGCAATCTCGGCAGCCGATGTGGCGACGCGGCGTCGGACGTCGCTGCAAACCGTGCCAGCGTGGCGCGCCTGTTGAACCTCCCCGCCGCGCCACGCTGGCTGCACCAGGTGCATGGCGTCAGCGTGGCCGGTGATTGCGACGCTGGCGGCGACGAACCGCTGGCGGATGCGGCCGTGACCCGCCGGGCCGATGGCGTGCTCGCGATCCTCACCGCCGACTGCCTGCCCGTGCTGCTGTGCACCGAGGATGGCGCGGCCATCGGCGCCGCCCACGCCGGTTGGCGCGGCCTGGCGGCGGGCGTCCTGGAAGCGACGCTGCAACATCTGGGTGCGCAACCCGATCGCGTGCTCGCCTGGCTCGGCCCGGCGATCGGCGCGGCATCCTATGAGGTCGACGAGGAAGTGCGCACGGCGTTCATGCAAGCCGACCCGGGCGCCACGCTGGCCTTTCGTGCGACGCGCCAGGGCCACTGGAGCTGCGACCTGGCGCTGCTGGCGCGCCGCAGGCTGCGCGCGGCGGGCGTCGTGCACATCGATGGCGGCGGCTTCGAAACCTTCAGCGACCCGCGCTTCTATTCCTACCGGCGCGCGCGGGAAACCGGGCGCTTTGCCAGCCTGATCTGGCGTGGCTCCAGCGCAAATCCGGGCAGTGCGTCCGTCTGAGCGCGGCGCATTCGCGGTGCCGGGCGGCCGGCTGCAAGGCTTGGCCGGACGTGTCCAGGAGTGCGCGAAGATCGCGCTGTCTACAGTCCGAACAGGCGCGCGTAGAAGCCCGCCAGGCTTTCGCCGCAGACGAACCACAGCCAGCCGGCGGCGGCGATGAACGGCCCGAAGGGAATCGGCGTGTCGCGGCCCTGCCGGTGCATTGCCAGCAGGATGCCGCCAATGATGGCGCCGACCAGGGACGAGAGCAGGATGATCGGCAGCAGGCTCGCCACGCCCATCCAGGCCCCCAGCGCGGCGAGCAGCTTGAAGTCGCCGTAGCCCATGCCTTCCTTGCCGGTGGCGAGCTTGAACAGCCAGAACACGGCCCACAGGCTGAAATAGCCCACGGCCGCGCCGATGATCGCGGCCGCGGGCGAAATGAACACCGGCACGAGCGACAGCAGCAGGCCCAGCCACAGCAGCGGCAGGGTGAGCTGGTCGGGCAGGAACTGGGTGCGCACGTCGATGCCGGAAGCCGCGATCAGCGTCCAGGTGAGCACCAGCCCCGCCGCCAGCGGCCAGCCGAAGCCGAACTGCCACGCAACTGCTGCCGAGGCCAGCGCGGTCAGCAGTTCCACCAGCGGGTATTGTCTGGAGATCGGCGTCCTGCAGTAGCGGCAGCGCCCACCCAGCATCAGCCAGCTGAGCAGCGGGATGTTGTCCCGCGGCGACAGGCGGTGCTGGCAGTGCGGGCAGTGCGAGGCAGTGAATATGAGGTCCGGCGGCGCGGCGGCCACTGTCTCCTCGAGGGTGATGTCATTGCCCAGCAGCTCATGCGCCTGCGTGCGCCAGTCATGCTCGAGCCGGCGCGGCAGGCGCAGGATGACGACATTCAGGAAGCTGCCGACCAACAGGCCAAGCAGGGCGGTGAGCGGGATCAGCGCCGCAGGCGCGTACAGCCAGTCGAGGTCGGTCATGCCGGGTGCGCGAAGTGGGCGTCGGGGGTGTCGCACCGACCGGCAGGCGGTGCGTTCATCCGCAGGTCGGCCCAACGCGGCCGACGGATGGGCGCGGGTCGCGGGCCGGCGTCGGGGACGTCGCCCCGACCTGTGGGTGCACGTGTCACGTACGCTCGGCCGGCGTGTCTTGCGCGATCAACCCACCACCGCGCCGAGCTTGAAGATCGGCAGGTACATGCCGACGACCATGCCGCCCACGACCACGCCGATGATGACCATGATGAGCGGTTCCAGCAGGCTCGACAGTGCATCCACGGCGTTGTTGACTTCGCTCTCGTAGAACTCGGCCACCTTGAACAGCATGGCATCGAGCGCACCGGCCTCCTCGCCGATGGCGACCATCTGTACCACCATGTTGGGGAAGATGTCGGTCTGCTTCATGGCGAGCTGCAGCTGGTGGCCGACGGAAACGTCCTCGCGGATGCGCTTGACCGCGTCGTTGTAAACCACGCTGCCGGTCGCGTTGGCGACCGAGTCCAGCGCCTCGACCAGCGGCACGCCGGCGCGGAAGGTCACGCCCAGGGTGCGCGCGAAGCGCGCGATGGCCGACTGGCGCAGGATCAGGCCGATCACCGGCAGCTTCAGCAGCACGCGGCCGATGAAACGCGCGAACGTCTCGGAGCGGTTGTAGAGCATCACCAGGCCGACGATGGTGCCGACCACGATCAGCAGCACCAGCCACCAGTAGGACACCATGAAGCGCGAGGCCGTCACCAGCATCTGCGTGAAGGCCGGCAGGTCGGCGCCGAAGTTCTTGAACACGGCCTCGAACTGCGGGATGACGAAGATCAGCAGGATCGAGGCAACGATGACCGCGACTGCCAGCACCGCGGCGGGGTAGAACATTGCCTTCTTGATCTTGCCCTTGATGTTCTCGATGTTTTCCTTGTAGGTGGCGATGGTGTCAAGCACGGTATCGAGCACACCCGCGCTTTCGCCGGCCTTGACCAGGTTGCGGAACAGCTCGTCGAACTGCACCGGATACTTGCCGAGCGCCTCGTTCAGGGCCGAGCCGCCTTCGATCTCGGTCTTGATATCGATCAGCATGTCCTTCATGCGCTGATTGTTCTGCCCGCCGGCGACGATCTCGAAACCCTGCACCATCGGCACGCCCGCTTCCATCATGGTGGCGAGCTGGCGACTGAACACGGCGATGTCGCGGCCGGTGATCTTCCTGCCGGCCTTGCCGAACAGCGGCTTGGGCTTGGGCTTGACGGTCTGCGGGTTGATGCCCTGCTTGCGCAGATCGGCCTTGACCAGGCTGGCATTCTTGCTGACGTGCTCGCCCTTGATCTTGACGCCGCGCTTGTCCAGGCCCACCCAGACGAAGGTCTGCAGGTTGGAAACCTCGGCGCGCTGGCGGCCGGTTTGCGTGGTCTTGGCGCGCATTGCGCTCGAGGTTGCCATGGCTAGTCCTTCGTCACGCGGTTGATTTCCGCAAGGCTGCTCACGCCCTGCTTCACTTTCCACAAGGCCGATTCACGCAGGTCGCGCACGCCTGCGTTGCGCGCCTCCTCGGCAATCTGCAGTGCCGTGCCGCCGGCGAGGATGATCTTCTGGATGTTCTCGCTCATCGGCATGACCTGGTAGATACCCGTACGTCCTTTATACCCATCGTTGCAGCCGGAACAACCGACTGCGTCGTAAATCTGCAGTCCCGCATCGAGATCCGCCTGCGTGAAGCCCTCGGCGAGCAGCGCCGCGGGCGGCAGTTCCAGCGGCTTCTTGCAGTCGTGCAGGCGGCGCGCGAGGCGCTGGGCGATCACCAGCGTCACCGACGAGGTGATGTTGTAGGGCGCGATGCCCATGTTCATCAGGCGCGCGATGGTCTGCGAGGCGTCGTTGGTGTGCAGCGTGGACAGCACCATGTGGCCGGTCTGCGCCGCCTTGATGGCGATCTCGGCGGTTTCCAGGTCGCGGATTTCGCCGACCATGATGACGTCCGGATCCTGGCGCAGGAAGGAGCGCAGCGCAGCGGCGAAGGTCATGCCGCGCTTGGTGTTCTGCTGCACCTGGTTGACGCCGGGCAGGCGGATTTCGACCGGGTCCTCCACGGTGGAGATGTTGCGGCCTTCCGTGTTGAGGATGTTGAGGGCGGTGTAGAGCGACACCGTCTTGCCCGAGCCGGTCGGCCCGGTGACCAGCACCATGCCATAGGGCTTCTGGATGGCGGCAAGGAAAAGCTCCTTCTGGTCCTCCTCGTAGCCGAGCTTCTCGATGCCCATCTTGGCCGCCGAAGCATCGAGGATGCGCAGCACGACCTTCTCGCCGAACAGGGTCGGGCAGGTGCTGACGCGGAAGTCGATGGACTTGGCCTTGGACAGGTTCAGCTTGATGCGTCCGTCCTGGGGCACGCGCTTCTCGGCGATGTCCAGGCCACTCATCACCTTCAGGCGCGAGGAAATGCGCGGGTTCAGCTTGACCGGCGGCGCGGCCACCGTGCGCAGCATGCCATCCATGCGCAGGCGCACGCGGTAGCTGGTTTCATACGGCTCGAAGTGGATGTCCGAGGCGCCGCGCTTGATCGCATCCACCAGTACCTTGTTGACGAACTTGACGACCGGCGCGTCGTCCTTGCCCTGCACATCGACGCCGCCCTCGGCCTCGTCGTCGCCGGTTTCCAGGTCGAGGTTCTCCAGGCCCTCGGCGTCGTCGCCCAGATCGCCCAGGTCGGTGCTCGACTGGGCCTGGGCCTGCTCGATCGCCCGGCCCAGCTGCGCCTCGTCGATCAGGATCGGCTCGATGATGTGGTTGGACTGGAACTTGATCTCTTCCAGGCCGCGCACGTTGGTCGGGTCCGAGATGCCGACGAACAGGCGGTTGCCGCGCTTGAACAGCGGCAGGGCCTTGTGCTTGTTGATGAGGTCCTCGCGCACCAGATTCATGGGCAACTGCGCGAAGTCCAACGCCTCGACATCGACCAGCGGCATGCCGAACTCGGCCGAGGTGGCCATGGCGATCTGGCGTTCGGACACCAGCCCCTTTTCGGTCAGCCACGCGCCGATCGGCATCTTCTGCCGTGCGGCTTCCTCCAGCGCCTTGCGCGCCTCGGGTTCGGCCAGCACGCCCTGCCCGATCAGGCGCCGCGCGATGCCGGAAATCCCTGCCAGCGGGGGCGTATTCATCTGTGTTGCCATGGAAGTCTCGTAAACCCCTGAACCCTTGAATGAATGTAGCGCAAATCGACAGGTAGCACTACCGCGGCGATGAAGCATTGGCACCGGTGTCGCGGCGCTTCGTCCCGCGCAGCGAACGCGGCGTTGCCCCCCGCAGGTTGGTACTGCGCCGCCGACGGGGCACTCGGCCAGCGGATGCGTTTGAGTGGTAGGCTCGTGGCCTCTGCCCGCCGACCCGCCAGGGAACGCGGAACCGTTGGAACGGCGCGTCGGAGGGCAGCATCCGCTTGCGCGAAGGAGGACGTCCATGCAACTGCACAGCGACAGCTTCAGGCACCTCGAGCCCATTCCCGATCAATACGCCTTCGGCGTGCCGACCACCGGGGAGATGCGCCACGGTGGCAACCGCAACCCGCACCTGCGCTGGCGCGGCGCGCCGGAAGGCACGCGCTCGTTCGTGGTGCTCTGCATCGATACCGACGTGCCGACCCGCTTCGAAGATGCCAACCAGCCCGGCCGCAGCCTGCCGCGCGACATGCCGCGCCGCGACTTCACCCACTGGGTGATGATCGACGTGCCCGCCGGCACCACGGAAATCGCCGCCGGCAGCTGCTCGGACGGGATCGTGGAGGGCGGCAAGCAGTCGCCGCGGGGACCTTCCGGTTCGCGCCAGGGCCGCAACGACTACGGCGATGCCGATGCCGCCTGGTATGGCTACGACGGCCCCTGTCCGCCGTTCAATGACGAGCGCCTGCACCACTACCACTTCCATGTCCACGCACTCGACGTCGATCGCCTCGACGTGCCGGACGATTTCGGCCTCGACGAGGTGAAGCAGGCGATGCAGGACCACATCCTCGCCAGCGCCACGCTGACCGGGACCTACACACGCAACACCCGGCTCTGAGCGCGTCCCGGCCCACTTCGCGCGGCGGCCGGCCGGGTGTCACCCAGGACGTGGCGGCCCTGCCGGCGGCACATGCAATGGCAGGGCAGGCAAGAACGGCCGGCTCGATGCGTGGGCATGCCGCCCGGCCGGGCGCGCCGACATGAAACGCAAACGCAGGCGCTCGCGCCTCGGCCGCCTGCTTCGCGGGCTGGTCGTCGCCGCGCTCTGCGCGAGCCTTGCCATCCTCCTTGCCCGTGCCGCGTTTCCCCTGCCGGGGAAGGTCGAGCGGACGGCCAGCACCGCGCTCGCGCCGGCAACCACCGGCCCGCTCGCCGCCGTGGTCGCCGAGCGGGCGCAGCGCCACCCGGGACGCTCGGGCATCGCCGCGCTGGACAACGGGCTGGATGCATTCGCCGCGCGCGCGCTGCTGGCCGATGCGGCGGTGCAATCCATCGACGTGCAGTACTACATCTGGCGCGGCGACCTCACCGGCACGCTGCTGCTGGATGCGCTGCAGCGCGCCGCCGAGCGTGGGGTGCGCGTGCGCCTGCTGCTCGATGATCTCGGCAGCACGGGCCTGGACGCCGAACTGGCCGCACTCGACGCCCATCCCAACGCCGAGGTGCGCCTGTACAACCCCTTCAACCTGCGCCGGCTGAAGTTCGCTGCCTTCGCCTTCGATTTCTTCCGCCTGAACCGGCGCATGCACAACAAGTCGTTCACGGTGGACGGCCTGGCCACCGTGCTTGGCGGGCGCAACATCGCCGACGAATACTTCGGCGCCGGTCCCATGCCGCTGTTCCTGGATCTGGACGTGCTGGCGGTGGGCGCCGTGGTGCCGGCGGTGTCGGCCGACTTCGATCGCTACTGGGCGGCGCCCTCGGTCTATCCGGCCAGCGCCATCCTGCCGCGTGCCGGCATCGGCGATCCCATCGCCGCGGACGTGCGGCGCCTGCAGGCAGACCCCCGTCTGGCCACCTACGCCAAGGCGCTGGCCGGCGCACCGCTGCTGCCGGCGCTGGCGCGCGGCGACCTGGCCCTGGAATGGACCCGCGCGCGCCTGGTCAGCGACGACCCCGCCAAGGGCGAGGGCGCCGTGCCGCGCGATGACCTCCTGCTGGTGCGCCTGATGCGCGCGGTCGGCCCGATCCGGCAGCGCATCGACGGCGTCTCGCCCTATTTCGTTCCCGGCGCCGCGGGCGTCAAGGCATTTGCGGCCCTCGAGGACAAGGGCATCGCGGTGCGCGTGCTCACCAATTCGCTGGCGGCGACCGACGGCCTGCCGGTGCACGCGGGCTACGCCCGGCGCCGGCCCGATCTGCTGCGTCACGGCGTGCGCCTGTTCGAACTGCGCCCCCAGGCCGCGCTTGCCGCGCCCAGGGAGCGCGGCCCGCTCGGCGGATCCGGCTCCAGCCTGCACGCCAAGACCTTCGCGGTGGACGGCACGCGCGTATTCGTCGGTTCGTTCAACTTCGACCCGCGCTCCACGCGGATCAACACCGAGATGGGGCTGCTCATCGACAGCGAGGCGCTGGCGCAGCGCCTGCACGGGGCGTTCGACAGCGGGCTCGGCGCGTTCGCCTGGGAAGTGGTGCTGCGGGATGGCCAGCTCACCTGGGTCGACCACGCCAACGGCACGCAAACCACGTCGGAGCCCGGTGCCACCTGGCCCCGGCGCCTCCTCATCCGCTTCATCGGCTGCCTGCCGGTGGAGTGGCTGCTCTAGTAAAAGGGGACGGAGGCAATTAAGCCACGGCACGCGCGGCCGGCCCCGCGCCGAGCGCCACGAAACGGGGTGAGGTGTAGCGAGACGAGCCGGTGAGGGGCGGAGTTAATTCCCTCCGTCCCCTTTCTCCACATTCTGGACACGTGCTGCGCACAGTTGATGGCGCTTGTTGAACAAGCGGCGGAACGCCAGCAGGATCACGGCCAGCGTGCCCAGTGCCGTGGCCGCGGCGATCATGAACATGATCACGATCTGATAGCGCACCGCCGCGGTGGGCGCAGCACCGGCCAGCATCTGGCCGGTCATCATGCCCGGCAGGCTGACCACGCCCATCACCATCATGGCGTTGATGGTCGGGACCATGCCAGTGCGCAGCGCTTCGCTGACCAGCGGGCGCGCAGCCTCCCAGCGGGTGGCGCCCAGGGCAAGGTCGCCTTCGATCACGCCGGACTCGCGCGCGACGCCAAGCATGAAGCGATCCAGCGCCAGCGACACGCCGGTCAGCAGATTTCCCAGCACCATGCCCAGCAGCGGGATCGCATATTGCGGCGCAAACCACGGGTGCACATTGATGATGCCGGCCAGCGCCGCACCGGTAACCACGAACGCAGCCCCCAGGGTCGACAGCAGACTGTTCCAGTAGATACCCCGGAAGCGCCGGCGCGTGCGTCGCACCGCGGCCACGCTCGCCAGTGCGGCCATCACCACGCCAATGCCCACGACCGGCAGCGGCGTGCTGAGGGCGAACACCGAATCCAGGATGAAACCGACCAGCAGCAACTGCACCACCATGCGCACGCTGGCGACCAGCAGGCTGCGCGCCAGTCCGAGGCGCAGCCAGACCGAGATCGCCAGGTTGAGCACGATCAGCAGCGCCGCGAAGCCGAGCTGCCAGTTGTCCAGATTGATGTAGCCGGCCTTCATGCGACCGCCTCCAGCGACAGCACGCGGTCGCTTACACGCTGCAGCTGATCGCGGTCGTGGCTGGTCCACACGCAGGCGCGTTGCGGATTGCCCTGCAACCAACCGTTGACGAGTGCCTCGACGGCGGCGACGGCGCGCGCGTCCAGCGAGGCGGTGGGTTCGTCCAGCAGCAGCACGTCGGGAGCGATCAGCAGCGCGCGCAGCATGGCCACGATCTGCGCTTCGCCGCCGGAGAGCCGTTCGGTGCGCTGCTGCAGGAACTTCCCGTCACGCCCCAGCATGACCAGCAATTCCCGCGCGCGGTCCAGGGGAAATGGCTGGTGCCGATGGACACGAAATCGAAACGGCCCACGCAGTGCGGCTTCCACCTGTCCTTCAGGCAGTGCCGGGCGCTGCGCGACGTAGACCACGCGGGCGCGATACGCCGGCATGGGCCAATCCGCCAGCGCGCGGCCCTGAAACGACAGGTCGCCGGCCTGCACCGGCTCCAGCCCGGCCAGGGTGCGCAGCAGCAGGGTCTTGCCGCTGCCGGACGCGCCGGCCACGGCCACCCGCTCGCCCGCACGCACCGTCAGGTCCAGGTCGTGCCACAGCGTACGGCCATCCACGGCGAATCCAAGCTCTCGCGCCTGCAGCAGCGCCGTCGGCGCCGACGCGTTGCGGCCAGGGCCAGCATTCTTCGGGAGTTCAGGGCATGGCATACCGTAAAAGGGGACGGAGGCAATTAAGCGCCGCGGACGAAACGCCTGCGGGCCGGGTCAAGCTCTCCGCTATGACGCTTGGAAACGCCTGTCGCCTAACGCGTGCTCGTGCTCCAGGTGGGCGCGGTTCGCAACACATTCCTCAGCTCTGATTCCCTTTGGCGCAGCGCGTTCCGCGCCGCACGCCGCCGACTTCGCGCAGAACGGGGTCTGGTGAGGGGCCTGCCTTGGCCTGTGCTGGCGTGTACGCGGAGATAATTCCCTCCGTCCCTGAGGTTTCCAGTCTATCAGCGCCGCCGCAGTGCTTGCCGGGATGCGGCCGACCGAAAAAAGCGGGGCGCCATTGCGGCGCCCCGTCGTCCCATCTCGCCGTCCTAGTCACTGCCGGCAGTACCGGATGACAGGATTGACGCGCATCGCTCATTCGGCAATCAACGTGGAGAGCTGTACCGCATCGTAATAGGTACCTGCACTGACCCCACCCATGATCATGAGCCTGCCGCCGGCAAGACCGCCTGCCGACGCGGCCGCGGTGACCAGCGTCGGTTGGCCGTAGGTCCAGGCGTCGGTCGTGATGTTGTAGATCTCGACGGTTTCGGCCAGCGGAACGCCGGTGAAAAATGCGCTACCGCCACCGTTGACGGCATAGATGCGGTTGCCCTCGGCCATGACCTCGGCGGAGGCGCGCGCCGTCAGCAACGATGCCATCTGCGTGTAGCTGTCGCTGGCCGGGTCGTAACGCCACACGTCGTCCGTGGTGGTCCCGCCGATGATGCCACCGACGTAATAGATGAAGCTGCCTGCCGTCACGGCGCGGCCATAGGTGATGCTGGTCGGGAAGTCGCTACCCTGGGCCCAGGTGTCGGTCGCCGGGTCGTAGATGCTCAGGCGCGTATTGGCCCCGTTGCCGCCGAATACGTAGATCTTGCCACCGTAGGCCGCCGTGGCACCGGTATGGGCCACCGGCAGCGGTGCGCCGAGCGTCCAGGTGTCGGTGGCGATGTCATAGATCGCGTTCTCGGTCACATGGTTCGACCCGTCATAGCCGCCGGGCACATAGATCCTGCCAGCGAAGTAGCTGCCCTGCACGTTGAATTTGGCCGACGGCATGTCGGCGAGCTGCGTCCAGGTGCCGCTGCCCGGATCCCATTTCCAAGCATCCGCCAGCGGCGTGGATTCTTGGCCGCCGCCAAACACGTACACGCTGGCGCCATCGCTGGCGCTACCCGCACGATAACGGGTGGAGGGTCCGGTGGCGCCGGTCGACCAGGGTCCGGGCACCCTGTCTATCGGATCGCAAGAGCCGTTCTCGCCGGATTCGAAGCTCGAGCAGAAAATCCCGTCGCTATGGAGGACACTGCCATTGAGGCGGAACACAAAATCCGGATCGGCAGTGCCGATGCAGTCGGTCTTGAGCGTCCACGCGGTACAGCCGGTGCCGAGTCCATCATTCGGATTCTGCCAGGTTGCCGGGGCATGGCTGGTCACGGTACGGTCCGTCCAGCCCCACTGGCCGCCAGTGGAATAGTCCATCCGCGCCTGCACGGATACCCACCACGAACCTTCGCTGAGGACCACCGGCGTGTCGAGCGTGATGATGGCATTGGCACCATTCATGTACGGCTGCGCGAGCCGGCTGTCGTGCAGCGTGCCGGGCTTGCCGGCTGCATCGGCGTAGAAATAGACATTGAAGGAGTCTGCGGGACCCGTGCCGTTGAAGTACGCACCGAGGACATCGACGCTCTCGATGGACCAGGATTCACCGGCCGGAACGACAAAATCATCCGCCCCCTGGCTGTTGTAGGCCTCGTTCGTGAGTTCGAACTCCTGGGAACTGGAGCTGTTGGCGCCCGCATTGTCCATCTGGTCGTACAACACGTTCAGCGGCGCTGACGGCACGCTGGCCGTGTGCTGCATGAAACCCGCGTTGCTTGCTGCTATACCAGTGGCCTGCGCCACGCCGACGGCGCCGCACATCCCGGCCACGATCAAGAAAAATCTGTTCATTGCCACTCCCAAGATTATGGACACAAACGGAACCCTGGACGGCGTGACCGCCATCCACAGGAGTTCCGGTGCTGCCGATTGCGGGCCGCTGACCGCCTGTCCGGCTGGACTGCGGGCGGGCTCCGTCCTTTGCGAGGCGACCCGTTGCCATCATTTTCGCCCGTCATCGCAGGTTTGGCAAGTTGTTGAAATGCAAAAAAAAAGGAGGCGCCTTGCGACGCCCCCGCTGGAACACTTTTCCGCTTCCCGGTGCCTCCGGTCAAATCCGGCAACAGGAAGGATGCGCGCGACTCAGTTGGTGATCTGCGCGGCGATCTGCGCCGGATTGTAATACGTCGCGTAATCGGCGCGAGCCATGCTGATGAACTTGCCGGTCACGCTGCTGAACCCGTTGTCTTCGTAGTCCGGCAAGAGACCGGCCAGCAAGTCCGCACGCTCAGTGACAAGTCCAGCCATGCGAGGCACGGCTCCATCGAAGCCGTCGCAGAAGATCTCGTCGGCACCGCCATCGCAGAACGGCGCGGCGGGCATGACTTGCAGGCTCACCGGAACCTCCACCAGCGGCACGGCCGGGTCGTTGCTGGTGATGCACAAGGTGCCGCCATAAGTGCCATCGGCAAGGCCCGTCGAGTCGAACGTGACCGTCACGTCGCTGCTGTCGCCCGGTGCCGTGGTGCCGCTGCTCGGCGATACGCTCACCCACGGAATGTCGCTGGGGCTGCTGCAAGCGCTGGGGGGGGCGTTGGTGCGGTACTGGTGGGTGTTGTGGAAAGTCATCGTCGAATCGATCCCGCCGGTGCTCCAGATCTCGCCACCGGCCACGCCAGTGCTGTGGAAACCGGCCTGATTTGCCTGCAACGGAGCGGGCAGTGCTGGAGCCGAAACCACCCAGGTTCCCGCTGGCCAGGCACTGATGTCGAGCTGGTCGACTTCGCTCTGAGTGTCGAAGTAGCCACCCCCATCGGCGTCCCCGCCAATGGCATACAGGGAGCTCCCCGCCGGGTCGTACGCGAGGGCGAAATCGGCACGATTCATCGTCCATGTCGGCCCGGTGGTCCATGTTCCGGTCGGCGAACTCATGTCGAGTCGCAGCGTCGCGCTGGCATTGGCGCTGGGCGCAATGACGTTGGTCTGCGAATAGCCACTCAGCATGGAAGCTGGTCCGTAGGGGGTTCTTGGCGCAGCCCCGTAGCCGCCAACCATGTAGACGTACTTGCCGACCTGCTGATATCCGCCCAGTTGATAGGCGCTCGGCAGCGCTGTTCCCGAATTCCAGGAGTCACTGCCGATGTCGTAGACCCAGAGCGTCGTGCTCGCCGTTCCTCCGGTTCCACCGGCCACGAAAAACCTGCCATTGTAGGCACCGCCGGCAGCGCCGTAGGTCCCGCCCGCCTGCGGGATTGGTGCGCCGCTCGACCAACTGTCGGTGGCGATATCGTAGATGTTGAGCACGTTCACGCTGTTGCCACCGACAACATACAGCTTGCCGTTGAAATAGGCGCCGGTCGGGGCCTCGCCGGTCGCGGTCGGCATCGGCGCGAGCGTGGTCCACGTATCGCTGGCGGTGTCGTAGCGATACAACGTGCCCACGACGGTGCCATTGGCAACGCCGCCTGCCACGTAGAGAACATCCCCCACCTGCGCAAACGCGTAGCGCACCAGATTGGCTGGCAAGGGCGAGGCGTTTGTCCACGGGCCTGGCCCACCTTCGATTGCGCCTGCACGCGTGGCGTCGTGATGCAGCAGTGCGGTCGCCTCGGTGATCGACCAGTCGAGGTCATCGCCACCTGTATTGCCGATCGTCAGGGTTTGAGTGGTCATCCTGTCCGCAGCCTGGCTTGCGCTCAGGTTTGCAGGCGATATATCGATCGCCGGATCGGCGGCGAGATGGATCGTGTCCACCCACCATCCCCCGGAGCCGACCGAACTATCGTCGGCAGTACGGAATCGCAACATGGTCGGCTGGCCAACGGTTGCTGCCGGCAACGCCACTTCCGTCGTCACGAAGCCGCCACTGTCGCCGGTCCACGCCGGGCGGCCCGCGATCGGACTGCTGAAGTTGCTCGAGATGGTGCCGTTGTAGCCGCCACTGGTGAAGCTGCCGCCGGCGGCAAGGATGTCCTGGAACGTTGCGCCACCATCGCTGGAAATTTCCAGCACCGCGCCGTCATAAGGGCTCTCCAGCGCGTACTTGTGCCTGAACGCCACTCTTTGACCGGTGACCGGCGTGAAGACAGGGCTTTCCATTATCATGTCGGCGATGGCGCCGAGGTCGGGCGCAAATGCGGCGTTGGGTGCGGTATCGGCAAACGTCGTGGTGCTCGCCCATGCGACGCCGGCACCGTTGAACGTCGTGGACCATCCGGCAGGCAGCGCAGGGGCTGTCACCCCGTCAAAGTTCTCGTCCGGCGGAAAGCCGCCGCTGCCGCTGATGTCATTCGCATACCCCGCGCTGTTTGCCAATATTGCATTGGCCTGCGCCATCGCCACTGCGCAGCACAAACCCACAATCCCTGCCACGAACCTATTCATCGCGAACCTCCCGAAACACGTGAATTACATCGGGAACCATGCGTCCCTCGGCCGGGTGCGCAGGATCGCTGCGTACGCACCATGGATCGCTTGTTCACTCGTACTGCGTATGCCGAATCGGCTGGTACAGCCGCGGTTCGGACGCGCGGATTCTGCGCTTGTCGGTTCCATCCAACAAGTGTTTTTCAACAAAAGGGGACGGAGGCAATTAAGCCGGTTCGGCACAGAATCTACGCGCCAGCCGCCCCGCGGACGGACGGCTGCGGGTCGGTTCAAGGTCTTCTCGACCATCGCCTGGAAGCGCTTGTCGCCCCACGCGCGCTCCTGCTCCAGATGGGCGCGGTTCGCACACATTCCTCGGCGCTGATGGCCCCGCGCAGCCACGCGCGGTATCGCGCGACAGGCGTTGCCGGAGCCGCGCCGGGCGCCACGAACGCGGGGAGGGGTAACGAGACGATCCGGTGGGGGGGCGCGTTGGCCTGTGCTGGCGTGGACGCGGAGTTAATTCCCTCCGTCCCCTTTCTCAAGTAAATGACCCGCAAATGACCGAATCGACCGCTCTGATCACCAATGAACCTGCCGTGCTCGGTCTGCTGGCCGTGGCGCTCGGGCTGGTGTTCTGGACGGAATCGCGTCCCACGGGCTTCTGGAAGCACTTCTACACCTGGGTACCCGCGCTTCTGCTGTGCTATTTCATCCCGGCTGTGTTCAACACGATCGGACTGATCGACGGCGAGCACAGTGGCCTGTATCCGATGGCGCGCGATTACCTGCTGCCGACGTCGCTGGTCCTGCTCACCCTGTCGATCGACTTCAAGAGCATCCTTCGGCTGGGTCCCAAGGCCCTCATCATGTTCTTTTGCGGCACCCTTGGCGTCATGTTCGGCGCCGTGTTTGCCTTTGGCCTGTTCGAGATCATTTCTCCGCAGACGGTGGCCGGCGACACGTGGCGCGGCATGACCACGGTGGCCGGGAGTTGGATTGGCGGCGGCGCCAACCAGGCAGCAATGAAGGAAGTGTTCCAGGTCGACAACAACCTGTTCGGCCAGTTTGTGGCCATGGACGTGCTGGTCGCCAATGTCTGGCTGGCAGTGCTGCTGTTCCTCGCCGGCCGTGCCGAGGCGTTCGACCGCTGGACCGGCGCCGATACGCGCGCGATCGAGGACATGAAACGGCGCATGGAAACCTTCACCGCCGATCACACCCGCGCCGCCACGTTGCCGGACCTCATGATCATCCTCGCCCTGGGACTGGGTGCGATGGGGCTCTCCCACGCCATCGGCCGGCCGCTGGCGACGTGGATTGGTGAAACGGCGCCGGGGCTGGCCCGCTACAGCCTGACGTCGACCTTCTTCTGGGTGGTGGTGATCGCGACAACACTGGGGCTTTTGCTCAGCATCACCCGCGCACGCGAACTGGAAGGCGTTGGCGCCTCCCGGATCGGATCGGCTGCCCTGTACATCCTGATTGCCACGATCGGCATGCACATGGATATCGGTGCGGTATTCGAGCGTCCTCGACTCTTTGTGCTTGGCCTTTGCTGGATCAGCGTGCATGCGTTGGTCATGCTGGCCATCGCCAAGTGGATCCGTGCGCCGCTGTTCTTCATGGCGGTCGGCTCGCAAGCCAATATCGGTGGCGCCGCCAGCGCCCCGGTGGTTGCCAGCGCGTTCCATCCCAACCTCGCACCGGTCGGCGTCCTGATGGCCGTTCTCGGTTACGCGCTCGGCACCTACGCCGCCTACCTGACCGGCTTGGTGCTGCAGGCAATGGCCGGCTGATAAGACAAAAGGGGACGGAGGCAATTATTCCGGCTCGGTGCACGGCCGGCGCACGGGCCGCCCACGCGGACGGACGGCTGCGGGTCGGTTCAAGGTCTTCTCGACCATCGCCTGGAAGCGCTTGTCGCCCCAGGCGCGCTCTTGCTCTAGATGGGCACGAATCGCATCGCATTCCTCCGCGCTGATGGCCTCGTGCAACCACGCACGGTACCGCGCGGCACGGGTCGCCGGTCTTGCACCGAGCGCCGCGAAAACGGGGTGGGGCGTCACCAGAGGGTCGTCGCGCAACGCGAGGTTGGCGTGCACGCTTGACCAGCGATACGCCGCGGGATGGACCGCCAGCGCGGCGCGCATCGGATTGAGCTCTATGTAGCGGTACACGGTCAGGAGATAGCGGTCCGAGGCGACCAGGCAGGACTTGAACCGGCTCTCCCACAACGTGCCGGTGCGGCCATGGCGGCGGTTGAATGCCTGGACGTAGCACTGCCCAAGGTTGCGCATCGCGCGCGAGATCAGGCCGGTTTCGGGCGCGCTCGCCAGCAGATGCACATGGTTTCCCATCAGCACATAGGCGTGCAGTGCGATGTCAAAGCGCGCCAGCCCTTTTCCGAGCAGGTCGAGGAAGTGCTGGCGATCGGCATCATCGACAAACACGGCGGCACGATTCACCCCGCGCTGGGTGATGTGCAGGGGAACACCGGCGATTTCGAGGCGCGGACGTCGTGGCACGAGGGCGGAACGGGTGGCGGGGGCGATCAAGCATGCCCGTCACCTTGGCCTGGCGACAGCGGCGATCCTCGCGACGGAACGTGCGACATTGCTGACAGGCTGCCTCGGCCTGGGTCCAGGATTAATTCCTCCGTCCCTGAGGTTTCCCCACAAATGCAGCCGCTGAATCAACAGGTTGCAGCCACTTCTGGTGTTCGAAACGCGCATGACGCGGTATGTTCCTCGCAGGTTACGAAGCCAC
>JALOBC010000091.1 GCA_023228465.1 Dokdonella sp. | reverse complement strand
GCGCCTCGCGTGCAATCCGAGCGCACAAGCATCGCGGCTGAAGCCGCTCCCACGGGCTGGGTTGGAGGTCGCGAAGATGCTGTGGGAGGGACTTCAGTCCCGATGCCCTTGCCTTGAATGACTCGCTGCGTCGCGGGGACGCTTGGCTGCCACTGCGCCAAAGTCGCTGGGTCCCGGCGTGCGCCGGGACGACGCAGTGGCAGGGTTGCGCGGTGCATCTCGGCGCGCAGGGAAAGCATCGCGGCTGAAGCTGCTCCCACGGGCGTGCTGGTCATCAGCGCCTCGCGTGCAATCCGAGCGCACAAGCATCGCGGCTGAAGCCGCTCCCACGCAGGTCGCGGTCACGGCCAGTCAGGTTTCTCCGACGGCGGAATCTTCCAGTACGGGCTGACGCGCGACGCGCTTGAGGATTTCCAGCATGGCGTGCGCCTGGGTGTCGCGCGAGTGCGCGGGCGCGGCCGCGAGGGCGGCGGCGCGCAGGCGCGCGAGTTCGCCGGGGGTATCGGCCAGGCGGGCCACGGCATCGGCAAGGGCGATCGGGTCCTCGGGTGCCACCATCACGCCGCAGCCGGTGCGCCTGACGATGTCGGTCGCTTCGCCCGTGGGCAAGGACATCAACACCGGAATGCCCATGCCCATGGCTTCGAACAGCTTGGACGGAATGACGGTGGCAAACACCGGCGTGTCGCGCAGCGGAATCAGGGTGACGTCGCACAGGCTCCACAGGCGCGGCATCATGGCCTTGGGCTGGCGCGGAATCAGGCGCACGTTGGCAAGTCCGAGTTCGCTAACCAGTGCCTCCACGCGCGCGCGGTCGGCGCCACCGCCGGCAAAGAAGAACACGATGTCATCGCGCTGGCGCAGGCGCTCGGCTGCCGCGACCACCTTGTCGAGCGCGTGCGCCATGCCATGCGTGCCGAGATAGCCCACGACGAACCGACCGGCGAGGTCGTACTCGTCGCTCAGCGCGGGATCGCGCGCTTGCGGCGCGTAGCGTTCCAGGTCCACGCCGTTGATGACGACCTCGATCTTGTCGCGCCGGATTCCGCGCGCCACGAGATCCTCGCGGAACGACTCGGTCACCGACACGACCGCGTCGGCACGGCGGTAGAGGAAAAGCTCGAGCCTTTCCAGCAGCCGGATGGCCAGGCTCTTGCGCATTGCGCCCACGGCGACGATGGACGCAGGCCACAGATCGCGCAGTTCAAACACGAACGGGCGCCGGCGCAGCGCGGCGACCAGCCAGCCGCCGATGGCGCAGAAGAACTGCGGCGAGGTGGCCACGACCACATCCGGCCGGCGCACGAACAGGCCGGCCAACGAGCCGCTGAGCATGAAGCTGATGTAGTCGAGCGTGCGCTTGAGGAACCCTTCGTTGGCGGTGATGTAGGTCTTCACGCGCACGACGCGGATGCCGTCGATGGTTTCAACCTGGCGCCAGCGGTTGGCGTAGCCGGGAAATACGCGGCCTTCGGGGAAGTTCGGCGCGCAGGTGACGACGGTCACCGCGTGTCCGCTGCGCACCCAGCGCTGGGCATGTTCATGCAGGCGGGTGGCGGGGGCGTTGCCTTCAGGCGGGAAGTTGTCGGACAGGAACAGGATGTGCATCAGCGAACCATGCGGCAAGGAGTGCCGCACATGCAAGGCTCCAGCCGCCCGGTCAGGCGTGCGTCACGTGGGTCGGGGATGTCGCCGGGGTGGAGTGCGCGGCTTGCGCAGCCACGCTCAGCCGGCAAAGCGCAGCATCGCCGCGCGCCGGCGGGGGGACTTTTCGTCGTCGAGCAGGCTTTCGATGTTCTTGAACACGTCTTCGCGCGAGAACGGTTTCTTCATGAACGCATCGGCCCCGATGCGCTGCGCGTAGAACTGCTCGGTCGCCTGGGCGTTGCCGCTGATCATGATGACCGGGATGTCCACCGTGCGCGGATCGTGGCGCAGCAGACGCAGCGCGGCGAAGCCGTTCATGGCCGGCAGGACGATGTCGAGGAAGATCAGATCCGGGCGATGGCCGCGCGCCAGCGCCAGGCCATCCTCGGCGTTGCCCGCCTCGAGCGTCTGGAAGCCGTTCTGGCGCAGCAGCTTGCCGAGCAGCGCGACGATGGTCGGCGAGTCATCCACGATGAGCACCCGCGTTCCGGCGCGCGCGCCCACACGCGGTTGCTCGCGCCGATCGCGTTCGCCGCGGGCAGCAAGAAAAAGGTTCCGCAGACGTTCCAGTGCACTCATTGCCACGCCTCCCTGAAGGGCATCGCGAACCGCAGTGTCCGCGCTTGCAGGCCGCAGCACAAGTGCCATTCGGTGATTTTCAGCCTGCGCCGGGTCGTTTCGCTGCTAGCGCTGCGAATGTCCGCCTTCCATCCAGTCGCCGCGCGAGGAGGCATCCAGCCCGACCAGATCGACGAACGCGCGCGCTTCGGGCGAAAGATACTTGCCCTTGCGCACCACGACGCCGTAGCTGCGCTGCGGAAACCAGGCGGCCATGTTGCGCACCGCCAGGCGCTCGCGGTCGGCCGGGCCGATGCAGATGCCGGTGACGATGGAGATGCCAAGGCCCATGGCCACGTAGTGCTTGATGATCTCCCAGCCACCGACCTCGATGGCCACCTGGTAGGGCACCTTGCGCTGCTGGAAGATGAGATCGACCAGGCGGTAGGTGGTCAGGCGCTGCGGCGGCAGGATCAGGCCGAACGGCGACAGGTCCTCCAGCCGGACCTCGGCGCGACTGGCGAGCGGATGATCCGGAGGCGTGATCAGTTGGGGATCGTAGGAACGCACCGGCGCGTAGGCGAGGTCATGCGGCACGTCCAGCATGGAGCCGACCGCGAAATCGACCTGGTCGGAGCGCAGCAGGGCCAGGCCGTCCTTGCCGGTCACGTTGTGCAGGTGCAGCTTCACCTGCGGGTGGCGCTGGCGGAAGGCATGCACCAGTGGCGGCAGCAGGTACTGGATGGTCGAGGCGCCGGCCGCGATGTTGAGCTCGCCACCGGCCAGGCCGGCGGTCAGGGTACGAAAGCGCTGATCGATGCCATCGAGACCCTCGACCAGCGGCAGCGCAAGTTCATACAGGGCCAGCCCTTCGCGCGTGAGCACCACCCGCCGGCGCCGGCGCTCGATCAGGCGCACGCCCAGTTCCTCCTCCAGCGCGGCCAGCTGCAGGCTCACCGAGGGCTGCGACAGGAACAGCGATTCGGCCGCGCGCGAAACGGTGCCGAGCTTGGCGATGGCACAGAAGGCGCGCAGCTGCTTGGGCCGGTTGCCCTTGTAGTAGAAGCGTGGCGAACCCGCATCGGCCGCGCCTGCGGCCCTGGAAGTGCGCCGGCGCGGGCGCGCGGTGGTGGGCTTTTCGGCCACCAATCAACCGTTTGGGCGTTGTATTGACATATTCAATTTATCCTATTGAAACATGCAGTTTGTCAATGCTCGCTCCGGGCCCTAGGCTGCAGGTCTCCCGGTTCGAGGATGCAAGGATGACGGCAACGGATGAAACGCGGGCCTCACCGGCAACCGGCGGGCTTGTCGCGGCACAACGCAACGGCCAGGCTGATCCGCTGGTCGGCGCGGCACGCGAGTTCCTGATCGACCTGCACCGCCGATTCGACCGGCGCCGGCTCGCCCTGCTCGAGGCGCGCAATGCGCGCCAGGCCCGCCATGACGCGGGCGAGCTGCCCGATTTCGATCCCGCCACGGCGGACCTGCGCGCCGGCGACTGGCGCGTCGCCGCCATTCCCGGGGCGCTGCAGGATCGGCGCGTGGAGATCACCGGTCCGGTCGATCGCAAGATGATCATCAATGCGCTCAATTCCGGCGCCAAGGTGTTCATGGCCGATTTCGAGGACTCCACTTCGCCGACCTGGGATGCACTGCTCGACGGCCAGG
>JALOBC010000043.1 GCA_023228465.1 Dokdonella sp. | reverse complement strand
CGCCTGCTGCACGGCGCGCACCGCGATCGCGGCGATGTCATGGACATCTTCCGCGTCCTCGCCGAGTTGCTCGAGCGCGCGCGGCTGGAGCTGCTGGCGCTCGGTGACCTGCGCAGCGCGCTGGGCGACCGCGAGTGCACGGCCACCGTCGGGCGCGCGCTGGAGTATGCGGCGCGCGCGCTCGACGCGCTGGCCTCCGCGCTCGTGCGCGGCGCGACGGCGCAGGCGGCCAAGGCCGCCCTGGAAGGCTTCGACGCGGTGCAGGATGCCCTGCGCGACCTGCATGCACGCAGCACCGAGCGCCGCGCGCAGCGCCAGCTCATGATCGTGAGGGCGCGCATCGGCAGGCTTGGCGGCCAGCTGCGCGCCGCCCTGCGCAACGTCAACATTGCCGGCAGCCGCGGCGACCTGCGCCGCAGCGCCATCGAGGAACGCCTGCCTCGCGCGCTGCGTCCGCGCAGCGCCCTGGCCATCCTGCGCGCCAATCTCGACATCGCGTCCACCGCATTCCGCCACGCCCTGCGCTGCGGCGTCGCGCTGGCGCTGGCCGTGGGGGTCGAGCGCGCGCTGGCCGTGCCGCACGGCTACTGGATCCCGATGACCATCGCCATCGTGCTCAAGCCCGATTTTGCCGGCACGTTCCGGGTCGGCACGCTGCGTGTGGCCGGCACGCTGGCCGGCCTGGCCCTGACCACGGCCCTGGTGCACTACGCGTTCGGCAGCGAATGGGAACGCCTGGGCCTGATGGCGCTGCTGGCGATCGCCTTCCGCCTGCTGGCCACCATGCATTACGGCATCGCCGTCACCGTGCTGACCGGCATGGTGGTGATCCTGCTGTCGTTCCACGGCCTGCCGCCCGGGCCCACCATGCTTGCGCGCGGCGGCGCGACCGTGCTGGGCAGCGCGCTGGCGCTGGTTACCTATGCACTCTGGCCGAGCTGGGAGACCGCGCGCGTGCGGCCGGCGCTGGCGAACATGCTGGCCGCCTACCGCGAGTACATGACCAGCGTGCTGCAGGGACCCCAAGCGGCGCGTGCCAGTGCCCGCTCCAGCGCGCGCAGTGCGCGCACCACGGCGCAGGCTTCGCTCGACCGGCTGCGTGGCGAACCACGTCCGGATGCCGCGCTGCTGGCGCTGGCCGAAGACGTGTTCGCCAACGCCAACCGCTTCGTGCGTGCCTGCATGGCCCTGGAGGCGGTGTGGCCGGAGGCGGCAAGCGCGCCCGCGCGCCAGCGCATCGTGGACTTCACGCACGCGCTTGGGCACAGTCTCGACCTGCTGGTGGCGCGCCTGCGCGATGCCAGCGCGCCCCTGCCGGCCAGCCTGCGCGAAGCCGAACGCGCGCTGACGGCGGAACTGGCCGCCATGCCGGCGGATGACGAGGACGGCCTGCTGGCCAGCATCGGCGAGGCACTGGACCGCATGACCGACACCGTCGATACGCTCGCGTGGCGACTGCGCCAGCCCGACGCGCGCGCACGTCCGGCATGAGCGCCACGCGCTGATCGGTCAGGCCAGGGCTGCCTGGGCCTCGATGCTGGCGCGGCTGACTTCCAGCAGTTCGCCGAGCGCGATCGGCGCCGATCCACCCGTGCGCACGGCGCGCACGAAGGCCGCGGCGCTGGCCATCTGGCCCTTGTCCTGGCGCCACAGGTTCATGCGCGTGAAACCCGGCCAGGCCCAGGCGCGCAGTCTGCGGAAATTGTCGAGCTGCAGGACGCGACCGGCGCAGAACACTTCCAGGCGCTCCTTCGGGAACGCCCTGGCACCATTGGCCAGATAGTGGATCGTACCCATCGAGCCGTCGGCAAACTGCAGCGCCAGGCTCGCCTTGTCATCGCGCACTGCCAGCGCCGGATGGGCACCGAGCGCGCGCGCTTCACAGTGCGTGATCGGCGCGCCGGCCAGGTGGCGCAGCAGGTCGATGAAGTGGCAGCCCTCGCCGACGATGCGGCCACCGCCGATGGCCTTGTCCTGGATCCAGTGCGCGGGCGCAATGGCGCCGGCGTTGACGGTCATGATGAAGGCCTTGGGCTCGGCCACCGTGGCCAGCAGCTGCCTGATCTTCACCACCTGCGGTGCAAAGCGGCGATTGAAGCCGACCATCAGCAGCTGCGCCGGCCGCGCGGCCGCTTCGGTTGCGATTTCGTCGAGCTCGGCCAGCGAAAGGCACAGCGGCTTCTCGCAGAACACGTGCTTGCCGGCACGCAGGGCGGCCAGCACCTGGCGCGCATGCGCAGCGTGGCGGGTGGCGACGACGACGGTGTCGATTGCCGCATCGTCAAGCAGGGCGGCGACATCCGTGCTGGCCAGGGCAAAACCCTGCTTGCCGCCGTGGTGCACCGCGCTGACACCGCCGCTGCTCACCACCGTGCGCAGTTCGGCGCCGGCCGCCTTGAACGCGGGAATCAGGACGCGCCCGGCATAGTTGCCGGCGCCGAGGAAGCCGACCACCGGCGTGCCCTGCGCCGGCACGCGGGCCGTTGCCTGCGTCGCGCCCGCCAGCACCACCTCGCGCGCGGCGAGCCGCGCGGCCCCTGCGCCCGGGTACTGCAGCAGGATGCCGAGCGAGGCCTCCCCGCCGGCCAGCAGCGCATAGGCCTGCTCCGCCTGCTCGAGCCCGAAGCGGTGCGACACCAGCGGCGCGACGTCCAGCGCGCCGGCCGCCATCAGGTCGAGCACCGCTTCGAAATTGCGCTGTTCGGTCCAGCGCACGAAGCCCAGCGGGTAGTCGTGGCCGCCTTCCTCGTATTGCGGGTCGTAGCGGCCCGGCCCGTAACTGCAGCTCACCTGGAAGCTCAGTTCCTTTTCGTAGAAGTCCGCGCGTGACAGTTCCAGCCCGGTCACGCCGACCAGCACGATGCGGCCGCGCTGGCGGCACATGCGGGCAGCCTGGCTGACCGGCTCGCTGCTGCGCGTGGAGGCGGTGATGATGACCGCGTCCACGCCGCGCCCGCGCGAAAACGCCTGCGCCGCCGCCAGCACGTCCTCACCCGCACCGGGATTCACCACCTCCGCGCCGAAGCGACCTGCCAACGCCAGGCGCGCCGGATCGTAATCGATGCCCAGCACCCGGCAGCCTTGCGCGCGCAGCATCTGCACGGTGAGCAGGCCGATCAGGCCCAGGCCGGTCACGACCACGGCTTCGCCCAGGGTCGGGTTCGCCAGGCGGATGCCCTGCAGGCCGATCGCCGCGAGCACGGTGAAGGTGGCTGCCTCATCGCTGACCGCGTCGGGGATGCGCGCGCACAGGCGCTGCGGCACGGCCACCACTTCGGCATGCCGGCCGTTGCTGACCACGCGATCACCCGCGGCAAAGCCCTCCACTGTGCGCCCGCATTCGGCGACCACCCCGACGTTGCAGTAGCCCAGCGGCAACGGCTGATCGAGCTTGTCGCGCACCGCATCCAGGGTCGCCGCCAGGCCGTCCGTGCGCACCTTGTCCAGCACCATGCGCACCTTGTCCGGCTGCTGGCGCGCCTTGTCCAGCCAGTTGGCCTTGCCGAATTCGACCAGCATGCGTTCAGTGCCCGCGGAAACCAGGCTGGCGCGGGTATGGATCAACACCTGGCCCGCCGCGGCACGCGGCGCGGGGACCTCGACAATGCGGGTACTGCCGTCCTTGAGGCTCTGCAGGATCTGTTTCACGAAAGTCCCCGGCTGCGGCGCAGCTCGTGATGATATGGACAAGCGCCGACGCGCGGAGCGCCGGCCACGCGCCGCGGTCTCAAGCCTCGGCCATCGGGCGCTTCAGGCCCTGCGCCTGCGCGCACTGGATGGCGATGTCGTAGCCGGCGTCGGCATGCCGCATCACGCCGGTGCCGGGGTCGTTCCACAGCACGCGTGCGAGCCGCTGGTCGGCCTCGGGCGTACCGTCGCAGACGATCACCACGCCCGCATGCTGGCTGTAGCCCATGCCCACGCCACCGCCGTGGTGGAAACTCACCCAGGTCGCGCCGCTGGCGGTGTTGAGCAGGGCATTGAGGATCGGCCAGTCGCTGACCGCATCGCTGCCGTCGCGCATGGCCTCGGTCTCGCGGTTGGGACTGGCGACCGAACCCGAATCGAGGTGGTCGCGACCGATCACGATCGGTGCCTTGAGCACGCCGGTGCGAACCATTTCGTTGAAGGCCAGGCCCAGCTTGTGGCGCTGCCCCAGGCCCACCCAGCAGATGCGCGCAGGCAGGCCCTGGAAGCTGATGCGCTCGCGTGCCATGTCCAGCCAGTGGTGCAGGTGCTGGTCATCCGGAATCAGCTCCTTGACCTTGGCATCGGTCTTGTAGATGTCCTCCGGGTCGCCGGACAGCGCCACCCAGCGGAACGGGCCGACACCGCGACAGAACAGCGGTCGCACATAGGCCGGCACGAAACCGGGGAAATCGAAGGCATTCGCGCAGCCCTCGTCCCTGGCCATCTGGCGGATGTTGTTGCCGTAGTCGAAGGTCGGAATGCCCCGGGCATGGAAGGCCAGCATGGCCTCCACGTGCGTGCGCATGGACTGCTTGGCGGCCCTGGTGGTGCCCGCCGGGTCGGACTGGCGGCGGGCCTGCCATTCCTCCACGGTCCAGCCAGCCGGGAGGTAGCCGTTGAGCGGGTCGTGCGCACTGGTCTGGTCGGTGACGGCATCCGGCCGCACGCCGCGGCGCACCAGCTCGGGCAGGATCTCGGCGGCGTTGCCGAGCAGGGCGATGGATCTTGCCTCACCCGCGGCCGTGTAACGGGCGATGCGCGCCAGCGCATCGTCGATGTCGGCCGCCTGTTCATCCACGTAGCGGGTCTCGAGGCGGAAATCGATGCGGCTCTGCTGGCACTCGATGGTGAGCGAGGAGGCGCCGGCCAGCGAGGCGGCCAGCGGCTGTGCGCCGCCCATGCCGCCCAGGCCCGCGGTGAGGATCCAGCGCCCCTCGAGGTCGCCGCCATGGTGCTGGCGCCCCATCTCCACGAAGGTTTCATAGGTGCCCTGCACGATGCCCTGCGAGCCGATGTAGATCCACGATCCGGCCGTCATCTGGCCGTACATCATCAGCCCCTTGCGGTCGAGTTCGTTGAAGTGCTCCCAGGTCGCCCAGGCCGGCACCAGGTTGGAATTGGCGATCAGCACGCGCGGTGCATCCCGATGCGTGGGAAACACGCCCACCGGCTTGCCCGACTGCACCAGCAGGGTTTCCTCGTCGCCCAGTTCGCGCAGGGCGCGCAGGATGGCGTCAAAGCATTCCCAGTTGCGCGCGGCGCGGCCGATGCCGCCGTACACCACCAGCTCGGCCGGGTTTTCCGCCACTTGCGGGTCCAGGTTGTTCTGGAGCATGCGGAACGGCGCCTCGGTCAGCCAGCTGCGGCAGGTGAGCTCACTGCCGCGCGGCGCGCGAATGCTGCGGGTGGTGTCGATGCGGGTCGGCGCGTTCATCACGGGCTCCTGGAAGGCAGGTCGTCATTATAGGCAGGCAGGGCAATGCCTCGCGCCGCGATCCGGCCCGGCGGCGCCGACCAGCAACTGCGGCTGCGCCGCCCCACCCATTTACCGAAACTTAACATGCGTTGTGCTGCAGTTCGCCGGCGCTGGCAGGCAAAGGATGCAACTCATGCAGCCGATCGACCTCGACGTGACATGCGCCGTGCGCGCGTGGATGGCGGGCTACCTCGATCAGGGCGGCTTCTCGCTCGAGCGGGTGCAGGACGGCTTGCGGGATGCCGCTTGGTACTCCGCCCGCGACCGGCGCACGATCCGCGCCCTGTGCGATGCCCATCCGCGTCGCTTCACGCGCTGGCTGTACGAGCACGAACCGCGCGGCCGCTACACCGGCCTGCTGATGGTCTGGCCACCACGCCACGCCACCCCCATCCACGACCACGCCGGCCTGTGGGGCATCGAGATGGTGCTGCAGGGCACGCTGGCTGTGGATGACTACGCATTCGATCCCGCCTCCCGGCGGCTGCATTTTGCCGGCGCCACGGTGCTCGGCGAGGGCGAGTCCTGCGCCTTCCTGGGCAGCCCGGAACATGCCCACCGGTGTACCAATCCGTCCGCCCTGCGGCCCGCGGTGACCCTGCACGTGTACGGCGGCATCCTCGATTCGTATCACAGCTACAGCGAGATTGCCGGCGACCACTATGTCGCCGAGCGCGTGCAGGCGCCCATCGACGGCTACATCGGCCCGGTTCCCGACCGCATGAGCTGAGCGCGCGCCTGCCGCAGGTTCCGGCCTGCGCATCGTGCGTCGCAACATGCGCCTGTCGCATAATGGCCGCAGATGCAGGATCCGCCCTCCACCGTTGCCACCCTGGCCGATGCGCCGCTCACGCCGGCCATGCCGCCGCTCGCCCAGCAACACGGCGTAGCCGCTGCGGCAGGCACGGCCTATCCCATCCTGCTGACGCTCAGCTTCTGCCACCTGCTCAACGACCTGATCCAGTCGTTGCTGCCCTCGATCTATCCCTTGCTGAAGGTCAATTTCGCGCTCGATTTCGGCCAGATCGGCCTGATCACCTTGACCTTCCAGCTCACCGCCTCGCTACTCCAGCCGCTGGTCGGCATCTACACCGACCGCCGCCCGATGCCGTGGTCGCTCGCCATGGGCATGGGTTCGACGCTGGCGGGCCTGCTGCTGCTCTCCCAGGCCAGCACCTTCCCCATGCTGCTGCTGGCGGCGGCGCTGGTGGGTTCGGGTTCGTCGGTGTTCCACCCCGAATCCGCGCGCGTGGCGCGCATGGCCAGCGGCGGGCGTCCGGGCCTGGCGCAGTCGGTGTTCCAGGTCGGCGGCAACGCGGGCTCGGCGATCGGGCCGCTGCTGGCGGCCTTCATCGTGATGCCGCACGGCCAGGGCAGCGTGGCCTGGTTCGCCATCGCCGCGCTGCTCGCGATCGCGCTGCTGACGCGCATCGGCAGCTGGTACCGCAGCCAGATCCCCGCGCAGCGCGCAGCGCGCCAGGTGGCGCGCGCGGCGCCCGTGTCGCGGCGCCATGTGATCGTGACGATGATCATTCTCGGCGCGCTGATCTTTTCCAAGTACTTCTACCTGGCCAGCCTGTCGAGCTATTACACCTTCTACCTGATGCACAAGTTCGCCCTGTCCGCACAGGCGGCGCAGGTGCACCTGTTCGTGTTCCTCGGCGCGGTGGCGGCCGGCACCCTGCTCGGCGGGCCGATTGGCGACCGCATCGGCCGGCGCTACGTGATCTGGGTGTCGATCCTCGGCGTGCTGCCCTTCACCCTGCTGCTGCCGCACGTGGGCTCGGCCCTGACCAGCGTGCTGACGGTGGTGATCGGCGTGGTGCTCGCTTCGGCCTTCCCGGCCATCATCGTCTATGCACAGGAACTCGTCCCCGGCCGCACCGGCGTGGTGTCGGGCCTGTTCTACGGGCTCTCGTTCGGCATGGGCGGCATCGGCGCGGCCGTGCTCGGCTATCTCGCCGATCACATCGGCATCGAAGCGGTGTACGGCATCTGCGCCTGGTTGCCGGCGATCGGCCTGCTGGCCTGGTTGCTGCCGCGGTTGCGACCGCCGGCCGTACCTGCCTGAAGCAGGTTAGGCCAGGCAGCATTCCAGCAAGCGGCGGATCAGCGCCTGTACCGGCGCCGCACGCTCGGGCCGGTAGGTGAACGTCGCCTCGTCCATGTAGATCGATTGCGCCAGTTCGAGCTGGATGGCCTCCACGCCGGTCTCCGGGCGTCCGTAATGGCGCGTGATGTAACCGCCCTTGAAACGGCCATCGACGACCTGGCTATAGGCGTCCTGCCCGGCGAGGATCGTGGCCAGGCGGTCGCGCAGCGCCGCGGTGCAACTTGCGCCGCCGTGGGTGCCGAGGTTGAAGTCCGGCAGGCGGCCGGCGAACAGGAACGGCACCTCGGCGCGAATGGAATGGCCGTCCCACAGCACCACGCGCCCGTGCGCGGCGCGCAGGCGCTCGATCTCGCCGGCCAGCGCAGCGTGGTAGGGCTGCCAGTAGCGCCGGATGCGTTCGGCGATCTCGCTGGCATGCGGCTCCGCGCCCGCCTGGTAGACCGGCGCGCCGCTGAACTGCGTGACGGGGCACAGGCCGGTGGTGTTCTGGCCGGGATAGAGCGAAGCGTTGTCGGCCGGTCGGTTGAGATCGATCACGTAGCGCGAATGCACCGGAGTGATCACCGAGGCGCCGAGTTCGTGCGCAAAGCCGTACAGGCGCGCGACGTGCCAGTCGGTATCCGGCACGCGCCGCGCTGCGGGCAGCATGCGCTGGACGAGGTCATCGGGGATGTGCGTGCCGTCGTGCGGCAGGCTGACGATGAGCGGCACGCTGCCGCGCTGCAAGGCAAAGGTCTCCATGCGCCCAGTGTACGCATGGGCACCCCGGCTGGCACGCCACGTGAACGCTTTCAGGATTTTTCAGGGTTTGCCCAAGACTCGCCGCCAGCCGCGCGTAATCGTCGCCACGCCACGCAGTACATGCCCGTGGCGGCGCCTGCGAACAGGCGTGACGCTCCAACCCGCAGGAGAATGATCGTGAACGCAAAGTCCAGATCCGCGCGAGACCTCATCGTTGCATCGGGCCGCGGCCACCGCGGCCACCAGCCGGCCCCCGGCAAGCCACCCGGCGCCCGGGCCGTCCCACTCCGGCGCCTTGGCGCGTTCGCCCTCGCCCTCGCCCTGCTCGTGGGTGCCAACCTGCCCGGCCCGGCCCGCGCCGAAGGGCAGTGCACGCCGATCCTCAGCGGCCTGCGCCTGCCGGTCTCCAGCCTGATGACCGAGCAGGGACACCTGCTGATCAGCGAATCCGGCAACGGCAGTCCGAACTCCGGGCGCATCTCCATCGTCGATCAGAGCGGCCAGCGGCGTACCCTGGTGCGCGGCCTGCCATCCGGCCCGGCCGACGTGGGCGACCCTTCCGGCCCGGCCGGCCTGCTCATGCGCGGGCGCGTGCTGTTCCTGGCCATGGGCACCGGCAACTCGGGCATCATGGGCCCACGGCCGGGGACGACCCTGGCGAATCCGGCAGGCCCGTCCTCGCCCATTTTCGCCTCGGTGCTGGCCATGTACTTCCTGCCGGCGGCGGAAATCGATGCCACCGGCTTCACCATCACCCCGGCCGACCAGCAGGCGCTGGCGCAGGGTGAGTTCATCAAGCTGACCGATGGCAACGGCAACGCGATGTGGGTGCACATGGTGACGAAGTTTCCCAACTTCGCGCCAGAGCCATTGCCGGGGATCCCCGACAACATCGCCCTGTCCAACCCGTTCGGCATTGCCGCCCAGGACACCTCCTACTATGTCACCGACGGCGGTCGCAACCTGGTGTGGCGCATCGACCGCGGCGAAGCTTCGGAGTTCGTGAAGTTCCCCAACATTCCCAACCCGCTGTTCGAGCACCACGTGGGCGGACCGTTCATCCAGGCCGTACCGACCAGCATCATCGGCGTGCATGGCAAGCTGCTGGTGACGCTGTTCCGCGGCGCGCCGTTCGCCACGGGCGTGTCCACGGTCGAGGAAATCGATGCCAGCACCGGCGAGGATCTGCCCATGCTCACCGGCCTGACCACCGCCATCGACATCATCCCCTCGTTCGGGGGCGTGCCACCCTGGCTGGTGCTGGAAATGTCGGCCAGCGGGCCCTTCTTCAACGGCCCGGGGACGCTGCTGCAGTTCGATGATCCGGCCGAACCGCCGACCACGCTCGCCGACTGCCTGGAGGCACCGACTTCGATGACGCTCGATCGCGGCTCGGGCACCCTGTACGTCACGGAGCGGACCGGCAAGCTGGTCAGCGTCCCGTATCCGTAGCCCACCATCGGCGCAGCGCGCTGCCGCGACCGATCCGTCGCGGCAGCCGCCTACTGCATGGCCCGGCGTGTGCGCAGACGCAGTTCGTCGGGTTGCGCCGGCGCCGCGGGTGGCCCGTCGCCACCGACCTTCGCCGGCAGGCCGAGCGACTGCAACACCGCGACGAAGCAGGCCTGCCCGTACCAGGGCAGCAGCAGACTGTTCTGCAGCAGCCCGGCTGCCGTTACCGGATCGTGCCGACTAACGCCGCGCTGCAGCCACGCACACATCGCGTCCGGCTCGCCGCGCACCGCATGCAGCGTGGCCACGTGCAGGGCCTGGGTCGCACCATACTGGTCGGTGTAGGCCTGCAGCGCCGCCTGCGCGGCCGCACCATCGCCGGCGACCTGCTGCGCGAGGGCCAGGGCCCAGGCCTTGCGGTCGGGATTGGATTCCAGGGCCGCATCGCGCAGCGCGGCGGCCGGGTCGTTGCCGCGGATATCCAGTACGGCGAGCTGGGCATGCGTGCCCGGATACTCGGGCTGGGTCGCCTGCACGGCACGCAGGATGGCGAGCGCCTGGTCGGTATGCCCGCGCACATCGAGGAGGCGTGCCAGTTGCAGCTGGTTCTCCGCATCATCGGGCTGCAGGGCCACGGCCTCGCGCGCCGCCTGCTCGGCTTCCTGCAGGCGCCCGCGCGCGGCCAGCACACCCGACAGGCCGACGCGCCGCAGGGGATTTTCCGGCTGCAGGGCCACGGCCTTGCGCGCGGCCTGCTCGGCCTGGTCGAAGCGCCCCAGCTGGATGAGGGTGTCCGCCAGGATGCCGTACCAGTCGGCGCGCAGCGGGTCGGTGGCAATGGCCTTGCGCAGCAGATCCGCCGCTTCCTGCGGGCGCCCCACGTAGGCCAGTTGCGTGGCCAGGAAGTTCATCCCGCTGCCGTCGTTGGGGGCCAGCGTCAGCGCATGCTGGAGCTCCTGCAGCGCCCCGGCCGGATCGTCGTCCACGCGGTCGAGGTACAGGCCGCGATTGCGATAGACATAGGCCGCGTCCGGGGCCAGCAGCGTTGCGCGATCCAGCGCGCTGCGCGCCTCGTCGAAGGCCTGCCGGCGCTCTTCGCCGCCGAGATAGCGCGTGCCCTGGTTGATGCGCACGTTGGCCAGCACCGCCCAGGCGTAGGCGTAGTCGGGAGCGAGGTGCACCGCCTTCTGCAGCAGCGCGATGCTGGCCGCGGTATCGTCGCGGGTGCCGCGCCGCGCGCGCGCACGCCCCTGCAGCAACAACTGATAGGCCTCCACATTGCCGTCGGGCGGCTTCTGCTGATTGACCAGCGAGGCGCCGGCGAGCTTGACCTTGAGCACCGCGGTGACCGCCCGGCCGATTTCGTCCTGGATGGCGAACACGTCCTTCAACGGCCGGTCGAAGCGCTGTGACCACACGCTGGAGCCGTCCCGGCAACGGATCATGCCGATCGTGATGCGCAGCAGGTCGCCATGCTGGCGTACCGACCCTTCGATCAGGTTGGCCACGCCCAGCGCCACGCCGATCCGGGCCGGGGACTCGGTGGAATCGCGGAACTGGAACGAGGAGTACTTGCCGATCACCTTGAGGTCGGCCAGCTGGGTCAGGTTGGTGATCAGCTCCTCGGACAGGCCATCGGAGAAGTACGCCTGTTGCGGATCGCCGCTCTCATTGGCGAACGGCAGCACCGCCACCGACTTCACGGGCAGCGCGGCGAGCCGCGCATCGAGCGCGGCCGCATCGTCCTTCGCCGCTTCGCTGGTCGCGTCGCGCCGCAACACGAACTGGTTGGTGATCAGCAGCACCACGACGACGGCGAGCACGCCGATGATCCAGAAATCGAGCTTGCGTCCGGTACTGCGGGCGATCGATTCCCCGCGCTCGACCTCGCGTTCGCGCCGGAAGCCCTTGGGCGTCCACTCGTAGAACCACGCGAACGCCACCCACAAGGGAAAGCCGATGACGGCCGCGACGAGGAACCAGCGCACCATCCAGTCGGCTGCGCCGACCACCGGCGCGAGCTGGGCAAACCCCTGCGCGAGCGCCCAGACGGCGGCGATGTAGATCAACGCCGCACGAAAGACATTGCGGCGTTTCAGCTCAGCAAGCAGGCTGCGCATCGCCGGACTGTGTCCATGGGTTCCGCCGGCACCCGGCCGGCCTCCGCAGCGGCCAGTTTCCACGCTCGCGAGGCCCGACGCAAGCGCGGCCAGCCATCGCCGGCCAGGCCAGGCAATCGTACCGTCGGCACCACTGCGCATTCGCACCTTGTCGCGGATGGCGCGACCCCTTCCGCTTTCCAGCCAAGCGGGTAGACTCGGTGTCAGGCGACGCCGGGGGCGGCGTGCCGGGGGAACGCTGGAGGGGCAATGCAAGCCACCGATGTCCGCAATCCCGAATACTTCCACAAGGTCGTCGATTGCCAATGGGCCTGCCCTGCACATACGCGGGTCCCCGAATACATCCGCCTGATCGCGGCCGGGCGCCATGACGACGCCTATCTCCTCAACTGGGATTCCAACGTCTTCCCGGGCATCCTCGGGCGCGTGTGCGATCGCCCCTGCGAGCCGGCCTGCCGGCGCGGGCGGGTCGAGGAAAACAACCGCGCCAAGCCCGAACCGGTGGCGATCTGCCGCCTCAAGCGGGTCGCCGCCGATCACCGCAAGCCGGGCATCGAGACGCGCATGCGCGAGCGCCTGCCCGCGGCGGTGCCGGGCGCGCAGCTGCGCCGCGTGGCCTGCATCGGCGCCGGACCGTCCTCGCTCACGCTGGCCCGCGACCTGGCCCCGCTCGGCTACCAGGTGACGGTGTTCGAGGCCGACCCCAAGGGCGGCGGCTTCATGCGCACCCAGGTCCCGCGCTTTCGCCTGCCAGAATCGGTGATCGACGAGGAAGTGGGCTACATCCTCGACCTGGGCGCCAGGCTGGTCGCAAACACGCGCATCGAGTCCATGCGCACGCTGCTGGCACAGGGTTTCGATGCGATCTTCGTCGGCTGCGGCGCACCGCGTGGCCGCGACCTGCAACTGCCCGGTCGCGACGCGGCGGCCGCGCAGATCCACGTCGGCATCGACTGGCTGGCGTCGGTGTACTTCGGCCACGTCAAGCAGGTCGGCAAGCGCGTGATCGTGCTCGGCGGCGGCAATACCGCCATGGATTGCTGCCGCAGCGCACGGCGCCTGGGTGGCGAGGACGTGAAGGTCATCGTGCGCTCGGGCTATGCGGAAATGAAGGCCAGCCCCTGGGAGAAGGAAGACGCCGAGCACGAGGGCATCGAGATCCTCAACTGGCTCAATCCCAGGGCGTTCGTGCATGAGGGCGGCAAGCTGACTGGAATGCTGTTCACGCCCATGCGCGCCGAGCAGGTGGAGGGTCGCCGCCGCCTGCTGCCAACCGGCGAACCCGACCGCCTGGTCGCATGCGACGAGGTGCTGATCGCGGTCGGCCAGGAGAACGCCTTTCCGTGGATCGAGCGCGACCTTGGCATCGAGTTCGACGAATGGGGGCTGCCCAGGCTCGATCCGACCAGCCTGCAATCGACCCTGCCCCAGGTGTTCTTCGGCGGCGACGCCGCCTTCGGGCCAAAGAACATCATCTGGTCGGTGGAGCACGGCCACCAGGCGGCCATTTCGATCCACAACCTGCTGCAGGGCGTGGCGGTCGGCGAGCGTCCGCCGCCGCTCACCAACCTCGTGTCGCAGAAGATGGGCATCCACGAGTGGACCTACGACAACGAAATCTCTCCGGATGACCGCCACGTCGTGCCCTGGGCGCCGAAGGAAAAGACCCTCGCCGACATCAGCCATGAAGTCGAACTCGGCTTCGATCTGGAAGCGGCGTGGAAGGAGGCCCAGCGCTGCCTCAACTGCGACGTGCAGACGGTATTCACGAAGGACGCCTGCATCGAGTGCGACGCCTGCGTGGACGTGTGCCCGATGGACTGCATCACCTTCACCGAGAATGGCGAGGAAGAGGAACTGCGCACCCGCCTCAGCGCGCCGGCGCTGAACCTCGAGCAGGCCCTGTATGTCTCGGCGCCGCTCAAGACCGGGCGCATCATGGCCAAGGACGAGGACGTGTGCCTGCACTGCAGCCTGTGCGCGGAGCGCTGTCCCACCGGTGCCTGGGACATGCAGCGCTTCCTCTACGCCGAGTCGCACGCCGGCCAGCACGCCGACGGCAGCGGCCATCCACGGGTGCGGGGGGCGCGCAAGTGAAGTCCATCCAGGCCACCAACGACTTCGTCGTCAAGTTCGCCAATGTCAACGGTTCGGGCTCGGCCTCGGCCAACGAACTGTTCGCCAAGTGCATCCTGCGCATGGGCGTGCCGGTCAGCCCGCGCAACATCTTCCCGTCCAACATCCAGGGCCTGCCGACCTGGTACGAGGTGCGCGTCTCGGAAGCGGGCTGGCTCGGCCGGCGCGGTGGCTACGACCTGCTGGTGGCGATGAATCCGCAGACCTGGGACGCCGATGTGGCCGGCCTCGCCGCGGGCGGCTACCTGTTCTACGACAACTCCAAACCGCTGCCGGCAGCGAAGTTCCGCGACGACATCACCGTCATCGGCGTGCCGTTGACCGACCTTGCGAACCGCAACTGGCGCGAACCGCGCCAGCGGCAGCTGTTCAAGAACATCATGTACCTCGGCGCGCTCTCGGTCCTGCTCGGCATCGAGCGCGATGTCGTGGTGGGCCTGATCGGCGAGCAGTACAAGAGCAAGCCGGCGCTGCTCGAGCCCAACGTGCACGCGCTCGACCTGGGACGCGAACATGCGCAGACGAAGCTGGCGCCGATCGGCCTGAAGATCGAGCGGCGCGACGCGGTCGGCGGGCGCATCTTCGTGGATGGCAACAGCGCCACGGCGCTCGGCATGGTGTACGGCGGGGCCACGGTCTGCGCCTGGTACCCGATCACGCCGTCCTCGTCGGTCGCCGAAGCCTTCCAGAAGTACTGCGCGAAGTTCCGCGTCGATCCACAGACCGGCCAGCACCGCTACGCCATCGTCCAGGCGGAGGACGAGATCGCCTCCATCGGCATGGTCACCGGCGCCGGCTGGAACGGCGCGCGCGCCTTCACCGCCACCTCCGGCCCCGGCATTTCGCTGATGAACGAGATCATCGGCCTGGCCTATTTCGCCGAGATCCCGGTCACCCTGGTAAACGTGCAGCGCGGCGGTCCTTCGACCGGCATGCCCACGCGCACGCAACAGTCGGACGTCGCCTTCTGCGCCCATGCATCGCACGGCGACACCCGCCACGTGCTGCTGTTCCCGCAGGATCCGCACGAATGCTTCGAGTTCGCCGCCGCCGCGCTCGACCTCGCCGACCGCCTGCAGACCCCGGTGTTCCTGCTCAGCGACCTCGACATCGGCATGAACCAGCGCCTGTGCGAACCCTTCGCCTGGGACGCGGAGCGCCGCTACGACCGCGGCAAGGTGCTGACCGCCGAGCAGCTCGAAGCGGGCGTGCCGTTCGGTCGCTACCGCGACGTCGATGGCGATGGCATCCCCTACCGCACGTATCCTGGCACGCACCCCGCGCGCGGCAGCTTCTTCACCCGCGGCACCAGCAAGAATGCCGACGCGCGCTATTCCGAACGCGGCGAAGACTACATCGAGAACATGCAGCGCCTGCAGCGCAAGCTGGACACGGCCAAGGCCCTGCTGCCCCAGCCCGTGCTCGAACCGGCCGGCCAGGCAGCCCGCTGCGGCGTGATCCATTTCGGCTCCACCGCGCCGGCCATGGGAGAGGCGATCGCGCACCTGCAGGCGCAGGGCCTGCACCTGGATGCCCTGCGCGTGCGCGGCTATCCCTTCGCCGAAGCGGTGCGCGACTTCATCGACGCCCACGAGCGGGTGTTCGTGGTCGAACAGAACCGCGACGGCCAGCTGCGTTCGCTGCTGATCGAACAGTTCGAGATCGACCCCGCGCGCCTGGTGGCGATCCTGCATTACGACGGCACGCCGATCACCGCGCGTTTCATCGTGCGCGCCATCGGCGAGCGCATCGGTGTGGCGCAGGCGGCGCCGGCACCGGGCGCGCAGGTGGCCGTGGCATGACGCGCCTTGTTGTAGTCGGAGTCGCTCCCGCACAGTCAGGCGCAAGTGACCTGCCCGCAGGCAGCGAGCGGAACATGCGCGGACGCGGCCAGGCCTGCGTGAACACGCCCGGTTGTCCACACCCGCCAGCAACGACCCAGCCATGACCTACCTCCCCAAGCCCAAGCTCCACCACCCTTCGCTGCAGCGCAACGCCGTCGGGTTCACGCGCCGCGACTACGAGGGGGCGATCTCCACGCTGTGCGCCGGCTGCGGGCATGACTCGATTTCCGCCGCCATCATCCAGGCATGCTGGGAACTGGAAATTCAGCCGCACCGGGTGGCGAAGATCTCCGGCATCGGCTGCAGCAGCAAGACCCCGACCTACTTTCTTTCCGCCTCGCACGGCTTCAATGCCGTGCATGGGCGCATGCCCTCGGTGGTCACCGGCGCCAATCTGGCCAACCGCGACCTGCTCTACCTGGGTGTCTCCGGCGATGGCGATTCGGCATCCATCGGCATCGGCCAGTTCGTGCACGCCATCCGGCGCGGCGTGGACATGGTCTACATCGTCGAGAACAACGGCGTGTACGGCCTGACCAAGGGCCAGTTCTCCGCCACCGCCGACCAGGGCAGCAAGTCCAAGAAGGGTGCCATCAATACCGACGCGCCGGTGGACATGGTCGGCATGGCGCTGCAGCTCGGGGCGAGCTTCGTGGCGCGCAGCTTCTCCGGCGACAAGGCGCAACTGGTGCCCATCCTGAAGGCCGCCATGTCCCATCGCGGCGCCGCCTTCATCGACGTGATGAGCCCCTGCGTCGCGTTCAACAACCATCCCGGCAGCACGCGCAGCTATGACCACGTGCGCGAGCACAACCATGCGCTCGGACGCATGGATTTCATTGCTCCGCGCGCGGCCATCACCATCGATTACCCGCCAGGTGAAGTGCGCGCGGTGCGCCAGCACGACGGCAGCACCCTGCTGCTGCGCAAGCTGCCGGAAGACTACGCCGTGGCCGACCGCGTGGGTGCGATGAACTATCTCCACGCCTGCCAGGCGCGCGGCGAGATCGTCACCGGCCTGCTCTATGTCGATCCGGCCGCCGACGACCTGCATGCGCACCTGGACACCGTCGGCACCCCGCTCAACAAGCTCGGCGAGAACGAGCTCTGCCCGGGTCGCGACGCCCTGGAGAAGATCAACGCCTCGTTGCGTTGAGCGTGGCTTCGGCCCAGCCCGCCCGCCCGGCGCGCCCGGTCGAATGCGCCATGCGTTTGCATCGACACGTTTCCAGACTGATTGCGGCCGCACCAGCGCCCGGGTCCCGCCCGGCGCGCGCGCCGACGATCCAGACCGGCCGAGCGGCGCGAAGGTGCGTGGCGCGGATCGCGGGGGCGCGCCGCACGGCTCGATTATCATGGCGGCTTTCCCTTGCGGAGCTCAGCGCCATGCCCAGCGAATCCATCAATGTCCAGGTCGCCGCCGGCGTGGCCACGCTCACGCTGAACCGGCCCCGCGTGCACAACGCCTTCGACGATACGCTGATCGCCGAGCTGAGCCGCGCGCTGGCGGACTGCGAGCGCGACGTCGGCGTGCGTGCCGTGGTGCTGACCGGCGCCGGCGCCTCGTTCTCGGCCGGCGCGGATCTCAACTGGATGCGCGGCATGGCGGCGGCGAGCGAGGCGGACAACCGTGCCGACTCGCTGCGCCTGGCCGCGCTGATGCACACGCTCAACTTCCTGTCCAAGCCGACCCTCGCGCGCGTCAATGGCTCGGCCTACGGCGGCGGCGTGGGCCTGGTCGCCTGCTGCGACCTGGCCATCGGCGCCGAAGGCGCGAAGTTCTCGCTGAGCGAGGTGAAGCTCGGCCTGGTACCGGCGGTCATCTCACCGTACGTCGTCGCCGCGATCGGCCCACGCCAGGCGCGCCGGCTGTTCATCTCCGGCGAAGTGTTCGATGCCGCCAGCGCCGCGCGCATCGGCCTGCTGCACGAATGCGTGCCGGCCGGCGAACTCGATGCGGCGGTCGATCGCGCCCTGCACTTCCTCGCCAAGGGCGGCCCTGTCGCGCAACACGAAGCCAAGCAGCTCGCCCTGCGCATGGCCGGCATGACGCCTGCCGGCACCGCCGCCGTGGACGCCGAGAACGCGGCCCTGATTGCCCGCCTGCGCGTGTCGCCGGAAGGCCAGCATGGCATCGGCGCCTTCCTCGACAAGCGCGCGCCGGACTGGGTGCAGTGAGGCCGGTCCGCCCGCACGCGATCGTCAGCCAACCGCGACCGCCCAGGCCGGCACCCGGCATGCCCGCGTGGGCGTCCGGTGGCGCGCGCACTGCGCCCGCCATGCAGCCTTCGAGTGGCCTGCCCACGCGCCGTCGGGCCGCCCTGGGCGGGCGCCAGGCGCGGATCGCGCCGGCGCCTGCAGTGCCGCGCAACGCGGGCCGGATGCACCCCGCCACGCCGGCATGCACGCGGCGCGAGCGGCGCCAAAGTGCCCATGATCCCCTATCATCATCAAGGAATAACCATCGGGACAAGGCATGTTCAAACGCATCCTGATCGCCAACCGCGGCGAGATCGCCTGCCGCGTGATCCGCACCTGCCGCCGGCTCGGCATCGAAACAGTGGCCGTGTACTCGCAGGCCGACGCCGGCGCGCAGCACGTGCGCCAGGCCGACCAGGCCTTTCCCATCGGCGGCCCGCGCCCGGCCGACTCGTACCTGCGCGGCGATGCCATCATCCAGGCCGCGCTGGCCAGCGGCGCGCAGGCCATCCATCCCGGCTATGGCTTCCTGTCCGAGAATGCCGATTTCGCCGACGCGGTGGTCCAGGCCGGCCTGGTCTTCATCGGTCCGCCGGGCGACTCCATGCGGCGCATGGGTTCCAAGGCCGGCGCCAAGGAACTGATGGCCGCACGCGGCGTGCCGGTGGTGCCAGGCTATACCGGCGAGGATCAGGACCCTGCCCTGCTGGCGCGCGAGGCCGAGCGTATCGGCTACCCGCTGATGATCAAGGCGGCCTATGGCGGCGGCGGCAAGGGCATGCGCATCGTGCGCAACGGCGGCGAGTTCGCCGCCCTTCTGGAGAGCTGCCAGCGCGAGGCGCAGAACGCCTTCGGCCGCGACCGCGTGCTGCTGGAGCGCTACATCGAGCACCCGCGCCATATCGAGTTCCAGATCTTCGGCGACACGCAGGGCACCGTCGTGCACCTCAATGAGCGCGAATGTTCGGCGCAGCGGCGCTACCAGAAGGTGATGGAGGAAACCCCATCGCCATTCGTCACGCCGGAACTGCGCGCGCGCATGGGTGCGGCGGCCATCGCCGCGGGCAAGGCACTCGATTACGTCAACGCCGGCACGGTGGAATTCATCGTCGGCCCCGATGGCGCGTTCCACTTCATGGAGATCAACACGCGCCTGCAGGTCGAGCACCCGATCACGGAAATGGTGGTCGGGCTGGATCTGGTCGAGTTGCAGTTGCGCGTCGCGGCCGGCGAAGCGCTGCCGAAAGACCTCGCGGACGGCGCGCCACAGCACGGCCACGCGATCGAGCTGCGCCTGTACGCAGAGGACCCCGACCAGGGCTTCCTGCCCGGCTCCGGGCGCCTGGAAACCCTGCACCTGCCGCCACCTTCGCGCCACGTACGCATCGACTCGGGCGTGATCGAGGGCGATACCGTCACCATCTTCTACGATCCCATGATCGCCAAGCTGATCGTCTGGGACGCAACGCGCACCACCGCGCTGGCACGCATGCGTGATGCGCTGGCCGCCTGCGAGGTGGTCGGGCCCAAATCCAACGTCGAGTTCCTCGAGCGCCTCATCCGTCACCCGGCCGTGGTCGAGGGCCGCATCGACACCGGCTACCTCGACCGCCAGCTCGAGGAGTTCATCGTCGCTCGCGAGACCGATGATGCGGCTGCGCTGTTCGCTGCCGCCACCGCAGCGCTGCTGCACGAGGAAACGGCCGCGCGCGAAGCGGCGCGCACGCGCAGCGACCCGCAATCGCCCTGGGCACGCGCCGATGGCTGGCGCCTTGGCCACCCAGGGCGACGCATCGTGGCCCTGGTCGGGCGCGCGGGCCGGTGCGAGATTTCCGGCTTCGGTGCGCACGGGGACTACCGGCTGAAATTGGGCGAGCAGACCTGCGAGGTCGGCAACGCGCATCTGGCGGGCGAATGGCTGAACGCCAGTTTCGACGGCGTCACGCGCCGCTGGCGCGCCACCCTGCTGCACGACCGCATCACCGTCCACGACGGCCAGTACCGCCACGTGTTCCTGCACGCCCCCGCCTACGCCTGGGAAAGCGAATCGGGCTCCGGCAGCGACCAGGTGCTGGCGCCGATGCCCGGGCGCATCGTGCTGGTCAAGGCCGCGGCGGGCGATGCGGTCGAGGAAGGCCAGGAACTGCTGGTCATGGAAGCGATGAAGATGGAGCTCAGCCTGAAGGCGCCGCGCGCCGGCACGCTGGCGCGCCTGGACGTCGCCGCCGGCGATTTCGTCGAGGCCGACGCATTGCTGGCGGAACTGGAGCCGGTCGCATGAACACCACGCCCACGCGCGTGCGCATCGTCGAGGTAGGGGCCCGCGATGGCCTGCAGAACGAAAAGACCATCATCCCCAGCGCCACCAAGATCGAGCTGCTGAACCGCCTCTCGGCCACCGGCCTGGCCACCATCGAGGCGACCAGCTTCGTCAGCCCGCAGTGGGTGCCGCAATTGGCCGATGCGGCGGAGGTGTTCGCCGGCATCACGCGCCGGCCGGGCGTGGCCTATCCCGTGCTGGTGCCGAATCTGCACGGATACGAACGCGCACGCGCGGTCGGGGTGGAGGAAGTCGCGGTGTTCACGGCCGCTTCGGAAGCCTTCAACCACCGCAACATCAATGCCTCCATCGACGAGTCGATCGAGCGCTTCGAGCCGGTGCTGGAACAGGCCCGGGCCGATGGCGTGAAGGTGCGTGGCTATGTATCCACCGTGCTCGGCTGCCCCTACCAGGGCGAGGTACCGCTGGCCGACGTGGTACGCGTGGCGCGCCGCCTGCACGCGCTGGGCTGCTACGAGGTTTCACTCGGCGACACCATCGGGATCGGCACGCCTGGGAAGGCGCGCGCCATGCTGCGCGCGGTTGCGGCGGAAGTCCCCATGAGCGCCCTGGCCGTGCACTTCCACGACACCCGCGGCCAGGCGCTGGCGAACATCCTCGCCTGCCTGGAAGAAGGCGTGAGCGTGGTGGACAGCGCCGTCGCCGGTACCGGCGGCTGCCCGTATGCCCGGGGCGCCACCGGCAATGTCGCCAGCGAAGACGTGGTGTACATGCTCGAAGGCATGGGCATCGCCACCGGCATCGACCTGCCCGCCCTGATCGAAACCGGCCTGTGGCTCAGCACCCAGCTCGGCCGCGCCACCAGCAGCCGCGTGGCCCGCGCCAGCGCCGCCGCGCAGGACGACGATCCCCCCGCGCCGTAAGCACCCGAAGCCCGAAGCCCAACGTCTCGCCGCGTCCTCGTAGCCCCGGCGAACACCAAACCTCGTCGCCCTATCGCACACCCCAAGCCTCGTCGCCCCGGCGGACGTCGGGATCCAGCGCCTCTCCGGGCAGGAATAAAACGCGCCGGCACTGGGCCACCTCCCACGATTGCGTGCGTCGGACTGACAACAGAACAGCTTGGGAAAATGGTTGGGACGGCACCCGCCATGCTTCAATGAGGCCGCGGCGATATCGCCGCGGAAACCACCTGCTCGCAGCCGAGCGCGTCGCAAACCAGCGCGGGCTTCAATGAGGCCGCGGCGATATCGCCGCGGAAACACAGGCATCCAGCATTGTCGGATGCTGGGTCAGCAGAACGCTTCAACGAGGCCGCGGCGATATCGCCGCGGAAACACACGATGTGGTTGATGACCTCGGCGGCCAGGCAGCCGCTTCAATGAGGCCGCGGCGATATCGCCGCGGAAACGCTCGAAAACGTGATCCTGGCCAGCGGCCAGAACCTGCTTCAATGAGGCCGCGGCGATATCGCCGCGGAAACCTGTCAGGGGGCTGGAGCAGGCGCAGGATCGAATGAGCTTCAATGAGGCCGCGGCGATATCGCCGCGGAAACCTGAAGGAGGCCGTCAAGGATGCCGCGGCCGCGCAGCTTCAATGAGGCCGCGGCGATATCGCCGCGGAAACTCGCCGTCAGCCAGCACATCGCACACATGCCGTTGCTGCTTCAATGAGGCCGCGGCGATATCGCCGCGGAAACCAGGAAGGCCGATACAGGCGACTGCGACTGCGTGTTGCTTCAATGAGGCCGCGGCGATATCGCCGCGGAAACGAACAGCGACCAGTAGAAGTCGCGGTTGACGTGTGCTTCAATGAGGCCGCGGCGATATCGCCGCGGAAACACACGACCAAGCCCGATATTATCGGCGGCAAGCACTAGCTTCAATGAGGCCGCGGCGATATCGCCGCGGAAACCTGAAAGGCATGCAAGCCAGCACGATCGACCTCATCGCTTCAATGAGGCCGCGGCGATATCGCCGCGGAAACAGCTCAAAACCCTCATCACCGGCAACTACATCAGAATGCTTCAATGAGGCCGCGGCGATATCGCCGCGGAAACGTTGCGGGACGTGAAGCACCCGACGATGAAGACCGGGCTTCAATGAGGCCGCGGCGATATCGCCGCGGAAACTCCCAGTTCTCCTGGAAGCCGTCTTTCAGCGTCTGGCTTCAATGAGGCCGCGGCGATATCGCCGCGGAAACCCCGCCGGCGCCCCCGACGCGGCCGAGCGGGCCGCAGGCTTCAATGAGGCCGCGGCGATATCGCCGCGGAAACCGGCCGGTATGACCACCGACCGCGCGCTGTCTGAAGCTTCAATGAGGCCGCGGCGATATCGCCGCGGAAACGCCTGCCGGCCAACGAGGCGCCCTACATCCTCTACGGGCTTCAATGAGGCCGCGGCGATATCGCCGCGGAAACACTGGCACACCGTCTATGCGCAGCGCGTGCGCGAGATGCTTCAATGAGGCCGCGGCGATATCGCCGCGGAAACGACCTCGGAGCCTGAGGTTTCCCCACGTTTTTCACGCCGGGCTCTCCATTTCGGCGAGCAGGTCGGGGGCAGGCTGTCGTAATCGATCCAGCAACGAGGCCAGCGTACCGCATGGCCACCTGCGCACCAGCGCCTCGCGGCCGATGCGGACAATCGAGTACAGCCGCCGGT
>JALOBC010000042.1 GCA_023228465.1 Dokdonella sp. | reverse complement strand
GACGAACACTTCGCGCACTGCCGGTGCCAGGTTCGCCAGTTCGAATCGTTCGCCACCGACCTGCTTCGCGGCAAGGATGCACAGGCGCAGGAAGGCCGAGGCGACGAAGTCCGAGCCGGCCAGGTCGAACCGCAGGGCCTGGCCAGGAACGGCCTGCTGCACGGCATTCTGCACGGAGTCGTGGATCGTCGCGCAACCGGCGCTGTCGAGGCGCCCACGGAAGGCAAGCGTCAGGCGGGCCACTGATTCATCGATGCGAAACTCGGGGTGGGACATGCGCAACCTGTACTGGAAATCAGGGACCTAGCATAAACCAGGCGTCGGATCGGGCCGGCATCGCCATCACGGTCGCCAGTTGGCATGGGCGTCCCAGAACGCCACGCTGCGCCGGTAGGCCTCGCGATCAAGCGGCACGCCGGAGCCGCCTTCGTCCACGCCCAGTGCATTGCGCATCATGGTGATCGGCACCATCGGAATCTCGGCCGGTTGCATGGTGTAGAGGCAGCCGACGATGCCCCAGTCGGCGTCGATGGGCGTGCCCTCCTTCGCCATCTGCGCGCGGTCATAGAGGATGGGCACCAGGTACTTCGCCACCGGCGGCTCGATGCCTTCGAACCAGCGTACCAGCACCGGCAGTTCGGCCTTCGAGCGCGCCTCGTAGGCCGAACGCAACCGGTGTCGATTGGCCTCGGTAATGGCGATCGCGGTGCAGCGGGTCGAGGTCCAGTTGCGGTGCACGTGCAGCTTGCAGAACGGTGCGTAGCCATCCAGTACCGCGAGCGGCGCCTCGCGGTTCAGATGCTCGACGAACGCCTCCGGCGTGGTGTCCTGGATGGCCGTGGCGCGACGCTCGCGCGGAAACAGGCGCGCGCGGGCGAACTCGGTGAGGGCGATCGACATGGCGGCTCGGCAAAAGGCCAAGGGTACACGCGCACGTCCGAGCTTGCGCGCCCCGCCCCGCTCAATGGGCCGGCTTCCCGCAACGATCTATCTCTCTATCCGCACATAGAGATATAGTTGCGCTTCCGACGATGACCCAAGCGCCATGGCCGCCACTCCCGTTTCCTTCGAGTTCTTCCCACCCAAGACCGACGAGCAGCGGGCGACGCTGGAAGCCGCATTGCCGAAACTCAAGGCGCAGTCGCCCGAGTACGTCAGCGTCACCTTCGGCGCCGGCGGCTCGACCTTGAGCTACACGCCCGAAACCATCCGGCACCTGAAGACGGTACACGCGCTCGAGGTGGCGCCGCATCTTTCCTGCATGGGCGGCACGCGCGAGGAAATCCGTGCCTTGCTTGACGAGTACCGCGCCATGGGCTGCCGGCGCGTCGTGGCGCTGCGCGGCGACCTGCCTTCGGGCATGGCCAGCTACGGCGACTTCCGCTACGCCAGCGAACTGGTTGCCTTCATCCGTGCCGAGCATGGAGATCATTTCCATGTGGAGGTGGCCTGTTATCCCGAGTTCCATCCACAGGCCGACGACGCACTGGCCGACCTGCGCCATTTCGCGGCCAAGGTGGAGGCCGGAGCGGACGGCGCGATCACCCAGTACTTCTATAACGCCGATGGCTACTTCCGCTTCGTCGAAGCGGTGCGCGCGCTGGGTATCGACATCCCGATCGTCCCCGGCATCATGCCGATTGCCAATTTCACCCAGCTCAAGCGCTTCTCCGAGATGTGCGGCGCCGAGATCCCACGCTGGCTGGCGCGCCGTCTGCACGCCTATGGCGACGACGTTCAATCCATCCGCGAGTTCGCCAGCGACGTGGTCGCCACGCTTTGTCGCCGTTTGCTGGCCGGCGGCGCACCGGGCCTGCACTTCTACACGCTCAACCGGTCGCGGCCCACGGTCGCCGTCCTGGAACGCATGCGCTGAGCGCCGGCGCGACGACCGCCCAGGCGGGCGGACCGGCCTGCCCGCGCCTGGCGGCGCTGGCGCCTGCCACGCCTGCAGCGCGACTTCACGCGCCAACGCTCGCCTGATGCACACCGGCGACGGCGCGCCCCGACGGATCGGCCGCTGCCGCGAAGGTCGGATCCCAGGCCAGTGCGGCCGGCGATGAACAGGCGATGGATTTCCCGCCCGGGACGGTTGCCGCGCATGCCGCGCCCGGGAAGTGGCGCTCGAACAGCTGGCGATACAGGTACGCTTCCCTGGTCGTCGGCGTGTTGTGCGGAAAGCGGATCGGCGCGGCATGCAACGCCTGGTCGCTCACCAGGCGCCCGGCGTGCGCCTTGAGCCCGTCGATCCAGCCATAGCCGACGCCGTCGCTGAACTGCTCCTTCTGCCGCCAGAGGATGGCATCGGGCAGCACGCCGTCGAACGCCTCGCGCAGCACCGCCTTTTCGATGCGCGGCCTGCCACGCCCAGGCGTGCCGACCATCTTGTCCGCCGCATCCAGCGACATTGCCAGCTCGACGAACTCGAGATCGAGGAAGGGCACGCGCGCCTCCACGCCCCAGGCCATCATGGCCTTGTTCGCGCGCAGGCAGTCGTAGCCGTGCAGGGCATCGAGCTTGCGCACCGTTTCGGCGTGGAAGTCCTCGGCCGATGGCGCCTTGTGGAAATAGAGATAGCCGCCGAACAGCTCATCCGATCCCTCACCGGAAAGCACCATCTTGATCCCCATCGCGCGGATGCGTCGCGCCAGCAGGAACATCGGCGTGGCTGCGCGTACCGTGGTCACGTCATAGGTCTCGATGTGGCGGATGACCTCGGGCAAGGCATCCAGGCCCTCTTCGAGGGTATAGACGAATTCGTGGTGCACGCTGTCGATCGCGGCCGCGGCGAGCCTTGCGGCAACCAGGTCCGGCGACGACTCCAGGCCGATGGCGAAGGAATGCAGTCGCGGCCACCAGGCTTCACTGCAATCACCGTCTTCGACCCGCCGGCGCGCAAAGCGCGCGGCGCAGGCGGCGACCAGCGAGGAATCCAGCCCGCCGGACAGCAGCACGCCATAGGGCACGTCGGCCATCAACTGCCGGTGTACGGCCTGTTCGAAGCCCACACGCAGGGCTTCGTGGCTGATCGAACGACCGCGGGTTGCCGCGTAGTCCCGCCAGGGACGCCGGTACCAGCAGACCAGCCTTGCCTCGCGGCTGTCATACACATGGCCAGGCGGAAACACTGCCACGTCGGCGCAGGTCGCAGCCAGCGCCTTCATCTCCGAGGCCACCAGCAGCCGACCTTGTGCATCGTGCCCCCAGTAGAGCGGGCACACGCCGAACGGATCGCGTGCGATCAGGTAGCGCTTGCGCCGTGCATCGTGCAGCGCGAAGGCAAATATTCCATTCAGGCGCACCAACCACTCAGCGGGATCGGCGTCCGCGGCACACGCATGAAGCGCGCTGATCACCTCGCAATCCGAACCGCTGGTGAAGTCCCAGTCCAGTGCAGTCCGAAGCGCGCGGTGATTGTAGATTTCTCCGTTGACAGCCAGGGCAAGGCTGCCCTCGCGCGACAGCAGCGGCTGGGCGCCACTCGCCGGATCGACGATGGCCAGGCGCTCGTGCACCAGGATCGCGCCCGGCGCAACATGCACACCGCTCCAGTCCGGCCCGCGATGGCGCTGGCGCTGTGACATTTCCAGTGCCTGCGCACGCAAGCCCTGCAGATCCTCATCCTGCCCAGTGCCAAACCAGCCTAGAATCGAACACATCGCCCACCTCGTCATCACCGCGGAAAGGGAATTCGCTGCATCGGAAACGACGAAGGCCCGCACTGGGCGGGCCTTCTGATCGTGTCGCTGCGCTCTGGAATACGCGCCTACACGCCGGCCCCCGATGTCGGGCTGACGTTATTATTGAGGCCATTGCCGCGCGCCACGCCACCCTGGACGGGTGCGCGGCCGGGCATGCAGGAGAAGGCCGGAACGATCATGGCGGCACTTGAACACAGCCGCATCCTCGGCGCAAGCATCGCGTTTTGTTGCATCGCCGCGGGGGTGCTGGGCGCCGGCCTGCTCCTTGCCACGCCCGCCGCGGTGGCGGACAGCGGCCAGCGCATCCACCGCTGCCTCGGCCCGCACGGCGAAACCGTGTTCTCCGGCCTGCCCTGCAGCGCGCTGGGCCCGGACCTGGCCAAGCCGGCCGCGCCCGCCGCGTCGGGCGCACGCGAGGATGCCGGCACGGTGGCCTGTCCGGCGACGCCGGCGGACCTGCAGGCACGCATTGCCGACGCAGTGACCCGACAGGATGCCAATGCCCTCGCCGCCCTGCTGCGCTGGGATGGCTTTGGAACCGGATCGGCCGCGCGCGGCATGGCGGAACTGCGCAGGCTCGTCGCGCAGCCCCTGTTGGCCGCCGAACCCGGCCCGGATGGGCGCTCCATGGAAATACGTACGGGCCAGGCGCTGACCGGGCCGGTGCAGGCGATCGACTTTCGTGTGACGACGGACGGCGCCTGTCTGTGGCTTGGCTGGTGAAGTGGCGCAACCTGGCGCCCGGAATCGCCACCGGGCCTGGCGCGCGGCGCTGCTATGATTCCAGCTTTGGTCCGGGAGATTCGCATGGCTGCCCCCACCTACCCGCAGTTCATCTGGCAGAACGGACAGATCAAGCCCTGGGCCGAAGCCACCACGCACGTGATGGCGCACGCACTCAACTACGGTTCTTCCGTGTTCGAGGGCATACGCAGCTACGAAACGCCTCAGGGTACGGCGATCTTCCGCCTGACCGATCACATCCGGCGCCTGTACGCTTCGGCGAAGATCTATTCGATGGAAATTCCGTTCACGCCTGAGCAGCTTCATGCGGCGTGTCGCGAGGTGCTGCGGACCAACGGCTTGACCAAGGCCTACCTGCGCCCGCTCGCCTACCGCGGCCTGGGCGGCTTCGGCCTGGCCGCCGAAACCCCCATCGACGTGGCGGTTGCGGCCTGGGAAATGGGTGCCTACCTGGGCGCCGGAGTGCTCGAGCAGGGCATCGACGCCTGCGTGTCGAGCTGGCAACGCTTCGCGCCCAACACCATCCCGGCCGGCGCCAAGGCCGGCGGCAATTATCTTTCCGGCCAGCTGATGGCGCGCGAGGCGCGCCGGCTCGGCTTCGGCGAGGGTATCGCGCTGGCCTCGACCGGCCTCCTGAGCGAAGGCGCCGGCGAGAACATCTTCCTCGTCTTCGACGGTGCGCTGCACACCACGCCGGTGAGCGCGGCACTGCTCAACGGCATCACGCGCAACTCGCTGATCCGTCTGGCGCGCGATGCCGGGATCGAAGTCATCGAACGTGACATGCCGCGCGAATATCTCTACCTGTGCGACGAGCTCTTCATGTGCGGCACCGCCGCGGAAATCACCCCCATCCGTTCGGTTGATCACAAGCCGGTCGGCAATGGCCGGCCCGGGCCATTGACGACGCGCATGCAGGAGCTGTTCTTCGGCCTGTTCGAAGGGCGCACGCAAGATCGCTACGGATGGCTCGAGCAGGTCTGAGCCGGACGTCACGTGGCGACCGTCGAACCCCGTGGAGTCACCGGATCGATGCGCGCCTTTGTAGTGCGGGCCCGATCCACGCCCACCGACAGCGCTGGCCTGCTGGCATCGGTCGGCAAGGAAGCGCACAGCGAGATCCTGGCGCATGCGCTGATGAACGCGCTGTTCGTGGCGCAATCACACCGCGCCGACGTGATCGTGCACCTGGTATTGGAACGCAGTCCGGATTTCTCGCGCGTCATCAGCTTCCACGCCAACGAGCTGGGCGACACCGGCGGATTCCACGAGCAGGCCCTGCTTGGCACGATCGCCCGGGCGTTGGATGCCTCGCGCGGCATGGGCAAGGAGGAGGCTCGCAGCGTGGCGCCCGGTATCACGGTGCGCACGACCAGCTTCGAGAAGCTGATGCAGATGCTGGCCACGCAGTTCGAGCTGTTTGTCCTGGACCGCAAGGGCACGCCGATCCGTGAGCAGGCATTCACCCGCGCGCCCTGCTTCGTGCTGACCGATCATCTACCCATGCCGAGGAACAGCCTGCATGGCCTCGAGCGCCTCGGCGCCGGAAGAATCAGCCTCGGCCCGCGCATGCTGTTCGCCTCGCAATGCGTGGTGCTGATTCACCACGAACTGGATTGCCGCGAAGGCTGAGCGCAGCAACGCCTGTCGGGCCCGCGACAAGCCGCGCGCCGGCTCCTCCCGTGCAGGCCAGCGTGCCCGCGCGCCCTGGCTGAATCGTCGGCACATGCTGGAGATCGCGTTCCCCAGATCGCAGAGGACCTGCGACCGGCAGATCATTCATTTGAAAAAAAGCCATCCCTGGCACTCGCATCCTTCTGGGGAAACCACCGACACGCCACGTGCTCGCAAAGCCGAGTCGGGTGCCGGACCTGCGCTGCCCAACCGGTCCTCGGGTCAGGCCTGGTGTCGTGTCATCCAATACTGCCGACCTGCCACTGTGCAAAATTCCATAACGTGCCGACGTCGTCCGCATCGCCACCGGTCCAGTGGCCGACGAAGCACTTGCCGTCCGCACTGAGGCTCATCGACATCGGGATATCGTTTCGCGTATCGCGACCGACCAGCGTCTGGCCATCGGCGGCAAGCGTGAACTCATAGGCCGCCAGCCCGATGCACTGCGCTGCCGGCGGCCGCATCTTTCAGCGCATTCAGTTCCTGACGCAGCAGGTCCGATCGGGGCGGCGGCGGCTTTTCCGGCATTGCGGCGCAATCCAGCGGTGTGCATGGGTACAGGTTGGCAAGAAGCCGCCGCGCAGGTTTGACATAAGCCGCCAGATGTTGTGCAGAACCCACCAGAATGGCGGCACGCACGGCCACGCAGGACTCCCGACACCACCCGGCAAGGCGCCGTCATGCCCTGGCCACATCACGGCGCGTCGCTTACGCTTGGGTGGGCGCGTGATCGAACTGGTCGCGATAGGCGCGGCTGAACGCAGACAAGCTGCTATAGCCAACTGCATAGGCGACTTCGGACACGGTGCCGGCGCCTTCAGCGAGCAGCGCACGCGCGCGCTCCAGGCGGAAGCGGCGCAGCAATTCACCCGGCGAGGCGTTGCATTCATCACGGCAATGGCGACGCAGCGCCGATTCGCTCATGTGCATGGCAACAGCCAGTGCTGGTACACCGAATTCAGGGTCGTGGGCATGGGCCGCGAAAGCCCGCTCGAGGTGCGCGACGAACGTACTGCGCGCTGGTTTGGCCGCAACCGCACTGCCGGATTGGCTGGCATAGTGCTCACGCAGCCGGTGGCAGGCGCGCAGCGCGGCACCAAGCTGTGCCAGCAACACGCGACTGTCGAATGGCTTCGTGAGGTAGTAGTCAGCGCCGCCGGCCAGGCCTGCCGCACGGTCCGAATCACTCGCGCGCGCGGTCAGGAAAACGATCGGGACACCCGCCAGGGCAACCTCCTTGCGCATCGCTGCGGCGAGCCCCAGGCCATCGAGGTTCGGCATCATCAAGTCGGTGACCACAAGATCGGGCGGCTCGCTGCGGGCCTGTTCCAGCGCGATCTGGCCATCCGCCGCGGCAACGACCCGGTAGTGCTCGGCCAGCACACCGGCAAGATAGGCCCGCAAATCCGGATTGTCCTCGGCCAACAACACCAGCGGGCGGGTGTCGGCGTGCTCAGGCGCGGTGAGCGTTTGCGCACCCGTGCCACTCGCGCCTGCAGCGGCCGGCAGCGCGGGCGGATGCGTGCCCGGCGGCGCGTTCGTTGCTTCTGGCGGTTCGGCATGCGTGGAAGTCACGCTGTGTGCCAGGTTCTCGGTGGCAACGGACAGTGGTGAACGCGCAGGGGACGGCAACTCGAATACGAACCCGGCACCTCCCAGGCGACCGTCCGTGGCGTAAAGGCGACCTCCATGGAGTTCGGCGACTTCACGGCACAAGGCCAGTCCCAGCCCGGCGCCTTCGCGCCGGCGGGTGGCTTCGCTGCCCATCTGCGAGAAGCGGTCGAAAATGCGTGAGCGCCACGCCTCGGCGACACCAGGACCGGAATCGTCCACGCGCAGTTCGACGGTATCCGGGTCCGTTCCACGCAGCGAAACCTTGACCTGCCCGCCGGCCGGGCTGAACTTGAGGGCATTGGAGAGCAGATTGCCAATTACCCGCATCAACTGTTCGCTGTCGCCGCAGACCGCTGTCGGCTGGTCGGGCAGGTTCTGCAGCAATGAAATTCCTTCGTGTTCGGCCAGTGGCCGGAACGCCGTGACGCTTTCTTGCACCAGGGCCACCAGATCGAGGCGCTGCGGGCGCAAGGGAAAGCGCCGGGCATCGATGCGCTCGAGATCCAGCAACTGGCCGATCAGGCGCTCCAGGCGATGGGCGTTGCGTTGCATGGCAGCCAGCAGCTGACCGGAAGGCGGGCGACCGTCGACGTAGTCGTCAATGGGACCGCTCAACAGCGCCAGCGGCGTGCGCAGTTCGTGGCTGACATTGGCGAAAAATCGCGCCTTGCTCTGGGCGAGGCGTTCGATCTGATCGCGTTGTTCGTTGACCGTGACCAGCGCGCCCTGGAGTTCGACGGTGCGCTCGGCGACGCTGCGCTCCAGCAACCGCTGGCGCATGCGGCCCTGGTGGCGCAGGTACAGCACCCAGGCGACTCCGCCCAGCAGCAGCAACATCGGAACGCCAAGGCGAAACGCCGGGGTTTCATGCACGTGATAGGGCAGGCCGACGGTGATCTGCGCCACGGAACCGGCAGCACCGGCGCTACCCAGTGCGACCAGTTCGATCGTGCGCGAACCTGGAGCAAGATTGCTGAGACTGATCTGGCGCGCGCCGCCCACGTCGGTCCAGCCTTGATCGGGCAGCAACCGGTAGCGGAAGTAGGCCGGCGCGGTCAATTGCGGGGCCAGGCCGGTGTATTGCAGGGTGAAGTTCCTGGTCCCGCGGGACAACTGCATCTCCGGGCTCGCGACCATGCTGCGTCCGTCCGGCAGGATCAGGGATTCGAATACCGCGCGCACTTCGACCCTGGGCGGCGGCAGATCGCGCGGGTCCAGCAACGCCACGCCGCCCTGCGTGGGAAACGCCATACGCCCGTCAGCAAGGCGGATACCGGCATTGTCGATTCCGCCGTTACCTTCCCGGTTCGGCGAACCGTCCCGCTCGGTGTAGACCTGGGGGTATACCCGGTCGGTTCTTCCGTCGATCACCGCATCGAGCGCCTCGATGCCGATCGCGAAGATTCCGTCATTGCTGTTGATCCACATCCGCCCGGCGTCATCGAAAAGAAGCTGGTGCAGGCTGTCCGACCACAGTCCCTGCTTGCGGTCGATGCACTGGATGTCCGGCAGAGGCGCGCCTGGATTGCGCATGCGACACAGGCCCCGATCCTCCGTAGCAATCCAGAGTTGCTGTCGGTCGTCCAACCGCATTGCGCGAATCGACGCGCTGAAAAGGCCGTCTTCCGTGGTGAACAGACGAAACCGACCATCGGTGCTTCGCCGCAGCACCCCTCTCCCGCGGGTGGCAAACCACAAGCTGCCGTCCTCGACCTCGATAATGGCGCGAATGCGGTCGCGGATCGGCCCGCTGGCGAGCCCGCTCGACTCGGCCATCGAATGCCAGCGCCCGGACGGATCCTGTTGCCACAAGCCGCGCCCACCAACCCACAACGTGCCATCACGACTTCGATGGATGGACTGGATTTCAGTGCCACGGCCAACTGCCAGGGGCCAGTCTTCAGGGGTCGCGCATTGCACGTGCGCGAAGACCCGGCACGAGCCCACCCACGTTTCTTCCTGCGGGCCGATCTCGATGACATGTTGCCCCATGCCGAACCCGCCGTGCTCGCTGCGGAGCCAGGAAACCGCCCCATCCGGGGCAAGTCTGGCGATGCCCTGGTTCAACGTGCTGATCCACAGCGCACCATCGGCCGTTTGGCCGAGGCTATAGACGCTGCTCAGCTGGACCCCATCCAGATGGGCGAGGGAAAAAACGTTTCGAGGACGTAACTCGAACACGCCATCGCAAGCAGTGGCAACCCAGATTGCGCCATCAGCACCAAATGAGAAGTCGTTGATCTTGCATGGCGGCTCGAAGACCGGCGTACCGTTGTAATCGAGACGATCCAGACGATTGCGCCACAGGTTTCCCTCCCCATCTCGCCGTACGAGCGTCTCTCGATCGATTCCCTGAAAGGAAGGATCACGCACACGATGATGGATCACGTCATTGACGTCGATCGTGTATTCATCCTGCTCACCATGGATGGATACCTCGTCACCTGCAGCTCCGAGACGCCAGAATTTCGCCCCTCCCACTACGAGCTGGAACGGTCCACCTGGATTGCCGCGCACCACCTGCGTGCTCCCCGCAGCCCAAAGACGCCCGCGAGTATCGACAACCGACGACAGCACCGGGAGCGGCACTCCGTCGGACCGGTCCAAGACACGGAGCACCTGTTCGTTCGCGATCCAGGCGAGCCCATGTTCTGCGGACACCCAGCCTGCCCCGGGGGCAACCACCCGCACCTCATGGATGGTGCCCAAGGCCTCGCTCCCGGCAATCGGCGCGAAGCTGCCATCCATCCGGCGCATTGCCAGTCCCTCGGGCCAGGAAACCCAGATCGCGCCGAACTCGTCTGCGGTGATGTTTTCGAACTGCGTCGCCGCCAACCCGGCAGTGTCTTCCCCGGCATGAAAAGCCCGCCCGTCGAAGTGCGACAGCTGCTGGCCCTCGGTGAGCATCCACAGCTCGCCCTGCGCCGTCTCGATCAGATCGAGTATGCGGTTGTCGGGAAGATTTGGATGCGCTGGCCCCGAGCGGAAGACGGTGAACCGGTGCCCGTCAAACCTCACCAGCCCATCGAAGGTCGCCAGCCAGACGTAGCCGGAGCGACTCACCAGAACGCGATTGATGCCGTTGACCGGCAATCCGTGTGCCGTCGTCCAGTGGTCTACCAGGTATTGTGCGGAGGCTTCCCCGCTTGTCGCCTGCGACGGCTGGGCGAGCGCGGGCGCAATGGCAATCAGGCAGACGGGTAACAGCCACCCCGGAAGTCGGTGGCAGCTGATCGATCGAAAACGACGCGCGACACGCGCGCACGAACTTCGGATCCCCATGGCGAAGGGAGTATCGCCCTTTCCCCGACTCGCTGCATCCGATCGGCGATTGGCATTGCGCCGGCCGCGAGAGATCCGCTCGTGTCCCCGATCCGTTGCCGGCCAACCTTCAGGCGCTGCCCAAAATGCATGTCCACAGCCCCGGACGCGCGCCGCAACCACTGCTGGCCGCGACAGGCCAATCCATTGCTGCGGCAAACCGCACGGTGCCGTTCTCGTCGGCACGTGCGACGCACGCCAGCGTGTCAGGTGGAAATCCAGCGTGGCCGTCGCGCCACCCTGCGGTCGCGGCGCAACGGAGACCTGCCAGCCATAGAGTTCGCAGAGGCGACGCACGATGGCCAGGCCCAGGCAGCCGCCCTTGCCGACCTGGGTACCTCGCACGCCGCGCTCGAACAGCCTCGGCATCTTCCGGCTGATGCCGGGTCCGGTGGCCTCGACGGTGACGCAGCCTTGACCGACCGTGATCGACCGCGACCCTCACTTTGCCGCCGAGGGGCCTACTTGGCCGCCGCGTGTCACTGCGCCTTCAACCCAAGGCGCCGCGGCGTTTGGGCCCTTTCACTTGGGCGCCGTGCCACGTGGCCGTGCACTCGCCAGCCGGCCCGGGCCCGCACCGTTGCGGGCCCGGGTGCATGCCCTACGAGTCGAAACCGTTGGCGAAGATGTCGTCGGGAAGTTCCCCACCCGGACCGAAGTTCGCAACGATCGTACAGTTGCCCGCCAACGGATACGTGGTGAAGGTATTGTCAACGAGGAAGCCGGAGCACGTGCCAACCACATTGACGATCTGGTGGCCGCCTGTCGGGAGAAGGCTGAAGCTGGGAGTATCGCCCTCCTGGAACGACTGCACGCCGCCCGGGACAATGCTGCCCGAGCCGGTGCCGACGCTGGCTGCGACCTCAACCGCCGCCGCAAGCCCGTCGCAGCTGCCGTAGGGCGTGCTCTCGGCCTCAAGATCGTCGATGTCGAAGGTGTTGTTTTCGGTCTGGCCTGGCCCTACCACCTGCGCCATCGTGAGCTGCTTGATGCTGCGTGCCAAGGTACCAGCACCGCTCGCATCCGAATAGATTTCCGTGTCGTCCATGCACAGCTTGAGCGCGCCGTTGCCGCGGTTGACGATCACCTTGAACCTGAAATCCGTGTCGACCGGCCATTGGGCGCCAGTATCAACTGGTGTGATTTCGCCGCCGGCATCGAATTTGACTGCCCGGATCTTTCGCTCCGCCGACCGATCAAACTGCACCCTCGTCGTGATGCGGCTCGTGTCAGGGTCCTCCGGCCCGAGTTGCCAACTGGCTCCACTGATGTTGCGGGAGATGCGCAGGTTGGCCGCGACGGACATGTAGAGTGTCTCGGATGCCTCCGGCTCCATTGATCTCCAGAAGCAGCAGAACCATGGCGAGCGGATCATCGGAGTATTCTCCGACGTTGGCGAGCTCTTGCTGAGGCCCTGCACGAATTTGCCGGACCGCATGGACTCGTCAGCCCGGGGCTCATCGGACACGACGTTGAAATAGCGGGCAATCCAGCCTGCCTGTCCATCCACGGGACCCAGCGGAAACTCCTCGAAATCGGTTGCATAGGTCACTTCCGCATCGCCCTGGGTGGCCAGAAAGCCGATGGAAACGGGATCCGCGTTGCCCTGATGTGTATAAAGCGTACCCGTCTGGATCTCGAACTGGCCGCCTGCGCTGGCGGTCACGTCCGCAGTGATAATGCATCCTCCAGGAGGAATCGCGCCATCATATTCAAATAGCAGGACATCGCTCCCGTCGTCGGCAACAATCGTGCCGTGACAATCCGCATGCATATTGGAAAAGGTCAGGCCATCCGGGAGTGTCACCCGGAAATCGTCGGTCAGCCACGATGATTCCGGCGAGCTGTTGCCGAGCATGACCGTCAGCGATACCGGCGCGCCCACCTGCGCACTTGACGGGCTGATCGCGAGTGCAAGGTCTGGCGCAATGAATGCATTGGGATCGATATCGATGGTGTAATCCTCGGCCTGGCCAAAGCCAGATGTGCCACAGGCCTTGGCATCTTCAATGGTGGGCGAAGCGGAAGAGGTGTACTGCTTCGTGACCCGCATGCGTGTCTGGCCGAGGCTTGCCGTAGAGGGTACGGGAATGGATGCCGACACGGTCTTGCCATCCGCGCCTGTCGAATTTTCCAGGACACCGATGAAATAGCCTTCACTGGCACTGAAGCTGCCATCCTGGTCCCAGTCGAAGTACACCGCGATTGCGTTGCGGAAGTTGCCATCCGTATTGCCCTGCACCTTTATGATGTAACTGGCGCCCGGGGCGAGCTCACCCACGATTGCAGTGAAATCCTCGTTCGCCGGCGAACCATTCAATGCGCCTGGCGTGACGTTCTCGATTCCGTCGATTTCAACCAGGGTGATCGGCTCGACGTTACTGGCGTAGCCGCGCACACAGTACGGCGCGGGAAATGCGGCAAGCGCCGCGCTGCCCCAGAGGATGCCTCCTGCCGCCAAGAGTGTGGTCAGTGCTGCTCTGAACTGCGTTCTCATGCCTTGCCTCCGTTTGTGTTTGTGACGCCACATCTACAAGTGCCCACATGAAACGAATTGTGAATCTTGCGCGCCAGCGTGTAATGCTTTCCAAAGCAATCCATCTTCAAACGTACAAAGTGTGGAAACCTGAGGGCTCAACCCGATCTGCGGCCGATTGTGCACAAGCCGGTGCCGCCGACAGTTGCATGGGTGGGCGATGGGGCAGGCGACGGGCGGGGCGCCGGGCGCTGCCATCCGCAGGCGATGCCGGCTCGATGTGCTGGGGGCGGCGCAAACGGACCCGGTCCGCGCTGCACACCGATAGCCGGGTGCGCGCGCCGCGCTCATCGCCATCCTTCCGGTGCGGGCTGCTCCCCGGCGGGTGGCAGCTCATTGGGTTCGTGATTCCGTTCTGCTCCATCGGGTTCCGCAGCCGGCTCCTTCTCCTGCTTGCTGGTGGCGACGGCATCCCTCAGCGCAAAGAGTTCCTGGCAGAGCAGATCCGAGTGGGATCGCGGTGGCGGGGGTTTCGGCATGGCGGGTCAATCCGGCAGCGCGGGTGGCATGCAGGTTGGCAAGAATCGCGCGCGCGGGTTTGACGAAAGCCGCCAGAAGTTGTGCAGAACCCGCCAGAATCATTGAAATCGGCGGAACTTGCCTGCCAGCGCTCCCGAATGGCTCAACGGGCGCAGGACGCGAGACGCGCTGCGCCGATGATCCTTCAGGAATCGAGTCGCAAGTCCAACGTCGCCGTTGCGCCGCCCTGCGGGCGCGGGGCGAGCGAAACCTTCCAGCCGTAGAGTTCGCAGAGGCGGCGGACGATGGCCAGACCCAGGCCGCCGCCCTTGCCGACGTGGGTCCCGCGCACGCCGCGCTCGAACAGCCTCTCGGCATCTTCCGGCTTGATGCCCGGCCCGGTGTCCTCGACGGTGACGCGGCCGTGCCCGACCGTGATGATGACTTCGCCCGCGGGCGTGTACTTGAAGGCATTGCCGATGAGATTGGCCAACGCCACCGAAACGACCGAGGAAGGTGCCGCCACGGCCAGGGGCTCGTCGATCTCGACCCTCACCTCGACCGGCTTGTTGGCGAGGTGCGGGCGTTGCGCATCCACGATCAGCTCGACCGTGCGCGCGACGTCGGTGGTCTCGCCATCGGTGGGCGCCTGGCGCTCGCGGCGTGAAAGCAGCAGCAGTGCGTCGATTAGCTCAGTCGATTGGCGCACCGCGCGTTCGATGCGCTTGAGCCGCTCGCGCGGCTTGTCGGCCAGATCCGGCGAGGTCTGCAGCAGCTCGGTGGTACTGGCAATGACGGCCAGCGGCGTGCGCAACTCGTGGCTGACGTCGGCGTTGAATTCGCGGTCGCGCTCGACCATTTCGGTGAGGCGGGTCGAGTAATCATCGAGCGCGGCGGCGAGTTGCCCCACCTCGTCGTCGGCAAAATGCGCCATCAGGCGTTCGGGCTTGCCGGTGCGACTCATTTCGCGCACGCGACGGGCGAGATCGGTCACCGGACTCATCACCCGCGCCGACAGCCAGAAGCCGATCAGCAACGAGAGGATGGCGAACGCCGCAACGGTGGCGATCAACACCGTGAGCAACTGGCGCTCGCTCAGTTTCTGCGTGCTCACGTCGAAACGCAGGAAGGCCCAGTAGTCCTTGTCCTTGTAAACGGCCAGCTTGAACGGGCGCACGCGACCATCGCGACCAATGTCCTCGATGTCGTAAACGCCCGTGGTGTACTTCTGCCAGGCGAAGGGCACGTTGGAAAACTTGCGCGCCGCGAAGATGTCGACGAAATAGACACTCATCGTCCACGGCGCGTTGGGGTCGGGGTTGTGGCGCTTGAAATCGACGAAGCGCTTGACCTCGCGTTCCAGCGTGGTGTTGATCAGCTGCCCTTCCAGGCGCGTGCGCATGTACACCGTGGACACGGCAAACAGCGCCGTCAGGCTGAGCCCGAACAGCGCGAAGGAAATGATGATGCGGGAGCGGAGCCTACGTCGGTAGCGCATCCGGATCGACCATGCGATAGCCGATGCCGTGGCGGGTCTGGATCAGCGGCTTGTCGAAGGGCTTGTCGATTGCCGCACGCAGGCCGTGGATGTGCACGCGCAGGGAATCGCTGTCCGGCAATTCCTCGCCCCACACGCGCGTTTCCAGTTCCTGACGGGTCACCACCGAGGGTGCCGATTCCATCAGCGACTGCAGCAGTTTCAGGCCAATCGGGTTCAGCTGGATCTGCTTGCCGGCGCGGCTGATGGTCAGGGTGTCCAGGTTGTAGGTGAGATCGGCCAGTTGCAGCAGGCGACTCTTGTTGCCCTTGCCGCGGCGGCCGAGCACCTCCAGGCGCGCCGCCAGCTCCTGCAGCGCGAAAGGCTTGACCATGTAGTCGTCGGCGCCCGAATCGAAGCCGGTGAGCTTGTTGTCCAGCGTGTCGCGCGCGGTCAGCATGAGCACCGGGGTCTGGCGCTTGGCCTCCTCGCGGAGCTTGCGACACACTTCCAGTCCGTCCATGCCGGGCAGGCCCAGGTCGAGCACGATCACATCGAATTCGTTGACTACCGCCAGGTGCAGGCCGGTGACGCCGTCACCGGCAAAATCGACGACATGCCCACGATCGGCAAGGAAATCACCGATATTGGCTGCAATGTCGCTGTTGTCTTCTATGACGAGGATACGCATGGCGCGCCTAGCTTAACGCGAAAGCCGCAACACACAAGGGATGGGGACGCGACGGCGCGGCTTCAAGCCGAGGAGCAGCAGCGATCAAGAAAATGGCCCAGGAAGGCGCCATTGGGGGAACGCGCCTTGCCTGGGCCAAAAAAGCTACTGCCCCGATACCGTAATCTGCCAGTCACGGAACCTGACTTGGAGTGTCGGACAAACCACGGTCGAATCAATATAGGCACGCGCCTATTAAGGCGTCGTTAAGACGAGCGGAGGGTTGCGTTAAGCGCGACGCAGGACAGATCCGATCGCGGCGACACGCCGTCAGACACCCACGGCGCGTGCACTTGCGCTGCTGCCGGACGCCACGGTAGCGCCCGTTTCCTCCTCCGGTGCGCCCGCGTGTCGACACAGCATCGACCCGGTCTTGCGGACGCACCCAAGGTCCGCGTTGGCGCCCTGCTGGCCAGGCAGGACAAACTCGAAGGCCTGCCGGTATCGCGTGCCGGGCATCGCCGACGCCGGTTCAAAGCGCCACTTGCCGAGTGCACGTTCGGCCGCCTGCGCGAAGGACCGTTCGCGCGGCCCGGAAAGTACCTCGATATCGCGCACGCTGCCGTCACGGCGAACCCGGAACGCCAGCTCGACGCGCTGCGCCCCGTCCGCATGTGCGTCGAAGGGGTATTCCGGCGACACGACCTGCACGGCGACCAGGCGCGGCACGTCCTCCGTGGCGGGCGCTGCGGCAAGCGCGGGTTGGCCGCCCGGCGCGGACGTCGCTCCAGACGCGCTGCCCGGACTGGGCTCGCGGGTGGCGGCGACCGGGGCGAAGGCTGGCGGGGCAGCGGCCGGTGGGGGTGGCGGCGCACGTGCCGGCACGGACACGGTTGCGACTGGCGATCGGGCAGCGACGCGCGCAGGCGTCGCCTCGCCAGCCGCCAGGTTGGATGGCGCGGGAGCCGCAACGTCATCGTGCGGTGCGCGGATGCGCGGATTGCCGGCCAGCTGCACGCGCGCCGACACCGCGGGCACCAGATCGCCCGCTGCCGGCATGTCCAGCGCCAGGTCGACCCGTGGCGCGTCCGGGCCCTGCACCCGTACCACGGCCTGGCGCTGCAGGCGGGAGAAGCCGGCCACGGCCACCACCAGGCAGGCGACCAGCACCAGCAAGAACCGGCGCGAGACGGATTTGCGGTGGTCCGGCACCGCGCCCACGATGCGGCGCACGCGGTCGAGCAGCACCCCACCGTTGGCCGCCAGTGCGAGGCGCACCGGTGGCTGGCGCAACTCCTCCAGCGCAACCAGGGTGCGGGCATAGTCGCAGGGCGCCCCGCCAGTGCGCGCCAGCACCAGCAGATCGCAGCAGACCTCCCGATCCTCGCGTACCTGGCGGGCGATCCAGTGCACCACCGGGTGGTAGAAGAGCAGGGTTTCGACCACCGCCTGCAGCAGGTTGCACAGGTGGTCATGGCGGCACAGGTGGCCCAGCTCGTGCGCCAGGATGTGTTCGATCTGCGCCTGCGGAAAGCGCAGGGCGATGGCTGCGGGCATGAGGATCACCGGCCGCAGCCAGCCGATCAGGGTGGGCGTATCGATCCGTTCGCACACCAGGACACGCAGCGGGCCGCGATAGTCGAAACGCCGTGCCAGCGAGGCCAGCTGGGCGGCCAGGCGCGCATCGGGTCGCGCCCAACGGCGCAAGGTGCGCTGCAATTGGCACCATTGGTTCAGCGAGCGCATGGCCACGACCAGCACGCCGGCCAGCCACAGCGCCACCACCCACACCGCCAGGCTGCCCTCGCCGCCTGCCAGCGCCCAGCCGGGGCCGGCCTGCACGGCGCCATCTGCAGCGAGGACTCCCGCGGAAGCCACGGTGACGGCGGGCGCGAAGCCGTCCAACAAATGGACGAAGGTGGCCACCGGAAGCAGCACAAGCACCGCCAGCGCGCCCAGCCCTGCAGCGTAGCGCGCATGGCTCGCCGAACGCGGCAGCACGGCGCGCAACAGGGCATGCGCGACGCCGACGAGGACGCCTTGCCAGAGCAGATGCAGCAGCGCCCAGCCGAGCGCCAGCAGGACGGCCCAGGAATCCGGCCCGAGCACGCTCATCGGTCGCCTCCGTCCAACGCATCGAGCAGAGCGCGAATCTGGTCGAGTTCTTCCCGCGTCGCCTGCGGTCGCCCACCCAGCACCTGCAGCACCAGTTGCGAGGGCGAGCCATCGAACACGCGCTGCACCATGTCGGCCAGGAAGCGCTTCTGCGTGCGCTGCTTGTTCACGGCGGCCGAATACACGTGTGCGCGTTCCGAATCGTCGCGCCGCACCAGGCCCTTGCCATGCATGATCTGCAGCAGTTTCAGGGCAGTGGTGTAGCCACCGCCCTCATCGCGATAGAGCGCGTCGAAGACATCGCGGACGGTGCCTTCGCCGCGCTCCCACAACACGTTGAGGATCGCCAGTTCGGCCTCGGTGGGCTTGCCCGGAACTTCCGGCTTGCAGGACAGATTCAAAGTCTGGCGCCTCCATCGTCGACTACTTGTCGGGAATCAGGAATCGGATCGCGAACTCAGAACCCCCTGGCGCTTTCGGGAGGCACCGGCTGGTGCAGGCGAAAAGAATCCAGGTGCGCCTTCTGCGAATCCTCGCGAATCTGGTCGCGCTGGCGGGCAGTCTGGCATACCTTCTTCTTGAAGTTGGTGCCGGTGCGCTGTTCCATGGTGCAGATGAGGCGGTTGCCATCGTTCTTGGTCAATACCGCGTTGATGCGCTCCTGGGCATTCATCAAATCCACCTGCTCCTGGTCGTTCAGGGCCTTGACGGAACCCTTCGATTCGAGCAGGTCGTCGATACGCTTGAGGTCGGCTTCCACCGCGTTGCGGTCATCGACGCTGATCGCGCCGTACCTGCCATCGGTGCTCATCTCCTTGCGCACCTCGGCCGCCTGCACCTCGAACTCGGCAGGCGTGTCGACGGCGAACTTCCAGCCCGATTGTGCCGCGGCCTGGACGACGGCCGGCATGGCAAGGGCGAAACACAGGGCGAGGGCAAACGCGCGCGGGATGGCAGCGTGGGACATGGGGGTGTCACTCCAATGGCGGGAATCGGAAAGGATGGTCTCCACGCACGCAACCGGTCGCCGACGGCAGGGTCACGTTACGAGAAGACTCGTACACATGCTAGGGAAAGTCGAACGCGCTGTCAACGACAATTATCGTAGTCATCGCGCCGAAGCGGCGGGCCCGCGTCCAAGCCCTCCAGGTGCTCGATGACGGCACCGGCCACGTCGATGCCGGTGGCTTCCTCGATGCCCTGCAGGCCGGGCGAGGAATTGACCTCCAGCACCAGCGGGCCGCGGCGCGAGCGCAGGAGATCCACGCCGGCGACGCCAAGGCCCATCACGCTTGCCGCGCGCACGGCGGTGGCGATTTCGACCGCATCCAGCTCGACCGCACTGGCGCTGCCGCCGCGATGCAGGTTGGCGCGGAAATCCCCTTCCGGCGCCTGCCGGCATACGGCCGCCACCACCCGATCGCCCACCACGAAGCAGCGCAGATCCGCGCCGCCGGCCTCGGCGATGAATTCCTGCACGATGAAATCCGCATACAGGCTGCGGAAGGCCTCGATCATGCCCTTGGCGGATGCGCGCCGTTCGGCCAGCAGCACGCCCTCGCCCTGCGCGCCCTCGTTGAGCTTGATGACATGCGGCGGCTCGCCCAGCAGGGCCAGCAGGTCGCTGGTGTCATCGGGATTGTCGCCAAACACGGTCGCCGGCAGGTCCAGCCCGGCGCGGGCGAGGAGTTGCAGCGCGCGCAGCTTGTCGCGCGCGCGCAAGATCGCATCCGAACCATTGGGCGTGCGCACCCCCATCAGCTCGAACTGGCGCACCACGGCCGTTCCATAGAAGGTGATCGAGTTGCCGATGCGCGGGATCATGGCGTCGATGCCCTTCAGCTCGCGCCCGCCGTAGTGGACGGTGAAGCCATCGTAGGCGATGCGCATGTAGCAGCGCAGCGGATCGAGCACTCGCACGCGATGGCCGCGCGCGCGGCCCGCCTCGACCAGGCGCCGCGTGGAGTACAGGCGGCTGTTGCGCGACAGGATCGCCAGCTTCATCGCGATTCCTACATCCCGAAAGGACCCTGCGCTGACGGCACAAGCCATCGCGCCGGGCTGAGCACCATGCTTCATCGGCGTGCCGCCGCCGCGCCGCATCCAGGCCCGGCGCGCCTGCTCGTCCACCTGCCTCGCGAGCTGGAGCGGGTGATGGGAATCGAACCCACGTCGGAGGCTTGGGAAGCCACTGCTCTACCATTGAGCTACACCCGCCGCATGGGAAAAGGTTAGCGGGCGCGGCACGGCGCTACAAGACATTCGCGCACGCCACCTGCAAGCGATTGTGCAGCAACGTAAACGTGCGCAAAGCCCGGGCAGCGGAAGGCGAGCGTTCAGCGTCGATCGGCACATCATTCCCCTGCGGGCACACTTGTTTAGTGCGACGATGCACCGGGGTGTTCCGGTGCCACCGACCAGTCCGCAGGAGAAATCCAAGATGTCCAACATGAATCTTCGCAACTTCCGCCTCTGGTGCGCCGCTGCGTTGATCCTCATCTTCTGCGGATGGGGCAGCCTGGCACTGGCCGACCCGCCCGACCGCGTCGCCCGCATCAGCTACCTGCGTGGCAACGTCAGCTTCCAGCCGGCCGGCAGCGACCGCTGGGTCGAAGTGTCGCTCAACCGGCCGCTGGTCACCGGCGACCAGGTCTATACGGATCGTGACTCGCGCGTGGAGTTCGAACTGGGCGGCGCCACCATCCGGCTCGATGAGCGCAGCAATTTCAACTTCCTGAACCTCGACAGTGCCTTCGCGCAGATCGAACTGACCGGCGGGGTGATGAACCTGGACGTGCGCAGCCTCGGCCAGGGCCAGAGCTACGAGATCGACACGCCCACCCTCGCCTTCGTGGTGCGCCAGCCTGGCAACTACCGCATCGACATCGCGCCGGCAGGCGACTCGACGATGGTGACCGTGTTCGAGGGCAGCGGCGACGTGTACGGCGAGAACAACGCCAGCTACGCCGTGCGCGCGGGCAACTCCTACCGCTTCTACGACGCGGCCCTGCGCGACTACGAGATCCTCGACATTCCCCGCAACGATCCCTTCGATCGCTGGTGCATGGAACGCAATTCGCGCTACCAGAATTCGATTTCCAGCCGCTACGTCCCCGAATCGATGATCGGTTACGCCGACCTCGACCGCTACGGCAGCTGGAGCAGCACGCCGGACTACGGCGCGGTCTGGTACCCGACGCGCGTGGCGGTCGGCTGGGCGCCCTATCGCAGCGGCCACTGGTCGTGGATCGACCCGTGGGGCTGGACCTGGATCGATACGGCGCCCTGGGGCTTTGCACCGTTCCATTACGGCCGCTGGGTCTATGCCGGCAGTCGCTGGGGTTGGTACCCGGGCCCGCGCGTCAGCGTGGCGATCTACTCGCCCGCCATGGTCGCCTTCGTCGGGGGCAGCGGCTGGGGCAGCGGCATTTCCGTCGGCATCGGCGGCCCGGTGGGCTGGTTCCCGCTCGGCCCGCGCGACGTCTACGTGCCCTGGTATCGCACCTCGCGCAACTACTTCGTGAACATCAACATCAACAACACGACCTACATCAATCACACCCACATCACCAACGTCTACAACGACTACTCGCGAGGGCGGCCGCTGACCGGCGTGAACTACGCCTACCTGCGCAGCCCCGCGGCCGTGACGGCCGTGTCACGCGACGTGTTCGTCAACTCGCGCCCGGTGCTGCAATCGCGCGTTCGCGTCAGTGCCAACGAGCTGCGCAATACACGCGTGGTCAACCAGCTGAACGTGGCCCCGGTGCGCGCCAGCATTGCGCCCATCTCCGCCAACACGCGGGTCGCGCCGCCGGCTGCGCTGGCCAACCGCACCGTGCTGGCACGCACCGCCCCGCCGCCGCGGCCAGTGCCGGTCGACACGCGCCTGCGTGCGATCGAGCGCAACAACGCACAACCGCTGCAGCGCAGCCAGATGGAAGAGCTCGCCGCCGCACGCAAGCCGGTGGCCGGGGCTCCGACACGCGAGCGCGTGCAGGTGGTCGGCCGTGATGCACCGGCGCGCGCCGAACCACTGCCGATGCGTGCACCGGCCCCGGGTTCGGCCCGCACGGCAACCGGCGAGGTGCGCGGCAGTGCGCCCACGCGCGCCACGCCAGAAGCGGGTGGCGCGACGCGGCGCGCCAGCCCGGGCGAGGCCGTCACGCCAAGCCGCAGCGCGCCGGAGCGCAGCAACGTACCGAGCCGCGCAGCCCCGCCAGGCACTATGGCGCCGACCCGCAGCGCGCCGGAACGCAGCAGCGTGCCGAGCCGTACGGCCCCGCCAGGCAGCACCGCGCCAAGCCGCAGCGTGCCGCAACCCGCGACGCCGCCCAGCCGTGCGCCCAGGGAGACCGACGAGGGCAAGCGCAGCGCGCCGACGCGCAGCGTGCCGACCCGTGAGGCCCTGCCTTCGGGCGCCCTGCCATCGTCGCGCTATGCGCCCCGCAACGAGAACCTGCGCAGCAGCCCTGCCGAGCGCGGTGGCGCCAGCCAGGAGCGTGCCCCGGCCGTTCGCAGCACGCCCACGCGCGCGCCGGAGAATCGCGGCACCCCCCCACGTGACGCAGGCAGCCGCCCGCCGGCCCCCGCCACGCCACGCAGTGCGCCGCAATACACGCCGCAGCGCGAGCAGCGCAGTGCCCCGCAGGTCGCGCCGCAACGTCACGAGCAACGCAGCGCGCCGCAGGTGGCACCGCAACGCTACGAAAGCCGGCCGCCGGCGACCCAGCGTCAGGCGCCGCGACCTGCGCCACAGGTAGCGCCACAGCGCCACGAACCGCGCAGCGCCCCGCAGGTCGCGCCACCGACCTACCAGCGGCCACAACCGGCGCCACAACGCAGCGCACCGCAACCCAGTGCGCCCCAGCGCAGCGCGCCGCAACCGCAGCGCGTCCAGCCCACTGCCGCACCGCCGGCACGCGCCCAGCCACCGGCCCTGCGCGAACGCCCGCACCCGAAACAGCGCGACGACGACGACCACCGGCACTGAGCCAACGCCGTGACCCGACGGCACCGCCCTGGCGGTGCCGTCGGTTTTTCCCGCACGCAAGGGGGCATGCCGGCGCGCCCGCCAGGCTGCGGCAACCGCACTCGCCAGCAAGGCCCCCAAGCGCGGATAATGCAACACGCGCAGGGAACCCCGGTATTGACCTGATCCGATGCAGGCCGGCATCGAAGCAGGCACCATTGCGCCCATCGCCGGGGCGAGACGTGATTCCACCCGGTCTGCGCATGCAGGCATGCCAGCGAGGATGATGGCTCGACCCTTGCCAGAACGAGGTGTGTACATCTACATGGACGACCGCAACGATCGTGCCGCCCCGATCCGCAGCTTCGTACTGCGGCAAGGGCGCTTCACCCCCGCCCAGCAACGCGCCTTCGACCTGCACTGGTCGCGCTGGGGCCTGGACTACACCGGTACGCTTCGCGACCTGGACCGCACGTTCGGGCGTCGCGCGCCTCGCGTGCTGGAAATCGGCTTTGGCAATGGCGAGCAGTTGCTGCATGCCGCGCAAGCCGAACCCGACCGTGATTTCATCGGTATCGAGGTGCATCGGCCCGGCGTCGGGCGGCTGCTGAACGGCCTTGCGGACGCCGACGTGGACAACGTGCGCGTCTATGCGCACGACGCGGTGGACGTACTGCGCGACGAATTCGCAGCGGCCACGCTCGACGAGGTGCGCATCTTCTTCCCCGACCCCTGGCACAAGAAGCGCCATCACAAGCGGCGCCTGATCCAGCCGGCGTTCCTTGCCCTGCTGGCCACGCGCGTGCGCGACGGCGGACGCCTGCACCTGGCCACCGACTGGGCCGGCTATGCCGAACACATGCGCGAAGCGCTGGAGGGCATGCCGCAATGGCGCGTGGACGCCCGTCACGCGGACCCGTCGATCCGCCCGCCCTGGCGCATCGAGACCCATTTCGAACTGCGCGGCCGACGCCTTGGACACGGCGTATGGGATTTCGTATATGAACGCATCTGAACACCTGCGCACCTGATTCCCGACCCGAACCGACCCGATGGATGCCGGCCTGACCCTCACCACCAACATGATGCTCGTGTTCGGCCTGCTGGGCTTCACGGTGCTGATGCTGGTGCTCGAATGGATTCGCGCGGACCTGGTCGCCCTGCTGGTGATCGTGGCCGTCGGCGTGACGCGCCTGCTGCCGATCGAGCAGCTGTTCCAGGGCTTCGCCGGCAACGCGGTGATGTCGCTGATTGCGGTCATGATCATGG